>NZ_JBDZDT010000039.1:0-1039 GCF_040049275.1 Aquabacter albus | reverse complement strand
CTCCCTCTACTGACGCCATCGAAGGAGATAAACCACCATGAACACGCCAAATTACGGCTATGACTGGGGCAGCCCCGCCGCCGGCGTCAGCCGGGCGGAATTCGATGAGGGCCTGCGCCGGCACATGCTGCGCATCTACAATTACATGGGCTTCGGGCTCGTCCTCACGGGCATTGTCGCCTTCGTGGTGGGCACCACGCCGGCGCTCTATGTGCCCATCTTCTCCACACCGCTGAAATGGGTGGTGATGCTGGCGCCGCTGGCCTTCGTGCTGTTCTTCTCGTTCCGCATGCAGTCCATGTCGGCCTCGGGCGCGCAGGCGCTGTTCTGGGCGTTCTGCGCGGTGATGGGCCTTTCCATGGCCTCCATCTTCCTGGTGTTCATGGGCACCAGCATCGCCCGCACCTTCTTCATCGCCGCCGCCATGTTCGGCTCCACAAGCCTCTACGGCTACACCACGAAGCGCGACCTCTCGCGGTTCGGCTCGTTCCTCATCATGGGCCTGATCGGCGTGATGATCGCGAGCGTCGTGAACATCTTCCTCGGCTCCAGCATGCTGCAGTTCGTAGTTTCGGTGGCGGGCATCCTGGTCTTTGTCGGCCTGACCGCCTGGGACACGCAGTCCATCAAGGAACAGTATGCCGACAATCTCGGCGGGGACACCCAGCAGAAGCTGGCGGTGTTCGGCGCCTTCTCGCTCTACCTCAACTTCATCAACATCTTCCAGCTGCTGCTGAACCTCACCGGCCAGCGGCAAGAGTGACCTCTCACACATCGGAGATTTGACAATGGACACGCAGGATCGCCAGGCCATCGAGGGCCTGTTCGGACGCCTTGCCCAGGTGGAGCAGCAGGCCGGCCCCCGCGACACAGAGGCGGAAGGCTTCATCCGCGACCGGGTCTCCCGCCAACCGGCGGCGCCCTACTTCATGGCGCAGACCATAGTCGTGCAGGAATACGCGCTCCAGGAGGCCCAGCGCCGCATCGAGGAGCTGGAGCGCCGCCCGGCCGGCGGTGGCGGCTTCCTCTCCGGCCTGTT
>NZ_JBDZDT010000038.1:0-1239 GCF_040049275.1 Aquabacter albus | reverse complement strand
TGGCCTGCCGCCGGTTTTGTGGACACCAGGTTAAGCTAATTTAGCTCGCTCCTCGAACTCGATCGGGCTCAGATAGCCTAGCGTCGAGTGCCTGCGTCGGCGATTGTAGAAGCGCTCGATGTAGTCGAACACATCCGCTCTCGCGTCATCCCTCGTCCTGTAGACCTTGCGGGCTGTCCGCTCGGTTTTCAGCGACGAGAAGAAGCTCTCCATCGCAGCATTGTCCCAGACGTTGCCCGACCGGCTCATCGAACAGGTGATGCCGTAGTCAGCCATCAGGCGCTGGAACTGCTCGCTCGTATATTGGCTGCCCTGGTCGCTGTGATGCAGTAGACTATCCGGCTTGCCCCTGCGCCAGATCGCCATGATGAGGGCATCGGTGACGAGCTGCGCCGTCATCTCGGCCTTCATTGCCCAGCCGACGACACGCCGGGAGAACAGGTCGACGACGGCGGCAACGTAGAGCCAGCCTTCGGCGGTCCAGATGTAGGTGAAGTCCGCCACCCATTTCTGGTTCGGGGCCGAGGCCTCGAAGGCGCGGTCGAGCAGATTGTCCGACGCGGCGGCCCGCACGCCGACATCCTTCGGCAGCCCACGGCGGCGTGGCCGTGCCCGCAACCCATGCTCCCGCATGATCCGTTCGACCCGATGCAGGCCGCAGGAGAACCCCTCCGCCAGCACATCGTGCCAGACGCGTCGTGCGCCATAGGTTCGATCACTGCTCTTGAAGCTCCGGTCGATCGCCGTCGCGAGCACGTCATCGTGCCGGGCATGCGCACTGGGGCTGCGATTGAGCCAGGCATGAAAGCCCGACCGCGAGACGTCCAGAGCGTCGCATAGCCATGCCACCGGCCAGGTGCTCCGGTGCTTCGCGATGAAGGCGAACCTCATGTCGCTTCCCTCGCGAAGAAGGCTGCGGCCTTTTTTAGGATGTCGCGCTCCGCCTTCAGCTTGGCCACTTCCCTGCGCAGCCGGTCAATCTCGAGTTGCTCGGGCTTCATCTGACCCTGCCCGGGAAAGGCATGCTGAGGATCCGTCTTCGCCTCGCGGACCCATTTACGCAGCACGTTCTCGTGGACATCCAGGTCGCGGGAAGCCTGCGCAACGGCAACGCCCCGGTCCTTCACCAATCTTACAGCCTCAAGCTTGAACTCGCGGCTGAACCTCCGTCGTTGCATTCCAGCTCTCCAGTCCCGTTGAACACCTTATCTCGGTGTCCACGAAACCGGCAGCAGGCCA
>NZ_JBDZDT010000037.1:0-1545 GCF_040049275.1 Aquabacter albus | reverse complement strand
CAGGCATTGTTCGGCCAGCTTCTGCTGGGCCTCATCAACGGCTCGTTCTATGCCATGCTGAGCCTCGGGTTGGCGGTGATCTTCGGGCTGCTCAACGTCATCAACTTCACCCACGGCGCGCAGTACATGATGGGCGCGTTCGGCGCCTGGATGCTGCTCAATTATGCCGGCATCCCGTTCTGGGGCGCGCTGGTGCTCTCGCCCATCATCGTCGCCATCATCGGCATGATCATCGAACGCACCCTGCTGCGCCGGCTCTACCAGCTCGACCATCTCTACGGCCTGCTGCTCACCTTCGGCCTCGCCCTCATCATCGAGGGCCTGTTCCGCCGACAGTACGGCGCCTCCGGCCTGCCCTATGACAATCCGCTGCCGGGCGGCACCAATCTCGGCTTCATGTTCCTGCCGAACTATCGCGGCTTCGTGGTGGTGGCCTCCCTCATCGTGTGCTTCGGCACTTGGTTCATGATCGAGCGCACCAAGCTCGGCTCCTACCTGCGCGCCGCCACCGAGCGGCCCGAGCTGGTCCAGGCCTTCGGCATCGACGTGCCGCGCATGATCACGCTCACCTACGGCTTCGGTGTGGGCCTCGCCGCGCTCGCCGGGGTGCTCGCCGCCCCCGCCTATCAGGTGAGCCCCACCATGGGCTCCAACCTCATCATCGTGGTGTTCGCCGTGGTGGTGATCGGCGGCATGGGCTCGATCCTCGGCGCCATCGTCACCGGCTTCGGCCTCGGCCTCGTGGAGGGCCTCACCAAGGTGTTCTATCCCGAGGCTTCCTCCACCGTGATCTTCGTCATCATGGCCATCGTGCTCATGGTGAAGCCCGCCGGCCTGTTCGGCACGGCGAAGTGAGAAGGGCGATCTGATGACCACGGCCTCTTCTCCAGCCACCCCAGTCCGCCACGACGGCATCTCCGGCCTGCGCATCGTCCTCGCCATCGTGGTGCTGGCGGTGCTCATCGCCGCGCCGCTGGCGGTCTATCCCGTATTCCTCATGAAGGTGCTGTGCTTCGCGCTGTTCGCGTGCGCCTTCAACCTGCTGCTGGGCTATGCCGGCCTCTTGTCCTTCGGCCATGCCATGTTCTTCGGCGGGGCGGGCTATGTCTGCGCGCACACGGTGAAGGTCCTGGGCGTCACGCCGGAGCTGGGCATCCTCGCCGGCACCGCCTTCGCCGCGCTGCTCGGCCTCATCACCGGACTGCTCGCCATCCGCCGCGCCGGCATCTACTTCGCCATGGTGACCCTGGCGCTGGCGCAGATGTTCTTCTTCTTCTGCCTCCAGGCCCCCTTCACCGGCGGCGAGGACGGGCTCCAGGCGGTGCCGCGGCGCGCCGTGTTCGGCGTCATCGACATCACCAAGGACCTCAACCTCTATTACGTGGTGCTGGCCATCTTCCTCATCGGCTTCGCCATCATCTACCGGGCGGTGCACTCGCCGTTCGGACAGGTGCTGAAAGCGATCCGCGAGAACGAGCCGCGCGCCATCTCGCTGGGCTACCGGGTGAACCAATACAAGACCCTCGCCTTCGTGCTCTCGGCGGC
>NZ_JBDZDT010000036.1:0-1776 GCF_040049275.1 Aquabacter albus | reverse complement strand
GCCTCGCCCGCAGCGACGAGCGCCTCGGCGATGAGCTGCTCCCGGTTTCGGAAGTGTTTGTAGAAGCCGCCATGGGTGAGGCCAGCACCTGCCATGATGTCTGACAGGCTCGCTTCGGCGATACCGGTACGCCGGATGTGATCCGCGGCGGTGGTGACGATAGCCCGCCGCGTCTCCGCGGCTTCCTTGTTCGATTTCCTCAACGATCCGTCCCTTGCGATTGGCCCATCAAAAAGGTCTTGACGAGTTAGATGTTAGCTGACATCCAATTAGATGTCACGCGACATCTAAAATCAGATCGGAGAATTTCCATGCAAGACCAGTCAGCCAGGCCGGTAGCGACTACAGCGTCGGACGCCAGTCACCTCACGGACCTCGGCGTGGTGGCCGCTGCGAAGGCCATACGCACCGGAGAGGTGAGCGCCGAGACCTATGTTTCCGCTCTTCTGGACCAGGCACGGCGCAACGAGGACTTGCGGACGTTCATCACCCTCGGTGAACCGGGTGCGCTCGCGGCCGCGCGCGAAGCCGACAAGGCCCGCGCCAAAGGCCTAGACGCGCCGTTGCTCGGTGTTCCCCTGGGGATCAAGGACAGCTACCTCACGGCGGGGCTTCGCACGACGCTGGGCGTCGGCGCGCTGAAGGACTTCCGGCCAACCGAAGACGCAGAGGCCGTGGCGACGCTCAAGGCGGCGGGCGCGATTGTCCTCGGCAAAAACAACCTCGTCGAATTGTCCTATGGTCTCACCGGCGACAACGGTCCTTACGGCCAGGTCGTAAACCCCCATGCCGGTGGTTATGTCACGGGCGGGTCGTCGAGCGGTTCAGCCGCGGCAGTGGCCGCCCGCCTCGTCCCCGCGACGCTCGGGGGCGATACGATCGGCTCGATCCGGGTTCCCGCCTCTCTTTGCGGCGTCGTCGGGTTCAAGCCCACCACCCGGCGCTGGCCGCGCGAAGGGGTCGCCCCGATCTCCCACACGCTCGATACGACTGGGGTGTTCGCGCGCAACGCCGAGGACTGCGCCCTCATCGACCAGATCGTCACCAGGTCGCCCCGGACCGCGCCGGAGACCCGGGCCGATCTGAAGGGGACGCGGTTCGCCTTTGCGCCGCGCCAGTACCTGAACCTGGTTGATTCCCAGGTTGAGGCGCAGTTCCGCAATACCCTCCTCCGCCTGTCGGATGCCGGCGCCGAGATCGTCGAGATCGACCTTGGAGAGGATTTTGAATCGCTGGCCCTTCAAACCACCTGGAACCTCTTCTTCCGGGAGACAAAGGCCTCTCTGACAGAATTCCTGGAGCGCCACGCCATCCCAGTTACCTTCGAAGATCTACACAAAGGGCTGCGGGCAGGCGTAAAAGACGCCTGGGACCATTTCGTCCTCCCGGGTGCGCCCGGCTATTTGGCCGAAAAGGCCTATCACTCCCTGGCGGTCGATCGGCTGGCCGTGAAGCAGCGCATGGGCGAGGTCTTCACCCGGCACGGCACCAACGCGCTGATCTTCCCAACGACGCCGTGCACGGCGCCGTCGGTCGAGCGCCAGTCCCAGTTCACTGTCGCCGGCCAGGACGTGGATTTCCGGGTGCTGGCGAAGAACACCATTCCCGCCAGCGCAGCAGGTCTGCCAGGGATCAGCCTGCCGATCGGCTTCGATGATCATCACCTGCCGATCGGCATGGAACTTGACGGCCCGGAGGGTCAGGACCGCGTGCTCCTCGACCTCGCCGCGCGCGTGGAGAAGATTCTCGGCGCCGTGTCGCTACGGTTGTGACCGC
>NZ_JBDZDT010000035.1:0-2109 GCF_040049275.1 Aquabacter albus | reverse complement strand
TCTACCGGGCGGTGCACTCGCCGTTCGGACAGGTGCTGAAAGCGATCCGCGAGAACGAGCCGCGCGCCATCTCGCTGGGCTACCGGGTGAACCAATACAAGACCCTCGCCTTCGTGCTCTCGGCGGCCCTCGCCGGGCTCGCCGGCTCCACCAAGGCCATCGTGTTCCAGCTCGCTTCCCTCACCGACGTCGCCTGGCAGATGTCCGGCGAGGTGATCCTGATGACCCTGGTGGGCGGCATGGGCACCATCCTCGGCCCGGTGGTGGGCGCCGCCATCATCGTCACCATGCAGAACTACCTCGCCTCCCTGGGCGAGTGGGTGCTCGTCATCCAGGGCGTCATCTTCGTCCTCGCCGTCTCGCTCTTCAGAAAGGGCGTCGTCGGAGAGGTCCTGGCGCTGCGGGAGCGGCTCTCGAGCCGGAGCGGCGGTAGATCCGCCTGAACCCACATTATCCTGAACATATGGAATCGACCCATGAAGCTCTGTCGTTTCGGTGCCGCCGGACATGAGAAGCCCGGTCTTCTTGATGGCAACGGCGCACTGCGTGATCTCTCAGGCGTGTTCAACGACATCGACGCCGCGCTGCTGTCGCCCGATGGTTTGGCGCGTCTCGCGGCTGTAGACGTCGCCATGCTGCCGCTGGTCTCGGGCGAGCCGCGGCTGGGCGTGCCCTATACCGGCATCTCGAAGTTCATCTGCATCGGCCTGAACTATTCCGACCATGCCGCGGAGGCGGGCATGGCGGTTCCGAGCGAGCCCATCATCTTCCTGAAGGCGAACAGCGCCATTTCCGGCCCGAACGACCCTATCCTGCAGCCGCGCCATTCCACCAAACTGGACTGGGAGGTGGAACTCGGGGTCGTGATCGGGAGCAGGGCGTCCTACGTGTCCGAGGGCGAGGCGCTGGATCATGTGGCCGGCTATTGCGTGATCAACGACGTCTCGGAGCGCGGCTTCCAGATGCAGTCCTCGCAATGGGACAAAGGAAAGGGCTGTGACACGTTCGGCCCCATCGGCCCCTGGCTCGTGACGAGGGACGAGGTCGCCGACCCGCAGGACCTGGACATGTGGCTGGACGTGAACGGCACCCGCATGCAATCGGGCAACACGCGGACAATGATCTTCGGTGTCCGCTCTTTGGTGTCCTATTGCAGCCGCTACATGACCCTGCTTCCCGGCGACATCATCGCCACCGGAACCCCGCCAGGGGTTGGAATGGGGATCAAGCCGGAGCCCGTCTGGCTGAAGCCCGGCGATGTGGTCGAGCTTGGGATCGCAGGGCTGGGACATCAAAGGCAACAGGTCTCATTATAGCACGAGATGCCACTTGGCTGCCAAGGCGGGAGGGAATTCGCCAAGCCGGGCGATGGCTCTGGAGATCTCTGGCGAGCAGTCCCGCTGGCACTTCTCGCGACGTCGAAGCGATCTCTAGTTCGCAATGCGTCCTGGTCGGCCAGCTCTGTAGCCGGCGACGGCAGAGCCCTATGTTTGGTCCCGGGCTTTAGATTTTACGCGGTGTTTGCATCGCCATAGATACATCAGGCGAAAGTGCGCCATACCGGAGCCAGCAGCGTTTGAAGCACGGCAGCTAACTGGCGCGAGGCCGCCTCATCGTCCATCCGCGCAGCCTCAAGGTAGCCCGCGGACCGTGTCTGCGCCGATTTCCTTTGAGGTTGTGGGATTAAACCCGTTGGCAGCCTCGTACACTCACTGATGGTCCGAAAACCGCAATTCGATGTCCTGCTCCAGGTCGCCGCTCTTCGGCGCTATGCGCGCGTGCTCACGCGGAACGAGGCTGATGCCGAGGATCTGGTGCACGACACCCTCGTGCGCGCCTATGAGAAGAGGGCGAGCTTCAAGGCAGGGCACAGCCTGCGCGCCTGGATGCTGTCCATTCTCCACAATGTGTTCATCGATGTGCGCCGCCGCCGGAAGGCCGAAGCGGAGCGCATCAGCCGGGCCGCGGAGCTGAACGAGAATGCCATCGCGCCCATCCAGGATCTTCGGGTCCGGCTCGATCAGGTCCGCCGCGCCTTCCTTGAGCTGCCGGAAGATCAGCGCACTGCGCTGCATCTCGTGGCCATTGAGGGGATGACGTTCGCGGAGG
>NZ_JBDZDT010000034.1:0-2546 GCF_040049275.1 Aquabacter albus | reverse complement strand
TGGGCGACTGGCGGCTGGGCTTTGCGGCGGGATACTCCGCCTCCAGCTATCAGGTGGATGCCCGCTCCTCCTCCTTCTCCAGCGACAATGCCCATGTGGCGCTCTATGGCGGCGGCACGGTCGGGGCGCTCGGCGTGAGGTTCGGCGGGGCCTATAGCTGGGCGGACATGAGCGCCAGCCGCAGCGTCGTCTTCCCCGGCCTCTTCAACCAGCTCACCGCCGACACCACCGCCCGCACGGGCCAGGTGTTCGGCGAAGTGGGCTATGCCCTTTCCTTCGCCAACGTGGGACTGGAGCCGTTCGCGGGACTGGCCTACGTGAACGTGGACCTGGACGACTTCTCCGAGACGGGCGGCCCGTCCGCGCTGACTTCCTATGGGACAAGTGAAGGGGTGACCTATTCCACCCTGGGCGCCCGGATCAGCGTCCCTCTGGCGCTCGGCACCATCGCCACCAGCTTCAAGGGCACGCTGGCGTGGCAGCACGCCTTCGGCGACACCACGCCCGAAGCGCTGTTCGCCTTCGGCCCCGGCGCCCAGCCCTTCGCCATCTCCGGCGCCCCCATCGCCGCCGATGCGGCGCTGGTGGAAGCCGGCCTCGACATGGCCTTTACCGCCAACACCACCCTGTCCGTCTTCTATGCCGGCCAGCTTGCAGCGACCGAGACCAGCAACATGGTCAAGGGAAGTTTTGCGATCAGGTTCTGAGGCGGTTTGCACGCACGATCAGCCCCGCCGGCTCACCGCCGCGCGGGGCCATCCTTCCTGGCTCAGCCTGCCAAAGAGGCGGCAGAAATTCCAAGAATTACTAAAATTAACAGCGACGAATACGCCAATATGTAATTCCTGTAGGCCTTGATGCGAGCCGCCAATTCCGAACGTTCTGCGTCAGGCATTTTGAGCACCTAGCCAATATCGAAACTTTGTACCGACTATATGCTTGGCCCCGGCGCTCGTCACTTACCTCAGGCATGGAACAGCGAGTCGCCGCCATCAGGAGCTGGTGCCAAATATGCGCAACCACATAAGGCCGCCGAACACGGCTAATATTGTCAGGCTTAGGATCAAATAGGTCCAATCCGACATGCTCGCCCCCGCGAAGCCTGATGGGTGGAATGATTGGTCAGTCTTTGGAACAGTGGGCCACCAGTCGCTCGACTTTCTTGGCCGCCGCCTCCAGCGCGACCGGGTCGCCACTTTCGGCGGCGATCCTCACTGCCACGACAGCCTTGTTAAGGGGGGCCACGCTCTTCACTTTGCCGGCGGCCGCGCACAGGTAATGCAGCGCGTCGTCCAGGGTGACGATCCGCCGGGATTTGCCCTTTACCGCGATTGGACGCGGCAGAACCATGTTGAGCTGCGTCGGCATCATCAATTCAGATTATCCGAAATTCTATACAATCGGCTAAAAGCCGGGTTGCAACGCGCTCATTTCAAACTTGGTTCCTAGTGGGAGCGGCCTAGTGAGAGCCTCACGCTGGCAGCGCCATTCCCCGCGACACATTCCGCAAAGCCGCTTCCCGGTCCTCGCGATGTTGGCGGTTTGCTTCGATGGTCAGGGCCGAAATAGCGTTCGGATCGACTCAAATAGCCGGAGCCAAAACGGCTTCCGCCTTAGGCGGATAAGCTCGTCTTGGTTCCGGTGCCATTCCGCGACAAGTAATTCGCTGCGCACGACCGCCCCCTACACTCCAGCAAGTTTACCAAACGGTAACCATATCAAGCTTGCCTGGAAATCACTCGGAAGGAGTATGCGCGGAAACGCAGATCGTGCCGCTGGATGCTTTACCGCCACCAGCAGCGAGTGACCCAACGGCCACCCCCAACTCCGACGCGGCGGCATACGCGACGGCGGGGCGGCACCCAGACGCGGCGGCCACCGCGCCACACCCAGTAACTGCTCTCCGCGGGAGTGCCGTCGGGCGCTGCGCCGTAGGCTTCAGCCTCAGGTTGGGAGTCCGAAGCAGGCAAGTTCTTCAGTGCGTCCAGAGGCAGGGCTTGGGCGGACGTGGTGGCAATGGACGCCAGAGTGACTGCGCCCGCTGCTGATACTCCGACACCGCAAAGGCCGAGCAAAAAAGACCGTCTATCCATGTGATCCTCCCGGGGGACGTGCTCCGGGCAACGCCTCCATGCGCTACGGGTTCCTCATTCCGTGCGGGTAATTGAAGCTGACGCAGCGGCATCGTCAGCCCCGCGAGCCTCACAACCTACACGCTGTTGTTCCTATTTTGTTCTAGTGCATGATGGTGCTATCAGATGGAAGCGAGACATGACGGAGAGCGTACCGGCGCCAGCCGAGGGGCTGGTTTTTGACGACCCGCTAGCCAGGGATGTTGAGGAGGCAATAGCCGCTTGCGATGGCGATCCGCGGGCCACGGTTGGGGCGCTGCTGATCGCCTACCGCCTCCTGGAGGAGCATTGGCCTGCTGCCGGTTTCGTGGACACCGAGATAAGGTGTTCAACGGGACTGGAGAGCTGGAATGCAACGACGGAGGTTCAGCCGCGAGTTCAAGCTTGAGGCTGTAAGATTGGTGAAGGACCGGG
>NZ_JBDZDT010000033.1:0-2547 GCF_040049275.1 Aquabacter albus | reverse complement strand
CGGCTCCGCGAGCTGCTGCCGTGGAACTGGTGCCGAGGCCACGCCGATCCTCGCCAAGCCTCCTGAGCGAGGATAGCCAGGAGCCCTCGCTCATCCCCTCAGCCTGCGGCCCAGGCCGGACGCTTACCATGTTGCGTCATGAGCTTCAGGAACAAGCGTCTCCGGGTCGTATTCCAGCCGCGGCACAGCGAGAGACGGCCTGTCGGCACAACATGTCGCGTTAACGCGGACCGGGAAGTGCCATCCAAGGAGAGAATGCGAACATGCTCACCATTTGAAGGGTGCTATGGGCAAAAGGCGGGCGATCTCCGTCGAGAGCTGCTCCTGGGTAAAGGGCTTTGCCAGCCGAGGAAGTTCAATCGACAACTCACCCTGCAATTCCGCGTACCCTGTCGCCAGCAGGATCGGAAGTGTCGGGTTCCGCGCGCGGACCGCAACGGCAAGGTCGAGGCCCGTCATTCCGGGCATAGCATGATCGGTAATGACAAGATCTGGGTTCAAGCCGTCGCTCAGGATGGCGAGGGCTTCCTTACCCGAATGAGCTTCGACCACGCGATGGCCAAGGTCCTCGAGCAAGGCCATCGTGCTTGCCGCGATCAAGGTATCGTCGTCGACCAGCAGGATCGTCGCTGAAGGTGCGACCGCACGGGAAACGTGAGGTTGTGCGGAGCTCTCCGCCGCACGGCCCGCCACTGGTAGCCAGAGCTCGGCTGTGGTGCCCACGCCTTGCCAGCTGTGAAGGCGAAACGTGCCGCCGGACTGATCAGCAAGCCCATGCACCATGGAAAGACCTAGACCTGTGCCTTTGCCAACGCCTTTGGTCGAGAAGAATGGTTCGATTGCCCGAGCGAGCGTTTCGGAATCCATGCCTTCCCCAGTGTCCTGCACCGAGAGGCGCACATAATCGCCGGGCGCCAATGTCGTGTCGGCCTCCGCAACTTTTTGGTGGTCCAACGCCATGGTCAAGGTCCCACCCGATGGCATGGCGTCCCGTGCGTTCACGGCGAGATTTAGGAGAGCCATCTCAAGTTGATTGGGGTCGATGTCGACCGTCGGCGTTCCTTCAGGGGCCATGATCTTCAATTCAATCATTGGACCGACCGATCCCTTGATCAGGCCTATCATGCCTTCCACAAGGGCCCGTACGTCTGTCGCGCGGGATTGCAGCTCCTGTCGGCGCGCGAACGCCAACAACCTCTGCGTTAGGGTTGCCCCTCGACGAGCGCCTTCCATCGCCCCTTCCAATAACCTGGTTTTCCGTGGATCGTCGCCGATGCGCCTGGCAAGCAGATCGAGATTTCCCATAATCGCCATGAGCAAATTGTTGAAATCGTGAGCGACGCCGCCAACGAGTTGACCAATGGTCTCGATTTTCTGGGCCTGCAGCAGAGCCGCCTGCGCCCGTTCCCGCTGCTCGCTCTCGGCCCGGATCCGCTCGTTTGCCTGCTCCAGAGCGGCCGTACGCCTGGCCACCAGGCGCTCCAGCTCTTCGGCTGTCTGTTGCTGCGCCGAAAGGTAAGCCCGCGCTTCGTATTGGCGTGCGCGACCTCGTTCTGCGGTCAAAACCGCTGCTTGGAGCGAAATCGCCTGCATCGGGCGTTCAAGAAAAGCGATGTTCCGGAGCTTGCCGACGAGATCCCGACGAAACGCTGTGAACCGCGCGCCCTCGTTATGGTTGGTGAGTACGATAAAAGGCAGATCCGACCAGGGAGGCTGAGCCCTCACCCACGCGGCCAATGGGTCAAGAGCTTTGCCATACAGGGCTTCCTCCGTGATGAGGACCACGTCCGCCTCGCGGTCCAACTCCACTATTAAGCCAGAGACGTCTTCGCATACACGTGGGACGAGGCCGGCCTGTTCGACGAGCCTGGCGCAGGCGCCCGCGTCACGGCCCACCGGCGCAAGAATGAGAACATTATTGGTCGACACATCATCCGCCATTGCTGTGGCCGTCGCCCAGCAGGGGACCTCCCTCGCCGGTGTAAACCGGCGTCCCCGAAAAAATCCCGCTGAAGCCCTTGAGCGGTGGTCCGAGCTTGACACCGCCTCTGCTCAGCTGGAACTCGCGGATCGTATGCTCGTGATCCCCACTGCGCTTTTTAACGACAGAAAGCGCGCGGCGGACGCTGCCGTCGAACTCGAAATACCGCAACATAAGAACTGCATCGCTGAGATAGCTAATGTCCAACGGTGTATCCATCGGGCCGACGAGTCCGTGCTGGGCCAGGACCAAGATCGTCAGCACACCGAGCTGGCTTAAGTAGCTGAGCAACTCGTGCATTTGCAGGACCAGAAAGCGTTCGTCCGGCATTGCATTGAGATACCCGTTCAGGCTGTCGATAATCACAATCCGAGCTTTGTCGTGCTCCACCGCATGCCTTACGCGGTGTGCGAACTCCCCAGGCGATAATTCCGCCGGGTTGGCCTGCTGCCGGTTTCGTGGACACCGAGATAAGGTGTTCAACGGGACTGGAGAGCTGGAATGCAACGACGGAGGTTCAGCCGCGAGTTCAAGCTTGAGGCTGTAAGATTGGTGAAGGACCGGGG
>NZ_JBDZDT010000032.1:0-2552 GCF_040049275.1 Aquabacter albus | reverse complement strand
GTACCCCTCCGGCGCGGGCCGCCTTGCGGGTTGAGGCGCTGACGTGAAGTCCTAGGGATAATCCTAGGAGTAGTCATTTGACCCTGTCGCGAGTGGAGGTGATCACCTCGGTGGAGCGCCGGCGGCGCTGGCCGCGGGCCGAGAAGGAACGGCTGGTAGCTCTGGCGCTGGAGCCCGGGGCTTCGGCCTCCGAGGTTGCCCGAGCGGCCGGGCTGCACGTGAGCCAGCTTTTCCGCTGGCGCAAGCAATTGTGCGAACGCATCGCACCTGCGCCACCGGCCTTCCTGCCGGTGACGGTCGAGCCAGCAGCGGAGGAGCCCGCGTCACCCCCGGACGAACCATCCCCGCGTAAGCGCAGGGCCCGTCGCGAGAGCCGCATCGAGATTGAACTGGCTTCGGGCGACCGGCTGCGGCTGGAAGGCGAGGTGGATGGCCGGACGCTGCGCGAAGCGATCGCCGCCTTGAGGGCGCGATGATCCCTGTCCCGGTTGGCGTGAAGGTGTGGCTGGCGACAGGCCACACGGACATGCGCAAGGGCTTCGCCTCTCTGGCGCTGCAGGTGCAGGAGGTCCTGAGGCGCGACCCGCTCGGCGGCCATATCTTCTGTTTCCGCGGGCGGCGCGGCGACCTCGTCAAGATCATCTGGCACGACGGGCAGGCGGCGAACCTGTACGTGCGTCGACTGGAGCGCGGCCGCTTCCTCTGGCCCTCGCCGGCGGATGGGGTGGTGGCGATCTCGCCGGCGCAGATGGGCTATCTTCTCTCCGGGATCGACTGGCGCAACCCGGTGGAGGCTTGGCGTCCGACCTCGGTCGGTTGACGTTTTTGCCTTGCGTTTGCAATGGGCTGTGATTCCATCCCTCCCATGAGCACGCCCGCCGCATCGCCTTCGCTGCCCGCCGATCTGGCGGCGGCGCATGCGATGATCCTGGCCGAACGCGCCAGGCGGATCGAGGCCGAGGCCGCAGCTTCCTCCGTCGAGGCCGTCATCGCCCACCTCAAGCTGACCATCGAGAAGCTCCGGCGCGAGCTTTACGGCCAGCGCTCCGAGCGCACGGCGCGGCTTATCGACCAGATGGAGCTCCAGCTCGAGGAGCTGGAGGCCAGGGCGAGCGAGGACGAGATCGCGGCGCGGGAGAGTGCGCGCCTAGCATCTCTGCCGGCGCCCGCTCCACGCCGGAGACCCGTGCGCAAGCCCTTCCCTGAGCACCTGCCGCGGGAGCGCGTCGTCGTGCCGGCGCCGACCAACTGTCCCTGCTGCGGCTCGATGAAGCTGTCGAAGCTCGGAGAGGACGTCACCGAAACTCTGGAGATCGTCCCGCGCTCCTGGAAGGTGATCCAAACGGTCCGCGAGAGGTTCACCTGCCGCCAATGCGAGGCTATCACTCAGCCGCCAGCGCCTTTCCATGTGACGCCGCGCGGCTTCATGGGGCCAAACCTGCTAGCGACAATCCTGTTCGAGAAGTTCGGGCAGCATCAGCCGTTAAACCGCCAGAGCGAGAGATACGCTCGCGAAGGTATCGATCTCTCCGTCTCGACGCTGGCCGATCAGGTCGGTGCGGTGACCGCGGCGCTGAAGCCGCTGCATGAGCTGATCGCCGGGCACGTCATGGCGGCGCAGCGACTGCACGCCGACGACACCACGATGCCGATCCTGGCCAAGGGCAAGACCGACACGGGCCGGATCTGGACCTATGTGCGCGACGATCGTCCCTTCGGCGGCGCCGATCCGCCGGCGGCCCTCTACTTTGCCTCGCGCGACAGACGGCAGGAGCATCCGGACGTGCACCTCGCGGGCTGGCGGGGCATCCTTCAGGCCGATGCCTATGGCGGTTACAACGGACTGTATGATCCCACGCGTCCGGCCGGGCCGGTCACATCCGCGCTGTGCTGGTCACACGCCCGCCGCGGCTTCTTCGAACTTGCCGACCTGGCCGGGAAGGCCCGGCGCGGATCGAACGCCGTGCCCGTCTCGCCGATCGCGCTGGAGGCAGTCAGGCGTATCGACCTCCTCTTCGCCATCGAGCGCGAGATCAATGGCCTTTGCACCGCGGAGCGCCAGCGTGTCCGCCAGGAGCGCAGCAAGCCTGTGGTCAACGAGCTTCAATGCTGGCTCGGCGAGCAGCGGGGCGGGCTCTCTCGCGCGTCCTCGGTCGCCAAGCCCATCGACTACCTGCTCAAGCGCTTCGACCGCTTCTCGGCCTTCCTCGACGATGGGCGCATCTGTCTGTCGAACAACGCCGCCGAGCGCGCCCTGCGCGGCTTCGCCTTGGGGCGCAAAGCCTGGCTCTTCGCCGGTTCTGATCGCGGCGCCGAGCGAGCCGCCGCCATGGCGACGCTGATCCAGACGGCAAAGCTCAACGATGTCGACCCCCAGGCTTGGCTTGCCGACACGCTCGCCCGCATCGCCGCCATGCCACAAAGCCGGCTCCGCGAGCTGCTGCCGTGGAACTGGTGCCGAGGCCACGCCGATCCTCGCCAAGCCTCCTGAGCGAGGATAGCCAGGAGCCCTCGCTCATCCCCTCAGCCTGCGGCCCAGGCCGGACGCTTAC
>NZ_JBDZDT010000031.1:0-4604 GCF_040049275.1 Aquabacter albus | reverse complement strand
CATGTGCCGGCGCAGGCCCTCATCGAATTCCGCCCGGCTGACGCCGGCGGCGGGGCTGCCCCAGTCATAGCCGTAATTTGGCGTGTTCATGGTGGTTTATCTCCTTCGATGGCGTCAGTAGAGGGAGCGGGCGAGGCGGATGGCCGCTTCGTCGATGTCACGGGCATCGGCCTTTGCCACCAGCGCATAGGCGACATCGCCGATCTGCCAGTAGGCGGCGGTTACGTCCTGGTCGTGGGTGACGGTGGCGGGGATCACGTCGAACGCGCCCGGCCTCACAGCGAACAGGGAAACCTCGCCCAGCGTCTCGGTCCTGGCGGCAAGCTCCACGCTCGGGCCATAGGAGGAGGGGAATATCTGCACGTCCTTCACCTGCCAGTCCTTGGGAAGCTGCGGCAGGACGATGGCGGTGGCGGCGCGGATCTCCGCGGGGTCATAATCGGACGCGCCCGGCTGCGAGCGCATGGAGGCGCGCACCAGCGCCGTGCGATGGGCGCGCACCGCCTCGCCCACATAAGCGGGTGGAATGGCGGAGGCTACCACTTCCCCAACCATCAGCGGCCCGAACTCCGCGTGGGCGAGCCAGCCGAAGGTGATGAGCACGCCCACCGCGGCGATCTGGCGGACACGGCGGAACAGGCTACTCCTGGCGAGCCCCCCTTCCAGGCGCCGGGCCGCGACGAGGGTCTCGATGCGCGCCGTACTGGGCTCGGCCGCCAAAGCGAGCCGCAACTCGTCGCGGATGCGCAGATCGGACATGACCCGCATGGCCTCGTCCGGATGGTGGCAGAGATAGGCCTCCACCTCGATGCGGCGGGCCACGGGAAGCTGGTCTTCCACATAGGCCTGAAGATCGGCCTCGCCGATGGGATCAACTGGACGGTCCATCCGTGCCTCCCACGAGTTTCAGGCGCCGCCGAGGGCTGGGCGCGATCTGTTGGTCTTCGCCGTCCTCGATGGTGCGCAGCGCGGCGCGGGCACGCGCGAGGCGCGACATGAGCGTGCCCACCGGGATCTCCAGCGCCTCGGCGGCCTCCGCGAACGTCATCCCCTCAATGGCCACGAGATGCAGCGCAGTGCGCTGATCTTCCGGCAGCTCAAGGAAGGCGCGGCGGACCTGATCGAGCCGGACCCGAAGATCCTGGATGGGCGCGATGGCGTTCTCGTTCAGCTCCGCGGCCCGGCTGATGCGCTCTGCTTCGGCCTTCCGGCGGCGGCGCACGTCGATGAACACATTGTGGAGAATGGATAGCATCCAGGCGCGCAAGCTGCGCCCTGCCTTGAAGCTCGCCCTCTTCTCATAGGCGCGCACGAGGGTGTCGTGCACCAGATCCTCAGCATCAGCCTCGTTTCGCGTGAGCACGCGCGCATAGCGCCGCAGGGCTGCGAGCTGGAGCAGGACATTGAATTGCGGTTTTCGGACCATCAGTGAGTGTACGAGGCTGCCAACGGGTTTAATCCCACAACCTCAAAGGAAATCGGCGCGGACGCGATCCACGGGCTACCTTAAGCCTGCGAGCTGAGGCGCATCGACCACCGGACGGGAGAGGTGCTGGAGCAGCTGGACATGCCCTCCGGAACCGGGGTGTCAGGACTTGAATCCGATGGCGGCGACCGCTTCTTCTGCGGCGGCGGAAACAGCGGGAAGGTGCGAGCCGTCCGCCGGCCGAGAAGAGGGAGCTCGCGGATTGGGATCGGGGCCAAGTAACCGATCTCGATCACAATAACGCACTTTATACTCTGTTGGATGTTGCCTTGCGCATGCTGCGGCGTCGCAGGCTGGGCATGCGGGCAGAGAACATCCCGGTCAGCGAGCTCACCAAGCTCGCTCATGTCCGCAAGCAGACCATGGCGCGGGCGATCGAGGAGGAAAGTGTCGAACCGGAAGCATGCGACTCAAACCTGCTAAGAGGCCGACTGTAGCCACGCCGCCAACTTCTCCGTCGCGTATTGCTGCCAGTTCGGCGAGACTGCGGACGATACCCTGCGCCACGCCGCCAGAAGCGGCTGAGCATCGCCCCCGCGCCCGCAGAACGCATAATTCCCTGCAAAAATCACAGGACTTAAGTCTTTCCCTTAAGCGCTTTGCCTTGCATAACGTTCCTAGGGATCCAGCACACCGATCCGGGCGCCCAAGGTGACGACAACGCGGCGAAAGCCGCGGGCGTGAGGCGCAGGACATGGTGGTGTTATACGGGGGGAAGTTATGCGGCCGGTTTTCACGCGAGCTGATGCTCAGCGCCGAGGCGCGCCGCTGCGCGCGACTGTGTCGTCAGCCATCACTGCGCGGCTGCTTTCTGCCACCTTCCTGAGCGGCTTTCTCGCTCTCGCCACGGGAGGCCCTGCGCTTGCCAACAATCTCTGGCTAGGGGGCGGAAGCGACAACCTGTGGACCACTCCTGGCAACTTCCAAGACACTTATCAACCGATGGATATACTGCATTTTGCAGGAAATATCCAAACGGCGAACGTCAATAACGCTAGCCCTGCCAATGTGTTCGCGATTATTTTCGAGCCAGGTGCAGCAAGCTTCGTATTGTCGGGTAACGTTATCCTTTATGGAGGAATTCACAATAATTCTACAAACCTGCAGACGTTAAGCTTTTCGCTTATGGAGATTTATGCATCCCAGACAATCTCCGCCTGGAACGGCGATATTTCCATCACTGCGCCGGTTACACTTTTTTCGACTGGCGGCCCCATAGATCTTCTGGTCACCGGCGCCCACGACACCACAATCAACGGGGTGATCAGCGACGTAGCGGGCCCCGGCACATCCGGTAGCATCGCCAAGACCGGCACCGGCACACTGACCCTCACCGCTGCCAACTCTTATTCAGGCGGCACGATTGCCTCGGTGGGCCTTATCAATTTCAATTCCGCGTCTAATTTCGGCTCCGGCAACATCACGTTCTACGGTGGCGGCTTGCAGTGGGCGGCGGGGAACACCACCGACATATCAAGCAGGCTAGACGGTTCCGGCGGAGGCGATGCCGTGTTCGACACCAATGGCAACGACGTTGCCTTCGCGACCGGTTTCTCTGGTGCAGGCGGTGTGACCAAGCAGGGCGCCGGCATGCTGACCTTGAACGCGGCCAACACCTATGTCGGCGGCACCACCATCAGCGCCGGCACGCTGGCGCTGAGCGGCAACGGCGCCCTTACGGCGACCGGGGCCGTGAGCCTCGTCAATCCCGGTGCGACCTTCGACATCAGCCAGGCCTCCGGAGACCGGACCATCGGCCTCCTGACGGGCGGCGCGGGCACCACCATATTGCTCGGCACCAATACGCTGACCTTCGGCTACGCACCGGACGGGGTTGTTGCGAGCGCCATTTCCGGTCAGGGCGGCCTCGTGAAGCAGGGGTCAGGTAAGCAGACGCTGACCGGAGCCAATACCTTCACGGGCGGCACCACGATCGATAGCGGCATACTGGCGCTGAGCGGAGGCGGTGCCCTCGCGCCGGATGGGGCCGTGACATTCGCCGCGGCCGGCGTCGGCTTCGATATCAGCGCGGCTTCAGGGAACCGAGCCATTGGGAGTGTGGGCGGCGTCGCCGGGTCCGACATAACACTCGGCGCGAATTCGCTCACGCTCGGGGGCGCTGCGGACGCCGTCTTTGACGGCGAGATTGGCGGGGCGGGCGGCATCGTCAAACAAGGGACGGGCACGCAGGCGCTGGGGGGCGGCAACGCGTATGCCGGCACGACCACCATTTCCACCGGCGTCCTCAATATCCGCAACGGATCGGCTCTCGGCACTACGGCCGCTGGCACCTCCGTCGCCTCCGGTGCTGCTCTGGAAATCCAGGGCGACATCACGGTGGGCGCCGAGGCGCTGACCCTGAACGGCGCCGGCGTTTCAAATGGCGGCGCCCTGCGCAACGTCTCGGGGGCCAACGCCTATGATGGGAGCGTCAGTCTGGGTTCCGCCGCGCGGATCAATTCCGACGCGAGCACGCTCACCCTCTCCAATGCCAGCGCCGTCTCCTCCACCAATCTCGGCCTGACGGTGGGCGGTGCCGGCAACACCACCATCTCCGGGGTCGTGGCGCTCGGTTCCGGCGGCCTGACCAAGGACGGCAGCGGCGTTCTCGCCTTGTCGGGCGTCAACACCTATACCGGCGTGACAACCGTTTCCGCCGGCACGCTGGCCTTGTCCGGCGCGGGCAGCATCGCGGCATCGTCCGGGGTGGTGGTGGAGGGCGCCTTCGACATTTCCGGCACCACGTCCGGAGCGAGCGTCACCAATCTGTCGGGGACGTCGGCGGCCGGCGTCGTGGCGCTGGGGACCAAGACCCTGACGGTGGTGGCGCAGACCGGCTTCCTCGACTATGCCGGGTCGCTTACGGGCACCGGCACCCTCATCAAGCAAGGCGTGGAAGCCTTCACCCTGAGCGGCAACAGCAGCGCCTTTGCCGGCACGACTGAGGTGGCTGCGGGCATCCTCTTCGTCAGCAACCACGGCGGCACCTCCGCGGGCATCCTGGGCGGCAACGTCACCGTCGCCTCTGGGGCGACGCTGGAAGGGGTGGGCGGCACCATCACCGGGGCGGTGAGCGTGGCGGCCGGCGGCACGCTGGGCTGGACCACGCAAGGGTCCA
>NZ_JBDZDT010000029.1:0-6727 GCF_040049275.1 Aquabacter albus | reverse complement strand
GCCCCGGTCCTTCACCAATCTTACAGCCTCAAGCTTGAACTCGCGGCTGAACCTCCGTCGTTGCATTCCAGCTCTCCAGTCCCGTTGAACACCTTATCTCGGTGTCCACGAAACCGGCAGCAGGCCAGTTATTGCAGAGCAGCATCGGGACCGTGCGGCATGTAAATTCGAAATGATCACGATATTTTTGCTCGCCCGTGATAAGCTTCTCCTCTGAGATCTTTTTCAAGACCCCATCAGGCAGCTTGGTCCCGCTCTTGATATCGTCATCGACGAAAAGGTACTTGCCGAACAGAGCCCCAAGTGAGAAGCGACCTGCGTCGAGCTCTTCCATGCGCCCAGAATAGACTAAGCCTTCTCCGAGCAACTTCATCATGAGCTCAACGAGTTTGGTCTTCCCGTTGGCTCCCTTCCCAACGAAGATGACAATGCAAGCCATGTTGCGCCGTGGCTGGATGACGTAGCCGAAGAGCTCCGCGATGAACCGCCTAAGACCATCCGGGTCGTTCGCTCCGTTGAATATAGCCTTCAGCGCCTTGCGGAACTCTGGCGCCTTGGCCTCAGGGTTATACTCGACAGGCAAGGTGTGGCGGGCGCCTGATTTCGGATCGTGAGGACGCAAGACGACCTTCTTGTCCTGTAGCCATAACTCGCCGTTACGGACATTGAGCATGACCGGTGGGGCCCCCTTGAAGTGCAAAAGGTCATCGCTCGTTGCCTGGCACAGCTTCAGCAGATTCAGGGCCTCATTCACCAGTGAGACGTGACCGGAGCTCACTCCCTCCGCTTGCGCGGCGCTGAAGAGTTTCGCTTTGAGCTCGTTCTCGGTCGTGTTGCTCCAATGCGTGCCGCCCCAGCACCACCAGCGTCCATCGCGCTCGAACCGAAGCAAACTTCCGCCGCCGAATTCCTGGTCCAGAAGCCGCGCGACCACGCGACTCGGAGGGTCCACAGTTTCCTGTCGAGGATATTTGCTAACGCTCCTCGCGATTTGCCGGACCTCTTCATCTTCCAGCGGTGGCATGCACTGCGTCGCATTGATTTTAAGGAGGCGCTTCTCCAGGCGCTTCCCGGTGATGCCCTTCCGCACCATCGCGCCTGCCCTGGACGTCAGCGTATTGTTGCGCTCTCCTTCAAGGATTGCCCTGCGCTTTGTGCCAGGCTGAGCCTTGCGCGCAGCATCCAGCCATTCCTTGGGCAACTCAGGCAGAGGGAGATCGTCCAAACTCGCCCCTGGTGCCCATTTGTACTCGTTTCCGCTCGGGTGGACCGACGGCGGCGCGACTGCACCGCCACCGTCGGCAATAAAGTCTACACCTTTTCCAAGCTTGCACTTTCGGAGGGCCTCGCTCGGGGCCATAAGGTAATAGTGTCGCCCCCCACCTCCCGTTTCAACCTCAGGGCACGGAGGAAGATCTCCATGGCGCCGCACGAGGTTCTCAAACGTTTTATCGCCGCCATTGCGAGGGTCAATATCAATCATCACTGCTCCGCTCTTTGCTCCAGCAGCGATTCCGACTCCAAGATCTTTCATACTGGAAATCTGCTTGGCGAACTTCTTGGGACTGCTAGTCGCCTTATTAAAGGCCCCTAGGAGAGCCGGTTGCTTTGATGCCGGCTTTAGCGCGTAGCATTTTAGCCCGTACCCCCCATACTTACCTACCGCATTGATATATTTCTCCGGCGATTTTTCCAGCTTTTTCATTTTCATAACCTTCCGACCTCTACTTTTTCGCCTCACCATCGAGGCAGAAGCCGGAATACTCAAAACAATTAACCAATGTAAACTGAGTCTAAACTTAAATATTGATTTTCATTTACTTTCACTCAACCTCATTTTGTTGCGACACGTCTCATTCGCTCTCAAAAATATCCGACAAACGCCGTTCACATCTACGTGACTACTGTGCCGCGAGGCTTCGCATGAGGGGCAATGCCTGCTTTGGGATCGCGAAGCAGGTCTGCGCAAACCCATGGAATGTTCGCAGCATCTCTATCTCGCCTACGACAACCGGCATGGGTGCCCCCCTGGAGGCAAGGCATTGTAGGTGTGGGGATGCGCCAAGGGCAGACTCGAGCTTTCTGCCCGAGAGCGGACCTCCGCCGCAGACCAGCCCCTTCTTGCACGCAGATCGCCCTGCATATCCAACGGGACGACTCCTGCTGAAAATCCTTTCAACGTGTCCTAAGATCCAGTTCAAGGATGAAGGCACAATTTGCCTGGCGAATTCGCCGGTTGATCCTGTAAGCACGCTGCCATGCAAAACACGGCCAAATCGCGGGCCGGACGCGGACAGGGGGAGGAGGCCGGTTCGATGGTCGCCGTCTCTGCCTCGAAGCTCTCCCCCACCGACCTCGACAACCTCATGCGGGCGCTTGAGATTGACGTCGTGGCATTGACGGAAATCCTCGTTCCGCTTGGCCATCGGGCCGAGATGGGAATGATCGATACGCCCGCAATCCACTACAACCTCAAGGGTTCAGGTTGGATATCGATCAACAGCGGCCCGAACATACAGTTGACGCCGCACCTGCTCATCATCGTTCCCCCGAATACGCCCTTTTCGATTGAGGTCGACGGCGGCGATGGTGCCACCCGCCTGATCAGCCGTGATTGCTGGAAGCGCAACGAAGAAAGCATCTTGCGCATCGCTGCTCCGAGCGAGCAGCCCGAGGTCGTGCAAATTTGCGGCTTCTTCAACGCCTCCTTCGGTCAGGCGGTTGGTCTGTTTCGCGACCTGCGCGAACCGGTCATCGAGCAATTCGAGCCGTCTGACAGGATTGATGGCAAGCTCCTCGAGGCCATGGACGAGCTCTTGTCGCAAGAGATTGGCATGGGAGCGATGACGGCCTCGCTTTTGAAACAGGTCATCATTGCGTTGGCGCGGCGCTCCCTGAAATCATCGCAGAGCTGGACAGACCGCTTCTCCATCCTTGCCGACCGCCAGATCACCCGCGCGTTCGCCGAGATGGTGGCTCACCCCGGGGCTGCGCACACCGTCCAGAGTCTGGCTCACAGCGCAAGCTTGAGCCGTTCGGCCTTCATGGCACGCTTCTCCGAAATCTTTGGCCGGTCGCCCATGGCGGTCCTTCGCGACCTCAGGATGCGGCAGGCCGCGCTCGATCTGGCGACGACAACGGCGCCGGTCGATGTTGTGGCTCATAATGCGGGATATGAGAGCCGCTCGAGCTTCGTGCGCGCATTCCGCAAAGCCTACAGCGTTGATCCGAGCGAGTACCGGCAGCGCGCGAAGAACAATGAGGGTGATAACGACTCTTGAGCCAACATGGCGCGCCGAGGCATCTCTCCCGCCAGGGGCACGACTTCAAACGGGCGTGCCGATAGCAACTCCGTTCACCTGTTGAACAGTTCGTCGGGCTTCCAACGCTGCCTGGGCTCGTTGCCTGGCAAAAGAAAAAACTGGAAACAGTGCAGGTCGAAAGCGAGCCGCGTGCGTTCGTGCACAACCCGACGCAGCGCCCCCACTGAGCCCTTTTCCCGTCCTTACCCAGCTTCGCGCATGCCTCGCGCACAGAACCTCGGCGCCGGTCAGCTCCGGATTCCGGAAAGCGTGTCCGCCCGTCCTGAGATGCCCGGCGCGGGTTTCATCGCGCCAGCACTGGTGGCAACACGGCTGCGAGACGGCGACCCATCACACACAGGCAGATGGACAATGAAGGCGATAGTGGTCAGCGACCGGGCTGCGGGAACGGCCGGGATGAAGCTGGTGGAGCGACCTGAGCCGCAGCCGGCGATCAACGACGTCATCGTTCAGGTCCATGCGTCCGGATTCGTCGGGACCGAGCTGAGTTGGCCTTCGACCTGGAGCGATCGCCTTGATCGTGACCGGACACCGTCGATTCCCGGTCACGAGCTGGCCGGAGTGGTCACCGCCCTCGGCTATGGAACGACGGGTTTCTCACTGGGGCAGCGGGTGTTTGGCCTCACCGATTGGTATCGCGACGGCACCTTCGCAGAATATGTGGCCGTCGAGGCCCGCAACCTCGCGCCGCTGCCGGGCGACGTCGATTTCACCGTGGGTGCGAGCCTGCCGATCTCCGGCCTGACCGCGTGGCAGGGCCTGCTCGCGCACGGCCGCCTTCAGGCGGGCCAGAGGGTCATCGCACATGGCGCCGCAGGCGCCGTCGGATCGATGGTGACGCAACTCGCACGTGAGTTCGGCGCCTACGTCATCGGTACCGGACGGGCAGCCGACCGTCAGGCGGCGCTCGACTTCGGCGCGAACGCGTTTGTGGATCTCGACAGCGAAGTGCTTGAAGACACTGGAGAAGTCGATCTGGTGTTCGATCTTATCGGTGGTGACATCGGGAAGCGGTCCGCGCGCTTGGTTCGCGCCGGAGGAACACTGGTGTCCGTCGTCGGCCCGTCCGAGGCGCGGCCTGCGGACGGTCTGGCGATCGACTTTGTCGTCGAGTCCGATCGTGCCCAACTGGATGAGATCGTCCAACGGGTGCGGGACGGACGGCTGCGGACGAACATCGGCACAGTCGCTCCCCTCGACGACGCCGTCGCCGCCTTCAACCCGACCGAGCGGCGCTCGGGAAAGACAATCATCCGCGTTCGTCCGTGAGCGTCACGCGCTGGTCGATGCGCCGGCCGACCGGCGCTCCCATTCCTCAGCCTTTCCCTTCCCCCTTTCATCCGCAGGACAAACCATGACGAATGAAATGACCATGACGAACGCCGTCGTTGAATGCATCCTGAGCCGAACCGCCGCCAAGTATTACGACCCTGCCGCCACCTTGAGCGACGACCAAATCCGCGAGCTCGTGCGGCTCGGCACGACTGCGCCGACATCCTTCCATTTGCAGAATTGGCGCTTCATCGCCGTGCGCACGCCTGAAGCCAAGGCCCGGCTGAGCCCGATCGCCTGGAGCCAGCCCCCGATCACCGAGGCGGCCGTTACCTTCATCGTCGTCGGCCAGTTGGCCAATTCTGGCGTGGTGCCGGAGCGCCTGGCACCGTTGGTGGAAGCAGGCATCATGCCGGCAAAGATGGTGCCAGACTGGGAAATCCCCGCACGCGGCCTGTATCAGGATTACCCGCAGCGCCAGCGCGACGAGGCAATACGCACGGCCACCTTTGGCGCCGCCGCGATGATCTATGTGGCCCGCTCGTGGGGCTTGGGTTCGACGCCGATGATCGGTTTCGACGACGAAGCGGTGCACCGCGAGTTCGGGCTGACCGAGGACGAAGTGCCGGTCCTGCTGTTGTCCGTGGGGCCGGAGCGTCCGGGAAACTGGGCGCAGAAGCCGCGCCGCCCGGTGGCTGACGTGCTGGATCTCGTATAATTTTTAGTAAAATCAGCAACTTGCGGAGACTACGATGGCAAGAGCTACAGCTTTGTCGCCGGAGCAGGTGCCGGCCGTTTCGAAACCGACTCTGGACGCGTTCACCAAGAACATCGGGTTCACCCCGAATATGATGGCAACCTTCGCGGCGAGCCCAATCGCGTTCAACGCATGGGCCACCCTGCTCGGCTCCTTGAGCAAGGCGCTCGACGTCAAGACGCGTGACAGCATCGGCCTCGCCGTCTCCGAAGTGAATGGCTGCAATTACTGCCTGACAGTTCATAGCTTCACGGCAGAGCATATGGCCAAGCTGCCGGCCGATGACATCATTCTCGCTCGAAAGGGCCATGCCAGAGACCTGAAGCGGGATGCCGCCGTCCAGTTTGCGCGCAAAATCACCGAGACCCGAGGACAGGTCAGCGACGCCGATCTGAAAGCTGTTCGCGATGCCGGTTATACGGATGCGAACGTCATGGAGATTGTCTCGCTCGTAGCCATGTACTCCCTGACCAACTTCTTCAATAACGTGTTCGATCCGGAAAAGGACTTTCCCGCAGTTGCGCCGGCTGGCTCGATTTGAAATTGGGCCGTAGTAATGGCCAGAACCCGGGTCCAACCAAGAAAGACTCTCGGGCGCACCGCAGGTTTCGATGTTATCTGAATCGACGAAGCTGCTCGTAGGCGATAATTGTGGAGAAGAAAATGCTGCTGCCTCGTCGACCGGTTCCAGAACTGCGCGTGCCGACCCTTGCTCATGGCGACTTTGATCTCGCCGCCGACGCTCCGAGGCTATTTACACTGATATCCTTTTATCGCGGGCTCCATTGTCCGGTCTGTCTCAAGTATCTGCGTGACCTGGAAGCGCTGATCCCTGAGTATGAGCGTCGCGGTACAACGGTCATCGCCATCAGCTCTGACGACCGCAAGCGGGCTCTAGAAATGGCGAACAAAGTCGGCCCCCGCTTGCGATTCGGATATTCCTTACCACTCGCGGTGGCTCGCGAATGGGGACTTTATATTTCGTCATCGCGTGGAAAATCGTCGATTAACATCGAAGAGCCGCCGCTGTTTTCGGAGCCGGGCGTCTTCCTCGTTCGACCGGACGGCAATTTGTATTACAGTGCAGTTCAAACCATGCCCTTCGCACGTCCGCTATTCTCGGAATTGCTTCAGGCTATCGACTTCGCCATTACCAAGGACTATCCGGCTCGTGGCGAGTATGACGGTCCTGTCTGAGGATCGTGGACGTGACGGCTAATGCCAAAGCCCAGATGCACCCCGGAAAGATGTAAGCGTCCGGCCTGGGCCGCAGGCTGAGGGGATGAGCGAGGGCTCCTGGCTATCCTCGCTCAGGAGGCTTGGCGAGGATCGGCGTGGCCTCGGCACCAGTTCCACGGCAGCAGCTCGCGGAGCC
>NZ_JBDZDT010000028.1:0-12995 GCF_040049275.1 Aquabacter albus | reverse complement strand
TCGCACAGCCGCCGCTCTGAGCGGATGCCGAAGCAATAGCCGATCAGCATCCGGAGCATCAGCTCGGGATCGACCGAGGGGCGACCGGTTTCGCTGTAGAAGGGGCGCAGATGGGCCCGGATGCCGGCGAGATCGACGAACCTGTCGATGGCTCGAACAGGATGGCCCGCGGGGACGTGGCGTTCGAGGCTGAACGCGTAGAACAGCGCCTCCTGCATCACTGTCCGCTCGCCCATCATCGCCTCATCCTCCCATCACAAGGAGAACTGAATCAGGACTTCAAGCCCGCAGCAATGCCGACTTTTTTAACGGAATCCGCCAGGAGCGGATATTCGCAGCTAGTCCGAAAACGGACATTAAACGCGCGCCGGCACGTCGGTCGCGTTCGACTTAGCGGTGACGTCGGAAGCATGCTGATTCCGCATGGAACAGTGTTGCGGTGGGGGAAATACCCGTTCCCAACTGATTGGTGCGCTGAGCTTCGTGCATACCGCCGACGCGACGATGCTCCTATCTATCGTCGACAAGGAGGGCCGTTCGGATTCTGGTGACGTCCGGCAGCATCATTTGTCTTCGAACTGGACGGGGACCTGCCCTGCCTTGAACAAGACGACAGGCTCCTCGTCATAGTCCCCTGTCTCCACATCGCCGGAGGTCGAAAAGGCCACGACGCCGACGCGAACTAGCTCCAACCGCTCGGCTGTTCTTTGCGCGGCCACTGCCGATTTGCACGAAATTGGCGCATCGGCCAGCAGACGCCGGCCTTTTCCGGCGCGGAATCCCTGAACGACATAGACCGTCTCGCGCGCCATGCTGTGTCCTTCACCAACTTACGCTATTTGCGGAAGCTGTTCTTGGGTGAGCAGCCGGACTCCGGGAGGCATTCGCTACCAGCGCCTCCATCGTATTTCCATGAAATTATCCGGATAATACGCAATGTATGCATGGATTTTATTTAATATCCAGCTCATTTTTATTTATTAAAACATTCATGTACATTCGAATATAAATACATCACATTCATCGCTCAGTTAAAATGGCGCGCCTTTCGCCGCCATGACGGCGGTAATTTTTCCCGCTCCGAGAAAGATCCGGGTATGAACATTCCCTCAAACTTCGCTCCGGCCGCCTACGGCGCCGCAGCAGGAGCCATTGCGCTTGCCGTCATCGGCTTCATGTGGGGCGGCTGGGTGACCGGCGGCACCGCGGAGAAGACGGCCAAGCTGCGGGCGGACTCAGCCGTCGTGGCGGTTCTCTCGCCAATTTGCGTGAACAAGTTCCAGCAGCAGGCGAACGCGACCGAGCAGCTCGTGGAACTCAAGAAGATCAGTTCCTGGCAGCAGGGTGATTTCATCGCGAAGGGCGGCTGGGCGACCATGCCTGGAGAGACTGCGCCGAATTCAGCGGTCGCGACGGCCTGCGCCAATGCGCTAGGAGCCAAGGCTTGATGAAGAAGGCGCGAGCCGCCGCTTCATGAGGTGACGAGGACCTCCACCGACATATCCTTGAAGGCCCCATTGTCGCCGACGAAGCTGCCGGCGACGGGAATGGCCTGGCGGATGTCGCGCACGACCGCGACGGGGATGAGGTTCAGTCCGCCCATGCTGCGGTTGGTGGGATCGAACGCAATCCACCCGGCCCCCGGCACGAAGACCTCCGCCCAGGCGTGGGTGGATCCCGTGCCGAATGTCCCCTGAAGGCTTCCATTCGGATTGTACAGGTAGCCCGACACGATCCGCGCGCCGAAGCCGAGGCTGCGCGTGGCTTCGGCGAACAGGACCGCGAAATCCCGGCACGATCCCCAACCGCGATCGAGGGTTTCCACGGGCGTCTGCGTGCCTTCCTCGTCCCGGCTTTGATAGCTGATCCTCTGGGATACCCCCACACTCAGGTCCTTCAGCAGCGACAGCGTATCGGTGGGCATGCCGCGAATGAAACCCTGCGCCCAGCTTCGCAGGCTGCCGGCCGTATCCGGAAACTGCAGAACGGCCAATGCGCCAAGGTCTGTCCACTCCGCGTCGGAATAGCGGAATGGGAACGAGATGGCGGAGGCGGCAATGTCGAACACTGGCCACGCCACGCTGTCCAATTGAAGCTCCGTCCTGCTTTCAATCACCAGACGGTCCCCACCCATCTGAAAGGCGACCGTTGCGACCGCATTGCCGGAGACGTCGTGCGCCCACGTCACCGTTGCAGGAGGCGTGACGGTGACGGCGTTGGACAGCACACGCAGGTCGCGGCTTTCGCGGGGGCGCAGCATCAGGCGGTGTGGCCCGAAGGTCACCGGACGGTGGAAATTGTAGGTGGTCGCGTGGTGAATCCTGAGGTTGATCAACGGTTATTCCAGTGCAGCTGGGGCTTGACGAGAGCGCATGGCGAGCCGTGAACTGGCCACCCGCAGCATGTGAAGACGCTTCGATCCACTTATGCGCGGAGATCTGACATACATAAGCATCTCTGCCGCAGGCACCTGCAATCAATACAATTATATTTTCAGTATCACTTTTGCCCCCTCGTTTCTGTTTTCCAGGATCGAATTTAACATTGATAATTTTGCATTAATGATTATATTGAATGTGTCGATGTAAAGCATAACGATGGAAGTCTGCGCAGATTTGAATTTGCGCGAAGCTTCTGTCTTTTGCTGGAGAACGCGATTTCGACGGCCGGGTTCATTCCGGCAAGCCTTATCTTGAAATTTGAAGGGGTTTCCCATGGCTACGGGAACCGTGAAATGGTTCAACGCCCAGAAGGGCTTTGGATTTATTGCTCCCGATGAGGGGGGCAGCGATGCATTCGTCCATATCAGCGCCGTGGAGCGCTCCGGCATGGGCGAGCTGCGCGAGGGTCAGAAGGTGGGCTTCGAGCTCGTCGCCGACCGCAAAAGCGGCAAGATGTCAGCCGACAATCTCAAGGATCTGAGCTGATTTTCCAGCCGGCGGTTCCGGGTTTCCCGCACACCCGCCGGCGGCCCGCATCGCCTCATCGCGGCTGACCACGGATGTACTGGCAGCCTTGATGGAGCGACGGGGCGCCGAACAGGCGAGGAGAAACAACATGACAGTCCGGACCACCGAAACGACCGTCACGTTCGATCATCCCTTCAGACTGGGCGGTGCCGACGACCCCCTCCCCGCGGGGACCTATCGCGTGGTGATGGACGAGGAGCCGATCCTCGGTCTCTCCTTCATCGCCTATCGGCGCACCGCGACAATGCTGCACACGCCGGCCCTTTCGGCGCCGCAGGGAAGAAGCGCGAGCCTGTCCACCGACCAGGAGGAGCTTGACGGCGCCCTGGCGAAAGATCGGCAAAAGACCACCGAAAGCCGGGATGTTCCGCGCTCCGGCACCGGCAATCAGCCGGCAAGCTTATAAAGGGGAATGCAGATGTCGCTCCAGTTTCCCAACGCCAGCCGCATCTATGACAGCGTCAGGCGCTGCGTCACATTCTGGGGACACGATTCCACCTTCGAAATTGCGTTTCATGTCGATGAAGATGTCCTTCGGCGGTTCAGCCCCCATGAAGGCCGGGACGAAGCCGCGTCGCTGCGCGCCTTCGATGTGAACCGGCACCAGATCGAGCGCGCGGCCAGCGGCGTCTATGCGCGGCGGCACCAGAGTTCCCATCGACTCTCTACATCTGACTTCTAGGCCCGGTGTTCCAGGAGGCGACGCGCGGACACGCTGCTGGAATCATGATCACGCATTCGCGGGGCGTATGGCCCTCGCAGCAAAGGGGGAGCGGTGAACAAGGGAGTAAGCATCACCTTGCATCCCCTCGATGCCGACCATGTCCTTGCCAGGATAGACTGGCGTGAGCAGGACGCCGGCGGCGGATCTCTGAGCATCGAACTCGTCGTCCGCAACCGGGCGTCCGCGCCGAAAAGCGAGGCCGAGCTGGAGGCCGATGCACGGGCCCTCGCGGCGCGCTTCGCCCGCGCATTCGCCGACACCATTGCTGAATGAAAGAAGGCGGGAAGCGTACCTGCTGCCTGCCACCACCTGCGGATGGGCCTTCCCTGAAGCGCGCTGCACGGCGTGAGCCGTTGGCACTCGCAGCCCGGTCACGGCCGATCCGCCTCCGAGCGCGCGCCAAAGATAGGCGCTGCTGAAAGGTCCATTTGATTTCCCTTCTTTGGCGCGCCCTTGAGCGTGCCACGCCGGCCTCCCTGTGGAGTGACCGCAAGCCGATCCGCGATGAACTCTTCAGCGTCGAGCGGCTCGAAGAACATGCGCGCAGCCTGGCCCACGCGCAGCCCGTGGAGCCAAGGCTCACCACAGGGCACGCACTCTCCGGACGTCTCGCGGACAATGGCGCCGCCCTGCTGGACGCCTATCGTGCCATCGCCAAGGCCATCGACGAAGGCGGCGCCATAACGCCCTCGGCGGAATGGCTGATCGACAACTACCATCTGGTCGAAAAGCAGATCCGGGAGATCCGCTCGGACCTTCCACCCGGTTATTATCGCCAGCTCCCGAAACTCGCCGAAGGCCCCTTTACCGGGTATCCGCGTGTCTTCGGCGTGGCGTGGGCGTTCGTGGCCCACACCGACAGCCGCTTCGATGCCGAGATGCTCACGCGGTACCTCCGGGCCTATCAGGAGGTCCAGCCGCTGACCATCGGCGAGCTGTGGGCGGTCTCGATCACGTTGCGCATCGTGCTTGTCGAGAATCTCAGGCGCCTGGCCCGGCTGATCGTCGAGGATCGTGTCGCGCGACGGGAGGCCGATGGCCTTGCCGACAGGCTGCTCGGTGTCAGCGGTCATTCTCTCGAGCCGGTCTCCACCGTGCTCGCCTTGTATGAGCAGGCCGTGCTGCCGGATGCGCTGGCCGTCCAGCTCGTGCACCGCCTGCGCGACCAGGATCCACGGATCACCCCGGCGCTCACCTGGCTCGACCAGCGGCTGGCCGCACAGGGCGCGACCGCAGATGCCGTGGTGCGCGACGTGCAGCGCAGCCAGGGCGCGTCGAACGTGACGGTGCGCAACATCATCACCAGCCTGCGGCTGATCTCCGACGTGGACTGGAAGGAGCTTTTCGAGCGCGCCAGCCTTGTCGATGCGGCGCTCGCGGCGGGAAGCGCCTTCGAAACCATGGATTTCCCGACCCGCAATCTCTACCGCAGCGCCATCGAGGAACTGGGGCGCGGCTCGGGCTGCACCGAACTCGACGTGGCAACTAAAGCCATCCGAGCAGCGAAATGCGCCCGCGCGTCGGGAGACACCTGCCAGGCAGACCTGCGCCAGGCAGACCCGGGCTACCATCTTCTGTCCGGTGGGCGTCCCGCCTTCGAGGCGGAAATCGGATTCCAGCTGCCGTTGAGCAATGTATCGGCACGCCTGAACCGAGCCTTCGGCATCGTCGGCTACGCCGCCGCGGTCCTCTGCACGGCCGGGGTGCTGCTGGCATTGCCCATCGCCGTTCTTGCGTCGATGGGCCTTGGCGCACCGTTCCTCGTCGTTCTGGCGATCCTGGGCGTGATTCCGGCCATCGATGCGGCGGTCGCAGTGGTCAACCGCGCCGTTTCCGTCGGCTTCGGCGCCATCGCCCTGCCCGCTCTGGAGCTTCGCGACGGCGTGCCGTCCCACCTGCGCACGCTGGTGGCGGTGCCCACGCTCCTGACCACGCTCTCCTCCGTCGAAGAGCAGGTCGAGCAGCTGGAAATCCACCATCTCGCGAGTCCCGAAGGCGATCTGCACTTCGCGCTGCTTTCCGACTGGACCGATGCCGAGACCGGGCACGTTCCAGGCGATGAGGTGCTCGTCGCAGCGGCGCAGGCGGGCATCGACCGTCTCAATGAACGCTACGGGCCCGCGCCCGGCGGCGCCCGTTTCCTGCTGCTCCATCGCCGGCGCGTCTGGAACGAGGGAGAAGGCCGGTGGATGGGCTGGGAGCGCAAGCGCGGCAAGCTGCACGAGCTGAACCGCTTGCTACGCGGTGCCACGGACACCGCCTTCCACGAGACCCCCGTCGAGATCCCTGCGGACGTCCGCTATGTGGTGACGCTGGATGCCGACACGCGGCTGCCGCGCGACACGGTCCGCCGGCTCATCGGCAAGATGGCCCATCCCCTGAACCGCGCGCGCTTCGATGCGGCGGCGGGACGGGTGGTCGAGGGCTACGGCGTCCTCCAGCCGCGCGTGACGCCCTCGCTGCCGGTGGGCCGTGAGGGCTCGCTGTTCCAGCGCACCTTTTCCAGCATGAGCGGTATCGACGCTTATGGCTCGGCGGTGTCCGACGTCTACCAGGACCTGTCCGGTGAAGGCTCCTACGCCGGAAAGGGCATTTACGACGTCGATGCCTTCGAGGCTTCGCTCGCCGGCCGCGTGCCGGATTCCACTTTGCTCAGCCATGATCTGTTCGAGGGTGTGTTCGCGCGCGCGGGCCTCGCCTCCGATGTGGAGGTGGTGGAGGAATTTCCCGCCCGCTACGACGTCAGCGCCATGCGTCGCCATCGCTGGGCGCGGGGAGACTGGCAGCTTCTGCCCTGGATCCTGGGACGCGGCCCCCTGCCCGCCGGAGCCGATCCGGCCTATGGTGCCATTCCGGTGATGGGGCGCTGGAAGATGCTGGACAACCTGCGGCGCAGCCTCTCGGGGCCGTGCGCCGTCGCTGCCCTCGTCTTCGGGTGGACGCTGCCGTGGACCGCCGCCCTCGTCTGGACTGCGTTCGTGGTCGTCACCCTTGCGCTGCCGAACATCATCCCGGTCATCGCCGCCATCCTGCCCCGTCATGGAAGCATCACCCCCGCCAGCCACCTGCGCGCGCTCCTGGGCGATCTTCGCCTCGCGCTGCTCCAGTCCGTGCTCACGCTCATGTTCCTGGCCCACGAGGCATGGCTGATGGGTGACGCCATCGTGCGCACCCTGTGGCGGCTGTTGGTGACGCGGAAGCATCTTCTGGAGTGGGTTCCTGCCGCGCAGGCGAGCCTGTCGCGGCGCCTCGATCTTGCCGGCTCTTATCGCCGGATGGCCGGCGCCCTCGCCATCGCGGCCTTGGCGCTCATCGTCGCAGCGATCGCCGGGCACGGCGCCTGGCCGCTGGCGGGTGTCTTCGCCGCCCTGTGGATCGCGTCGCCAGCGGTGGCACGCTGGATCAGCCTTCCCCCACAAACCGCCAGTCGGCAGCACGTTTCGGATGCCGAGGCCCGTACCCTGCGGCTTACCGCCCGGCGGACGTGGCGCTTCTTCGAAAGCTTTGTCACCCCGGCGGACAACATGCTTCCGCCGGACAATTTCCAGGAAGATCCGGAGCCGGTGATCGCCCACCGGACGTCGCCCACCAATCTCGGCCTCTATCTGCTCTCGGTCGCGAGCGCCCGCGATTTCGGATGGATCGGCACGCGCGAAGCGGTGGACCGGCTGGAAGCGACGCTCGCGACCATGGGCGGCCTCGCCCGTTTCCGCGGCCATTTCTACAATTGGTACGAAACGCGCGACCTGCGCCCGCTGGACCCGAAATACGTCTCCACCGTGGACAGCGGAAACCTCGCGGGCCATCTCATCGCACTCGCCGGTGCACTGCGGGAATGGCGCACGTCCATGCCCCATACGGCGGCACGCGGGTCCGGAATTGCCGATGCCCTCGATTTGGCGCGGGAGGAGGCCGCCCTTCTCAACGACGGTCGCCGCACGCAGACGGTCACCCTGCGCCAGCTCGACGATGCGCTGGCTGCGCTCATCCTCACCGCGCGCGCTCCTTTAGGAGACGATCTGCCGGCGCATTTCCACATGCTCGCTGCCGAGGCGGGCACGGTGATCGACATGGCCCGCGCGCTCGCAACGGAGCGTGGTGATGCGGCGGGCGGAGACATGCTGTTCTGGGCCGAGGCCAGCCTTAACGCCATCGACACGCATCGCCGCGACCTCTCCGGCGACACGGATGCACAAACCGCCCTGGCGGCGCGCCTCGCAGTCCTCGAAGACACTGCCCGATCCATGGCGCTGGCGATGGAATTCGGCTTCCTCCTGGACCGCGAGCGCAATCTCCTGTCCATCGGCTTCCTGGCACCCGAAGGCACGCTCGACCCCAATTGCTACGATCTCCTGGCATCGGAAGCACGGCTCGCGAGTTTCTTCGCCATAGCCAAGGGCGATATCCCGGCCCGCCACTGGTTCCGCCTCGGCCGCTCGGTGACGCCGGTCGCGCATGGCGCCGCCCTGATCTCGTGGTCCGGCTCCATGTTCGAATATCTGATGCCGTCCCTCATCATGCGCGCGCCGGCGGGCAGCCTCCTCGACCAGACCAACCGCCTGATCGTGCGGCGCCAGATCGACTATGCGGCGACGCTGGACCTGCCTTGGGGCATTTCGGAATCCGCCTACAACGCCCGCAACCTGGAATTCACCTACCAATATTCCAATTTCGGCGTGCCGGGCCTCGGGCTGAAGCGTGGGCTGGGCGAAAGCCGTGTCATCGCGCCCTATGCGACCGCACTCGCCAGCATGGCCGACCCGCAGGCCGCCTGCGCCAACCTCGCCCGCCTCACAGGGATCGGAGCCCGCGGCCGCTATGGCTTCTATGAAGCCCTGGACTACACGCCAAGCCGCCTTCCGGAAGGCGAGAGTCTCGCCATCGTTCGCGCCTTCATGGCGCACCACCAGGGCATGACCATCGTCGCCATTGCCGACACCCTGCTGGGCGGCGCCATGCGCACCCGCTTCCATTCTGAGCCCATGGTCCAGGCGACCGAGTTGCTTCTACAGGAGCGCACACCGCGCGACGTCGCGGTGGTGCGTCCCTGGTCGACCGAGGTGAAGTCCGGCGCCCGCGCCCGCGAGCTGGAACCCACCGGCAGCCGGCGCTTCACCTCCGCCCAACAGCCGACACCGGCGACGCATCTGCTCTCCAACGGACGCTACGCCGCCATGATCACGGCGGCCGGCTCCGGCTACAGCCGCTGGAACGGCTTTGCCGTCACGCGGTGGCGCGAGGATGCCACATGCGATGATTTCGGATCCTACATGTTCGTCAGGGACGTGCGCAGCGGGGATGTCTGGTCCGCCGGCTTCCAGCCGAGCGGCATCGAGCCCGATGCCTACCATGTCGCCTTCCATGAGGACCGAGCCGAATTCGCCCGCCGCGACGGCAGCATCGAGACCACCTTGGATGTCCTCGTTTCCGCGGAGGACGACGCCGAAGTGCGCCGTGTGTCCATCTTCAATTCCGGCAATCGCGTGCGGGAATTGGAGATCACCTCCTATGCCGAACTGACGCTGGCGCCCCAGGCTTCCGATATTGCCCACCCGGCCTTCTCCAAGCTGTTCGTGGAAACGGAGTATCTGGCCGACATCGGCGCCATCCTGGCCACGCGGCGGCGGCGGGCGCCATCGGAGCCCGAAATCTGGGCCGCGCATTTCAGCGTGCTGGATGGGGAAGCCGTAAGCCGCGTGGAGGTCGAGACCGACCGGGCCCGCTTCCTCGGCCGCGGCCACGATATCCGCACTCCCATCGCGGTGATCGACGGGCGCACCCTCTCGAACACGGTGGGCATCGTGCTCGACCCGATCTTCGCCCTGCGGCGGCGCGTGCGGATCGAGCCCGGCGCTGTGGCACGCATCGCCTTCTGGACCATGGCCGCCGCGACCCGCGAGGCGCTGCTGGATGGCATCGACAGGCATCGTGACACCAATGCCTACGGGCGCGCGGCCACCCTCGCCTGGACCCAGGCCCAGGTGGAGCTTCACCATCTGGGCATCTCGGCGGGCGATGCGGCGCTTTACCAGCGCCTCGCGGGCTACGCCCTCTATGCCGCGCCGACGCTGCGCCCGGCATCCCAGACAATCCTGCGCGGCTGTGGGCCGCAATCCGGCCTCTGGGCGCAGAGCATCTCCGGCGACCTGCCGATCGTGCTGCTGCGCATTGCCGACCTGGAGAATCTCGACCTCGCCCACGAACTGCTGAAGGCCCACGAATATTGGCGCATGAAGCGGCTTGCGGTGGATCTCGTGATCCTGAACGAGCGCCAGTCCTCCTATGTGCAGGACCTCCAGATCGCATTGGAAACGCTGGTCCGTACCAGCCAGTCGCGCCCAGAGGTCGAAGTGGGCGGCCCGGCCGGGCGCGTGTTCGTGCTGCGGGCCGATCTCATGCCGGCGGAGACGGGGCTGCTGCTGTCCTCCGCCGCCCGCGTCGTGCTGGTGGCCCAGCGCGGTAGCCTTGCGGAGCAACTCGACCGGATCGTCGAGGGGACGGTTCCCACGAAACGGCATCCCAAGCGCCCCACGGTCGCCGCGGAGCCGCCCCCATCCTCCCCGGAACTGGAATTCTTCAACGGGCTCGGCGGCTTCGCCGACGATGGGCGCGAATATGTGACGATCCTCGGCCCAGGCCAGTCCACGCCCGCCCCGTGGATCAACGTCATCGCCAATCCTGACTTCGGCTTCCAGGTGGCGACGGAAGGCAGCGGCTACACCTGGTCCCTGAACAGCCGGGAAAACCAGATCACGCCCTGGTCGAACGATCCCGTCACCGACCGGGTGGGGGAAGCCTTCTATCTCCGCGACGACGACAGCGGCGCCGTGTGGACGCCCACGGCGCTCCCCATCCGCGACGAGACCGCCACCTATGTGGCCCGCCATGGCCGGGGCTACAGCGCCTTCGCCCATTCGGCCCACGGCATCGCCGCCGACCTCGTCCAGTTCGTGCCGGTCGAGGGTTCCATCAAGATATCGCGCCTCACCTTGCGCAACCTGTCAAACCGCCCCCGGCGCCTCTCCCTGAGCACCTATGCGGAATGGGTGCTCGGCCAGTCGCGCTCCGCCACCGCCCCCTTCGTGGCGACGGCCATCGACGCCGACACCGGCGCCATGTTCGCCCTCAATCCCTGGAACGCGGACTTCGGGTCTCGTATCGCCTTCCTGGACATGGCCGGGCAGCAAGCGGACTGGACCGGCGACCGCCGGGAATTCATCGGCCGCAACGGGACCCTGGCCGATCCGGTGGCGCTCCGGAGTGCCACACCCCTATCCAACGCCGTTGGCGCTGGCCTCGACCCGTGCGGCGCCATGCGCGCGGAAGTAGAGCTGCCGCCGCATGGCAGCGCCGAGATCGTCGTATTCCTCGGTGAGGCGGCGGACGCGCAAGGTGCGCGCGACCTGATCCGCCAATACCGCGCCGCCGATCTCGATGCAGTCCTCACCGAGGTGACCCGCAATTGGGACCATATCCTGGGCGCGGTGGAGGTCCACACTCCGGACCGTGCCATGGACATCATGCTGAACGGCTGGCTGCTCTATCAGACCCTGGCCTGCCGGGTCTGGGCGCGCTCCGCTTTCTACCAGGCGAGTGGTGCCTACGGCTTCCGCGACCAGATCCAGGACGGCATGGCGCTCGCCGCGATCCGCCCGGACATGACGCGCGCCCATCTGCTGCGCGCGGCAGCGCGACAGTTCGTCGAAGGTGACGTCCAGCATTGGTGGCTGCCCCATTCCGGACGGGGTGTGCGCACGCGCATTTCGGACGACCGCGCGTGGCTCGCCTATGCCACCGCCCATTATGTGACCGTGAGCGCGGATGCCGGCATCCTCGATGAACAGGTGCCTTTCCTGGAGGGTCAGAAGCTCGCTCCGGGCGAGCACGAGAACTTCTTTCCCCCCGGCATCTCCGATGAGACCGCGCCCCTGTTCGAGCATTGCGCCCGGGCGCTGGACAGGAGCCTGGCACTGGGTGGCCACGGCTTGCCGCTGATCGGGACAGGCGACTGGAACGACGGCATGAACCGCGTGGGGGAACGCGGGGATGGCGAGAGCGTCTGGCTGGGCTGGTTCCTGCACGCGGCCCTGATGGACTTCGCCCCGCTCGCGGAGGCGCGCGGCGAGACAGAACGCGCGGCCAGGTGGCGGGCCCATGCGGCCGACCTTCAGGCGGCCCTCGAACGTGAGGCCTGGGACGGCGACTGGTATCGGCGCGGCTTCTTCGATGATGGCGCCCCGCTCGGCTCCGCCGTGAGCGAGGAATGCCGCATCGATTCCATCGCACAATCCTGGGCCGTGCTGTCGGGCGCCGCGGAGCCAGGCCGGGCCGTCCGCGCCATGGCGTCGGTCGAGCGGGAACTGATCCGGCCGGGAGACGGCCTTGCCCTCCTGTTCACGCCGCCGTTCGATAAGACGACGCTCGATCCAGGCTACATCAAGGGCTATCCGCCGGGGATCCGGGAGAATGGTGGCCAGTACACCCATGCGGCTCTCTGGTCCGTGATGGCGTTCGCGGCGCTGGGAGAGGGCGACAAAGCGACGGCGCTGTTCTCGATGCTCAACCCCATCAACCATGCCCGCAGCCGCTCGGATGTCCTGCGCTACAAGGTGGAACCCTATGTCCTCGCCGCCGACATCTATGCCGAGCCGCCCCACGCCGGGCGCGGCGGCTGGACCTGGTATACCGGCTCCGCCGGCTGGATGCAGCGGGCGGGCATCGAAAGCATCCTCGGACTACGGATGCGCGGGACCGTATTACATCTGGACCCGTGCATTCCCCGATCCTGGCCCCAGTTCGAGATGACGATCCGCCATGGTTCGGCGCACTATCGCATCAGCGTCGAGAACCCCTCCGGGGTGAGCCGCGGCATCGTCTCCGCTGAAATGGACGGGATCGCGATCGGGGTGGGTCCGCTGCTTGTCCATCTGGAAGCCGGTGCCGGAGTTCATTCCGTCACAGTGAGACTTGGATGAAGATCGCCCCCGGAGCGTCACCGTCCGACCAGATTGTGTCTATCACCCGCAGCGTAAGCAATGCGCCAGAAAGAGAACATTCGTAACGTCGTGAATGGGTCAGAGGCACCCGAAACCACTCGATCGTCGGCTTCAAATGTCAGATCTCCGTTTGCTCCGATAAGCTCAAAGCCTCGTCGACTTCGATTCCGAGATACCGCACTGGCCTGCCGCCGGTTTTGTGGACACCAGGTTAAGCTAATTTAGCTCGCTCCTCGAACTCGATCGGGCTCAGATAGCCTAGCGTCGAGTGCCTGCGTCGGCGATTGTAGAAGCGCTCGATGTAGT
>NZ_JBDZDT010000027.1:0-13232 GCF_040049275.1 Aquabacter albus | reverse complement strand
CCCCGGTCCTTCACCAATCTTACAGCCTCAAGCTTGAACTCGCGGCTGAACCTCCGTCGTTGCATTCCAGCTCTCCAGTCCCGTTGAACACCTTATCTCGGTGTCCACGAAACCGGCAGCAGGCCAATCGCCTGCATGAGCGCGCCAAGGGTCTTGGGATCGGTGATGGCGGCGCGGTGGGTCACCTTTGGCGGCAGCAGCGCCCCGCGTAGGGCGAGGGTGGGATCTGTGTCGGCCCGCAGCGTGGAAATGGCGAAGCGGAAGACGCTGCCGATCGCCGAGCGGAGGCGGCGGGCACTTTCCCTACGGCCGCTACGCTCCACTTGCTGAAGCAGGATCAGGATTTCAGCGGCGGTTATCTCGGTCATGGGCCGATTGGCGAGCGCCGGCCCAGCCAGGTCGCAGAGGAGCCACCGGTTCTTGTCGATGGTCGCCTCGGCCGATCCCTTGTCCTCCAGCCGCTTCATATATTCGGCCGTCAGCTCACCGAAGGTGTTCTTCGCGGCAATGGCGGTCGCGACCTTATCCAGCTTCCTCGCGGTGGAGGGGTCCTGCCCATCGGCGAGGAGGCGCTTGGCCTCGTGCCGTTTCTCCCGAGCCTCGACAAGGGTCGTTGTGGGGTAGGGGCCGAAGGAGAGCTGCTTCGGCTTTCCGGCGAATCGATACGCGAGTCGCCAGATGCGGCTGCCGTTGGGATTCACGAGCAGATGCAGGCCGCCGCCGTCAAAAAGCTTGTACGGCTTGTCCTTCGGCTTGGCGTTGCGCAAAGCGAGATCGGTGAGGGGCATGTAGGCATCTCTGATGTAGGCACGTAGGCATTGCCTACGAACATGCCTACAAATCGATGAGATGCAACGGTACCGGGTGATGCCGGATGAGACGCTATGATCCGCGCAAAGCCTTGCGACTGAGGCGTTTTAAGACTGTCTGAGATGTCTTGAAAAGAACAAATGGTGCCCAGGGGCGGAATCGAACCACCGACACTGCGATTTTCAGTCGCATGCTCTACCAACTGAGCTACCTGGGCGCCGGGTGAGCCTCGAAGGCGTCCGGAGCGGCGAGTGTATAGAGAGTTCGCGGGGGCATGTCCATAGCCGGAATTCGATCTTCAACAGGCGGCCGGTACCTCCACCAAAAACGGGGCGATGGAGGCGAATTCCTCGTCCAGAGGGCCGCCGTCACGCCACATGAAAATGGCGAAGGGGGAGGGCGCGTCGAGCACGGTGAGGGGGGCGTGCCACACGTCGGGGTGAAGGGTGATTCCCTGGCCGGGCGGAGGCAGGAAGGCGCGCACCTGCGTCATGTCGGGACCGCCGGCAGCAGCGTGCGGGGCCACCGCCACCAGCCAGCGGCAGGGCGCCATGGGAACGAAGCTTTGGGACGAGAAAGCATGGCACTCGAAGATTGTCACAGGCACGGGGTGCGCCAGGGTGGGTGGCGCGAGGATGAGGGAAAGGCTGGCGCCCACGCCGGGGCGCAGGTTTCCGAGCGCGCTGTCGAAATAGTCGCGGCGGCCCACGGCGTCGGGCGTGGACAGCACCTCGCCGAACGGGGCGAACGCCTGCGCGGTGAGCGGGCGCGCTGTGACACGCAGGCTCATGCGGGCCGGCCGCCGGCGAGCGTCAGGACAGTGTGGAGCAGTACGTCCGCGCCGGCGGCGCAGTCGGATTTCTCCGCCGATTCTAGCTCGTTGTGGCTCACCCCGTCCTTGCAGGGCACGAAGATCATGGCAGTGGGCACGATGCCGGCCAGGGAGAAGGCGTCGTGCCCCGCCCCGGAGATCATGGGACGGTTGCTGAGGCCCAGCGTCTCCGCCGCGCCGCGCACGGCGGCGATCACGGTTGGGTCGAAATGAGTGGGCTCCTTGCGCCAGATGAGGTCGAGCGCGATCTTTACGCGCCGCCGGGCGGCGATCTCGGCTATCTTCGCCTGAAGGCCCTGGTGCAGGGTTTCCAGCGTGCCGGCGTCGGGGCTGCGGAACTCGGTGGAGAAGGTGATCTCGCCGGGGATCACATTGCGCGAGGGCGTGGCGATCACCGCCTCGCCCACGGTGCCCACCGCGTTCGGGCCGTGCTGAACGGCCAGCGCCTCGATGGCCAGCACCAGCTCGGAGAGGGTCGCCAGCGCGTCGCGCCGCAGGTGCATGGGGGTCGAGCCCGCATGGCTCTCAAAACCCGTGATGCGCCCATCATACCAGACGATGCCCTGGCCGTGCTCCACCACGCCGATGGTCTTGCCCTCGGCCTCCAGGATCGGCCCCTGCTCGATATGCAGCTCCACGAAGCCGGAGAAGGTCTGGGCACCGACGGTCGCCGGCCCGCGATAGCCGATGGCGTCCAGCGCCTCGCCAACCGTGATGACCCCGGCATCCCTCCGGGCGAGGATGTCCTCGGCCGTGAAGTCGCCCACATGGGCCAGCGAGCCCATCAAGGCCGGCGTGAAGCGCGAGCCTTCCTCGTTGGTCCAGTTGCACACGCAGAGCGGCGCCTCGGTCGCGATGCCAGCATCGTTCAGTGTGCGCACCACCTCCAAGGCGGCGAGGGTGCCCAGCACGCCGTCGAACTTGCCGCCGGTGGGCTGGGTGTCCAGATGGGAACCGAAGCCCAAGGGCGCCTTCGTCATGTCCTGGCCGGGGCGCAGGGCGAACATGTTGCCCAGCGTGTCCACGGTCACGGTGAGGCCGGCCTCCTCGCAGGCGGCGCGGAACCAGTCGCGCACCTGGCCGTCTTCCTTCGACAGCGTCAGGCGCCGCACGCCGCCCTTGGGCGTCGCGCCGAAGCGCGCGGTTTCCATGATGGTGTCCCAGAGGCGGTCGGCATCGATACGCAGATTGGGGAGGGCGGTCATGCGGGCTCCAAGGCGGGTTTCTCCGCCAGGATGCACCGAACCACCCGGTCCGGCGCAAGCTCCACGCGCGGTGGCAGCGCTTCGGTGCAGCGCGGCTGGGCGAAGCCGCAGCGCGGGGAGAAGGAGCAGTTCACGGGCGCCTTGTCGAGGGAGGGCGGCGTGCCGGGAATGGTCTCCAGCCGCGCCCCTCGCTTTGCCCCATGGACGGTGGAGGCGAGCAATCCACGGGGGTAGGGATGGACCGGCCGGCGCACGATGTCGGCCAGCGATCCGCTCTCCACGATCTGGCCGGCATACATCACGGCCACCTTGTCGCAGATCTCGATGGCGACGCCGATATCGTGGGTGACGAAGATCACCGACATGCCCATCTCCCGTTGCAATTCCCGCAACAGGAGGAGGATCTGGATCTGCACGGTGGCGTCGAGGGCGGTGGTGGGCTCGTCCGCCAGCAGCACCTTGGGCTTGCAGGCGAGCGCCAGGGCGATCATGGCGCGCTGGCGCATGCCGCCGGACATTTCGTGGGGGTAGGCATCGAGCCGGCGCTTGGCGGAGGGGATGCGCACCAGCTCCAGCATCTCCAGCGCCCGCGCCTTGCCCTCGGCTGCGGTCTTGCCCTCGTGGCGCATGACGGATTCTGAGATCTGGTGGCCGATCGTATAGACCGGGTCCAGCGCCAAGGCCGGCTCCTGGAAAATCATGGAGACGGTGCGGCCGCGAAAGTCGGAGAGCGCCGCGTCGTCCATGGCGAGCACGTCCTGCCCGGCCACCTTCACGCCGCCGGTGATGGCGGTGCGCTTCTTCGGCAGCAAGCGCATGAGGGCGCGCAGGGTGACGCTTTTCCCGGAGCCGCTCTCCCCCAGGAGCCCCAGCACCTCGCCCTGGCCGAGGGAGAGTGAGACGCCGTTCACCGCATGCACGGTGCGCTCGCCGGTAAAGCGGATGTTGAGGTCGTCGATGGCGACGACGGGCGCGGGCGCCGTCATGGTTCCTCCGGCATCTGCATGTGGAAATCGGTCTCGCGCTGGAAGGCGGCGCCGATGGAGAGGATGGCCGCCTCCTCGAAGGGGCGGCCGATGATCTGGAGGCCCACGGGAAGGCCATGGGCCGTGAAGCCGGCAGGGATGCTCACCGCCGGCAGGCCGAGATAGTTCACCGGCCGCGTGAAGCGGGTGAGGCGCTGGATCATGGCTTCCGCGTGGGGCGCGCCGCCCACGTCCGTCTCGGCGATGGTGGGGGCCGGCATGGGCGCGGCGGGGGCGAGCACGGCGTCGAGGCCCGACACCGCGTCGAGGTATTCGCCGAGCGCCGGCCCGCGCCAGCGCAGCGCTTCGAGATAGGAGACGGCGGGCACGGCGAAGCCGTTCTCCAGCCGGGCGCGGACCTGCGCGCCATACTCTTGCGGCCGCTCCTTCAGCCATTTCGCGTGATAGGCGGCGGCCTCGGCGGCGAGGATGATCTGGGAGGCGGCAGAGAGCTTCGCCTGGTCGGGCAGGGCGACCTTGACGATGCGGGCGCCGGCCTTGGCGAGGGTTGCCGCCGTCTCGTCCAGGACGCGGGCGACGTCGGCATCGAGGTCGTCCACATAGAAGCTATCGGGGATGCCGATGGTGCGACCGGCGAGCGGCGCGCGGGTGGCGGCGAGATAGTCCGGCACCTCGCCGGAGATGGCCGTAGGATCGGCTGGGTCCGCGCCGGCCATGAGGCCGAGGAGGAGGGCGCAATCCTCCACGGTGCGGGCGAGCGGGCCCACCGTGTCGAGGGATTGGGAGAGCGGCATGGCGCCGGCGCGGCTGATGCGGCCCACCGTGGTCTTCAGGCCGGAGACGCCGCAGAAATGGGCCGGCAGGCGGATGGAGCCGCCCGTGTCCGAGCCCAGCGCGGCGAAGGTGAGCCGCGCCGCCACCGCCGTACCCGAGCCCGAGGAGGAGCCGCCCGTCACATGCGCCGGGTTCCAGGCGTTCCGGGCGGGGCCGTAATGGGGATTGTGGCCAGTGGGGCCATAGGCGAACTCCACCATGTGGAGCGCGCCGAGGCGCACGGTGCCGGCATCCTTGATGCGCTGGAGCGCAGTGGAGGTGGTGGTGGCGACCCAATCACGGCGGATCTTGGTGCCGCAGGTCACCACATGGCCGGCGTCGTAATACATGTCCTTGTGGGCGAGGGGGACGCCGTGGAGCGCGCCCTTGTTCTCGCCGTGGGAGAGGGCGCTGTCGGCCTTGTCCGCCGCCTTCAGCGCGGCTTCCGCCTCGATGGAGATGAAGGCGTTGAGGCGCGGCTGTGCCTTTTCGATGCGCGCCAAGCAGGCTTGCGTCACCTCGCGGGAGGAGACGCGGCGTGCGGCGATGGCGGCGGCGATGTCCGTCAGCGACAGCAACGTGGGGTCGGTGATCCTGGCGGGGGCGTTCACTTGGAGAGTTCCCGCATCTGAATGGTCATGAAGGTGGCGGGTTCGAGATCGAGCGGCAGGGTGCCGGAGACGGCGGAGAAGACCGTGAAAGCCGGCGCGATGGCGGTGGCGATGCGCGTCGCGGTCTCGAGCGAGAAGTCGAGGCCGGCGGTCTTCGCGGTGGCGGCGACGGCTTCGGGGGTGGGAGGCGTGGTCATAGGGAGCGATCCTGTTTTCTCATATCTCTCCGCCTTGTCCTGGCCGACTGCAACGGAGCGCAGCGCAGTGAAAGGAGAGCCGGGACCCAGCGCAAGAGAGCGCCGAAAGGCGCTTCAATGAGCTTCCGCTGCCGCGCAGCGGAGGCGTGAGGGCGCTAGTCGCGCCATTGCCGGCTTCGCCGCAGTCTTACGCTGGGTCCCGGATCTGCGCTCCGGCTGCGCCGTCGCTTGTCCAGGACAAGGGTGCACTTTTTCGTCTCCCGGGAGCGAGAGAGGGGGCTAACCGCCGGGAGAGGGGCAGCCCGTCGCAATGAGACGACAGTCCCCCTCACGCCGCCACCCCCATCTGCGGCGCGCGGCTGTGGCCGGAACCGGGGATCACCATGAAGCAGGCGGCGCTGTGCCCGGCATCGTCCACCGGGGACAGCGCCGGCACGACCTTCGCGCATACCTCCTCCGCGAACGGGCAGCGGGTGTGGAAGCGGCAGCCGGAGGGCGGATCGATGGGGTTGGGCGGGTCGCCGGAAATGGGCGGCACTTGCGTACGCTCGTCCGGGTCCATGGCCGGCATGGCGGCGAGCAGCGCCCGCGTATAGGGATGGGCGGGGCCGTCATAGACCGCATCCACCGGCCCCAGCTCCACAACCTGGCCGAGATACATCACTAGCACGCGGTCGGAGATGTAGCGCACCACGTTGAGGTCGTGGCTGATGAAGAGGTAGGTCAGGCCGAACTCATGCTTGAGGTCGGTGAGCAGGTTCAGCACCTGCGCTTCCACCGACTTGTCGAGCGCCGAGACCGCCTCGTCCAGGATCACGAGGCGCGGCTTCAGGGCGAGCGCGCGGGCGATGTTCACGCGCTGGCGCTGGCCGCCGGAGACCTCGTGGGGATAGCGGTTGGCGAACACTTCCGGGCGCAGGCCCACTTTGTTGAGGAGGTCGCGCGCGAGGAGGCGCGCATCCGTATCGGAGACACCGTGCACCTTCGGTCCGAAGGCGATGGAATCCTCGATGGTGAGGCGCGGGTTGAGCGAGGCATAGCTGTCCTGGAACACCATCTGCATGCCGCGCCGCAGCTCGCGAAGCGTGAGGGTTTCCCCCACGAGCTGGCCGTCGAAGAGGATGTCGCCGGAATTGCGCGGCATCAGGTGCATGAGGAGGCGGGCGGTGGTGGACTTGCCGCAGCCGCTCTCGCCTACGATGCCCACCGTCTCGCCCTTGCCGACGGAGAAGGAGACATCGTCCACCGCGCGCACGATCTTCTTCTCGGCGAACAGGCCGCCGCCGATGGGGAAGTGCTTGGTGAGGCTTTTGACGTCGAGCAGGGGCTGAGCCGCCCCGCCAACGTCGGCGATGGGTTCAAGCGAGGTCAATTGCGGATGTCCATGGCGCTGCGCAGCCCGTCGCTGAGCATGTTGAAGCAGATGGAGACGGCGAAGATCATCACGCCCGGCAGCGCGGCGACGCCGGGATTGACGTAGATGGCGGTGCGCAGGGTGTTGAGCATGAGGCCCCATTCCGGCTCCGGCGGCTTGGTGCCGAGGCCGAGGAAGGAGAGGCCCGCCGCCAGGATCATGGAGACCGAGATCAGCCCCGTCGCATAGACGAAGATGGGGCCCAGCACGTTGCCCAGCATGTGGACCCGCATGATGGTGATGGGCCCGGCGCCGGAGGCGCGGGCGGCATCCACGAAATCGAGGTTGCGCACGCCGGTGGTCACGCTCTCCGCCACGCGGGTGATCTGCGGGATGAAGACGATGGTGAGCGAGACGATGGAATTGACGATGCCCGCCCCCAGCACGCCCGAGATGGCGATGGCGAGCAGCACCGAGGGGAAGGCGTAGAACACATCCACCGTGCGCATGATGACGGTGTTGACCCACCCGCCCACATAGCCCGCCACCAGCCCCAGCGTGGTGCCGATGGAGAAAGCGAGGATGACCGGCAGGATGCCGATCAGCAGCGAGAGGCGCCCGCCATAGATGAGGCGGGAGAGCATGTCGCGGCCGAGCTCGTCGGTGCCCAGCGGATAGCCCGGCGTCCCGATATGGCGCAGGCGCCGGATCATGGAGCCCTGATAGGGGTCCGCCAGATGCAGATAAGGGGCGAAGATGGCGGCGAGCAGGATGAGCAGCAGGATGGCCGCACAGACCATGCTCACGGGATCGCGGGAGATGCGGCGGCCGACGGTCGCCCAATAGCCCCGCGCCTTGTGGACGGGAGCCGCCTGGAGGGAGGCTTCGCTGACAGCAGTCATGGCGTCAGCTCCGCTTGATGCGCGGATCGATGGCAGCCTGCGCCACGTCCACGATGAGGTTGAGGAATACGAAGAACAGCGCCAGAACCAGGATCGTGCCCTGGAGCAGCGGCAAATCCCGCTGGAAGATGGCGGAGTTCAAGAGGAACCCTGTGCCCGGCCAGGAGAAGACGGTCTCGATGAGGATGGAGCCGCCCAAGAGATAGCCGAGCTGGAGGCCCATGACGGCGATGGCGGTGGGCGCGGCGTTCTTCACGATATGGCGGAACACCTGCCGCTCCTTGAGGCCCTTGGAGCGCAGCGCCTCGACGAAATCCTGCGAGAGGATATCGCCGGTGAGCGCGCGCACGGTCCGCGTGATGATGCCCATGGGGATCACGGACATGGTGATGGCGGGCAGGATGAGGAAACGGATGTGCTCCCAGTCCCACGCCCAGCCGCCGGGGCCGGCGCCCACGGCGGGCAGCCAGTTCAGCGTCACGGAGAAGATGATCACCAGCACCATGCCGAGCCAGTAATGGGGCACGGAGACGCCGGTCACCGCGATGGAGGTGGCGAGCTTGTCCACCCAGGTGTTGCGGAAATAGCCGGCGATGAGGCCGAAGAAGACGCCGAACACGAAGCCGATGAGGGAGGCCGTGACGGCGAGGATGAAGGTGTTGCCCACCGCCCGCATCACTTCCGTGAAGACCGGCCGCCCGGTGGCGATGGAGGTGCCGAGATCGCCGTGCACCGCCTTCCAGAGCCACAGGCCGAATTGCACCGGCAGCGGGCGGTCGAAGCCGTAGGCGGCGCGCAGCTGGTTCGCCAGCTCCTGGGAGGCGTCCGGCGGCAGGATGGCGACGAGGGGATCGCCGGGCGTGATGTGCACCAGGAGGAAGCACACCAGCGCGACCGAGATCACGATGGGGATCACATAGACGATGCGTCGGGCGACGTAGACGAGCACGATGAGACTTTCGCGAAGGAGGCGCGCGAGGCGGCAGCCGCCCCGCGCAAGAAGCCGTCAGTTGGCGAAGTAGATGGGCGAGAAGTCGATGAACCAGCTCTTCGGCTGGACCACCCCCTTCAGCTTCGGGCTGAGCGCGCGCGGCCCCACGTCGTGGGCCACATAGAGGAAGGCGGCATCGTCTACGGAGGCGGCGTGCAGCGCGGCCAGTGCCTTGTCCCGCTCGGCGGGATCGAAGGTGGAGCGGGCCTTCTTCACCAGCTCGTCGAAGGTGGGGTTGTTGATGAAGCCCCAGTTGTTGGAAACCGGCGGCGCCATGCCGGACTGGAGGAAGCGCACCATGGCGAAGAACGGGTCCATCGCCGCATAGGTCACGTTGATGGCGTTTGAGCCGTTGGCGGTGGGGTCTTTCGCGCCGCGTCGCCAGTTGGTGAAGAGGGTGTTCCACTCGATCACGTCGAGCTGCACGTCGAAATAGCACTCGCCCAACGCCTGCTGGAGATACTCGTTCATGGGCAGCGGCAGCATCTGGCCGGAGCCCGAAGCAGAGGTCTGGATCTTCACCTTCAGCTTCTTGTCGGGGCCGAAGCCGGCCTCCTTCATCAGCTTCTGGCCTTCCTTCTGGTCGAACTTGATCTGGAACTTCACATCGCCCCGCCAGGGATGGCCGGGCTCGAACGTGCCGGTGGCGGGCACCATGAGGCCGCCGAGCAGGCCGTCCTTCATGCCCTCGCGGTCCACGCACAGGTTCGCCGCCTTGCGGACCTTGATGTCGTTCCAGGGCGAGCCCTCGACGCGGGAGAATTGCCAGGGCCACACGTGGGGCTGCTCGTTCGAATAGAGCTGGAAGCCGCGCGATTTGATCTGGGGCAGGGCATCGGGGGCGGGGGCCTCGACCCAGTCCACCTGCCCGGCGAGGAGGGCGGCGGTGCGGGCGTTGGCCTCGGGCATGGGCAGGAGGATCATGTTGTCGATCTTGGGCACGCGCGCCTTGTCCCAATAGGCGGCGTTCTTGGTCAGCTCGAGCCGCTCGCGCGGCATGAACTTGGTCATCTTCCACGGGCCGGTGCCGGAGGCCTCCGCCGCGAAGGCTGTCCAGGCGGCGGCGGCCTTTGCCTTCGCGTCGGCGCCCTCCGCCTTGTCATAGAGCTGCTGCCACTTGGCGGGGCTCACCATGAACAGGTTGGTGAGGTTGTAGGGCAGGAAGCTGTCCGGCTCCTTGGTGGTCAGCTCGACGGTGAGGTCGTCGATCTTCTGCGCCGAGACCAGGGTCGGCATGCGCGATGCGGTCACGCCCACCTGGCTGGCGTCGAACTGGGGCGCTTCCTTGTTCAGTACCTTGCTCACGTTCCACACGACGGCGTCCGCATTGAAGGGCGAGCCGTCATGGAAGGTGACGCCGGGGCGCAGCTTGAAGGTCCATTTGGTCTTGTCGGCGTCGTCCACCTTCCATTCGGTGGCGAGGCCCGGAATGAGGGTGCTGGCCTTCTCGGCCGAGGAGAGGTCCCAGTTCACCAGGGCGTCATACATGGTGAGGCCGGTGAAGCGGTTGCCCTCGAAGCCCTGGTCCGGCTGGCCGAGCGTGCGCGGAATGTCCGCCGCCGTCATGCCGATGCGCAGGGTGGTCTGGGCGGAGGCGGCGCCCGGCGCCGCGAAGGCGGCGGCCGTGGCCAGGAGCAGCGCGGCGGCCTTCAGGCGGCGGCCGGAGCGAAGCGGAATTCTGTGAAGCGGCATCTCGTGATGTCCCTCGTGAGCACGGCATGGTTGTCAAGCAACTGGCGTGCCATGCACCGGGAGGTCAGGACCCGTGGTTTTCGCTGCGGAAGGAAGACGACAAAATATCTGCGTTTCGTCGGTGAATCCTGTTTGATGCCCATTTTGTATGCAATCTGCATGCAATGCGCTGATGCGCGAGGCTTCCGGCCAGCTCCGCCGCGTGCTTCCATAGCGGAAGGTCACTGCCGGAGAAAAAGTAATCCCCGTGAAAGTCCTGCTATTGAACGGCAACACCACCGAAGCCGTCACCATGCACATGGTTGAGGCGGTGCTTCAGCACTGCCCGCCGGATGTGCAGGTGGTCGGCGTCACCGCGCCTTTCGGGCATCCTTACGTGGCGAGCCGCGCCGCCGTCGCCATTGCGGCCCATGCGGGCCTTGAAACGGTGAGGGCGGCGGTGGAGCAGGAAGAGGCGGCCGGAAGGGCGCCCTTCGATGTGTGCTTCTATGCCTGTTTCGGCGAGCCCGGCATCGAGGCGATCCGGGCGGAGGTGGCCTTTCCCGTGGTGGGCATGGCCGAGGGGAGCGTGCTCTGCGCCCTCCAGCTCGGCGAGCGCTTCTCCATCGTCACGGTGGGTGCGGCGTGGCCGGCCATGCTGCGCGACCTCCTGCGCCGGACGGCACTTCAGGAGCGGTGCGCCGGCATCGCCGTGGTGCCGGGGGAGGCGCTGTCGCTGGCGGGCGGACGCGAGGACGGCGCCCGTGCGGTGCGGGGGGCGGTGGCGGAGGCGCTGACCACACAGGCGCCGGACGTGATCATTGTCGCCGGCGCCGCTTTGGCCGGCTACGCGCAGGATCTGGCGGGCGCCTTTTCTGTGCCGGTGCTGGATTCCCTTACCGCCGGCTTCGAGCAGACTTTGGCCCTCGGGCGATTACGGATGAAGGCCCGGCGATAAAGGATGACGCCGCGCCAGTCTCCATCCGGAGATGAGGGTTGAGAAAGCCGAGCGCTGTTAAGAGCCGGCCGCGCCCATGGCGCCGAAAGCCACGCTCGCGCCTGCCTACGGGCTTGAAATCATGCGGGTTACTTGCGCCGTTCCACTGGTGTATAAGCGCGCCTTCCGGCCGAGGAAAAGCCGAGCCGTCCCGTGGAGGCCGGCGCAGCCGGAAAGACCTGATGGAGAGTGTTATGCCGACCCGTCCCGTTTCCGACCGCACCCCGAGCGCCGAGATCTCGTCTCGCCGCGCCGAAGGCTGGCGTCCGGACACGTGGCGATTTTATCCGGCCGTGCAGATGCCCGCCTATCCAGACGCCGCCGTGCTTGCCGAGGTGGAGGCGAAGCTCGCCAGCTACCCGCCGCTGGTGTTTGCGGGCGAGGCGCGCCGCCTGAAGGCGGAGCTCGCAAAGGTGGCCCGCGGCGAGGCGTTCCTGCTCCAGGGCGGCGACTGCGCCGAGAGCTTCGACGAGCACAGCGCCGACAACATCCGCGATTTCTTCCGCGTGTTCCTGCAGATGGCGGTGGTTCTCACCTTCTCCGGCGGTTCGCCGGTGGTGAAGCTCGGCCGCATCGCCGGCCAATTCGCCAAGCCCCGCTCGTCCGATTTCGAGACGGTGGGTGGCGTGGAGCTGCCGAGCTATCGCGGCGACATCATCAACGACATCGCCTTCACCCCGGAAGCGCGCATCCCGGACCCGCGCCGGCAGATCGAGGCGTACCGTCAGTCGGCGGCGACGCTGAACCTGCTGCGCGCGTTCGCGAACGGCGGCTACGCCAACCTCTACAACGCGCACCAGTGGATGCTGTCCTTCGTGAAGGACAGCCCCCAGTCGCACCGCTATCAGGAGCTGGCGAACCGCATCACCGAGGCGCTCGACTTCATGCGCGCCTGCGGGATCGATCCGCAGTCCCATCCCGAGATGCGGACCACGGACTTCTTCACCAGCCACGAGGCGCTGCTGCTCGGCTTCGAGCAAGCCATGACCCGGGTGGATTCCACCTCGGGCGACTGGTACGCGACCTCCGGCCACCTGCTATGGATCGGCGACCGCACCCGCCAGCCGGACCATGGGCACGTGGAATATTTCCGCGGCGTCCGCAATCCCATCGGCATCAAGTGCGGCCCCTCGCTGACGCCGGACGGCCTCATCCGCCTGCTGGACATCCTCCAGCCGGACAATGAGGCGGGCCGCATAACCCTCATCTGCCGCTTCGGCTCGGACAAGGTGGGCGACAGCCTGCCGGCTCTGGTGCGGGCGGTGGAGAAGGAAGGCCGCACGGTCGTGTGGTCGTGCGATCCCATGCACGGCAACACCGTGAAGGCGGCGTCCGGCTACAAGACCCGGCCGTTCGAGCGCATCCAGTCGGAGATCCAGACCTTCTTCGACGTGCATGCGGCGGAAGGCACCTATGCCGGCGGCGTGCACCTGGAGATGACCGGCAAGAACGTCACCGAATGCACCGGCGGCGCGCGGGCCATCACGGACGAGGATCTGCGGGACCGCTACCACACCTATTGCGACCCGCGCCTCAATGCCGACCAGGCCATCGAGATCGCTTTCCTGGTGGCCGAGCTTCTGAAGCGCGAGCGCCAGGCCCGCGGCCGCCCGGAGGTGGTGGCGGCGGAGTGAGGCGGCTGTGTCCCTTAGCTCCCTCTCCCGCTTGCGGGGGAGGGGTGGGGAGGGGGCACATGAAGCAGGCCGTCATCCGCAAGTCCGGGCGCCGCGCCTTTTCCCCTCCCTAGGGTCTGAACTCAATCGAGTTGCGGTTTGGTTGTGTTACTGATTCAAAGCTTCTGCTTGAGAGCGGAGGCTTGAATGGCGAAGGCTCTGACGTGGTTGAGCGATGCGGAGTGGGCTC
>NZ_JBDZDT010000026.1:0-14005 GCF_040049275.1 Aquabacter albus | reverse complement strand
ACACGCCCACCTGGCCCGCCCAGGGGGCATAGCCGCCGTTCACCCCCAGCCAGGGATTGGCCGAGGTCCAGTTGCCTCCGCCGCCGCGCGTCGTACCGTCCGCGCTCCAATATTGCACGGAGGTGTCCAGCGTCGTCGCCACCACGTCCAGGGTCGTCGCCTGCGTGTCGATCTGGAAGCTGTAGCCGGTGGGCGTCTGGCCCAGCACCATGCCGGCATTGGTCAGCGTCCCGCCGGTGGAGAACACCCGGTAGACGCCCACCCCGTTGCCCGGCGCGCTCTCCAGGTTGAGGGTGCCGTTGACCGTGGCGTTGCCGGTGACGGTGAAGATGCTGCCGGCAGGCACGGGCGACAGCAGGTTGATGGTGGTGATCGCCCCGGCATCCATCATCAGCGAGCCCATGGTGAGCCCGCCGATGTTGGACCCTTGCGTGGTCCAGCCCAGCGTGCCGCCGGCCGCCACGCTCACCGCCCCGGTGATGGTGCCGCCCACCCCTTCCAGCGTCGCCCCAGAGGCGACGGTGACGTTGCCGCCCAGGATGCCCGCAGAGGCACCGCCATGGTTGCTGACGAACAGGATGCCCTCGTTGACCTGCGTGGTGCCGGCAAAGGCGCTGCTGTTTCCGCTCAGGGTGAAGGATTCCACACCCTGCTTGATCAGGGTGCCGGTGCCTGAAAGCGACCCGGCATAGTCGAGGAAGCCGGTCTGCGCCACCACCGTCAGGGTCTTGGTCCCCAGCGCCACGAGACCGCCCGCCGAGGTGCCCGCCAGATCGTTGATGGTCGCCCCGGAGGTGGTGCCGGAAATGTCCAGCGTCCCGCTCACCACGACCCCGGATGACGACGCGATGCTGCCCGCGCCGGACAAGGCCAGCGTCCCGGCCGAAATGGTGGTCGCGCCGGTATAGTCATTCGGGCCCGACAGGGTCCACGTGCCTTCGCCATACTTTGTCACGCCGCCGGCGCCCGTGATCACGCCTGACGCGACGCCGTCGCTGGCGCCCCCCAGGCTCACGATGTGGCCCGCTGTTGTGATGCCGCCGCTCAGGGTGAGGCCTAGCGAACCCTGGGAAAAGCCGGCCATGATGCTGGCATCGTCCGTCAGGGTGATGGCGCCCGTCCAGACGGCATTGCTGGATGCCGCCGTGAGCGCGCCGTTGCCGGTGTTGGCAGGATCGAACCCGAAGCCGGCCAGCGACAGTGCCTCGCCGGCAATCGTCAGGCCTCCGAGAACCATGAGGGTCGCGCCGGACTGGACGATGGTCCCGTTGCTCGTGCTGCCGAGCCCACCCGCAAACTGCGTTACCAGCGTTCCACCGGCGACCGTGGTAACACCGGTGTAGGCATTGTTGCCCCCGAGTATCCAAGCGCCGTCACCGGTCTTGGTGACGCCACCGATGCCGGCCGTGATCTCAGCTATGGAGCCGTTACCATTGCTCGAACTGGCGAGGGTCAGGTTTCCCGCGCCAGTGATCGTTCCGAGGATCACGTTTGAAGCGGCGTTATGGATGGTGGCGTCCGCCGCGAGCGTGACGCCGGCGCCGAAGCCGGTAAAGTTGGCATCACCCAAGATGACCAGCGCGCCGAGTTCTCCGGCTGCGCCCACACCCGACAAGGTGAAATTTTCAGAGAAGACCACGGAGGGGGAACCCGTATCGATCTTCAGCGTCGCGCCCGACGCGACCGTGGTGCCGGCGACACGATCGCCGAGCGCGGCGGAGTTGGTGACCGCCAGCGTGCCGGCGGAGATGGTGGTGACGCCGGTATAGGTGTTGGCGCCACCCAGGACCTGCGTGCCGGCTCCCTCCTTGATGAGGCCGCCAGTCCCCTCGAGTTCGCCGTCGAACGTGGCGCTCGGCACAGTGCCACCAACCGTCAGCGTGCGGTTGCCGAGCGTCACGACGCTGCCGGCGACGCCTGACAATGCACCGACGTTCCGGTTTCCCGTGGCCGCGCTGATGTCGAAGCCGGTTCCGGCGGCGGTAAGTGTCAGGGAGCCTCCCGATGAGAGACCGCCGATCCCGCTCAGCGCCAGTATGCCGCTATCGATTGTGGTGTTACCGGTGAAGGTATTGGCTCCGGTCAGCGTCTGCTTACCTGACCCCTGCTTCACGAGGCCGCCCTGACCGGAAATGACGCTCGCAACAACCCCGTCCGGTGCGTAGCCGAAGGTCAGCGTATTGGTGCCGAGCAATATGGTGGTGCCCGCGCCGCCCGTCAGGAGGCCGACGGACCGGTCTCCGGAGGCCTGGCTGATGTCGAAGGTTGCACCGGGATTGACGAGGCTCACGGCCCCGGTCGCCGCAAGGGCGCCGTTGCCACTCAGCGCCAGCGTGCCGGCGCTGATGGTGGTGCCGCCGACATAGGTGTTGACCCCGCTGAGGGTCTGCGTCGCCGCCCCATCCTTGAAAAGGATGCCGGAGCCGTCGATGCTGCCCGCGAAATCCCCAAGGGACGCGCCGCTGATGGACAGCGTATTGGCGCCGAGCAGGACGGTGGCGCCGGCAACGCCCGCAAGGGCACCGATGGTCCGGTCTCCGGAGGCCGTGGAAATGTCGAACACGGCAGTAGCACCGGCCAATGACACGGTTCCGCCCGTAGAAAGGGCGCCGCTTCCGCCGAGCGCCAGCGTGCCGGCATTGATGGTGGTGCTTCCGTTGTAGGTGCTGGCGCCTGTCAGGGTCAGATTTCCGACGCCGGCCTTGGTGAGGGAGCCATTTCCCGAAATTCCCTGGGACATTGTCAGGGGCGTGGGCTGGTCGATGGTCAGGGAGGCACCGTTCTGCAGCGCTACACCGCCCGAAAGTCCCGTCGTAGCATTGGTGAACGTGAGGATGCTCGAGCCGCCGGTGAAGATGATCGCACTGGCGCGGTAGGCCTCATCTCCGTCATGGCCGCCGGTGAAGCCGCCGGCAATGGTGCCGCTGTTGATGATTGTGGCCCCGCCCGGGCCGACCACGAGGCCCGCGCCGCCTGCGCCCGCTGCGCCGGGCTGCGCCGTGCCAGACGGCGAGGTGCTCCCCAAGCCGCCCAGGCCGCCGTTTCCACCCTGCAGAGAGCCGGAATTCGTGAACGTGCCTGACTGCGAAAACGACAGCGCGTAACCGCCGGCTCCGCCCCCGCCCCCGCTGCCGATGCCCCCACCATTGGTGCTGCCATCGCCGCCAGTTCCGCCATCGCCTCCCTGGATATTCACCCCCGAGGAAATGGAGGAACCGCCAACCCCGGACAACACCAGGCCGATGCCGCCACCGCCACCACCACCACCGCCGGAGGCATTATCGCTCGTCGCGCCATCTCCACCGCGTCCACCGCTATAGCCAGCCGATATGGTTTGACTGCCAGTCAATGTTCCAGCGGTTCCACCACCACCGCCACCGCCGCCGCCTGCGCCATCAGCACCGGAAAGCGGATCGCCACCTGCTCCGCCGTTTGCGCCAGCGCCATCCTGACCAGGGGATCTATTCCCAGTAGGCCCACGGCCGGTGCCGCCGCCGCCGCCGCTGCCCACACCGCCGCCGCCTCCGCCGCCGAGAAAGGTGGGAGATCCGCCGCCACCGCTACCGCCGCCGCCTGCTCCAGTACCGCCTGTCGAACTGCCGCCACCCCCACCTGGGAAAAGCCCGTCGCCATAACCAGGGCCGCCAGTCTGGCCGACACCCGGATCGCCGGCCTGCCCGACAGTTTGAGCGTGCAGCGCAAGCGGCACTGCCAACATCACCACCCCGGCCAGGAAGGTCGCCGAGGACAAGTGCATGGCTCGCTTGCGGAGGAGGCTGATGCTGGTCTTGTGAGCGACACTGACGAAAACGCCGCCCGGCACAGCCGGATCTGGCTGCCCATAGGCGCTCCGGAACTCCATCAGCATCTCACTGCCCCGCAAATCAATCCCAGCCGAGAATATGCGCGAAACTTCAGCAAGGCAGGAGGCGTCATCATACCGTCATTGACGGTTTAGCGCACGAGGACCGCCCGCTCCAGGTTCCCTCGTGCGATACGCCTCTCCAGCCCGCCTCGCCCGGCGCAAGGTGGCCCTGCGTCAGAATCGCAACTTCGGAAAATAGCCGCGAAGCTCTCGTCCCTCCTATCCTCTAAATAGAGGAGGTGCTGGACGAGCGGCCGGATCATCCGCCGCTGTTGGGCCACAGGCTCATCAGCGCTCCGCCGCGCCCATGACAGGGCTGGCCTTGGAGACCTCCACGCCAAACTTCGGCCAGTTCAGCGCCCAATAGCGGTTGTCGATCATCGGCTCGCGCGGAAGGGAGACTGCGATACAGGTCTCCACGAAGTCACCACACCAGGGCAGCTTTGCAGGATCGCCGAGCGCGTGGCCGTCGCTCTTCAGGAAGTCCTTGAGCGCCTTGTTATCCCGGACCTCGTGCAAGCCCATCTTGCGCTGCGCCAGCGCGATCCAAGGCGTAAGGCTTTCAGCCACAGGCTCGGCGATACCGAGCGCCGCGAGCGTCTTCGGCCCGATCGTTCCGGGGTATTGAAGGTCAAGCTTCTGATCGGCCTGGAACTTCGTGAGTGCCGCCAATGTCAGGCGGCCGAAGTCGCCATCAATGCCGTCACCTGCGGGCCGCTCGTGCCCAGGTAATAGCCGAGCGCGAGCAGCCGCTGTTGCAGCTCCTTTGTGGTCATCGAGGTGTCCTATGGTTGAGGTTGAGACTGTCCGAATGCGCAGGGCCGGGCGACGGTGCATCCGCGCTATTCTTGGGTTGGCGGCGCAGTGGCTCGTGTCGCCACCTACGGAGTACCTAGCCCGGCGGGCCGGGCAGCCCCCCGCGAGCTCGGCCCGCACGCCGCGTTAAATCGTTTCCGGCGGCAAGCGATGTGATGTGGCTTCCGAAGCGGGTCCGTGTGACCTCAGACCTTGCGGAGCGCCTGGGGCTGAGCTCTCGGCCCGATGATGCTCAGCCCGTACTACTTTATTGCCGACCAATCTGGCGCCAGACCGTGAGACGGTCTGGGTCCGCGGGGCATCCGACATTCACCCGTTGGGTGGTGACCGGGCGGCGATTGCGCGCCCGCCCGGTCGCCTACCCTTAGGCCACCAAAAGTTGCATCCAATGCGGTATTGACTCTCCCGCGCAAGGCCTTGGCCATATTGGCCTTTCTGGATAATTTCCGGGCTCCGCCTTCGGACTGGTCAGCCACCGACCGAAAGCGGAAGGGCTGGGCCGAGATCAGCAACCGGTCCAGCCTCTCTGCTCCCGCATCTCGCGCGGTTTTGCGCATCGGTGGGTCGTTCATCTCCCGTTGCTAATTGTCCCTTATGATAAGTGGCCCGTTTGAAGTGTCCTCCCCCGGCACTGGGCGCCTGGCCGAGCGGATCACCGCTCGGCCTTTTCGCGGATAAATAGTGCCACGCCTCCGCTGCAATCGCGCCCTTGTGAATTGGCGTCAATTATTGATCAATTGATAGTCAATTTACCCAGCGGGGTTATCCTACATTCGTTCATTGGGTGGGGCCCAGGCGGCAATTGCGTGCCGCCCGGCAACCTCAGCTCGTGGCGAACCGCCCTTCCTGTTCAGCTCACGTTGCTTTTGGTGTGTTACGTATTCTTTCCCGGCTGCCTCTTCCCCCGCGGAGCCATCCGGGATCCGGTGAGCTGAGCGGGCTTTCCCCCCGCCCGCTCAGCTCATTCGGCAATGTTCGGGTAGGGCCATGGCGAGCACACAACCCGTTCATCTCGCGTTGCTTTTCACATGCGATCTTTTCTGACCCGGTAGCTTCCCCACGGAGTGATCCGGATCGCGCTGAACTATCCTCCGACTGATCAGCTCGCATTGCCGTTGGTTCATGCCTCCAGCACGCAACCAAGGGACGGCCCATGGGCTTACCGACATTCGCCGATGGGTAAGGGCTGGGCGGCAATTGCGGCCGCTCAGCCCACCTCGAGCCGCGACCTGAGCCCCGACACGTTACGATGGCCCGATATTCCGGCGACCCAAAAAGGCGCGTCCGGGTTGAGCTTGAGTAGATCGTCCCGGCAACGATCCAGGATCTTGATGGCCGCCTCGGAATGCGCCGGGATCCATATCCGCTTGCGGTGCCACGGGCTCACTGCTGCGTCTCCGAGAGCTTTTCGCCCGGCTTCAAGCGGTGATCCCGACGCCAACGCGAGAATGATGCAGGCAGCCTTCAGGCGGGCGTGATCGCTCGTCGAAATCTCACAGATCTGCGCCAAGGTCCGGAGCGCGAGGCCCGCCTTCTTCGGCGCGGACATGATCGAAGCGCGCGCGGTCACCTGCTAGCCAAGGGCTATGACCGATATCGGCGCACACTCGCCCGGTGCACCGTAGGCGAGAAGTATATCGCCGCGGCTATGTGCAAGCCGGCTGGGCACTCGCCTATGTCGCCTGCAGCCAGACCTACGAGATGTGCGCGGCCCTACGGCGGCGGCACTGACGTGGTCATGGTTGTCTTGCCAAATGGGTCTTTCTAAAAAGGAGACTTTAGTGGCCAGACCTACTTCGTTGCGATTGGGGGCATTGATGTCGGAAATTGCAAATTCAGCCTATCTCGACTTCACTAGCTATCGCACGACCTCGGCAACCGATCCTCTCGCAGCATACGGCATTAATCCGCAGGATATCAAGTATACCAATTCCACCATCAACGTGGGGCTTGTCCTCAACCGCGCGAACGACCCGACCGAGCTACTCAATGGCGACTGGGCGACTCGACAGAAGGCGCTTGAGACTCTGAGAGAAAACGGGACGCTTTGGTCCACCTATGGTGCCGATACGACCAATTACAATACCGTACTGAATGCCCTCACAAGCATGGGTATTCAGGTCATCGGTGATCCAACCGGATCAGATGGATACGTCACATCTCAAGCATCCCGGACCATCTGGCTGGCGCTGGACAGCTCTACATTCGAGCAGCTGTTCGGCACCCAGTTGTTGCGCGTCGGCCCGTCGCACGACCCCGACTATCTGTTCTGGAACGGCAATCTTTCCTTGCCGGATGCGTGGAATGTAGAGGGCATCTGGCCCGACCTTTGGGCCTCACGCGCAATTTCCAATCTCGCTGGCGACGCTTCGGTAACCTTGCCTCAGGGGCCGCAGGGCGTCGGTAACAACTCGACCGTGGGCCTTGCTTATTTCGCACAGGAGATCGGGCGATATTTCTACAACTTCCCCACCGCATGGGCAGACCAGCCGACCGGCGCAATCGGTCTGATCGAACCCGGCGTCGGCGATGCATTGCCCCCCGACGCCGAGCAGAGTTTTAAGGTGCTTCTGGACAAATTCCGTGAAGAGGCGGGACTCTCAACCCTGGGAAGCCATTACACTCAAGGTGCGAGCCGCCAGGAATATACGGGATCTGCGGGTGAGCGCGCGCTGGATGTGGGCGTCGTCACATCGGCGGCGCCAGGGAGCGAGATCGGCCTGTATGTCGGCTCGGGGTTTGGCGGCGCCTCCCAATCCACCACCTATACCGCCTATCAGGCGGCCTTCTGGGACTTGCTCCACAATCCTGGCATCATCTCCTCCTCGTTCATCGACGAGGTGAGGCCAGCGCCCAATTCCCCCTTCTGGATTGCTGCATATGAACTCTTCGTCGATGCCGCTCTGCGCAACATCAGCGTGTTTTCGGCCAATGGGGACGGCGGCTCAGGCGACCTGACGGGCAACGGCATCACCAACCAATATTCCACCTATATCAGCACGTATGGGATGCTGGTGGGTGGAACAGCGCTGAGCTCGGCCGTACAGGCTGCAGCGGACTCGACCCTCCAGGAAATCATCGCGGCGGTGGCGGCGGGAAACTCTTCCGTCATTTGGCAACTCGTCTCCGGCGGCATGACAAAGCTCCCTGTGGAGGGCTCCGCCAATTCGACCCTGATCGAGACCGTATGGAATTCATATTTTCTCAATGGCACCAATCTGGAGCAGGGCTACGGAGAGAACAATGCGAGTTCTGGGGGTGCCGATCCTTCACACCCAATTCCTTGGTATCAGCTGGCTTACGGCCTTAATCCGCTAACCGCTGATCCATATCACGAGCCCGGCCGTGGTACGCCCGATGTCTCGGCGCTGGCCGGTGGCGGCATGGATTACAAGGCGCCCGGCGAGAATATGAAGGGCATCTATGACGATTATGGCACCAGTGCCGCCACGCCCTTCTGGGCGTCCTTGACAGCGCATCTGAATGCTGACTTCGCAGAGATCGGGTTGCCACGGCTCGGCTATGCCAACGACCTCTTCTATATCGCCGCGGTGGTGGCGCCGGCGTCTTTCAACGACATCACGGTGGGTTCCAATATGTCCACCTTCTCCATGGGCGGGCCCATTTCAACCTCGTTTTATGGAGGCGGTACACAAACCATCACTCCGACCGGCTTCGGCGATCAGGCAGGGCCTGGCTACGACCTCGTCTCTGGCCTCGGCTCTCCCAACGCGACACTGCTGGCCCAAGCGCTCGCGGCGATCGCCACTGCGCAATATTATCATGACACTCCGAATGTGCTTGATTTGACCGAGACCGGAAACTGGCAGAGTTCCGTCGACCAGAGCTTGCTTTTCCAAGCCGTTCTCAGCTCGAACGCCAGTGTCGACGTTGAATTCGGCGGCAACCCGTTAAACTTTCCAGGGCAGATCAGCGACACCTTTGCGTGGACCACTCAATTCGCCCAGCAGACCCTTCAGTCTGATTTCTCACCCACGCTCGTCACAATGTTTGACGGTCAGGGGCAAGGCCCCCTGCTACAATCTGCTGTCCAGGCAGGAGATGAGCTTAATGTTTGGATTGGTGGCAGCCAGGCAGGGACGCCGCAAGGAACACTCTCGTCGCCCTACGGCTTCGTGGACTTTGTTTCCGGCGAGACAAACAGCGCGATCCAAGTGGCACGACCGGTCGCGATAGCGCAGACGGCGGAGGCAGCGGACGATCAAGTCGCGGTGCTGCGGATGCGCCAGAATGGCGTCGATGATACGTCCCTGCTGCTTTATCGAGTGGATGATCTTTCGGGCAGCATTAATGGGCTCCAGCCAGGTGACGCTGGATATGAGCAGGCTGCCGACGGGAGAGCTTACCATTTGGCGTCGGGCCGTACTTTCATAGGAGGTCCTGGATACGGTGAATATGGTGAAACCACGGTTCTGGGCGTGAACGCCGGCGACATCATCGCCATGAAGCTAACCAATACCACGGAGGGCGGCGCGTATTGGAGCTTCGACCAAGCCAACGAGACGGTGAATGGCCAGCATGTGGCGCACATTTGGAGTTACGGGCTTAACACGTGGGGATTCGACGATACTCGCGGCGGCGGTGATCAAGATTTCAATGATCTCGTTATCCAACTCGACTTCACTAGCGCCAGTGGAAGCGATTGGCTTGTTTAGGGACCGGCCGATAAATAAAAAACCTGCCGCCTCCATGCAGGACCGCGCGTAGAAGCGAAAAGCCCCACCAGAGGAGAGACCGGTGGGGCTTGAAAACGGCGGCACGGGGGCCTTGGGTTGCAGCCGTCCCTTGAAAGCCAATGACGCAAATCTGGTCCAGAAGCTACGGCAAGGAGCGTTCATCTTGGGCGTGGCAGCATGGTTGCAAGACCGATGCCGAGACCCTGACCTATTCCGTCATTACCGTCCTCACGCTGGCGTCCTGTGGGGCGCTGGCGTGGATCATTTTCCGAAACTGGCAGTGAGGGAAACGAAAAAACCCCGCGCGCTCGTCAGAGCGGCGGGGCGAAGGGGGATTGGGGCGACGGGGAAACCCGCCGCGCATACAACCTGTCGCGGGGCCGCAGGTTCCCTCCCCGGCGCCAGTGAAGGCGGCGGGGCTCATCTGGTGCGAGCCTGCCGTCAGGCTGGGCTCACTCTTCTTCCTCGAAGATCCACAGCTCGCTCGAGGGCTGGCCCACCCCCGGCTTCTCCATCATGCCGAGGAAAGCCGGAATACGGCGCTTCTGCACCGGCGTGAGCGAGGCCACGAACGGCTTTGCGGCCGCAACGAACCGCTTCAGGTCCGCCGCGCGCGCCGCCTCGTCGTCGGCAACCACCTCGAGGATATCAAGGAAGTCCTTCGGATCGGCCTTTTCGCGATTCTGGCGGCGCTGGGCGGCATTCTTGGAGATGTCGCGGATGGCGGTCTCCAGTGCCGGCCACAGCTTCTCCTGGTCCGGGGTCAGCTCGATGACCGTCTTGAGCGCCGCGAGGCGGGCATTCAGCACGGCGCGCGCGTCGGTCTCGCTATAGTTCGAGGTCGCAGGGGCCGACGCGGCCGGCTGCGCCGGCGCGGGGGTCTGCTGAGCAAAGGTAGGCGAAGTCGCGCCAAGCATGGCGGCCACCGCCAAAGCGGGGATGAAAGGCTTCATGGGGCTACCGGATCTAGAGGAAAGCGCAATTGGTGAAACAGGCAGCTTCCTGCGCAGGATCACTGCCATCCGCCGCCGGGCAGCCGCCCGTGGTACGGCGTATCGCGACAGTGCCCCCAGGGACCGCGCCAGTATCCGGGCGCGCAGCCATTCCCAACAGGCCCCGGGGGACCCTGATAGCCGCCGCCGGGCAGCGGTCCGTAATAGGGAGTGTCCCGGCAATGACCCCACGGTCCCCGCCACCAGCCCGCGCCGCAGCCTTGGGCAACCGGGGTCACCTGATCAGAGGGTGAGATCTGAAGCTGCATCGGAAACGCATCCGCCGAACCGACGGACAGGGCCACAAAGGCCACTCCCGCCACCATCTTCATTAAATGTCGCATGGCAAATCCCTGAAATCTCTGGCGAGCGGGAGAGTAGGATTAGTCTTTCGTTTTTTAAAGACGGATTGGCGAGCTCCCTCTGCGCAGCTTCGCTCGCCTGACGAGTAGGCAGATCTAATTGCAATGCAGCTGAGGCGCGGAAAGGAAAGGAATTGCCACGCTCGTTCGGAAGAGCGGGGCCCCATAGCTCCCAGGGAACCAATCAGCGGCATCCGCATTCTAAGCGTCGGCTTGTCTATAACGGGACACGTCGGAAATGGAGATTGCAACCTTCGGCCTTATCGGCATCGTCACCCTTGCCTGCTGCGGCGGCCTAATCTGTATCGTGATGCGGATGTGGCGCTGACCACGAAATCCCACGTGAATGTGAGTTGGCGGACAGCCAAGGTTCAGGCGTCGTGCCCGACACTTCCTGAATGTTCGCAGCCGATACACTGCCCTACCTGATTATCGCTGCGGTGACGCTCGCGTGCTGTGGCGGACTCATTTGGATCGTGCTGCGGCTGTGGCGGTAATGACCTCACGTCTTGTCTTCAGCCGCCGCCTGCGCGGAGGCAATGAAAGTCTCGAGGTCTGGGAACTCCGCTATGATCTCTTCCGGCAAGATGCCAACCTGAAAGGCTGATATCTTCAGCATCTCCAGATCGTGCTCCGCGCGCCGCCTGTCGCCGGTGCGAAATCCGTCCGCGGATATGTTCGATGCTATCCAGGCCCTCACGAAGGCTGCGGCTCGTTCGCTCATGGCTGCCCTCGCTCAAAGGCGCACGCTACCACAGTGAACACCAAAAGCCCCGCGGGGCAATCGGCGCAGCAACGACAGCTTCCATTGTTGCGCTCTGGCTGTACAGCTCAGCTGTGTAGCTTAATACCGTGGCGTTTAGTACCATAGAGCTTTAAGAGGGCATTCAAGCGGGGCATCCGCAACGTCGATCTCATCTCAGGGAAACATTGCAGGAGCGAACGCGTGAGCGAGGAATTTAATGGTCCCGCGTCCGGCGCCACCGCCTTCTCGGGCGCCACGGTCTTCGCCGATGCCAATGCCAATGGGTTGCTCGACCTCGGCGAAGCTTCGGTCACCACGGATGCCAACGGCATATACCGCCTTGCAGCAAGCGCCGCCCCGCTGATCCTGACCGGCGGGATCAACATCCTGACCCGGCAGCCTTTTGCGGGGACTTTGCTGGCGCCAGGAGGTTCCTCCGTCATCACGCCCTTGACCACCCTCGTTCAGAAGGTGGCGGCTCATAGCGGCGGTGATCTTCATGCCGCGCAGCAGATGGTCGCTGCGGCGCTCGGCCTGCAGTCCAACCTCGACCTCACCGCTCTCGACCCCATCGCCGCCACGCGCATGGGCGTGGCAGGTGCAGCGCAAGCGTTCGTCGCTGCGTCCATGATCCTCGATATCTTCCCCCGGCTGGACGCCGCCGGCGTCGGCGGCGACGACGCCTTCGATGGGATGGCGGCTTGGATCGCGGAGGGCGGTCATCCAATCGATCCGGCGGACCCCGCCGGATCACCCCACTCCATTTGGGCCAAAATCTTCGGCGCGCTGTCTGCGCTTGTATCTTTAATTGCTGCTGCGGCGACTGCTTCGCCAGCTACCTTCATCGACATCATGACCAAGATCGATGAGCTCCCCCCACAGCAGGGAAAGATCGTCAAAGAGGCCGTATTTACGGCTTTCGTCATCGCGGCCCTTGCCATAGCGTTGGCACCGAACCATCAGCCGCAGGCCCAGTGGGAGCCGCACGATCCCGTAACTTTCCTCAAGGATGTGGCAGCGATCATCGTCGCAGCCCATGATGGGGAAGTATCCGCAGCATTGGCCGCCGCGGGGTCCGATCCGACAGAGATGGCCCACGTCCTCGCCCAGTACAGCGGCGCCGCTCTCACCGCCAAGATCGCCGCCGCGCGCATGCATGTGGGTGGTCTTGGCGACAGCAGCGTGGGTGGCGGGGAAGTGCCGCTCAAGATCAGTCACGACGACCACGGCATCGAGCTGACGCTGGACGGCAGTAATGACGTCGCCGGCAACTGGATCCGGCTTACGGCACTGGATTCAGGACTGAAGGCGGGCTCCACTTTGCTGATCTACACGGTGGACGCCTTCGGCAATCTTATTAGTCGCACGGATCACGATGCTGGCGGTGACGTGACGCTGGAGCAGGCGACTATCGCAACCATCGGCGCGGCGACCGACGACCACGGTGCGCATCTGCTTCTTGGCGCGCAATCCGTCTATCTCCGGGCAGAAGAGCAGCTGCGTTTTGCGGTCCTCTCCAGCAATGGCAGCGTCGACGCGGCGTCGGGGGCGGACGTCACCGTGCAGCACGACGGCTTGCTGCAGGTGGCCACCGGCGGATTGCACCTCACCGCAGCATCCGACAACGCACTCTCCGATGCGGCTGAGCTTGCTGAAACCCAGAGGATTACCGGGAAGCCCTTTGTCCTCCTCCAGCAAGGTGAGACGCTGACGATCGAGCTGGCCGGCAGCGCCGCCAATACCAATACGCTTGGCTTCGTGCATGTGGACATCGATGCCGCGACCGGAGCCTGGAGTGTCGGCGGGGTCGCTTATGACGATAGCGACGCCTTTACCGAGGCAGTCCGTAGCCATCTGGATACCGGCTTCCTCAAGGCGCTCGGAGGCGACTTCGACACCGAAGCAAACTGGACCGTAGCTGGCGCGACCGGCTACTATGCGCCCGTCCTGCTCACGACATCCGGCGAAACCTTTGTCATTGGCAACGCCAACGCCGGCGGATACGAGTATATCCGCATGTATGGCGAGAACACATTTGGCTTCGAAGACCTCGCTTACCAACAGGGATCGGACTTCGACTATAACGACATGGTGATGCGGCTGACGCCGTCGCCGGACCATTTTGGCTGATCAGCACTCTATGATCTCGGGTCAGAGCTGCTGCAGATAGCCGTAATTCCGAGGCAAAGCGCTGCCAGGAGCCCTCCCACGAGGGTTCAACAAGATTGCATTCCCCACCTTGTTCGCCATAGCGTCCGTTGCGGTCTGCCACTTGCGTAGGTGCCGGAAATCGTCCGCACCTCGCGCCGCTCTTCCGGGTCATCGGCGTAGAGCCCCATGTCATCGAAGGCCGGACGCAGAGCGGCGGTTTCGACCATGCGGGCCAACGTCCCAGGTTTGAGTACCCCTCCGGCGCGGGCCGCCTTGCGGGTTGAGGCGCTGACGTGAAGTCCTAGGGATAATCCTAGGAGTAGTCATTTGACCCTGTCGCGAGTGGAGGTGATCACCTCGGTGGAGCGCCGGCGGCG
>NZ_JBDZDT010000025.1:0-14933 GCF_040049275.1 Aquabacter albus | reverse complement strand
GAGCGCTTCTACAATCGCCGACGCAGGCACTCGACGCTAGGCTATCTGAGCCCGATCGAGTTCGAGGAGCGAGCTAAATTAGCTTAACCTGGTGTCCACAAAACCGGCGGCAGGCCAAAGCGCATCGCTGTTGCCTATGTCGCAAGCCCACTCTAAGCCGCGACCAACGGCGCGGCCTTGCGCATCGATGGCGGCATCACGCCCACTATCGTCCAGGAGGAAGTGCACCGTGGCAGAGCCCAGACGTTTCACTCCCGTCCCGGGCGGATCAAGCTTTAGCGCACCGCGCATGTGCCAGACAGCCCCGGTGCTCGCTACATAAATCAGCGCAAGTGTGACGTCGATCATCGCGCTCCGTCGAGAGTGGAAAACTCGCGGGCGTCAGATCGCGGTGAGGCTACTGAGCGCCCCCACCCCCGTGCTCATCCGCCCATTCAATGCCTGCCTGCGTTTCAGTGATAGCCTCTTGGATGAGGCTCATCGCCTTGACGCGGTGTCCCCCCTTGTTCGATGCGGCTTCGCGCAGGGAGCTCAGAGCCTCGTACAAGGACGAAAGCGCACGCTCCATATTTCCTTGGTAGGCTTCCGCAGAAGTTGCCCCCGTCACTACGAGCCCGGCAGCCGTTGCCGCTCCAGTCGCTAGGGCCGCCAACTGGCGGCGAGTTAATCCACTGCTCGGCAATTTCGATCTCCAACCTGATTGCACTGACAAGCGTTTAGCCAAGTTCGTGCATGAGCTTTGAGCCACCCGCGATTTCCTTCGCAACTCCTTCAGCAGGCTGTCTGTGCGCACGCCTGTTACAGAAGGGCCAAGGGGCTGGCTACACCAGATGGTGGCCTCACCTGACACAAGATAGAGCAACGCCACCGACACGGATGTCGGGCGCGACCTTACAGACGAGCACGCGCGGGGTGCGGAAGAGGCCATCAAGATCAAGCCGCCGCGCCGGCCGCCGCCGGCGATCGATTACCCTCGGACCGTTTCACAAGTGCTTCCCGCAAGGCCTGGGATTCCGCCTTTGGGAGCGGATTACGCTTTGAACTCCACGCGGAAAATCGAACCCCGGAGCTGTCCTGGGCGGTAACCGACCTCAGCCCGCATGGCGCCCGCCAGTGTGCGGACGATGTAGAGCCCGAGGCCATATCCCCGAGGCCCGTTGAGAGGGCGAGATGCGCCGCGGCGAAACTTGCCGAACAGCTGGCTTCGCACATTCGCAGGGATGCCAATCCCCTCGTCGGCGACTTCGATGAACGGACACGCCGACCGGCCAACGGAAAGCCGAACCGTCGAACCCGCCGGCGAGAACCGGAGCGCGTTCGAGATCAGGTTATCCAGAATCTGATCGAGAGCACCAGGATCAATCACCGCTTGAACCGCATATGGCGGCTGATCGACGGCGAGCTTGATGCCATAGCCTGTGGCCATGACCTCCATCCTGTGCACCGCATCCACGAGCGTTCCGTGCAGATCTCGGCGCTCGAGCGCGGCTGTGTGTCCTTCAACCTCATGTGCCTCAAGAAGCCTGCCGACAAGCACGAGCATGGCGGCGACACTCCGATGCGCCTCGCGGAACAGGTCGCCCAGGCCATCCGGTGAAGACGGAGGGCGTGTCGCTGCGAGGCCGAGCAGGTTTCCGAGCCCGAACAAGGGGCTCCGCAGATCGTGCGCGGCGATCGCCATCAGTTCGTTGAGTTCGGCGTTGCGCGCGGCGAGCCTGTGGTTGGTGTCGACAAGCGCCTCGTTCTGCTGGGCGATGCGCGCTCTCTGCTGGCAGTCGACCTGCTGCAAGCGGTCGAGCGCATAGCGCCCGAAGATACCCGCGAGGACGGCAAGGCCGGTATTGAAGAACGCGACCACCTTCTCGAAGAAGATCACATCAAGACAAAAAAAGACCCAGACATTGAACAGGACGAACGTGCCGAGTCCGATCATCGCGTAGCGGCGCGGTGAAATGAGGAAGAAGGCGGCGCCGGCCAGGTAGACCATGGCGTAGCCGCTGGTGATGCGCCCGCCCGATGCGATGAAGTAGCCCGCGGCCTGAGAGCAGACCAGTGCATACAGAACGAAAGCTTCGGGCAGATAGGGCGGCGTCGGGACTTCCTGTCTCTGCCCCCGCCGCGCCACCACGACGAAGGCGATGGCGCCGCAAATGGCGCCAATGGCGAGGATGCTAAGCCCCGGGCTGTTGCGGAAGTGGCTGAAGATGCCTTCCACTGCCGCATCAAAGACCATGGCGATAGCTGCCAGCTGGACGCGCCGCAAGTTCAGTCTCAACACGCGGTCCGGCCGGCCGGCCTCGTCCCCACGCAAGGGGTCGAGCAAGTGCCAGAAACCCTCGGACGCGCTCATGCCGGGTCCCGTCCCATAACGTGATCGCGCGCGAGGATTTCCAGATCTCGAAAGCGGTCCAGCCGGAGCTTGACCTTGATCCGCTCGTAATAGGTGCCGATGGTCTTGGCCGAGATGCCCAGTTCCCGGGCGATCTCCCGGCTGGAATGTCCTTCTCCGATCATCCGGAGCACCTGCATCTCGCGATTGGAGAGCTGGTCGATGCTTGTCCGTTCCAGCTCCGCGGCATCGGTTGCAAACGCCTCCATCAGCCGCTGCCGGACGGCATCACTGACAAAGGTGCCGCCGGCCGCTATGACATCGAGGGCATGGGCGACGATCGGAAGCCCCTCGGACTTTGCCACATAGCCTTTTGCGCCGGCCTTGACGCTCCGCCGCGCGAAGCTCCACTCGTTCTGGCTGGAATAGACGAGGATGCGTGCGGACGGCGCCAGGGCCAGGAGATCCTGAAGAAGCTCGATGCCGTCGCGGCCGCCGAGCACGAGATCCAGAATGATGTAGTCCGGCTGAAGCGCCTCCGCTTGCGCCCGGGCCGAGGCGCTGTCGACTGCTTCACCGCAGATGACGAAAGACGGCTTCTTCTCCAACAAGAAGCGCAGCCCGTAGAGCACCACCGGGTGGTCGTCGACGATGAGGAGGCGACGGGATGTTTCGGTCAATGATGAACGCCCGAAAATGAAAAATGCCCCGACGAGAGTCGTCGCTGATGACAGCTATCGATGACAGTATGTGTTCGGCGCGTTCCGTAAAAGCCGGTTCCACTCGTGCAGGGCGCCTTGGCCGCCGCCTTCCCCTTCGGAGTCTTCAGAACGCGACTTTGTAGGTTGGTGCCTGACATCCGGGGCACCGGATTTTTTGCTATCGTCCCCGCGGTGCGATTTGCTTTGGCAGCCATCGCGGCGTATCGCTGAAGGACAGGCATTTTAGCATCCTTATTCAGTTCATATGATTTGCCGCGGGCAAGTGCGGTGAGTGGGGGATTGATATGAAGCGGCGGCGGTCGCTGGGCGCTCAGCGCCTAATGGCAAGCACGGCCCTTGTGCTCATCGGCGGCTCGGCAGTATGGGCGCAGCAGCTCCCCACGGGCGGCGCCGTCGCAGCAGGGGCCGCCGCCATCTCCCAGCCCGCCCCGGGGCGCATGGTGATCGACCAGAGCTCGGCCAAGGCCATCCTCTCCTGGCAGGGCTTCTCCATCGGCCAGAGCGGCACGGTGGTCTTTAACAACGGCTCCGGCACCACCCTCAACCGCGTCACCGGCAATGTGCCCTCGCGCATCGACGGGACGCTAACCGCCAGCGGCTCGGTCTATCTCGTCAATCCCGCGGGCATCGCCGTGGGCACCACCGGCCAGGTCGCCACCGGCGGCAGCTTCATCGCCTCCACCCACGACATCACGGACAGAAACTTCCTCAACGGCGGGGACCTCACCTTCTCCGGCACGTCCACCGCGACCATCGTCAATGCGGGGAAGATCGGATCCCTGGGCGGGGACGTGGCCTTGATCGCCCGCAAGGTGGAGAGCACCGGCACCCTCACCGCGCCGAACGGCACGGTGGGCCTCGCGGCAGGCTATGAGGTGCTGGTGAAAGACGGCCAGCAGGACGGCGGCAAGTTCGCGGTGAAGGTGGGCGGCGCGGACACCGAGGCGCGGGCCTCGGGCACGATCCGCGCGGCGTCGGCCGAGCTTCGGGCCAATGGCGGCAACGTATATGCGCTGGCGGGCAACACCCGGGGCGTGATCGCCGCCACCGGCGTCGCCAACAAGGGCGGCCGCATCTATCTGACCGCCGGCAGCGGCAATGTGGAGACCGGCGGCACCATCGCCGCCACCCGCACCGCCCGCAACGGGGCGACGGCGGGCGGCGACATCCGGGTCTCGGGCCGGAACGTGAAAGTCACGGGGACGCTGGCGGCCAAAGGCACGGGGACGGCGGCCAACGGCGTCGCCGGCGGCACGGTGGTGGTAGAGGGCGAGAGCGTGGCCCTCGCCTCCACCGCCCTGGTGGATGTGAGCGGGGCGAGCGGCGGCACGGCGCTGATCGGCGGCGACTGGCAGGGCGGCGCGGCCCCTGCGACGAAGCGACTGGCCGAGACGGTCGCGACCGCGCGCACCACCACGGTGGAGGCCGGGGCGCGGCTCCTGGCCGACGGCACGGACAGCGACGGCGGGGCGGTGGTGGTGTGGGCGGACGGGCCCACGACCTTCTCCGGCGCCATCTCCGCCCGCGGCAGCGGGGCGGGCAATGGCGGCACGGCCGAGGTGTCGGGCAAACGCGTCCTCGCTTTCAACGGCACGGCGGACCTGCGGGCGCAGAACGGACGGACCGGCGACCTGCTGCTCGATCCCTACAACCTCACCATCTCGAACGGGTCGGACAGCAACGTCTCCGGCACCGCGGCCAACGGCGACGACAGCGTGCTCAACGTCACGACGCTGATGGGTCTGCTCGCGACCGCCAATGTCACCGTCTCCACCGGCACCGGCGGCAGCCAGGCGGGCGACATCACGGTGGCCGCGCCCATCACCTGGTCGAGCGGCAGCACGCTGAGGCTCCAGGCAGCAGGGGACATCCTCATCAACGCCGACATCACCGCGCCAGGCGCCAGCGCTTGGCTCATGCTCGAGTACGGGGCCGGCAAAGGCTATTACCTCAATGGCAGCACGATCACGCTGACGGGCGCGAACGCACAACTCTTCATCGGCACCGCGGATGCGCTCCAGCCCTATGTGCTGATCCAGTCCATGGCGCAGCTGGAGGCCGTCAACAGCGACCTCACGAACGCCTACGCCCTCGCGCAAGACCTGGATGCGAGCGGCGTCACATACACGAACGCGCTGATCGGCTCGTCTGCATCGCCATTCACAGGCACCTTCGCCGGCCTCGGACATACCATCTCGAACCTCACCATCTCTGCACCTTCCACGAATTATGTGGGCCTGTTCGGCCAGACAGGCGCCAGCGCCATTATCCGGGACGTCGGCCTGGTGGGCGGGTCGGTCAGCGGTCGCGGTGGCGTTGGCAGCCTTGTGGGATTCAACTCCGGCGGCAGCATCACGAACGTCTACGCGACAGGCGCCGTCACGGCCGACGGCGCTGTCGGCGGCCTCGTGGGATACAACACCGGCAGCATCACGAACGTCTACGCGACCGGCGCGGTCACGAGCGGCGGCGACCAAGTCGGTGGCCTCGTGGGATTGAACTCCTCCGGTGGCAGCATCGCGAATGCCTATGCGACCGGCACCGTCACGGGCTCCACCCAAGTCGGCGGCCTCGTGGGGGACCTCGACAGCGGCAGCATCACGAATGCCTACGCGACCGGTGCCGTCACGGGCGACGAGGCCATCGGCGGCCTCGTGGGAGAAAACGGCGGCACCATTACGAACGCCTATGCAACCGGCGCCGTCGCGGCGAACGACAGCGATGCCGGCGGCCTCGTGGGAATAAACGGCGGCAGCATCACGAACGTCTATGCGACCGGCGCCGTCACGGGCGCCGTCGGCGGCCTCGCGGGAAGCAACCTATCCGGGGCCAGCATCACCAACGGTTACTGGGACCAGGGCACGACTGGGCAGACAAGCGGCATCGGCTATGGGCCCGGCAGTGCCTCCAATATCTCCGGCTTCGACACCGCCGACGCCTTCACCCAAGCCACCTATGGCAGCTTCGACTTCGCGAATACATGGTTCATGATCGAGGGCTCCACCCGCCCCTTCCTGCGCTCGGAATGGTCCAGCACCATCGTCAACGCACACCAGCTCCAGCTGATGGCGATGAACCTGTCCGCCTCCTACACCCTCGGGGCCAATATCGACCTCTCGGTGGTGACAGGCGGCGGCAACACCGCTCAGATGTGGCATACGGCCACCGGCTTCTCCCCCGTGGGGAACGCCACCACGCCCTTCTCGGGCACGTTCGACGGCGCGGGCCATACTGTATCCACTCTCTTTATCAACCTGCCCAGCACGGACTTTGTCGGTCTATTCGGGTACGCGAACGCCGCTGCCATACGTGACATCGGCCTTCTGGGCATAAGTGACATCGGTTGGCAGGGTGGCGCCGTGAACGGCCAAGGCACCGTCGGCAGCCTCGTGGGATACAACCAAGGCGGCAGCATCACGAATGCCTATACGACCGCTGCCGTCACAGGCAGCGGCGATTATGTCGGCGGCCTTGTGGGATGGAACGACGGCGGCAGCATCACGAATGCCCGTGCGACCGGTGCCGTCACCGGCAGCAGCGATTATGTCGGTGGCCTCGTGGGGCGCAACCAGGGCGGCAGCATCATAAATGCCTACGCGACCGGCGCCATCGTGGGAAGCGGCGACAATACCGGCGGTCTCGCGGGATATAATGATGCTGGCGGCAGCATCATGAACGCCTATGCGACCGGCACCGTCGCGGGCGACGGTGCCGCCGGCGGGCTCGTGGGATACAACTCCGGCAGCATCACGAGCGCCTACGCGACCGGTGCCATCACCGGCAACGATACAACCGGCGGCCTCGTGGGATGGAACGACGTCGGCGGCAGCATCACGAACGCCTACGCGACCAGCGCCGTCACGAGCGGCGGTTATGTCGGAGGCCTGGTGGGCCTCAACTCCGGCAGCATCACGAAGGCTTATGCGACCGGCTTCATGGGGAACGGCGTAAGCGGGGACATCGGCGCCCTCGTGGGATACAACGACTCCGGCAGCATTTCCGCCAGCTATTGGAACACCGACACCGCCGGCATCCCGTATGGCGTCGGCAGAGAGAGAGTTCCCGATCCCTCCATCGGGCTGGAAGGCCTGACGACGGCCCAGTTCCAGGACACGGCCGGCTTCTTGGCCAGGGCGTCCGCCGCGGGGTGGGATTTCGCCACCACCTGGGCGCCGCCCAGCTCCGGCCATTATCCCGAGCTCTATGCCCTGACCCCTGTGGTCTGGGTCAACACGGTCAATTCCCAATCGACCTATGGCGACACCACCGCCACGGTCACGGCCGCCACGGTGGGCGGCGGCGGTCCGGCCTCCTATGTATTCGGCCCGTCCGGCGACAGCCTCTCCCCTGGCATCGTCGGCAGCGCGGTCGCGGTTGATCCCACTACCAGCGCGGGCACCCACGACCTCTCCCTGGCGGCACAGAACACGAATGCCACCAGCCAAGGGGGCGTCGCGTATCGCGTCTTCTCTTATGGCGAAAACAATCTGACGGTGGACAAGGCCGCGCTCACCGTCGCCGCCGACAACGCCACCAAGACCTATGGCCAGACGCCGACGCTGACCGGCTTCACCCCGACCGGCCTGCAGAATGGCGAGACGATCGGCTCCGTCACCCTGACCAGCGCCGGATCGGCGGCCACCGCCTCGGTCGGCGGCGGCCCCTATGCCATCGTCGCCAGCGCCGCCACCGGCGGCACCTTCGATCCCAGCAACTACACCATCACCTATGTGGACGGCAGCCTGACGGTGACCCCGGCCGCGCTCACGGTGACGGCCAGCGACGCAACCAAGACTTACGGCCAGACGGCGACGCTGACGGGCTTCAACCCATCCGGCTTACAGAATGGCGAGACCATCGGCTCCGTCACCCTGACGAGCGTTGGTCAGGCGGCCACAGCCTCGGTGGCGGGCGGCCCCTATGCCATCATGGCTAGCGCCGCCACCGGCGGCACGTTCGATCCCAACAACTACACCGTCACCTATGTGGACGGCAGCCTGACGGTGAATCCAGCCGCGCTCACGGTGACGGCCAGCGACGCCACCAAGACTTACGGCCAGACGGTGACGCTGACGGGCTTCAACCCATCCGGCTTACAGAATAGCGAGACCATCGGCTCCGTCACCCTAACGAGCGCCGGTCAGGCGGCCACCGCCTCGGTGGGCAGCGGCCCCTATGCCATCAGCGCCAGCGCCGCCACCGGCGGCACGTTCGATCCCGGCAACTACGCCATCACCTATGTGAACGGCTCACTGACGGTGAGCCCGGCCGCGCTCACCATCACCGCCGACAATGCCACCAAGACCTACGGCGATACGGCGGCACTGACCGGATTCGCCACGTCCGGGCTGCAGAACGGCGAGACCATCGGCTCTGTCACGCTCGCCAGCGCCGGGGCGGCCGCCACCGCCTCGGTCGCTGGCGGCCCCTACGCCGTCATCGCTTCCGCCGCCACAGGCGGTACGTTTGACGCTGGCAACTATGCCATCACCTATGTGGACGGCACGCTGACGGTGAACCCGGCCGCGCTCACCATCACCGCCGACAATGCCACCAAGACCTACGGCGCGACGCCGACACTGACCGGCTTCACCTCCTCCGGCCTGCAGAACGACGAGACGATCGGCTCCGTCACACTCGCCAGCGCCGGGGCCGCGGCCACCGCCTCGGTTGCCGGCGGCCCCTATGCCATCATCGCCAGCGTCGCCGCCGGCGGCACATTCGATGCCGGCAACTACGCCACCACCTATGTGGACGGCATGCTGACGGTGAACCCGGCCGCGCTCACCGTCACCGCCGACAATGCCAGCAAGACCTATGGCGCGGCGCCGACGCTGACCGGCTTCACTGCCTCCGGCCTGCAGAATGGCGAGACCGTCGGTTCCGTTACGCTCACCAGCGCCGGGACGGCGGCCACCGCCTCGGTCGCAGGCGGCCCCTATGCCATCGTCGGCAGCGCCGCCACCGGTGGCACGTTCGATGCCGGCAACTACGCCATCACCTATGTAAACGGTACGCTGACCGTGAACCCGGCCGCGCTCACCATCACCGCCGACAATGCCAGCAAGACCTATGGCCAGACGCCGACGCTGACCGGCTTCACCGCCTCCGGCCTCCAGACCGGCGAGACCATCGGTTCCGTCACGCTCACCAGCGTCGGGACCGCGGCCACCGCCTCGGTCGCCGGCGGCCCCTATGCCATCATCGCCAGCGCCGCCACCGGCGGTACGTTCGATGCCGGCAACTATGCCATCACCTACGTGAACGGCGCCCTCACCGTCACTCCGCGCCCCGTCACCGTGACCGCGAACGCGGCGAGCCGCGTCTATGGTGACGCCAATCCTGGCTTCGCCTATGTCCTCACGTCGGGCAACCTCGTGAACGGGGATACGCTGGCGGGCGCCCTCGCCACCAGCGCCACCACGGGCTCCGGCGTCGGCAGCTATGCCATCACCCAGGGCACCCTCACCGACGCCCTTAACCCCAATTATGCCATCTCCTATGTGGGCGCGAACCTCACAGTCACCCAGCGCCCCATCACCGTGACGGCAGATGGGGTGACCCGCCTCTATGGCGATCCCAACCCGCCACTCACCTATGTCCTCACGTCCGGCAATCTGGTGAACGGCGACAGACTGTCCGGCGCCCTCGCCACCGGCGCCACCCTCGCCTCCGACGTCGGCGGCTACGCCATCACCCAGGGCACCCTGACCGCCAGCGGCAATTATGCGCTCACCTATGCGGGCGCGGATCTCACCGTCCTGCCCGCGACGCTGGTCCTCCTTGCCAGCCCCTCGGCATCGCACGTCACATATGGCGCGGGGCTACCGGGTTTCAGCTATCTGGCCATGGGCTGGAAGAACGGCCAAAGCACGCAGGACAACCTCTCCGGCGTGAGCTTCGCCACCACCGCAGGCGCCGAGCCGGGTGTCGGCGGCTACACGGTCGCAGCGCAGGGCGGCACGCTGAGCGGCGCTGCGGCGGGCAACTATGTCATCAGTTCCGCGCCCGCGGCCCGGTTCGAGGTCATTCCGGCACCGCTGGTCATCACCGCGACGGCGCCGGCCTCGGTGATGTATGGCGAGGGCCTGCCGGCCTTCGGCCTCACCGCCACCGGCTGGGTCTATGGGCAGAGCACGGCGGAGAACCTCGGGGCGGTGAGCTTCACCACCATGGCCGGCACCCAGCCGGGTGTCGGCACCTATGAGGTGATCGCCTCCGGCGGCTTGCCGACGGGCGCCGCCGCCGGCAACTATGCCGTCAGCTATGCGCCGATCGCCTCCCTCCAGGTAGTGCCCCGTCCGGTGACGGTGACCGCCGACCCCCAGGCCCGGATTTACGGCGACGCCAATCCGGCGCTCACCTACAGCGTCGGTGGCGCCGAGCTCGCTTATGGACAGAGCCTGACCCTTGCCACAGCGGCCGGGGCCACATCCGGTGTCGGATCCTACGGCATCATGCTGGCGGACAGCGCCGCCAACGCCAATTACGACATCACCTATAGCGGGGCCATGCTCCAGGTCACGCCCCGTCCCATCACGGTGGCGGCGGACAACGAGACCATGGTGGCGGGCAGCGCCGAGCCGCCGCTGACCTGGCAGCTCACCGCCGGCAGCCTGGTGAACGGAGATGAGATCACCGGCGCGCTGGCGCTGGCGCAAGGCGCTGCGCCGGGCACCTATGGGATCCTGCAAGGCTCGCTCGCCGCCACCGCGAACTATGCCCTCACCTATGATCCCGGCGTGCTCATCATCCTGCCCGCGCCGCCCGGGCCTCCGGGGCCCATACCCCCGACGCCCCCGACGCCCCCAGCGCCCGGACCGCTCGGCCCGCAGCCGCAGGCCCTCACCCCGCAGGAGATCATCCTGCTCACGGCCCTGACGCCGCCGAGCCGGTTCGTCCAGACCTCGGCTCCTGCGCCATATGTCTGGTCCGACCCGGCGCCGGGAAGCTCAGTGGCCGGGCAAGATGCAGATGCCACCCCTCGGACGGATTTCACCGGCTGCCGCGCCGGTGTCCTCTGCAGGGTGTCGCCCCACCGGGCGAACCTCACCTATGGCCGTTCGCTGAACTTCCGGGTGCATTGATGGGTATTTTGGCTCCCGGTCCCGGCAAGCTTCCTGCCTATGCCCGCGGGATGTTGCTTGGAGCCGCCACGGGTCTGTGCCTCATAGGTACCACCGCCTCGGCCTTTGCTCAGTCCCGTGGGGTGGTGGAGCGCAACCTGCCGCCCGCGGTATCTGGCGGGGACGGGCTCCAGTTGGGGGTGGTGCCGCCAGGCACGGTGGACGACACGCCGCTCGGCGTCAATCTTTCCGGCATCCGGCTGATCGGATTGTCGGGGAAGGTGGCGGCCCGTCCCACCCGCGGGATCACCTTTGTCGGGATTGAAGGGGTGCCGCCGGATCGCCTCCAGGCGGCGCTCACGCCCTTCCTCGGGCGACCGCTCTCGGGCCGCCTCATCGCCGATATCCAGACGGCTGTGGCGAAGGTCTATCGCGATTTTGGCCACCCCTTCGTCTCGGTCACCGCGCCGCCCCAGGACATCTCGGCCGGCGTGCTCCAGCTCCAGGTGGTCCCCTTCAAGCTCGGCGCCGTCTCCACCCGCGGTGCTGCGGGCGCTCCGGGCGCGCCGGAGGATGCCCCGCTGGCCGCCAAGGTGCGCGCCGAGTCCGGCGCGCTGATCGACGCCCCGCGCCTCTCCGAGGATCTGGACTGGCTGAACCGCTATCCCTATCGGCAGATCAACGGCGTGTTCGAGCCCGGCACCCGTCCCGGCGACAGCGACCTCACACTGGAAATCACGCGGCAAAAACCCTGGCAGGTGTTCGCCGGCTGGTCCAATACGGGCACGCAGGAGACCGACTACAACCGCTACTTCGTCGGATTCGGTGCGGGGATCGAGGCGCTGAACGACACCACGATCTCCTACCAGCTCACCGGCAGCAGCAACTTCTGGACCGCCCCTGCCAGCATCGACCTGACGGGATCCGCCTGGCCGTCCTATCTCAGCCATGCCGGACGGGTGGTGATCCCCACCTTCGATCGCCAATCCATCGAGATCACCCCGAGCTTCGTCGCCACCAGCCAGTTGAGCGTCGACAACATCCTGACCTTCCAGAACAGCACCTTCGAGCTGCCCATTCTCTACCGCTCGGCGGTGTCGAACCTTGCCCCCGCCCTCGCCGGCTGGGGCGACCTCTATGGTGGCGTTTCACCCAAATGGGTGGGGCGCGACACCTGGTTCAATGATGAAAAGGTGGCCACCGGCACGGCCGGGGTGTTCGACCTGATCTTCGGCTGGGCCAACCAGCTTCAGGTGGTGGGTAGCACCTCCATCGACGTGCGGCTCGTGGCCAATCCCGGCGGCGTGGTGGGCGGCAACGACAGCGACACCTGGCTGCTCTTCACCAACGGGCGGGTGACCGACGCGCAATATGCCTATGGCTATGGCACGCTGGATCAGTCGACCCCGCTCTCCGGCCTCCCTCTTCTCCAGGGCTTCACCCTGCGCAACACCCTTTATGCCCAGGTTGCCGGCCAGGCGCTGCCGGACACCGAGCAGCTGGCGCTGGGCGGCTATTATGCGGCGCGCGGCTACACGCTCTCCGACGGCAGCGTGGATGCGGGCTTCGTGTTGCGCAACGAGCTGCGGGGACCGACACTGCCGCTGCTCACCACGCCGGGCGCCGACAATCCGGCGGTGAAGGGAATGACGGACGCGGCCTCGCCCTACCTGTTCCTGGACGTGGCATACGGCCACAATTACGGGCTCAGTGGCACACTCGCCGTGTTCGATCCCAACACCACCTTGGTGGGCGCGGGTGTCGGGATCGACTATGCGCTCGCCAGCAATCTCCAGGCCGGCGTCGTGGCCGGCGTCGCACTCACCAACGGTCCCGTCACCGATGCCGGCGATGTCACCGTCCAAGGACGAGTCGTCGTCTCGTACTGAGGACACCGGGTATGCAGGGGCCGCCTCAATTCGTTTGTCGGGATTAGCCGAAGATGGAGGGAATTGAACCTTCGATCCTCGTCCCGACGACCACAAGACGCGTAGTCCTGGGATCGTCCGTCAATACCGCTGATTGCCGGGCCTTGCTCATACGTATTGCCTTCGCCACCGGCCGGATTCGGTCGATCGTGGCCCTTGAGGCGGGAAGGTCCACTTTTCGACTGCGGCGCAGTCAAATGGGGCGCACTCATCGGCCGGCGCCGACGAGCCGGAAGAAGTGTCCCTTCCGGTCCATCAGTTCGCTGAAGGTCCCGCTTTCCACGACACGCCCCGCATCCAGCACCAGGATGCGGTCGGCGCCGCGGATGGTGCTGATCCGGTGGGCGACGAGGATCCTCGTGGAGGGCATGGATCGCACCGAGGCCATGACGCGGGCCTGGGTGGTGTTGTCGAGTGCGCTCGTCGCCTCGTCCAGGACCAGGATGGGCGGCCGGGCGATCAGGGCGCTGGCGAGCGCCAGGCGCTGCACCTGCCCGCCCGACAGCAGGCGGGACGCATCCGGCAGCACTGTGTGCAGGCCGAGCGGCATCGCCGCGACGTCCTCGGCCATGGCGGCGGCGCCCAGTGCCCGCCAGACCTGCTCCGGGGTGGCGTCGGTCTCGCCGCGGACGATGTCGAGGATGGTCCCGGGCGGCAGCGCGCCGTCCTGCAGGACGACGCCGACCTGCCGGCGATAGGCCTCGGGATGGAGCGCGCGGATGTCGTGGCCATCCACATACACCGCCCCCTGGGTGGGCGCCTCGAGCCCGAGCAGCAAGCGCACCATGGTCGACTTGCCGCTGCCGGATGCGCCGACGATGGCGACCGTTTCGCCGGGAGCCGCCCGGAACGAAACATCGGCGAGGACGGCCGGCCCGCCGCCATAGGAGAAGCCCACGGACGAGAACTCGATGCGGCCTTCCAGGGGTCCCGGGTCGGACAGTGCCACCGCGGGCTCCGGCGCGGTGGCGAGGAGCGGCCTGGCATAGGCCCAGGCGGACCGCAGCAGCCAGACCGCAAGGCCGCCGCGCAACAGCTGGGAGAAGGCGGCGAGCATCACCGCGAACGAGGTCAGGATGGCGGCGACCGATGCGACGGAGATGCCGGGTGTCCCGTCCGCACCCGCGCCGAGGGCGTGGATGGTGGCGAGCAGGGCCGCGCCGGCCAGGGCGGGCCATGCCGCCAGCCAGGCCTCGTAGATGTTCATGACCCGGCGCGAGGCCACCTGCCGAGCGCGCATCGCCGCGAAGCGGTCGGCCCAGCGTCGGGCGGCGCGCGCCTCTGCGCCGGCGCTGCGCAGGACGGTGATTCCGTTGACGAACTCGGCCATCTGGCTGTCGGCCGTTCCTTCCAGGCGCTCGCTGTCGCGCAAGGCCCGCGCCTGGATCCAGCCCACCAGCATGCCGGCCGCGAGCAGCAGCGCCACCAAGGCAAGTGCGAGGCCGGCGAGCCGGGGATCGTGCCAGAACAGGAACGCGATGCTGGACAGCAGGACAGCGGCGGTGCCGATGCCCTGGAAGGCGAATTGGCGCGTGCCGGACACAGCGGCCTGAACGGCGGAGGCGCGCGCGCCGAGGTCGGAGCTGGCGTAGCCGCGCAGCGACGCCAGCGGCAGGCCGACGATCCAGTCCCACAGGCCTTGATGGAGCCGTCCATCGCCACGTGCGGCGATGCGCTGGAGCGCCGCTTCGCCCACCAGCTGCGCCAGGAAGCCGCCGAGACCGACCAGGAGGATGAGAAGGCCGACCTGGAGCACGCCGCCCTGCAGCGCCGCCGGCACCAGGACGCCGTACACGAAGCCGGTCGCCAGCGGCAGGATCTGGCCGATGGCGCTGCCGGCCAGCAGGGCGGCAAGAAACGGCAGGACGTCCCAGATGCCGGCGCCGAT
>NZ_JBDZDT010000024.1:0-16050 GCF_040049275.1 Aquabacter albus | reverse complement strand
TGGTGTCGGCTCAAGGACTGGCGACGCATTGCTACCCGATACGACAAGCTTGCCGCCAACTACCTCGCAGGTGCCTACATTGCCGCCGTCATTGCATTCTGGTGCGATTGAGTCCCGACCCTAGGCTTCATTCCTTCCCCCGCAAGCGGGAGAGGGGGCGCCGTCTCATCCTCGGGCTTGACCTTAAGGATAAAGCGTGCGGCGAGGCGCGCTTACGTCCGCCGTTGGATGAAGACCGTGCTCTCGAAGTCCACCACAAGCTCGCCGTGCTGGTTCACGCCGCTATTGTGGGCAACGAGGATGCCCCACTCCGTCTTGGTCTTGGAGAGGAGCTTGTCCTTCACCTCGGTCGCGAAGGAGATAGTGTCGCCGGCATAGACCGGCTTCAGCCATCGGAGATTCTTGAACCCCGGCGAGGGGCCGACCTGTGCGACCCGCTCGCCGCGGGCGGCCCGCTCCGCCGCATCCTGCAGGCGGTCGGCGACGAAGTATTTCATCCACATGGAGGCCGTGTGCCAGCCGGAGGCGACGAGCGCGCCGAAATGGGTCCGCTTCGCGGCTTCCTCGTCAATGTGAAAGGGCTGGGGATCGTACTTGGTCGCGAAGGCGATGATTTCCTCGCGGGTGAAGGTGTGGCTGCCGAGCGCACGGCGGTCGCCGACCTCGATATCCTCGAAGAAGCTCATGCGAGGCGGGCTCCCGGGTTGCGGCGTGCGAACAGGATGACGATGACCTGCTCGGTCGCGACCTCTCCCATCTGCTTCAGCAGTTCCAGCTTCAGGGTCACCAGGCCCATGTCCGGCTTGCTCTTGGAGGTGCGGCTTTCAACCACCGTGCGGCGGAGCGAGAGCACGTCGCCCGGATGGATGGGCTTTCTCCACTTCACCTCGCTCACCCCCGGCGAGCCGAGCCCGGCGGCGCGCAGAAGAAAGCCTTCGCACATGAGGCGCTGGGTGATGCAGCAGGCATGCCAGCCGGAGGCGGCCAGGCCCCCCAACAGGGAGGCCTTGCCGGCTGCTTCATCCACATGCATGGGCTGAGCGTCGAACTCGCGGGCGAACGCGACGATCTCCTCGGCGCTGACGGTGTAGGAGCCGTAGGTCTTCACATCGCCTTCAATGAAGTCCTCGAAGAAGATGTCAGCCACGCCTTTCCTCCCGTTTCTTTAAGTCCTTTATACGCCTCGGCTTGTGCAAGGCTAGAATGCATGCGGGGTAGGGCTACGCTCAATTGGCGAAACGGAAGTGCAGCACGTCGCCGTCCTGCACCACATATTCCTTGCCTTCCAGCCGCAGCCGGCCGGCCTCGCGCGCGCCGGCCTCGCCCTTGTGACGGACATAATCGTCATAGGCGATGGTCTCGGAGCGGATGAAGCCCTTCTCGAAATCCGAATGGATCACGCCTGCCGCCGCCGGCGCCTTGGTGCCGCGGGTGATGGTCCAGGCGCGGGCCTCCTTCGGCCCCACGGTGAAATAGGTGACGAGGTGCAGAAGGTCGTAGCCGGCGCGGATCACGCGGTTGAGGCCCGGCTCGTCGAGGTCGATGGCCTCCAGATAGTCCTTCTGCTCCTCGGGCGGCAGCACCGCGATCTCGCTCTCGATCTTCGCCGAGACCACCACCGCCTTGGCGCCTTCCTCCTTGGCGCGGGCGAACACCTGGGCAGAGAGGGAATTGCCCTCCTTCGCCGAGGCTTCCTCCACATTGCACACGTAGAGCACGGGCTTTGCGGTCATGAGGCCGAGCATGGAGAAGGCCTGCTCCTCCTCGGGCTTGCGCTCCACGAGGCGCGCGGGCTTGCCCTCGCGCAGCAGCACCAACGCGCGCTGCATGAGGTCGAGGCTTTCCTTCGCTTCCTTGTCGCCGCCGTTCTTGGTCTTCTTCTCCAAGGCGGCGGCGCGCTTCTCCAGGCTTTCGAGGTCGGCCAGCATCAGCTCGGTCTCGATGGTCTCGATGTCGTCCACCGGCGAGATCTTGCCCTCCACATGGGTGACGTCGCCATCCTCGAAGCAGCGCACCACATGGGCGATGGCATCGCATTCGCGGATATTGGCGAGGAACTGGTTGCCGAGCCCCTCGCCCTTGGAGGCACCGCGCACCAGGCCGGCAATGTCCACGAAGGTGAGGCGGGTGGGGATGATCTGGGCCGATCCGGCGATGCTGGAGAGCGCGTCGAGGCGCGGATCCGGCACGGCCACCTCGCCCACGTTCGGCTCGATGGTGCAGAACGGGTAGTTCGCCGCCTGCGCGGCGGCGGTCTGGGTGAGCGCGTTGAAGAGGGTCGACTTGCCCACGTTGGGCAGGCCGACGATTCCGCATTTGAAGCCCATGTTCAGCGATCTTTCAGAGAGGAGAAGACGGTCTCGATGTCCGTCGTGAAGGGGTTGATGACCGTGGTGCGTTCGACGGCGAGGCCGTCCTCGAAATCCTCGCTCACCAGGAGCCGGCAATCCGAGGCGGTGGCGGCCGCAAAGGTGAGGCATTGCTGCCAGGAGAGGGACAGGCGGTCCTCGATGCGGAACGCCCGGTCCATGATCTCGTTCGTGCCGGCGGAGCGGCAGGCGGGCATGAGGTCGCCCAGATATTCGCGCACCGCGTCCCGCTTCACCGCGGGAAAGCGGCCCCGCGCGAGGCCGTAAAGCTCCGCGAGCACGGCGGGGCTCACCACCAGTTCGCCGTGCCGGCGGATGGAGCGCAGGCTATGCCGCGCCATCGCCCTCTTGCGGGCCTCCGCGCGGTCCTGGAGATAGATCAGGATCGGCGCGTCCACGAAGCATCGCAGGCTCATGGGTTTCCTCGCGCATCTGAGGCGTGGCGGTGACCGGCGCCCCGCCCCAGCCGGGGCCGGTGAGCCAGCGGTCGAACGGCGCAAGCGGATCGGCATGGCCGCCCAGCGCCCGCGACAGGTGCTCGGCGACGAACTTGGACAGGGAGACGCCCTCGCGCGCCGCCGCCAGCCGCGTCCGCTCCAGCAGATCCTCCGACACGGTGATGGTGACGTTCTTCATCCACTGGCTCCCTCAGTCAAGCCCCGCTCAGCCGTTGCCGACCTGCTTCGGGTCGCTGAAGCCCTGGGCCTCAAGGAACAGGTGCGCCCGATTCTGGAACTCCTCGGGCTTGTGCTTCGCGAAGAGGTCGGCGAAATCGGCGCAGGCGTCGCACACGGCTTCCACCCAGGGCTTTTCCACCTTGGCGAAGTCGTTCAGCACATAAGCGTGGACCAGGGTTTTGTCGCCGGGATGACCGATGCCGAGCCGCACCCGCCAATAATCATTGCCGCAATGGGCGGTGATGGAGCGCAGGCCGTTATGGCCGGCATTGCCGCCGCCCTTCTTCACCCGGATCTTGGCGGGGGGCAGGTCCAATTCGTCATGGAAGACGAAGACCTTTTCCAGCGGGATCTTGTAGAAGCGCATGGCCTCGGCCACGGCGCGCCCGCTTTCGTTCATGAAGGTTTCCGGGCACAGGGCCAGAACCTTCTCACCGGCGATCTCGCCCTCGCTCACCGCGCCCTGGAAGCGCCGCCGCCAAGGGGTGAGGCGATGGCGGCGGACGAGGGTGTCCACCGCCATGAAGCCGATATTATGCCGGTTGCCGGCATATTTCGCGCCGGGATTGCCGAGGCCTGCGAACAGGAGCACGGCTCCCTCCGGCGCAAAAGGGGATCAGGACTTGGCGGCCGGAGCGGCGGCAGCGGCCGCAGCGGCTTCGTCGGCCTCGGCTTCCTTCAGGCCCGACGGGGCGACCACGGTCGCCAGCGTGTCGTCGCCATGCAGGGCCGAAACCACGCCATCGGGGAGCTTGACGGCGGAGAGATGCAGGCTGTCGCCGATCTCGAAGCCGGTCAGGTCCGCGCTGATGTATTCCGGGATCGCATCGGCCGGGGCATCCAGGGTCACGGCGTGATGCACGATGTTCAACGTGCCGCCGCGCTTCAGGCCGGGAGACTTCTCCTGGTTCACGAAATGCACCGGCACCTCGACGGTGACGTGCGCGCCGGCGGACACCCGCAGGAAGTCCACGTGCAGCGGCAGATCCTTCACCGGATCGAGCTGGTAGTCGCGGGGGATCACGCGATGGCGCTTTCCATCCACCTCGATCATGAAGAGCGAGGTCAGGAAGTGGCCGGCATAGATGGTCCGGGTGATTTCCTTGTGCTCGAGCGAGATCGTGATGGGATCCTGCTTCTCACCGTAGATAACGGCGGGCACGCGTCCGGCGCGGCGCTCTTCACGGGCGGCCCCCTTGCCGGCCCGCGGGCGCGCCACTGCCTTCAATTCTTTGATGGCGGTCATGGCACTGTTCCTAACTTGAACTGGTTCTAGAATGGCCAACGGCCGCTCGCGCGGCCGCTCTGGCTTTTCGTCCTGCACGCCTCCAGGGGGGCGCATGCCGGACGAAGGCGGGCTTATAGCCGCGAAGGCTTGCAATTGCAACGTCGGCGCGAGGAGGGGGCGATATGAGAAGAGCGTTGCTGGTGCTGGCCCTGGCCGGCCTTTCGATCACGGCTGCCCATGGGCAGACCCAGGGGGAGCGCATCCTCGAATGGGACGTGCCGCAGGTGGCCATGCTGCCGGACGACGATTACGGCCGGCTGGTGCGCTTCGGCCGTTCCATCGTCGAGGCGACCTATGCCCATATCGGGCCGGCGGCGCTGGACCCATCCACACGCTATGCGGGCAACAATCTGGCCTGCAACAATTGCCACCTGCGCGCAGGGCTCAAGAAATTCGCACTGCCCCTGGTGGCCGCCTCCGCCGACTATCCCGAATACAGCGCGCGGCGGGGGGAGCCTGCGACGCTGGAGGAGCGTCTCAATTCCTGCATGACGCGCTCCATGAACGGACGGCCGATGCCACTCGATGCGAAGCCCATGCGGGCGCTGGTGGCCTATCTCTCGCTGCTCTCCACCAACGTTCCGGCAGATGGCAGGGTCTCCGGCGGCGGCGCAGGCAAGATGGCGGAGCTGGACCGTGCGGCGGACCCGGCGGCGGGGGCGACGATCTATGCCGCCAAGTGCGCGGAATGCCACGGAAAGAGCGGGGACGGCGTGAAGCGTAACCCCACGGACATGTATTTCGGCTACAGCGTGCCGCCGCTCTGGGGCTACGACAGCTTCAACAACGGCGCTGGCATGAACCGGCTCATCACCGCCGCCAATTTCGTCCACAACAACATGCCCAACGGCACCGACTGGCTGATGCCGAGCCTTTCGGTCGAGGAGAGCTGGGACGTGGCGGCCTATGTGGTGTCCCAGCAGCGCCCGGAGCGGGCCGGGATCGAGAAGGACTTTCCCGACCTCCTCCGCAAGCCGCTGGACACACCCTACGGCCCCTATGCGGACGACTTCTCCGCCACCCAGCACAAATACGGGCCCTTCGCGCCCATCCGCGCGGCGATCGCGAAGCTTACCGCCGAGCGCGGCACGGTGCCCAATCCGAACGCCCGGTGAGGATTGCTATAGCTGCCGGGATTGGGATGAGAGATGGGCGACGATGGCCAAGTTCGCGACGATCTACGGCATCAAGAACTGCGACACCATGAAGAAGGCGCGGGCCTGGCTCGACGGGCACGCGGTCACCTACGGCTTCCACGACTACAAGGCCGAAGGGATCGACCGCGCCCGTCTTGAAGGCTGGGCGAAGAAGGTGGGCTGGGAGGTGCTTCTCAACCGCGCCGGCACCACCTTCCGCGGCCTGCCGGAGGCTGACAAGGAGGGGCTGGACGAAGGCAAGGCCATCGCGCTGATGCTCGCCCAGCCGTCCATGATCAAGCGTCCGGTGCTCGATGTCGGCGGGCGGCTCCTCGTCGGTTTCAAGCCGGCGGACTATGAGGCCGCTTTCGGCTGAGAGTGTCTTTCCCCGGACAGGCGAGATGCGGGCGGACTTCGCGATCGTGCCGGCGGTGCTTCGGTGCTCGGAACGTTGCGGATCGGCAACATCCGGGGAGGATTTGGTGCCTGGCTGGCGATCGCCGAGATGGTGGCGTGTGCTACGTCGGAAGGGTTAGTCCACGGAAAGAAGATGAATTTTCCCGCTGTCGACTTGGGCCAGCCTGAGCAAACGGGTCTTAATCTAGAATATCTATAAATCATTGGTGTTGCACGGAAATTTCAATCCAGGCTAATGCCGGATAAGACCTTGGGCACATGCCTGGGCAAGAAATTCGGCTGCTTCCCAATGCACAGAGAGACCGCTTCGCGCTGGGTCCTCACCATCGGCACGATCCAGGGCGCGGGGGCGGTGGTGCAACGCTGCGCGGCGTCCATGCGGTCGAAGGCGGTGTGGTCTTGAGCTGGGATCTCCACACCCTTTTCCGCCGGCATTCGCAGGAGATTGCCCGCTCGCTGCGCCGGCGCGGCGTGACCTCGGAGACCGCAGCGGACCTGACGCAGGAGACCTTTCTGCGGCTGCTCGCCGCCGGCTCCCAGGAGGTGACGCACGACAATCCGCGCGCGCTGTTGCACCGGATCGCGCGAAATCTGCGGATCGACCTGCAGCGGCGTGAGGGGCTGATGCCGCGCGCCGATCTGACGAGCGACGAACTGGCCACCGTCCCGGACGATGCCCCCTCGCCCGAGGTCATCGTCTTCGACCGCCAGCGCCTCGCCATCACCGCAGCCGCGCTCCAGGAATTGCCCGAACGGACACGCAGGGCGTTCGAGATGCACCGGCTCGGCGAGAAGACCATCAGCGAGGCTGCGCAGGAGCTTGGCCTGTCCACGACCCGCACCTGGGCCCTGATCCGCGACGCCTACCGGCATATCCGGGCACGCCTGCATGAGGCGGACTGAGGGTTAGAGAAAATCATCGCCGCCTGCGCGTTCTCTCTTATAGGTGAGAGAAATGCCGGTCATCCCGGCTTCCCGCCGAAAGGACGCGGATGAACGAAGCGGCGCCAGAAGAGGATCGGCTGTTCGAGGAAGCATTGGATCTCGTCATCCGGCTTCAGAACGATCCCTCCAATCCTGTCTCCCACGAGATGATCCGGCGCTGGCGGGCGCGCGGCCCGGATCATGAGGTCGCCTGGGCCGAGGTCGCCGAGATCCATGGCATGGCCGGAAAGGTCGTGGCGGAGGGGCGGCGCCCCCCGGCCGGGATGACACGCCGCAATCTGGTGATTGCCGGCCTCGCCGGCGGCGTCGCTGCGGCAGTGGGTTATGCCACCGTGCCCGGCCTGCTGATCGATGCGCGGGCCGACTATGCCACCGGCACGGCGGAGATCCGCCGCATTCCTCTGTCCGACGGCAGCACCGTGACGCTTGGCCCGGACAGTGCCATCGCCCTTCGTTTCGGCAAGCGCCTGCGGCTTGTGGAGCTGCTCGTCGGCATGGCTTTCTTCGATGTGGCGAAGGATGAAGCCCGGCCGTTCCAGGTCACCACGTCGGACCTCGCGGCGACCGCCCTCGGCACCGCTTTCGACATCAGCAATGATGCGGGCTTCCTCTCCGTTTCCGTGGACCACGGCGCGGTGGACGTGCGGGTTCGCGGATCGGACATGGCCGAGGGCGGCAAGCTCGATTCCGGGCAGTGGGTGACGTTTGACGAGCGCTCGCGCTCTATCCAGCGCGGGAGGCGGGACGTCAGCCAGATCGCCGCCTGGCGCGACGGGCAGATCTTCGCGGAGAACGAGCCCATCGGCTCCGTCGTCGCCAAGATCGCCCGGTGGCAGCCCGGGCGTGTCATCGTCGCCGACCCATGGTTCGGGACGAGCCGCATCAGCGGCGTGTTCGACCTGAATGACCCGCTGCGCGCGCTGGAGGCGGTGGTGCATCCTTTCGGCGGAAGGGTGCGCCGCGTGGGCTCCTATCTCACCGTGATCTCGCCGGTCTGAAAAAAAATCGCGGCAAAAGAGAAAATCCGCGCGCCCCGCTCGTCTCAGCCATAGGGAGGCTGCTTCGCTGCATCGGCACCGCAGGCCCTCCGATATGGATGAGGGAGTGGCGTGCTCATGGGGCAGGGGTCTTGGACGTGCGCGCGCGACAATTTCGGCGGACGGTTTCTTCTCGCGGCGCTCATGGTCTCGACCATGGTTGCCGCAGGCGGCACCCTGTTCGCGCCCCCCGTTCTCGCGCAGGCGGCGCAGGTCACATTCTCGATCCCCGCCGGCCCACTCAATCAGGCGCTGGCGGCTTTCGGCCGCCAGTCCGGGCTCCAGGTCACCTACCTGCCTTCGGTTGCGGCGGGGCGCACTTCGCCGGGCTTTAGCGGCACGGCAGTACCCGCCGATGCGCTCGCGCGCCTGCTGCAGGGGACCGGCCTCTCCCACTCCTTCCCCAATCCGACGACGGTGGCTGTGACGGCGCCTGCCGCGCGATCCTCAGCGGACGCGGCGGGCACCATCGCCCTCGACACCATCCAGGTGGAGACCTCGCCGCTCGGCCCCGTGAACGGCTTCGTCGCCGCCAATTCCATCACCGCCACCAAGACCTCGACGCCGCTGATCGAGACGCCGCAGACCATCACGGTGATCACCCGCGAGCAGATGGACGCCCAGCAGGCCCAGACCGTTCGGCAGGCGCTGCGCTACGCCCCCGGCGTCTATTTCAGCGACGACGCGGATTTCCGGCTGGTCAATCTCATGGCGCGCGGATTCCAGCTCGATCAGTACCAGGACGGTCTGCTGCTCTCCGGCGGCACGTGGAGCATGCCCCGTGTCGATCCCTATTTCCTTGAGCGCATGGAAGTGCTCCAGGGACCCTCGTCCGTTCTGTTCGGGAAGGGCTCACCGGCCGGCGTGCTCAACATGGTCAGCAAGCGGCCGACCAGCGATCCTATCCACGAGATCCAGCTCCAGACGGGCAGCTTCGACCGCCTGCAGGCCGCCTTCGACTTCGGCGGGCAACTGGATAAGGATGGCCAGTGGCTCTATCGCATCACGGGGCTTGCCCGCGACAGCGGCACCCAGGTGAACTTCCTGGACGAACAACGCCTCGAGATCGCCCCGAGCCTCACCTGGCGGCCCGATGCCGACACCAAGCTCACCATCCTCACGAGCTATCTCGACGACCCGAAGGCCGGCTTCTGGAACCTGCTTCCCATCCAGGGCACCTTGCTGCCCAATCCCTACGGCCAGATTCCCCGAGACTTCTTCGTCGGCGACCCTTCCTTCGAGCATTTTTCCTTCAAGCAGGCGAGCGCGGGCTACGAGTTCGAGCACCGTTTCGACAATGTTTGGACCGTGCGCCAGAACCTGCGCTACCAGAACGTCAACGTGGACTATCAGGAAGTCCAGGGCGCGAGTCTCGCGCCCAATTACATGACGCTCTCGCGCAGCGCCTACACCGCGAATGAGGACCTCGGCACGTTCGCGGTGGACACGCGCGCGGAGGCCAACTTCGCCACCGGCGCGCTCCAGCACACCCTGCTGCTCGGCCTCGACTACCAACACAAGGATTGGGACTACCTGATGCGTTGGGGCGCCGCGCCGTCGCTCAACATCTGGGCGCCCAACTACAACCAGGTCATCCCGCTGCCGCCGGTGTTCCAGAATGCCTATCAGACGGCGAGCCAGACCGGCGTCTACGTCCAGGACCAGATGAAGTTTCAGAACTGGAACCTGGTGCTGGGCGGCCGGTACGACTGGGCGGACAGTGACACCTTCAACCGGCTGAACAACGTCACGACGCTCCAGAACGACGATGCGTTCAGCGGCCGGGCAGGGCTCCTCTATCTCTTCGACAATGGCGTCGCGCCCTATGTGAGCTATTCCACGTCCTTCCAGCCGGTTTCGGGATTGGACATCAACAGCCAGCCGTTCCAGCCGAGCACGGGCGAGCAGTATGAGGTCGGCATCAAGTATCAGCCCGCCGGACTGAGCAGCTATTTCACCGCCTCGGTCTTCGACCTCACCCAGCAGAACGTGCTGACGCCCAACCCCATCAATCCGAACTTCAATGTTCAGACGGGCGCGGTGAACTCACGCGGGGTCGAGCTGTCGGCGGTGGGCAGCCTCGCGGACGGGCTGAGCTTCCGCGCCTCCTACACCTATCTCGTGCCCGAGATCAGCTCGGCCAATGACGGCACACAGGGCAACGACCTCGCCAACACGCCCCGCAACATGGCCTCGATCTGGCTCGACTACACGATCAAGACCGGGACCTTCGCGGGCCTTGGCCTGGGCGGCGGCGTGAAATATGTGGGCGACAGCTACACCACCAATGCCAACACCCAGGTCATCCCCGCTTTCACCCTGGTGGACGCAGCGCTGCGCTACGATTTCGGCTATTCGACCCCGAACCTGAAGGGGCTGAAGCTCGCCGCCAATGTCAGCAATCTGTTCGACACCGAATATGTCTCCGCATGCACCCTCGCGGGATGCCGGTGGGGCATGGGGCGGGTCGCATATCTGACCTTGACCTATGACTGGTGAGGGCGCGCCGCGTCAGGTTTCACGAGGCATGCGCCTGAGCCGCCGGGATCTGGTGCGCCTTCTCGGCTGCGCGGGCGCGTTCGGCATCCTTTCCAAGGCCGGGTCCGCCCGGGCCGCGCCCCAAGTGCCATCGTGCGTCGTCATGGATTGGGGGCTGGCAGCCACGGTCATTGCCCTTGGCATCGTGCCGAAGGGGGTGCCGGCACCCATCTGGTACGACCGCTGCGTGGTCGAGCCATCGTGTCCTCCCGGCGTCACCAATGTCGGCCTCCTGTTCACGCCCAATTTCGAGCTGGTGCAGGCGCTGGGCCCGGACCTGATCGTCATTCCGCCGGGCCTCGCTCCGGCGCGCGCACTGTTCGAGCGCATCGCTCCCGTCCACGCCGTCAGCCTCTATCTCCCCGAAGCCGACCCCTATGCGCGCGCAGATGCCCAGACCCGGCTCCTCGCCGAGCGGCTGGCATGCGGCGAGGCGGCGTCGGGGCTGGCGGCGCAGGCTGAAGCCGCGTTGCGCGAGGCCCGCATGGGGCTTCGCTCTTATGACGGGCGCCCGCTTCTCCTGATGAGCCTGGTGGATGAGCGCCATATGAGCGTGCTCGGCCGCCAGAGCCTGTTCCAGAGCGTCATCGACCGGCTTGGCCTCGTGAACGCGGGAGCCGACCTCGTGCCGCGCGGGGAGATGGCGATCCAGGGGCTGGAAGCGCTCCAGGGCCTGGGGGATGTCCACATCATCCATATCGACCCGCCTAATCGGCGGGATATCGCCGCCATCGCCCTTGCGAGGCCCTTCTGGCAGGCTCTGTCCCCCATTCGTGACGGGCGTTTCCGCCGCATTCCGCCCGTGCTGGGGACGGCAGGCCTGCCTGCCGCCATCCGGTTCACGCACCTTCTGGCCCAAGCCCTCGCGCAGGGGGATCGTGTTGGATAAGCCGCAGGCCCGCCTGACCGAAAAGGCCGGTCCCGCCCTCGTGACGGCGCTCCTGGCTTTTCCCGCCGCGGTGCTCACAGCTCGAATATGGCTGGGTTATCTCCCGATCTCCGAGTGGACTGCCGCAGCATGGCAGGCGGACGGTAGTGCTCTCAACGCCATCCTCTTCCATGACGTCATCCTCCCCCGCTTCGCCGTGAGCCTGCTGAGCGGCGCGGCCTTGGCGCTGGCAGGAACCATCTTCCAGCAGGTGCTGAGGAACCCGCTCGCCGAGGCGGGAACCATCGGGGTCTCCAGCGGTGCGTATCTCGTGCTGGCCCTGACGACTTTCTTCGCCCCGGCGCTGCTCGCATGGCGCGCGGGGATCGCGTTCGCCGGATCGGCGGCGGCGCTGCTGGTCGTCCTGGGCATTGCGGGCCGGCATCGCTTCTCGCCCATGACCATGATCCTCGCCGGGCTGGTGGTGAACCTCATCTTCGGCGCGCTGGCCGCGACCATCGCCATGTTCCACGAGGTGGGGCCCCTCAGCCTGTTCATCTGGGCCAGCGGCTCGCTCAGCCAGAACGACTGGGGTGTGGTCGACAGTCTCGCGCCGCGCCTTGCTGTTCTGTTTCTCATCATCCTGCCCTTCCTGCGCCCGCTCGACATCCTGGCGCGGGATGACACGCTTGCCCGTGCTCTCGGCCTGCCGGTGGCGACCGTGCGTGCGCTCGCGCTTGTGGTTGCAGTGGCGATGGCGGCGCTGGTCACCAGCGCCGTGGGGGTCATAGGCTTCGTCGGTCTGGCGGCCCCTGCCATCGCGCGGCTGGCCGGGGCGCGGCGCTGGCCTGCGCGCCTCTTCTGGGGAACGGTGCTGGGCAGTGTCCTGCTCTGGCTCACGGACACGGCCGCCCAGGCTCTGTCCCCCGTGATCGGCAGCATTCCGGCGGGCGCGGCATGCGCCCTTCTGGGCGCGCCCCTGCTGCTTCTGATCCCGGCGCGGTCTGCAGGCGGACCCGGGACATCCCAGGCGGGCGCCACTCACGTCCCCAGGATAAGGGTGCCGCTCCCTGTCGTCGTGGCGCTTCCCATTGTTCTTGGCGTGGTGGTCGTGGTGCTGCTCGTCAGCGGTCAGGGCCTCCACGGCTGGAGCCTCAGCCTTGGCCCGGACTTTCAGTCCGCACTCACATGGCGGGCGCCGCGGATGGCAGGGGCTTTCGCGGCGGGCGCGCTGATGGCCGTTTCCGGCGTGCTGATCCAGAAGGTCACGGGAAATCCCCTGGCAAGCCCTGAAGTCCTGGGCATCGGTTCCGGCGGCATGCTGGCGGTCATCGTGGCCATGCTGCTCGGCGTGCCGCTCGACCGCAACACGCAGATCCTGGTGGCCGGCATCGGCGGCGTGGCGACGCTCGCCGCCGTCGCGCTTTTGTCGCGGCGCGGAGGCTTCACGCCGGAGCGCGTGCTGCTGGTGGGGGTGGCCGTCAGCACCGCCTTGACGGCGGTCATGGCTGTCCTGCTTGCGAGCGGCGATCCGCGCGCACTTCTCCTGCTGCGCTGGATGGCGGGCTCGACCTATCTCGTACGGGAAGGGGAGGCGGCCGGGCTGCTGGGAGCCGCGGTCCTAGCGCTTGCAGCAGGCTGCCTTGCCTCTCGCTGGCTGCTTGTTCTTCCCCTGGGGCCGGGCGCCGCTCGAAGCCTCGGCCTGGATGCGGGCGCAAGCCGTGCCTTATTGGTCGTCACCGCCGCGCTGGCGGCGGCGTGCGCAACGATGGTCATCGGACCGCTCAGCTTCGTGGGGTTGATGGCCCCGCACATTGCGGGACGATCCGGCTTCGTGCGCCCAGTGCCCCACGTGTTTGCTAGCGCGGTGATGGGCGGTCTAATAATGGTGGCGGCCGACTGGCTCGGCAGAAATCTCGTCTTTCCGAATGAGATGCCGGCCGGCTTGATCGCCAGCTTAATCGGGGGCGCTTATTTCATGATCCTCATGGTTCGCCCGCCAATCGAGGGGCAATGATGGCGGAGGCGGCCACGGACCTGGGCCACGGCGCCCTCCTGCGCGAGACCATGCGCCTCCTACGGCCGTTCTGGCCGCTATCCCTCCTTGCGACCGGGGTGGGCATAGTGAGCGGTCTTGCGACGGCTGCGCTCCTGGCGGCCATCAATCGCGCGCTCCATAGTCCGGCGGAGGCGGCCGGAGAGATCCTGATGGGCTTTGCCGGCCTGTGCATCGTCAGCGTCGCCGGCACGGCCGCCGCCGGCGCCCTCAACAGCATGATCGGCCAGAAGCTCATCGCCAATCTGCGCAAGGACATCTCCGCGCGCATCCTGAAGGCGCCCGTCGCGGCGCTGGAGGCCTACCGTCCCCACCGGCTCATGGCGGTCCTCACCAGCGATGTGGACACCGTATCGGTCTTCACCTTCAACTTCTCCGGCTATGCCATCGCCCTGGCTGTCACGCTCGGCAGCTTCGTCTACCTGCTGGCGCTGTCGCCGGTCGTTTTTGCGCTGGCCCTGGCGTCGCTCTTCGTCGGCATTGGCATCAACATCATCGCGAAGCGGGGATGGATCCGCGACTACGAGGCCGTGCGTGTCGCCCAGGACGACCTGCACAAGCAGTACCGGGCCATCACCGACGGCGCGAAGGAACTGAAGATCAGCCGCCCGCGGCGTGGTCGCGTCTTCGGCGTTCTCCTCTCAGGCGCGGCCGACCGCATCGCCACCCTCAAGACCCGGGCCATGCGCCTGTTCTGGGTGGCGGACGCGGCGGGCTCGGCGGTGTTTTTCGTCGTGATCGGCGTGCTGCTCGCCGGGCAGCACCGGCTCGGCATCGATGCCAGCGTCATCAGCGGGGCCGTGATCGTGCTGCTCTATGTGAAGGGGCCGGTCGCGCAGATATCCGGCGCCTTGCCCATGCTCGACCAGGCGCGCATTTCGCTCAGTCGGATCGCGGAGCTGTCTGCGGATCTGGACCGGCACGAACCGAACTTGTCGCTTTTGCCGGAAGACGGCGTCCCGCCGTCGCCTGCAATCCGCTACATTGCGCTCGCCGGCGTCACATACGCTTTTCCGGCCAAGGCGGGGGCAACGCCGTTCGTGCTCGGGCCGATCGATCTTGAGGTGGGTGCCGGCGAGCTCATCTTCATCGTCGGCGCCAATGGCTCGGGCAAGACCACCCTGATCAAGATCCTGCTCGGCCTGTATGCCCCCCAGACGGGGAAAGTCCTCCTCGACGGCGTCCCGGTGACCGGGGAGACGCGCGACAGTTACCGTCAGCTCTTCACCACCATCTTCTCGGACTATTATCTGTTCGACGACCTCGCTTATGGCGTGCTGCCCGGCGAAGCGCAGCTCCACCTCGATCGGCTGGGCATTGCGGGCAAGGTCGCGGTGCAGGATGGGCGGTTTTCCACCACCGATCTCTCCACGGGCCAGAGAAAACGCCTCGCGCTCGTGCATGCGTATCTGGAGAAGCGGCCCGTCATCGTGACGGACGAGTGGGCGGCGGACCAGGATCCCGAATTCCGGCACATCTTCTATGAGGAGTTGTTGCCAGCGCTGAAGGCGCAGGGCCGCACCCTGATCGTCATCAGCCATGATGATCGTTATTTCCACATTGCGGATCGCATCGTGCGCCTGGAGGAGGGCCGGATCGCCGACCACCGCCCGGCCCGGCGTCCGGCGCTGGTTTCCAGGAGCGAGACATGAAGACGGACGCCCCGCTGTTCGCGCTTGAAGGCGTGACCTACGCCATTCCCGGCCGCGTGCTGCTGGAGCCGATCACGCTGGAGCTTCCGGCCCGGCGGGTCGTCGGATTGATCGGGCATAACGGCTCCGGCAAGTCGACCTTGCTGAAGCTGCTGGCGCGCCAGCAGCCGGTCTCCAGCGGCACCATCCGCTTCGAGGGGAAGCCGCTATCGGAATGGGGCCATCGTCCCTTCGCCCGCAAGGTCGCGTATCTGCCGCAGCAGACGCCGCCCGCCTCCGGAATGCTGGTCAAGGAACTGGTCGCGCTGGGCCGCTATCCCTGGCACGGGGCGCTGGGCCGGTTCGGGGAGGTGGACCGCGAGAAGGTGGCGGAAGCCATGGCGCTGACCGACATCGAGCCCCTTGCCGAGCGTCTGGTGGACACGCTCTCCGGCGGCGAACGCCAGCGCGCCTGGATCGCGATGCTGGTGGCGCAGGATTCCGAGTGCCTGTTGCTGGACGAACCCATTTCCGCGCTCGACGTCGCCCACCAGATGGAGGTGCTGTCGCTCGTCCACCGCCTCGCGGCGGAGCGCGGCCTCGGGGTCGTCGTCGTCCTGCACGACGTGAACATGGCAGCCCGCTTCTGCGACGAGATCGTCGCGCTCCGGGGCGGGCGGCTCCTTACCCGCGGCACGCCGGACGAGATCATGGCACCGGACGAGCTGCAGGCCATCTACAACATCCCCATGGGCATCATTCCCCACCCCGTCTCGGGAGTTCCCATGAGCTTCGTATGCTGAAGCGCCGCTTCCGGTGGCCTACCGTTCGGAATTTCTGGTGTCGCTTTAGTTCGGTTTAGTCGCGCCAATTACAGATGACAGCGGTTCACGCGCGCATCCCGGAGCGTCGCTTCCATCTCCGTCGCCGATCCGCGCCGGTGGTGGCATCGCTGGGGCATGGCTAGGGTCGGGACTCAATCGCACCAGAATGCAATGACGGCGGCAATGTAGGCACCTGCGAGGTAGTTGGCGGCAAGCTTGTCGTATCGGGTAGCAATGCGTCGCCAGTCCTTGAGCCGACACCAG
>NZ_JBDZDT010000023.1:0-21693 GCF_040049275.1 Aquabacter albus | reverse complement strand
CGGCTCCGCGAGCTGCTGCCGTGGAACTGGTGCCGAGGCCACGCCGATCCTCGCCAAGCCTCCTGAGCGAGGATAGCCAGGAGCCCTCGCTCATCCCCTCAGCCTGCGGCCCAGGCCGGACGCTTACAGGTTTGACGACCAGCGGGCGTATATATCAGGAGGTACGTTCCATAATGAGGACACCCTGCGGATTCTATTCGGTCATCAAACGCCGCTAGCGCAGCGGATGACTATATCGACAGTCGTGGTGCGGCATGCACCAGATCCACACCACAAAGCTATGAAGCGCGTCTGCTGACCCGCCGGATCTCAGATGCTTACATCTTCGCTTCAGCGTCGCGCGATCCTCATCGTTGCCGTAACCAGGGGCCGCGCAATCTCGGCGGGCGCCACCTCAATCGCCGCGGTGAACCGGCTGACGAAAAGATCGCGCATTGGCTTGTCTCCGCCGAACAGCGACGGCCCGAAAGCGGCAATGAAGAAGCCAGCTATGTCGGCCGCGAATGCCGCATCGGCGCCAGTCTGCTGCCAGCGCAGCATGGCGGCGTTCGGGGTCTCGCCGATCACCAGTTCCTCGAGCGCCAGATCCGGCAGTTCGCCATTCTGGAACGGCGCACGGAACTCTTCGCGCGTGCGTGGTCGCGCCGGGATCGTCATGGCAGCGTAGGTATCTGCGGCGATCTTGCCTTCGTCGACAAGTGCCTTGAGCACCCCGTTCGCCAGATCCATCATCGGCTCCAGACCGCTTGCGCCGTCGGCATCCACAGCGCCAACCACCAGCACGAGTTGACCGCCCGGCACAAGTTCCCTGGCACGATGAGCGAGGAAGTTTTTCCAGTCTGCCGCCGCCACTTTTGCTAGCGCTCTGGCCTCGTCCGTCGTCGCGAAGATTGGCCAAATGTGTACGGCCAAGGCGAGCGGCAACGTGCTCATCCAGTGAAGCGCGAAGGCTGACCAACCGAATGTGAGGCTGTCCGCCGGAAGCAGCTGCTCATAAAAGGTGCGGCCGACGACAGACGCGAAGACATGGTCCCTTCCGCGCCGATAGCTATTGGGCGTGGTCTCGAGTGTCACGAACAGCGAGGTGAAGTCGCACTGCGGCAGGTCGGTATGGACCACCATCATGTCCCGGCCGGGTCCGGCGCGTTCGGCCAGGCGGTCCAGCATCAGTGCCAGCGGACGCATGGAGTTGCGCCCCTGAGAGCAGCCGAAATCCGCGATGGTGAGCAGACCGGGTGAGATTGCAACAGCAGCGAGCGCCCGCTCCAGCACGGCGTCCGCCTCCGCGGCGGAGCGCGCCTGGAGCTCCGAATGAGCGTTGTAGTAGCCGTGGCCCTCCATGACAGGTGCTTGCATCGTCCAACCCGCTATCCCGCTAAGCTCGCGCACTCTCGACGCTTCCGCCGATCTTTCGCACTTCCATCAGAGGTAGCAAGAGCTGACCCAATGAAGTGTCAGATCAGACGTTCGCTAATCGCCTGTCCACCGGAGATGGCTCTCTGCCATACGGCTATAAGACGGCGCGCGCCTTGGATTTCCCCTCGGGTTATGAGCGCCGGGTCACGCCCGGCCAACTGACGAGGAGAGTGGTACCCATGTCTTTTCGTCGGTCTCTTCAACCAGCTCACCGCCGACATTCACCGCCCGCATCGGACAGGTGTTCGTCGAAATGGGCTATGCCCTCAGCCTCGACAGGTGGGGCTAGAGCCCTTTGCCGGGGTGGTGGTAAGCGTGGCTAACATCCTTTGATACCGGCACTGCACTTAGCCGCCGGCATGACAGGAGGCAGAAGAATGTTCTCCTTGTCATCGCCTGTATCGTGGTGATCTGGACATGTCTGCCTGGCCTGCTGCTCTCAAGTTGGCTCGCAACAAGCTAGAGACGCAGGCGTGCGACGGCTACTTCGCTCCATGCGCCGCCCGGCGCCTGCGCACCGGGGCGGCGCCGGGGACCGGACCGCCGATCTTCGCCGGGCGCTGCTTGCCACGCGCCCAGTCGCCCTCGGGAATGCCGATGTCGCTGCGCTTCAGCAGATAGTCAAGGCCACCCACGCGATACCAGCGATAGCCATAGCCCTCGATGCACAGGCGATGCCGCCCGTTCTTCCCCGCCGTGGAATGGTGGTCGGAGCGCACGTCGACGAGCGAGTTCGCCTCGGCCTCCCGACCCACCTTCAGGTCGATCTCCAGCGGCTCGTGGGAGAAGTTGTGCACCAGCACGACGGCGTTGTCGCGCCAGTCATAGCGCATGGCGAGCACCGACGGATGGCCGGTCTCCAGGACGGTGAAGTCGCCCCAGCCGATCTCGGGCATCTCCTTGCGCATGCGGATCATGCGCTCCATCCAGTTGAGGAAAGAATTGGGCTCGCGCCGCTGCTCAGCCACGTTCACGTGGGCAAAGCCGTAAGGCCCCTTCGCGATCACCGGCAGCAGCGGCTTGTCGCCCCTGGTGAAACCTGCTTGGGGTTCCGCCGACCATTGCATGGGCGTGCGCGCGCCGTTGCGCTCCGGCAGGGAAAGATCATCGCCCATGGCGATCTCGTCGCCATAGCGCAGCACCGGCGTGCCGGGCAGCGAGAACATCATGGAATAGGCCAGCTCCAGTCGCTCCCTGTCCCCTTCCAGCATGGGCGCGAGGCGGCGGCGAATGCCCCGGTCATAGAGCTGCATATCCTTCTTTGGACCGAAGACGGAGAACACCTTGGCGCGTTCCTTCTCGCTCAGGCGGCCAAGATCCAGCTCGTCGTGATTGCGCAGGAACTGGCCCCATTGGGCGGTGGCAGGCCGGCCGCGGGTCTCCTGCATGGCGATTTTCAGCGGCTCCGTGTCGCCGGAAGCCAGGGCATAGAAGGAGGCCTGGTTGACCTGGAAGTTGAACATCATGTGCATGCGGTCGCCGTCCTCGCCGAAATAGTCGAAATTGACCTCCGGCAGCACGTTGGCCTCGGCGAGCACGATGCAGTCCCCCTGTCGCCACTGGAGGAACTCCCGGAAAGTGCGAAGCAGTTCGAAGCGCTCCTTCGACTTCGTCACCTCCGCGCCCTTCTCGGCGATGACGAAGGGCACCGCGTCCATGCGGAAGCCGGAGACACCGAGCTCGATCCAGAAGCCCATGATCTTCAGGATCTCCGCCACAACTTAAGGGTTCTGTGTGTTTAGGTCCGGCTGGAAATCGTAGAAGCGGTGAAAATAGTAGCAGCCCGCCTGCTTGCTGCGGGTCCAGGTGGATTTCTGCACGCCGGGGAAGACCATGCCCTCCGAGGCGTTCTTCGGCTTGGTCTTCGACCAGACGTACCAGTCGCGATATTGCGATAAGGGGTCGCGGCAGGCGTCCTTGAACCAGGGGCGCTCGTCCGAGGTGTGGTTCACCACGAGGTCGATAAGCACCCGCATGCCGCGCTGCTTGGCGGCGTGGGTAAACTCCACAAAATCGCCCAGCGTGCCGTAGCGGGGATCGACGCTGTAATAGTCGGAGATGTCATAGCCGTCGTCCCGCCCCGGGGAGGCTTGGAACGGCGCGAGCCAGACCGCCGAGACGCCGAGGCCCTGGAGATAGTCCAGCCGGCGCATGAGGCCGGGGAAATCGCCGATCCCGTCGCCGTTGGAATCCATGAAGGTCCCGACATTAAGGGAATAGAGCACGGCGTTCTTGTACCAAAGGTCGTTGATCATCCGTGTGCTCCATCGGTGCCCCCGACACAGCAGGGGCAACCGCGTGCAGACCTGCGAGTTCCGCGGAAGGTGATCGCGAACGAGAGCCTTCATCGGGCCGTCCGGCCATATGGCCTGGAGCAGCCTAGATACGCGGGGAAGGGCTCATCGTCCCTCAATGCGGGCTTCATCAGTGGCAGTCCCCGCTTCAACTATGGTGCAGACAACTACAAGATCCCGGCGGACGTCATCGCCACGCGCGAGCAATTGCGAGAGGTCGCCGGGCGGCACGGGGTCGACCTGAGGACGGCCGCCTTGCAATTCTCAGCCGCTGCGGACGTGGCCTCGGCACCTGTGGTGGGCGCGGGAAGTGCCGGGCAGATCGTCGAGGACTACACCTCCATGCAGACAAGGACTCCCGTCGATTTCTGGGCCGAGCTGAAAGCGGAGGGGTTGATCTACGCCCAGGCCCCCACGCCGAACGGCGTGACATGCGAGCATCGTGCCGCCGGCGGTGGGAACCCTTTGGAAAATTTCCCGTTCCAGTGACGCGACCAACCGGGCATCGAGCGCGTGGCAGAGCATCAAGAGCAACTCCTTTGGCTGGCAGGCGGCATCCCCCCGCCGCCACCATTGATGAAGGCCGTGGTCGCCATTCCCGTTCGCGACGAGGAAACCGCAATCCGCTCATGTCTGGACGCCTTGCTCCGGCAGCGGGATCACCGCGGGCATCCGCTCGCGAGCTTCACCTTCGGCATCGTAGTCCTCTTCAACAATTGCACGGATTGCTCAGTTGCTGTGGCAGAAGCCTGCCTCTGCGGGGCCGGCGTGCCGTTCGTGCTTTCGGACGTTCGGTTGTCGCCAGATCGGGCCAATGCGGGCACCGCGCGTCGCCTGGCGATGGACATCGCTGCTCTCTGGATCGAGCGTTCCGGCCAGTCTGACAGCCTGCTCCTGACTACGGATGCCGACAGCCAGGTTCCCAACGACTGGGTGATGCGAAATCTGGAGGCCCTGAAGAATGGATCGCGGGCCGTGGCAGGACGCGCCCGCCTAGATACTGACGCGCAAGAAGGCTTGCCATCCAAACTCCTCCGTCGCGTCGGGCTGGAAGACGCCTATGAGGCACGACTCGCGAAGCTCGCGGCGCGGCTCGACCCCCTGGCGCATGATCCATGGCCCAACCACCGGGCTGCCTCCGGCGCGAGCTATGCCGTCACACTGGACGCCTACCGGGCCATCGGGGGACTACCCAATATCCCATGCGGCGAAGATCGCGCCTTGACCCGGGCGCTGGAGCGGCAGGACATCCTCATCCGCCATGCGCCGGACATCGTGGTTCTCACGTCCGCCCGTCTCAGGGGGCGCGCGCAGGGAGGCGCCGCCGATACCCTGAGAGCGCGCTGCGAAGACCCCGATCTGCCCAGCGATCCTTCGCTGGAGCCGGTGGCACTGGCGGCCCGCCGCTTCTCCTGGCGGCGCCGTCTTCGGCTTCTGCATGGATGGGGCGACCTCGGAAGGAAGGCGTCCTGGCGCACCGCGCTGCAGCTGCCCGAGGAAGCGGGCGAGTGGGCGGAGGAGCCTCACTTCGGCAGCTTCTGGGCGCATGTGGAGGACGCAAGCCCAAGGCTTGCGCCCCACGCCTTGCGGCCCAGCGAGATACGGCCGCAGATCGCGGCCGCGGACATGATGCTCTCCCATTGGGATCAGTCCGCTTCCAGGCAATCCAGGCGATAGCGATCCGTACGCCCGCCTTTCACCTGCCGGGCCGTGTCCTTCATCTCCGCGATGAAAAGCTCGGAGGCCTCGTCCCCGCTCAGGGGATAATCCGTGTCGCCGATCCAGTGCACCAGAAGCACATGTCCGTCCTGACGCAGAGACGTCTTTACCCGCGCTGCCAGCCGGCAGACATCCGCGCGATCAAGATAATAAATGACCTCGGAAAGCAGGATGAGATCGAACGCTTCCTGTGGCCATTCATCCGGCACCCGGCATTGGGCAAACCGGATGTGTGTCAGGCTCCGGCATCGTCGTATCGCTCGATCAAGCGCACGCTCGGATGCGTCCACCGCCAGCAGATCATCGCAGCGCTGGGCCAGGAGTTCGGTCAGCACGCCGATGGAACATCCCACTTCCAGCGCTGCGGCGTAGCGCGTATGCGGAAGGGCGGCCAAGGTGGCTCGGTACTTCGTGCGCTCATAAGCGCTCGTCTCGAAATTCCAGGGATCCGGATTGCGGCTGTAGAGCGTCTCGAAATAGGCGCTCGGCAGTGAGGCGGCTGGCCGCGTCACGCGCCCTGCTCCACGTAAATTTCATACGGCACCTCGAATAGGGCCAGGAGATCAGGCGTCAGCCTGAAGCCGTTGGGATCGTCCGCGATCAGATCCGTCGTTTGGGACAGGTGTGCGGAAATGGCGGCGCGCTTGGCGGGCAATTCGTTGTCAATCCTCAGGCGGAAACCCTTGCGGGTCACTGCGGTCACCGGCGCGTCGGGGGAAAGTGTCCGCCCCCAGATGGGGTAGGCAAAGAGCCGCGCCGGCAGGGCGGCGCACGCCGCACGCGCAAGGGCCGCCGCCGCCTTGTGGTCGCAGTGGGGATCTTCATCCCAGGTCACCGCAATGAAGTCGCTCTCGGTCAAGCGAAGGATCTTCACCAGTATCTCGACCACGGCCTCTGCGGCAGGGCCGTCGCCCGGCACGAACCGGTCCGGCAATCGCAGGAAATGCACATTGTCCGAAGGGACGCCCAACGCACTGGCCGCAAGGCGTGCCTCCGTCTCCCGCAGTGTTTTCAATCGCTCCGGAGGGTAGGATGGCGACCCCGGATGGGACCCCGTGCCGTCGCTCAGGATGATGATGCAGACCGGCACGCCCCGGTCCCGCGCGGCTCGGATCAGCCCTCCGCAGCCGAGGCTCTCATCGTCCGGATGGGGAGCAATGATCGCTATGCTTCGTGCGCCGATCTCCTCGAAGGAAAGGAACGGCAGATGCTCCATTGCGGCTCGGGCACGGGCAGCCGTTGTCCTGCTCATGACCGGGGATCCGGGGAGAGCCGCTTGTTCACGAGCACATATCGCGCGCCCTCCGTCAGGGCTCGGTCTGGCCCCGGTTGGCGCAGGTAGGTCGCAAGATCGCGGCTCACCCGCTCGACGGGATGGGGGGCGAGGAAGCCGGCGAGCCCAACCGACCTGTTGACGTGCTCGAGCACGTCGAGCCCTGCCCGCTCCACGGCGCAGCGCGCAAGATTCACATAGGCGACGGCGCCTTCGTCCCGCGATATCTCCGCCCGCTCGGACGCCTGGGAGACCCAGAGGCGTGCGCTCTCAACAGCGATTGCCGCCTCGCCCATCCTGGCCAATTGGTGTGGATCCTCGTGCCTCCCTATGCCCTTCAAATGGGCGCAAGCCTCATCGAAGAGCCGTTCCATGCCACCGAGCTGGACAGCGAGAAAACGCCAGGCACCAGCGGAAAAGGTCGGCTGGCGCTGATAGTCCCCGGCCTTGCCGATGAGATCGCCCTCCAGGACCTTCAGGCCGGAAAAATCGAACGTGCCCGTCACTGAGGCGCGCATCCCAGTCGCGGTCCAATCCAACAGGTCGGCGCGCGACGAAAGCTCTTTCGGCGGAATGCGTGGAAGCACCATCTGGCTTTCGCCATCAGGGAGCCGCGCCGTCACCAGCGGTCGCGCGATGAAGCCCGCTCCGGATGCGAATGTCTTGGCCCCTTCGAGAAAATCACCGCCATCAGCCGGGCAAAGTCTCAGGCCGTTGGCCCCTTCGGTGTTCCAGACGCCGAAGATACTCCCCTCCACCGCGTCGCTGGCAGCGACCCGCGCCTGCTCGGTCGTTCCGTATCGGCCGATAAGGATGAGCGCGTTCACATGGCCCTCAAAGAGGCGGCCGACCGGCAGGCTCGCATAACCAATCGAACTGAGGAGGTTCCGGAGAACCGAGATGTCAGATGGGTTGGCATCCGCTCCTGAGCTGCCGAGGCTTAGCCCCGCGCCGATGGCGACCAACTGCGAAAGCTCTTTCTCCGGAAATGAACCCGATCGATCAAGAGAGCCGGCATTTTCGCTGGCGAAGACCAGGGTCGAGGCAATGTCTGCTGCCTCAAACGAAGCGGGAAAACGTCGATCCCGCCGCCGCAGGATTCCGCCGGCGCCGCAAATGATGAGATCGGCAGGAGAGGTCATATTCAAGGCGTGGCCATCCAATGGAGAACTCGGCAAGTTGAAAACCGCTCCCCGAAGGCCCCGGTTCCAATATGCGGCGGCCTCTCCTCAGCGGCCCGACTTGAGTCGTTGCCGGTGGGCAGCCTGCTTCGCCCGGTTGCCGCAGATCGCCATGCTGCACCAGCGTCGGGCGTGGCCCCGCGTATGGTCGGCGAAGAGGAGGGTGCAGGCCGGCCCCTCGCACGCTTTCACGTGGGTGTGTTGATTTCCACTGAGATCTGACCCGGCAGGCGGGGATTTTTCCATCGAGAAGTGACCCATGTTTTCACCACGTCTCACGCGGCACACGCGGGGGACAGCGGAGTGATCTACATGGAGTTATTGAGCGTCATCCGACGCTGGCATCATCGGGATCGTTGCTCGATCCGGGAGATATCCCGCCGCAGCGGCCTCTCGCGGAACACCGTGCGCAAGTACCTGCGGGCGGACAGCGTCGAACCCCGGGTTCACGTCCCCGACCGCCCGAGCAAGCTCGATTCCTATGCCGACAAGCTCACGGCGATGCTGCGGGTCGAGAGCGGCAAGTCGCGCAAGCACAAGCGCACGGTCAAGCAGCTGCACGCCGATCTGGCGAGCCTCGGCTATGAGGGGTCGTACAATCGGGTGGCGGCCTTTGCCCGCGACTGGAAGGCGGCCCGGCTGCGCGAGCAGCAGACCAGCGGCCGCGGCACCTTCGTGCCGCTGGCCTTTGTGCCCGGAGAGGCCTTCCAGTTCGACTGGTCGGAGGACTGGGCGATCATCGCCGGCGAGCGCACCAAGCTTCAGGTCGCTCATGTGAAGCTGTCCTACAGCCGCGCCTTCACGCTTCGAGCCTACCCGCTGCAGACCCACGAGATGCTGTTCGACGCCCATAACCATGCCTTCCGGGTGCTGGGCGGCGTGCCGCGGCGGGGCATCTACGACAACATGAAGACGGCCGTCGACAAGGTCGGCCGGGGCAAGGAGCGCCAGGTCAACATCCGCTTCTCGGCCATGGTCAGCCACTTCCTGTTCGAGGCGGAGTTCTGCAATCCGGCTTCCGGTTGGGAGAAGGGGCAGATCGAGAAAAACGTACAGGATGCCCGTCATCGGCTCTGGCAACCCCTGCCGAACGTCCCCTCGCTGGAAGCCTTGAACGAGTGGCTGGAGACCCGGTGCCGGGAGCTGTGGACACAAATCGAGCACGGCGCGCAACCCGGCTCGATCGCCGATGTGTGGGCCGAGGAGATCCGCCACCTGATGCCGATGCCGCGGCCGTTCGACGGCTTCGTCGAGCACGCCAAGCGCGTTTCCCCGACCTGCCTTGTCCATCTCGAGCGCAATCGCTACAGCGTGCCGGCCTCCTTCGCCAACCGCCCGGTGAGCCTGCGGGTCTATCCCGACCGGATCATCGTCGTCGCCGAGGGGCAGGCGATCTGCGAGCATCATAGGGTGTTTGCTCGCTCCCATGATCGCCAGAGCCGGACCGTCTACGCTGGCGCCATTATCTGGCCGTGGTCCAGCGCAAGCCCGGCGCCCTGCGCAACGGTGCGCCCTTCGCCGAGATGCCGCCGGCGTTCCGGTCCTTGCAGCAGCACCTGCTTAAACGGCCTGGCGGTGACCGCGAGATGGTGGAGATCCTGTCCCTGGTCCTCCAGCATGATGAGCAGGTCGTGCTCACGGCCGTCGAACTCGCCCTCAAGGCCGGCGTGCCGACCAAGACCCACATCCTCAACCTGCTGCACCGGCTGATCGACGGCTCGCCTCTGAGCACGCCAACGATTCCAGCTCCTGCCGCCCTTACACTGACCACCGAGCCCCAGGCCAATGTGGAACGCTATGACGCCCTTCGCCGAGCCAGGGAGACACGCCATGCGTCATGATCCGGCCAGCGGAGCCCTCGTCATCATGCTGAGAAGCCTCAAGATGCACGGCATGGCGCAAGCCGTCGCCGAACTTACCGAACAGGGGTCTCCCGCCTTCGAGACCGCCATGCCGATCCTCTCGCAACTCCTGAAGGCCGAGACTGCCGAACGGGAGGTGCGATCGACCGCCTACCAGCTCAAGGCCGCGCGCTTCCCGGCCTATCGCGACCTCGCCGGCTTCGACTTCGCCAGCAGCGAGGTCAACGAGGCGCTCGTGCGCCAGCTCCATCGCTGCGAGTTCCTTGATGACGCGCACAACGTCGTCCTGGTCGGCGGTCCCGGCACCGGCAAGACCCACATCGCCACGGCTCTCGGCGTCCACGCCGTCGAGCATCATCACAGGCGGGTCCGCTTCTTCTCCACCGTCGAGCTCGTCAACGCCCTCGAACAGGAAAAGGCCCAGGGAAAGGCCGGCCAGATCGCCGGCCGGCTCGTCCACGCCGATCTCGTCATCCTCGATGAGCTCGGCTACCTGCCGTTCAGCACCTCGGGCGGCGCCTTGCTGTTCCACCTGCTGAGCAAGCTCTACGAGCGCACCAGCGTGGTCATCACCACCAATCTCAGCTTCTCCGAATGGGCCACCGTCTTCGGCGATGCCAAGATGACCACGGCCCTGCTCGACCGGCTCACCCACCACTGCCATATCCTCGAGACCGGCAATGACAGCTTCCGCTTCAAGAGCAGCTCGGCAAAGCCACCCAAACCGACCAGGGAGAAGCCGCGAAACTTGACCGCCACCTGACCCAACACCACCATCAGCCCGGGTCACTTCTCAGTGGAAATCCAGGGTCGCTTCTCGACGGAAATCAACAAAGCGCCTTCAGGATCTTGCGCTCGGCATAGTAAATGTCCTTCAGGGTATCGTGAAACAAGGATTCGAGGTTCTTCTCAGCCATTTTTATCTCCATTGGTCACCGAGATAGTCTAATAAGTTATCAAGCGCGGATTCTCGATCACCGGATGTAATCCGACCGAATAGATTCGAAAATCTATTGCTTCAGTTTTGGAACCGATCCCACCATCCATCGTTTACTGATTGCGCAAGTCGGAGCGGGCGAACGTGCGAGCATTCACCTGGCATGCCAAAGGGGACAGACGCTGCGATCAGGTAGAGGATCCCGCGATCGAGGACGACCGCCACATCGGCTCGCTTTTAACGCTTCGCACAATCTCCGGTTCCACTTCCATCTCTTGCCACCTGTGGCCTCGGATGCCGCGGAAAGGTGGCCCGCGATAGCCCCGCTTCATCACAGTCACAGACACGCTTCAGGGAGCACGTCAGATGGCCAGGAAAGCAACGAAAGCACCGCCCAGCGACCAAGCGACGGCACGCATCCACGACCAGACCTTGTTACGGAGCAACGGCGGTGAACTGCATCAGATCGCAGAAGGCGACACGCCGACGCTGACCACGGCGCAGGGCGGCCCCGTCGCCGATGACCAGAACACCCTCAAGATCGGGGCGCGCGGACCCAGCCTGATCGAGGATTTCCATCTCCGGGAGAAGATCTTCCATTTCGACCATGAGCGCATTCCCGAGCGCGTCGTGCACGCCCGCGGCTATGGCGCGCACGGCTATTTCGAGACCTACAAGTCGCTCGCAGAATATACGCGTGCAGACCTCTTCCAGCGGGCCGGAGAGAAGACCCCCGCCTTTGTGCGCTTCTCCACCGTCGCTGGTTCGGAGGGCTCAGCCGACCTCGCGCGCGATGTGCGCGGTTTTGCGGTGAAGATCTATACCCAGGAGGGCAACTGGGATCTCGTCGGCAACAACATCCCAGTCTTCTTCATCCAGGATGCGATCAAGTTCCCGGACGTGATCCATTCGGTGAAGCCGGAGCCGGACCGCGGCTTCCCGCAGGCCCAGTCCGCCCACGCCAATTTCTGGGACTTCATTTCTCTGACCCCAGAATCCATGCACATGATCATGTGGGTCATGTCGGACCGGGCCATTCCGCGCTCCTTCCGCTTCATGGAGGGCTTCGGCGTCCACACCTTCCGCTTCCTCAATGCCAGGGACGAGTCGACCTTCGTCAAGTTCATCTGGAAGCCGAAGCTCGGCCTGCAATCGGTGGTGTGGAACGAGGCGGTGAAGATCAACGGCGCCGACCCGGACTTCCACCGCCGCGATCTCTGGGATGCCATCCAGTCCGGCAATTTCCCGGAATGGGAGCTGCGCGTTCAGCTGTTCGACCAGGACTTCGCCGACAGCTTCGATTTCGACGTGCTCGACCCCACCAAGCTTATCCCCGAGGAGATCATCAAGCCGATCCCCGTGGGACGGCTCGTGCTCGACCGGATGCCGGACAATTTCTTCGCCGAGACCGAGCAGGTCGCCTTCATGACGCAGAACGTGCCGCCCGGCATCGACTTCTCGAACGATCCGCTGCTTCAGGGCCGCAACTTCTCCTATCTCGACACCCAGCTGAAGCGCCTCGGCAGCCCTAACTTCACCCATATCCCGATCAACGCCCCCAAGTGCCCGTTCGCCCATTTCCAGCAGGACGGGCACATGGCGATGCGCAATCCGGTCGGCCGCACGAACTATCAGCCCAACTCCCACGGCGAGGGTCCGCGCGAAGACCCCGTCCGCGGCTTCCGCTCGTTCCCCGAGGAGATCGACACGCCGAAGGTTCGCCTGCGCCCCGAGAGCTTCGCCGACCACTACAGCCAGGCCCGGCAGTTCTTCAACAGCCAGACGGCGCCCGAGCAGAAGCACATTGCCATGGCCCTGACCTTCGAACTCAGCAAGTGCGAGAACCCGGTCCTGCGCGAACGGATGGTCGCGCATCTTCTCAACGTCGATGAGGCTCTGGGTGCCACCGTCGCCGACAAGCTCGGGATCAAGGAACTTCCCGCGCCTGCGGATGCGGCGATCACACCACGGGACGACCTGCCGGCTTCTCCCGCCCTTAGCATCATCCGGAACGGCCCGGCGAGCTTCGCCGGCCGCAAGGTCGGCGTGCTGGTGACCAACGGCTGCGACGGCAAGCTCCTGAAGAGGCTGCAGGCCGCCATTGAGAAGGAAGGGGCGAAAATGGAGCTGGTCGCGCCCAAGGTGGGTGGCGTAGAAACCGCCGACGGTACCCTCCTTCCGGCAAAGCACATGATCGACGGTGGCCCGTCCATCCTTTTCGACGCGGTGGCGCTGCTGCTTTCCGAGGAAGGGGCCGAACGCCTCACAAGCGAGGCAGCCGCGCGCGATTTCGTGGCCGACGCCTTCGCCCATTGCAAGTTCATCGGCTTCACTCCGGTGGCCCTTCCGCTCCTTGCGAAGGCCGGTGTCGCGCCCGATGCCGATGAAGGCCTCATGATCCTCGACGACGCGAACTCGGTGGGAGGGTTCATCGAGAGCTGCCGGAAACTGCGTCTGTGGGCGCGCGAAGCGACCGTCAAGCTCTGAGGGAACGAAGAAAGCCCGCCTCCATCTGGGCATCGCCGAGATCGACGCCTGTCGCCTCCGTCAAGTCCGAGGACCGGCGGATAAAGGAGATGCAATCATGACCGATCGTCTGAAACTTCAGGACCCCCGCAAGCAGTATCCCGCCCCGCCTTTCCCGGCGCAGCCTCAGGCGATCCCCGGCCTCGCCCGAAAGATGAGCCCTCAACCTGATCATGGTGAAGAAAGCTATCGCGGATCGGGCAGACTGAAGGGCCGCAAAGCACTCGTGACCGGGGGCGATTCCGGCATCGGACGAGCGGCGGCGATCGCCTTCGCGCGGGAGGGCGCCGACGTGGCCATTTCCTATCTCCCGGAAGAAGAGGCCGATGCCAGGGAGGTCATTGCCCTGGTCGAGGCTGAAGGCCGAAAAGGCGTCGCCCTTCCTGGCGACATCAAGGATGAAGCCTGGTGCCGGGAAATGGTGGAAAAGGCGGTAGCGGGCCTCGGCGGGATCGACATCCTTGTCATCAACGCGGGCAGGCAACAGTGCCGCGAAACGATCGAGGACTTGTCGACGGAGGATTTCGGCAGGACGATGAAGACCAACCTCTATGCACTTCACTGGATCGCCCAGGCAGCGGTTCCACACCTTCCGACTGGGGCCGCCGTCATCACGACGGCCTCGATTCAGGCCTATCAGCCCTCTGCAATTCTGCTGGACTATGCGACGACCAAGGCCGGTATCGTGGCCTATACCAAGGCCCTCGCCAAACAGCTTATCGAGAAGGCAGGCTTCCAACTGAGGAGCGCTTTATGCCGACGATCCATGACGAGTGCCGGGCTGTCGGCCTTGATCCGGCAGCCGTTCTGAAGATCACCCGGCGGCGCGCAGCCGCTCGCCGCCGGCGAGATTATCCTCATGAGCGCGGCGGGCGGCGGGCCCACCGGCGGGGCGTGCGTCGTGAAAATCTAGATGCAGGCCTGTCGATCCGGGCCCGAATACTGAATCTTCGCCATGTGCCCCCTGCGCGAAATGATCTAGAAGTGTTGGTTCCAGGTCCTGGGGAGATGGGTGATGACGCGCGCAGCGGACGAGTATTTGCGCAATATCGCATTCTTCGCTTCCCTCCGGACCGTGGCAGGGGCCAAGCTGAACTTTGACCCCGCCACCGGCCTGTTCTCCGTTGCGTCGAATTTCCTATCCCGGACGTTCAGCAATCTGCGCGCGACGGCGGGCACGGAGCAGTCCGTCACGAATGACGCGACCTTTCATGATCCCGTCGTCGATGTCTTCCGCGCGGCGACGCAGCACAACGTCGACATAGCTCGTCGGCGCGAGGCCTACGAAGGTCTGGCCACACTGCGCAAGCAGTATGCGGGAGATCGCACGCGGTCCGCCGCCCTGCAGCGGACGCTGCTCGACATCCTGCAATTCATCCCGTCGGAACTCCTGAACCAGACAATCGAGCGCTTCCGATCGATCCGGCCCACGGATGTGCTCGGGCCGTTGGATCTCGATTTCATGGATGTGGTGTGGGAAAGACGCGGACCGCTCTTCGCATTTTTGGATGAAGGCGAGCGGCCCGATCCCGCGAACAATTCCCGTAACCGCCCCTATCGCGATCTGGCTCACGATATTTACAGACTCTACAATGCGAATATCGAGCCCGCGATTGTCGATATGGAGGCCTGGGCCGCGCGCCTCCCTGCCCGCATGAAAAACAAAGAAGGTCGTTACTATAATCTGCAAAATAGAGGGAACATTCCGGCCGGAAATGCCAAGCTAATTGCCAACGGAGATTACAATACTGCCTTTATATACTATAGTCCGAACAAGGCGCGGCGGGGGGAGATGCTGTGGCGGATCTATCTAAATTTCGAAGCTGATGCCGCCGGCGCCCTTTTGAGGCGTCTGTGGGAGATCTCCGACAGCTATGCCATCTCCGCCTTCAAGATCGCGGGGCCCGGCGCCTTTCACACGCGGGTGGACAAGGTGGTTATCTATGTCAGCCAGAGCCACTGCGGCCGGCTCGCCGGGGACTTGCAGAAATGTGACTTTGGGTTCAAGGACCCTGTGCCGGCCATGACCATCAAGGTCGCGACCGGGATTTCCAAGGGCGTCGAGCCGGGGCCGCTTGATATCGGCTTCAGCCACAGCAGCGATTTGAGGCCCGGGGAGCAGAGTCGCCAGAGCTACGGCACCATTCGCGCCGGTCTAATCGCCGCCGCACTCACGCAGATGCATGCCGTCAGCCATGGCAATGCGTGCGCCCGGGACCGATACCGCTCCGATAAGGAGACATTCCTCAAATGGGTGGCCATCGCCTTCGAAGGCTATCGCAGGCAGCTGGACGGCTTCGCGCACTGACCCCCGTCCCGAGGCGCCCTCGAAGCGGGAAGGGGGCGGACGCTGCTGGCCGGCGGCGATGTCCTTGTCGATCTGGTCCACCAGGATCACCGTGTTAGCCCAAAGACGCTACTAGGTGCCCCCTGCGCCATGGTATCTTTCAGTAGCCCTCGGGTCTCCCCGGCCCCCGGGTTAGGGCTGAGCGGTCTCTCCCCCAACCCCAGTCCCTCAGCCCGTCTTCGCGCCCGCATGAGGAGCCCCTCTTGCTATGACCGACCGTCGGCACGAAGCCCTCAATATGGCCGGCCGAGTAGTCGCTGCTTGGCACCTGGACATGCTGTTGTGGCCCACCATCCGCCTTGATCGTCCCGGCCGCACAGTCGTCCTGGACCCGCACTTCAACAGCGAGGAAGCCGAAGAAACGAACGCAGAGTATGTCGGCTCGGAGTATTTCACGAATGCCGGGTGCATCGCCGAGATGGCGGGGGAAGAGGCGGAATCCCTCCTTGCCGGCACCATCGAGGCGGACGTGGAAACGCACTATGCGGAGATCGCCAGACCTCTTTCGGATAACGACGCGGATGCCGCCGCTGAACTCCTGGAGATCCAGCGCACCGCCGCAAAGGCGATCGTGCAGGCCGGCAAAGCTGCCATAGACCGGATAGCGAATGCCCTAGTTGACCGGGGAGAGATCAGCGCCGGCGAACTCAGCGAGATGCTGGACGCACCGCTTCAATAGCCATGGAACGCCGCGGCAACCTCACCTTCCCGGATTTCTCCGACCCGCAAGAGTTGACGGCCGAACTCGAACGGCAGCGCATCCTCGAAATCTCGGGATGGTGGCTGAAAATCACGTGCGGCGGCTGCGGCTCGGCGAGCGGCTACCCGCTTCGGCTCATGTGCGCCCGACCTCGTCGTGGCGGCGAGGCAGCCTCTTCGATGACGACATCCGCATGAACATGTTCAGGAAGTGAGCGGAATCGTTCATCTCAGTTCCCAAAGTAGGTCATTCCCAGCACCTCGCCGAGATAGACGAACGATCGGTAGATTCCGGGCTAAAATCCTGGTCGGCTGAACGACCGATGTTGGGGCGCGAAGCCGAAGGTCCGCTGTCCAATTAGCGGAGCCAAGGTCCGCAACTGGCCCCAAGCGGGCATATCAGGTCAGCCCCGACGGCGTTCACTGCATCGGGGAGATGCGCCTTACAGGCGCGCCGCAAGTGTGTGGTGTCCGGCGGTCAAGGCGATAACGGCGATGATGAGGGGGACGAAGGCCAGCGCCAGAAGCGTGTTCCAGCCAAAGGCCGACAATAGTCCGCCAGACAGGAAGGAGCCGACAGCCATGGTCCCGAACACGGCGAAATCGTTGAAGGATTGAACACGGGCCTTCTCTTCTGGCCGATGGCATTGCAGCACCATGGCCGATGCACCCACGAAGCCGAAGTTCCAGCCCACGCCGAGCAGGATCAGCATCGCCCAGAAATGCCCGATTTCGATGCCGAACAGGCCGACCACGGCCGCCACACCGATGAGGCTGAGCCCGGTGGCGACCACGCGGGGTGCACCGAAGCGGCTGATCAGTCGGCCCGTCCAGAAGCTCGGGCCGTACATGGCGATGACGTGCCATTGCAGGCCGAGATTCGCCGATTCCTGCGAGTGGCCGCAAAGCCTCATGGCCAATGGCGCCGCCGTCATGAGGAAGTTCATCAGGAGATAGGAGACGACGCCGCATGTCACGGCGAGGACGAAGTGAGGTTGCCGAACGATGACGCCCAAAGGCCGCCCACCCTCCCGCTCGGCGACACTGGGCATGGGAAGCTTGACCCCAAGCAGGATAACGGCGGAGACGCCTGCCACCACGGCCTGCCCGATATAGGTGGCCGCAAACAGATAGGGCGCCGAGAGGTTCATCGTATAGGTGACGAGCTGAGGCCCCAGCACGCCCGCGAACACTCCGCCCGCCATCACGGCCGACAAAGCACGGGGCCGCCGCTCCGGGGCCGCGCAGTCGGTGGCGGCAAACCGAAAGGTCAAGACGACCGCCGCATAAACACCGGCAAAGAAGGTCGCGACGCAGAACAGCGAGAAGGCCGCATATATGACGGCGAGGGATGCAAGGAGCCCGGCGAGGACCCCGCAGCCTGCTCCCAGCATGAACACGGAACGGCGACCATGGCGCTGAGCGATGGCGCCGGCGGGCAGGGTGCAGAATGCCATGCCCACGACGAAGATGGAGATGGGCAGCGTCGCGAGCGCCGTGTTCGGTGCCAGTGTGTGCCCGACGATGGCTCCGGTGGCAAAGACGACGGTGGCGTTGATGCCTGCGAGGGCCTGGCCAATGGAGAGCCTCAAAACGTTGCCGCGTTCCAGGCGAAGCGCCGCCGCTAGGTTCTGCTCGGTGGTCAATATGGTGCTCACGCCACAAACTACCTTCTACAAAGAGGCTGTGCGGCGCACCGATGCAGCCGTTTGCGGACCCTTCAGCATGTCGTGCCCGCTCCTCTACGCGCATTTGCGCTTGCAATCGCCCTATGTCGACCACCTTTCGCGTGTGCTCCCTTCCCGCTTTCCGCCTGGGTATGAGCGTGAGCGCCCACACGTGTCTCGGGAAGGGACTGTGGGGCGAGTGGACGTCCGCTTTGCGATAATGGGCTGGCGACTGCTCCTGGCGCCGGGTTGAAGCCGGCGACTGGCACTGGATTATGGAAGATCCTCCGCGTCAAAATCGAAAGTGGGACCGCAATCATCGCGGTTTTGAGAGCACAATCAGTCACCTGATGTGCTCCGTTGTGTCAGGCTGTTCTGAGTCTGCTGAGTTCACTCATTTCACAGCTAGCTCCGACACGAGCATGGCTATGTCGCTGTCACGGCGCTCACGCTCGCATGTTGCGGCGGGCTGGTCTGGATAGTGCCGCGGCTGTGGCGCTGAAAAAGAAAAGCCCCGCGCGGCGGTGAGCCGGCGAGGGGGAATCGTGGCGACGATCAAGATCATCCACACCGCGGACTGGCAGCTGGGGAAGCCGTTCGGACGCTTCCCCCAGGAGGTGCGCGCGGCGCTGGCGGAGGCGCGGCTCGATGCCATCGACCGCATCGCCGCCGCTTCGGCGGCGGCCGGCGCGGCGCACGCCCTCGTGGCGGGAGACGTTTTCGACAATGCCGAGCCCGGCGACCGGATCGTGATGCAGGCGATGTCGCGCATGGCGCGCGCGCCGGTGACGTGGTGGTTGATGCCCGGCAACCACGACCACGTGCGCGCAACGGGGTCACACATCCCGACGCCGGCGCTCGAACGCTTCCAGGAGGTCGAGATTGATGGAGGGTGAACGTCGGAGGCGGGTGAGGGTGGCGCTCTGCGCCACCGTCCCCTGTGGTGCCGGCAACCTGATGACTTGGCCGGACAGCGACCCTTCGCGTCCCGAATGCGCGGCAGCCCATGCTTCTTCAAGGCGGAAACACTTCAAGGACAAGCGATGGCGCTTCCGCCATCTTGCAGACGCCCGAGTTCGCTCTGCCAAGGCACGCTAAGCCGGTTGGAAGCAGTCACACCCAGAACAGGGAATCGTGCGGTGTCACACGCACGATCAAGTCATTGAAGTCGGCATCGCCAGAGGTGAGCAGTTCATCCTCGAAGGCGATCTGCAGGCTGCCATCGGCATCGATTCGCGAGAGGGACTGCATTCCGCCCCCCGCATTGAGCGGATTGAGCATGTCGAAGGCGTTTGCGTCGGCGGTGTGGAAGATGTTCCCCATCACGCTCTCTCCGTCCCGCTCGACACTGACGAGCATCGGAGTGGAGGCGCCGAGGCGCGCGGCGTCACCTGTTCCAGCGTCGACGAAACGAAAGCTGCCGGTTAAGTCCTCATTCAGCGCCGCCCCGTTCGCAACCAAGAACAGCGCGAGGCGGCTGCCCTCTGCCAGACCATCGATCTCGTTCGGTCCGCTGCCGATATCCAGAAAATGTGCATCGCCAAAAGTGCCGTCTGCGCGCACTTCAAACCAGCCGAGCGCATTGTCGTAGCCGGCCCGTCCACCAACCACAGACAGGGCGAAATCCGTTCCCGTCATAGCCCTTGCGGCAACGCCGTTGATCGCCCCGGGCCCCACCCTGATGCCTTCCTTCAGGTCGATTGCGACGTCGCTGCTGCCCGCCACCGTCTGGTTGACATAGGCGTAGAGGTGGTTGTCGCTGTAAGAGCCGAACCAGTCCGGCCTGCCGTCGCCGTTGAAATCCAGTCCCGCCGCATTCTTGATATCGGTGCCGAGCGTCATGTTGCCATACTGGACGGCCTCGTCGCTTTCGCCAGGCGTGGGCCATGGGTAGTCGATCAGGATGGTCGAGCTGTTACCATCGCTGAACATGATATCGGCCTGGCCATCGAGGTTGTAGTCGAGCGCCGTGCCAAGCGGACCACGCGGCGTGCCACTGATCTCCGTATCCGAAAACAGTGTCTTGTCGTTGTTGAACCACGCAATGTGGGTGGAGGAGTTGCCGGCGATAACGAGTTGGTACTCGTTCGCGCCCGCATACCCCCAGACCGCAAGCACATCTTGCGGCGAGTTCCAGTTGTCTCCATCAAAATAGATATTGGATGAATCCATATTCAGGATGGGCGAATTGGAGCTGGACGTTGCATCGCCCCAGACCAGATAGGCGTTCGTTTCGGCCGTCGTAAGAAGATCATTCTCTTCACGATAGCCAAAGACAACGTCGACGTAGCCGTCATTATTGAAGTCGGCAGCCGTGACACGAGGGAGGACGTTATCACCCGGGATAAACTCGAAAAGCGATGCTGTCTTCTGCAACGGCTGAAAAGTGAATGCTCCTTCACCGTTCCCAAGACCGATGGCGTAGACGCCCTGGCTATTCTCTATGGTTTCGTCTGCGTCCGACTGCGGCGTAACGGCTATCCCACTCACGATGATGTCGAGATTGCCGTCGTGATTGAAGTCGGCAATCGCGAAGTCGCCCATGGAGACCGTCTCGCCGAATGCGGCATTGACAGGAATAGTGCTAGCATTCACCTCGGAGCTATCAAAGGGAATGGTGTTGGTGACCCCCGGATTGGCAAGGAAGGCACTGATCGTCAACGTCGGAGGCGATTCAATCGTACCAGTAAATCGATCGTAAAGCGTCCCGGGCGTCGGGTTGATCCCGACCAAGTCACCAAAGCCGTCATTATTCAGATCGGCCGTCGCAATATACTCGATATCGTTTGGGTTAGAGATGAAAACAGAACCATTAAAAACTCCGGTGGCTGCGTCGAATGAACGCCAATGAATGCCGTCGTCCTGCACGAAAATGAGATCGTCTTGTGCCGTAGATGCGCGATAGTGACCACCCGTTACGGTGTAGATCGGATTGGTTTCCTGCAGACTCTGCTGCAGGGAGTAGGTGAAATCGCTGTCGGACGTGAGCGACCCCATAACATAATTATCCGGCAACGTTTGCAATCCTTGAGCCATGGCAGTTCTCTTCGTGAATTCTTCCGAGCAATCGTGCTCATTCGGCAATCAGTTAGACGCCCCGCAAAGCCTCGGCGCCGACGGGTGAAGACCGCTGCGTTGCCGCCTGGAATGGCAGCCGGGGAAGGAGATTACCCAGCGGGTTGGAGAGCAAGGAGTACCGGTTCGCTGGTCCGCTGGAATTGCTGCGCGCCCCATAGACTTTGAATCGTTCCGCTTCGTTCTTCGACAGTGAGAATGCGCATTCATGGGAGCTCAATTTCGGAATTCTATCCGCCATTGGCGGTCTCACCTGTCATTCTCCGTCAGCGAACCGCAGGGGTGAAATCATACTTGCGAACACATATTGTGAAAGCACACTTTTTGGATCAATGAGATCCAGTGGTATGCAATGGGCTGTTGTCGTCTGCGCATTTCTCATAGGACAGCGGCATAATCGCGGGCACGAGGGGCGCTGCTCGCCCCCATCCCGGTGTGGCGCTCCTGGTAGCGGACATCTTCGAGGCACGCGCGACATCATCTAGGCGTCGGTCCACGCTTGCCGGTCGAATGGCTAAGGCTGCGCGGCAGCATCGCGGCGAGGCTTTGAGAAAGCCCGTTTCGATCCAATGGCCTGCTGCCGGTTTCGTGGACACCGAGATAAGGTGTTCAACGGGACTGGAGAGCTGGAATGCAACGACGGAGGTTCAGCCGCGAGTTCAAGCTTGAGGCTGTAAGATTGGTGAAGGACCGGGGC
>NZ_JBDZDT010000022.1:0-29510 GCF_040049275.1 Aquabacter albus | reverse complement strand
GAGTAGGTCGCTGCCAGGCCTGCAAAGGACATGACCGGAAGACAAAAATCGCACAAATGCCCATAATCACGATCCCAAACCAAAAAGGCCGTTCGCTCACGCGAACGGCCTTCTTGCGTTGTCTTGATAGCAAGAAATAAGGTTGCGGGCCCCTCCCCTGCGCTCGGGGCGTCGCGGCCAAGGCTGATTGGAGCGGCGAAGCCCTATGCCAAGGGCATCCACAATCTGCCGGACGATCACCAGAAGAGGCCGCGCCATATGGCGGCCGTGACGCGCCGGCCGAACGCTTCGCAGACCGTGTTCTCTCGCTCCGCGATGCCTTTGTCAGACGATCGAGAGGATATCCGGCGAGGTCCGGCGGGACAGAAACCATCCCCCACGGGTCTTCGACAGGATGCTGGCTTTTCAGTACGGCTGCGATTTCAGATCTTCTATTTATTATTACTCTAAATCATTGATATTGCAGGAGTCGGCCCGACTCTCTAAGCATCAAAATGGTTGAAGATCGCACGAACTGATCAGCTTCAATGGCTGTTACACCTTATGCCTCCTCGGATCTGATGCTGGCGTACATGCTCCAGTGGAAGACCCTGCGCGGGCATCTCAGCCGTCGCACCGGATCGCGCGACCTTGCGGAAGAAGCGTTGCAGGAAACCTGGCTCCGGCTGGCCACCATGGCGGAGCAGCCGGCCGGGGTGCACGACAAGCACGCCTTCCTTCTCCGTCTTGCCGGCAACATCGCCATCGACCTCCTGCGGCGGGAGCAGCGCCACACCTCGCGATGCCTCAGCGATGAAGGCGTCTTGCGCGAGATCGCCGACCAGACCCCTTCCCCTGAGGCCTATGCCCTTCACCGCGACGAATTGCGCGCTCTTGTGCGTGCCCTCATGGCGCTTCCTCCAAAGCCCCGCACCGCATTGCTCCTGAACCGTTGCGACGGCCTCTCCCATGCGGAAATCGCTACACGGCTAAGCGTGTCCCAGAGTATGGTGGCGAAGTATCTGGCCCAGGCGCTGCGCCATTGCCGCGACAGCCTGAGGGCGCTCTGATGGGCACGCCACGCGACTGATGAGTGTTTCGCGCCACCAACCTTTTGCGGATATTGCCCTCAGCGATCAGGCCATCGACTGGATGGTGCGCCTGAACTCTGGCACGGCCGGCGAAAACGAGCGCAGCGGCTTTTTGGCCTGGCGCGCCCTGAGCCCCGAGCATGAGGCTGCCGCGCGGGAGGCCGAAGCTCTGTGGGAGGGCCTTGGCGCCGCCGGCGGACGTGTGCGGGCCGACGGCAAGGCGACACGGGGCCGGCTGACCCGCCGCACCCTCATCGCAGGCGGCGTGTTCGCCGCCATCGGCCTCGGCGCCGCGGCGTCGGACCCGCTCCGGCGACGAATCCTCGCAGATTATTCCACCGGGGTGGGCGAAGCCCGCGAAGTGGTGCTGCCCGACGGCTCCCGGGCCTGGCTGAATTCCAGCACTTCCCTTGCCTTGGATTATTCCGGCCTGCGCCGGGGCGTGCGGCTGCTGGAAGGCCAGGCGCTGTTCACGGTCGTGCCAGAGCCGGCACGCCCGTTCGTCGTCGCCGCCGCCAACGGCTGGACCCGGGCCGTCGGCACCGCCTTCGACGTGGACATGCGCGCGGAGAGCGTCGCGGTCACCGTGGTCGAGGGCACGGTGGCGGTCGGCATCGACGGGGGATCGCCCGAGGGCGTGATGGTGCGGGCAGATCAGGCCGTGCGATATGGCCTCCAGGGGGTGGCTGCGCCGCAGAGCGTAGATGCGGGCATGGCGACGGCCTGGCGGCGCGGCAAGCTGATCTTCAACCGGCGCCCCCTGGAAGATGTCGTCAGCGAGTTGCAGCGGCACACCCACACCCGAATCGTGATCGCGGGGAGCAGCCTGAAGGCGCTGGAAGTCACCGGCGTGTTCGACCTCAATGATCCGCAGTCGGTTCTGGAGACCATCGAGCAGACCTTGCCGGTGCGCGTCCTGCGCCTGCCGCTGGTCAACGTCATCCTCTGACCGGGCACATCAAAAAAAAAACGCGCCGCGCGCTGCAAGTTCTCCGCGCCCGCTTCGTCCTTGCCTTTGGGACGCGTGACGGCTGCATGCCGCGCGCTGCACAGGGGAGCTTTCAAGATGGACGTGGAACGGGCGCGGGCGGCACGACGGATGAACTGGCTGGGGTCGGCGGCGGTGGCCCTCGTCCTCGGCGCCGCGCTGCCGGCCCCTGCGCGCGCTCAAAGCGCGCCGCCCGCGGCCATATCCTTCAACATTCCGGCCCAGGACCTTGGCACAGCGCTCACCGCGTTCGCGGACAAGGCCGGGCTGCGTCTCCTCTTCCCGTCCGACCTCGTCGCCGGACGCAGAAGCGTAGGCCTCAGCGGGGCCTATACGCCCGAAGCGGCGATCTCGCGCCTGCTCCAGGGCACCGGCCTCGTCTACCGATTCACGCGGGGCAACACCGTCACCATCAGCGCGCCGGCTGCGGCGGGGGGCGCGGATGCGGGCGGCGCCATCGCCCTTGGCGCCATCGAGGTCACGGGTCTCGGCGATGACCAGCAGATCGTGGCCCTGGCCACCAGCGCCGGCACCAAGACGAACACGCCGATCATCGACATTCCCCAGTCCATCAGCGTGGTCACGCGCCAGGAGATGGACCAGCGCGGCGTGCAGGATTTCAACGCGGCCGTGGCCTATACACCCGGCGTTCGGGTCGTGGATTATCCCGGCGGGCAGGGAATGCCGGACATCTACCTGCGCGGCTTCCGCGCAATCGACCAGGCCGCCTATTATCGCGACGGGCTGCGCTCCGGCTTCAATGCCTATGATTCCGACATCGAGACCTACGGCCTCGAGCGCATCGACGTGGTGAAGGGGCCGGCATCCGCCCTTTACGGTGCCGGCGTGCCCGGTGGCATCGTCGACGCCATCACCAAGCGTCCGACCGCAATCCCGCTGCATGAAATCGAGCTTCTGGGCGGCAGCTTCGACCGGCTGCAGGGCGCCTTCGACATCGGCGGCCCGGCAACGTCCGACGGCACTTGGCTCTACCGCCTCACCGGCTTGTTCCGCGACAGCGGCACCCAGATCGACTTCTCGCCGGACAACCGCATCTATTTCGCGCCGGCCGTCACCTACCAGCCCAATGCGCAGACCAGCCTGACCATTCTCGCGAACTATCAGAAGACGGAGAAGGGCGGCTCGGAACAGAGCCTTCCCATGGCCAACACGGTCTTCGACCTGGGTCCGAAGATCTCCCCGAGCCTCTATCTCGGCGCGCCCGGCCTGACCAATTGGAACGTGGAGAACACCTCGCTCGGCTACGAGTTCAAGCACGAGTTCGACACCGGCTGGAGGTTCCAGCAGAACGCCCGCTACATCCATTCCGACATCAACTTCAACTCGGCCTGGGGCTCGGACGCGACGCTCGCGGTGGTGGACGGGCAATACATCAATGTGGGCGTCCAACTGCGGCCGAAGACGTCGGACAGCTTTCTCATGGACAACAGGCTGACGGGCACGTTCAACACCGGCCCCCTCGGCCATGAGGTGCTCGTCGGCGTGGATGGCGGATACTACAACGCCACGGAGACGCGCACCAATTCCACCAATTACAACGCCATCAGCATTTTCACGCCGAACTATAACTTCGCCTACGACTTCGGCCTGCCCTGGTCCGACACCCAGAGCAAGCTGATGCAGATCGGCGCCTATGCGCAGGACCAGATAACCCTCGGCAACTGGCTCCTCACCGTCAGCGCGCGGCAGGACTGGGTGCGCAACGAGGAGTTCAATTTCAACTCCCGCACCCTCCTTGCCGATTTCGGCTTCACCGACGAGGAGGCGGTCGCGACCGACTCCGCCTTCACCGGCCGCGTCGGGCTCGGGTACAAGTTCGACAACGGCATCATGCCTTATGCGAGCTACTCCACATCGTTCCAGCCCGTGGCGGGAACGGACTTCGAGGGCAATTCCTTCAAGCCCACGACGGGAGAGCAGTACGAGGCCGGCATCAAGTATGAGCCCGCGAACTTCCGCGGCCTGTTCACCGCCTCCGTGTTCCAGATCACCCAGCAGAATGTCCTGACCAACGACCCGATCAATTTCGGCTATTCGGTCCAGGACGGGGCGGTGCGCGTGCGCGGCTTCGAGCTGGAGGGGAAGGCCAACATCACGAGCAATTTCGATGTCATCGCCTCCTACACCTATCTCGATGCGGAGGTCACGCAAGACAATCCCAACGAATTCGGGACAAGCAAGGTGGGCACGGTCCCCTCGGGGGTGCCGCAGAATGCGGCGGCGCTCTGGGCTTACTACACCTTCCGCGATGGCGCGCTGAACGGGCTCGGGCTCGGTGGTGGCGTGCGCTATATTGGCAGCTCCTATGCCGTGATGGAGACCGTTTCCGGGCTTCAGGTGAGCGTGCCGGGCTACACGCTGGTGGATGCGGCGCTGCGCTATGATCTGGGCGTGCTGGACAGGCGGCTGAAGGGCGCCACGCTTTCGATCTCGGGCACGAACCTCTTCGACACCGACTATTACACGCCCGGTTTCTACTGGAACTCGGTCATCTACGGAACCCGCCGCACCGTCTACGGCACCCTGGCCTATCGTTGGTGACCTCGTCCCGCGGCCGGCCCGGGGGCATCACGGCATCGCCGAAGGCGCAAGACGCGCACGCCGCCCCCATGCCGGCCCGCCGCACCTGGAAGATCCGCCCCGTGCTGGTGCTGATCCATCGGTACGTCGGGCTCACGACGGCCCTGTTCCTGACCCTCGCCGGGCTGACGGGAAGCCTCATTGCGTTCAATCGCGAATTGGACGCGCTGCTGAACCCCGCCTTCTATGCGGCCAAAGCCGACGGCCCGCTGCTGTCGCCGGAACAGCTCGCATCGAAGGTGGAGGCACGCGACCCACGCCTGTCGGTGTGGTCCATAAGCCTGGAGCGCACGCTGGGCGGCCCGGTGGAGCTGCGCGCGATGGCGCGTCCCGGTCCCCCGGCCGGGGCTTCCGGAGGAGATCCGGCCGCCGACTGGTTCAGCCTCGACCCCGTCAGCGGGGAAATCCTCGGCATGCGCACATGGGGAGCCTGCTGCTTTTCCCGCGAGCGCCTCGTCCCATTTCTTTATGACTTCCACCACAGCCTGAGTCTGCCGGGGGCCCTGGGTGTCCTGATCATGGGCGCAGTGGCCCTCTTCTGGCTGTTTGACAGTCTCATCGGCGTGGCGCTGACACTGCCGCTAGGGCGCCCGTTCTTCCGCAAATGGCGTAGCGCGTTCACCATCAAGGGGGGCAGCACCTTCCGCTTGAACCTCGACTGGCACCGGGCCGCCGGCCTGTGGCTGTTCGTGCTCCTCATCATCGTGGCCGTGTCCTCGATCGCCATGAACCTGCGCACGCAGGTCTTCGAGCCAGTGGTGAAGCTGTTTTCGCCGCTTACTCCGACGCCCTTCTCAGGCGCTCTCCTCGCAGAACCGCTGGAGCGAAGCATTTCGTATGACGTCGCATTGGCGCGGGCGGAATCGGAGGCACGTGCGCGCGGTTGGGATCTGCCGCCAACTTATATCTTCTATTCCCCTGCCTTCGGCCTTTTCGGCGTCCGGTTTGGCAGCGGCGATGCCATGATGAGCAGCCCCTGGCTCTATCTCGATGGCCGCACCGCGGCTCCCATCGGCGACGTGGTTCCGCGCGCCGGCACGGCGGGCGACACCTTCCTCCAGCTCCAGTTTCCCATCCACAGTGGCCGGATCGCCGGGCTGCCCGGACGCATCCTCATCGCGGCAATCGGACTTGCGGTGGCGGGCCTGTCGATCACCGGTGTCGTCATCTGGTGGATTAAGCGCCGTGCCCGCAGAGGCCGTGCAAGTGGCACCTCCATGGCCAAATCTCGATGACTTCAATGGCCGCGCGGATCGGTCAGATGCACGGCAAAGCTTGACGGACCGGGCCCGTTTGCCCATCCAGCCAGCATGTAGCGAACGCTCGCCGGCTATGTCGTCGCGTGGATGGAGTGTGACGTGGCGTCTTCGACGAACACCATGGCGTCCGGGACAGAGACGGAAGGGCCGCTGCAGGCCGCGGCCGTCAAATGCTCGCCCGGCCTCTCCCAATGGCTGGCCCGGCATCGGACCAGCATCGCCTTGTCCTCTTACCAGGCCGGGCAGCTTTTCCTGGTGGGGCGCTTCGCGGATGGAACCATCTCGCTGTACCGGCGTGATTTCGGGCGGGCCATGGGGCTTTGGTCTGAGCCCGGCCGGCTGTTCCTCGGCTCGTCGCTGAAGATCTGGCGGTTCGAGAATGTGCTCGGCCCCGATGAGCGTGCCAACCACCAGTTCGACGCCCTCTATGTGCCGCGCACGGCGCACGTCACGGGCGAGGTGGATATCCACGAGATGGTGGTCGAGGCGGACGGGCGGCTGGTCTTTGCAGCGACCCGCTATTCCTGCCTCGCCACGCTGAGCGCGACCCACAGCCTCAAGCCCGTCTGGAAGCCCTCCTTCGTCTCGCAACTGACGGGAGATGACCGCTGCCACCTCAATGGGGTGGGCCTGGAGAACGGCTTTGTCAGCTATGTCACCGCCTGCGGACGCGGCGATGCCGCCGAGGGCTGGCGGGCGGGACGGCGCGGCGGGGGCGTGCTGATCCGGCTGGAGGACGGCTCCATTATCGCCGAAGGGTTCTCCATGCCCCACTCTCCACGGGTCCATGACGGGGCGCTCTACCTGCTGGATTCCGGCCGCGGCTATCTGGTCCGGGTGGATCCGGCCACCGGGCGCCGGGAGGATGTCGCCTTCTGCCCCGGCTTCCTGCGCGGACTTGCCATCCATGACGGCTATGCGCTCGCGACCCTCTCGCTACCGCGCAACATCGTCTTCGAGGGGCTCCCTCTCCAGGAAGAGCTGGAGGCGCGCAACGAGACGCCGCGCTGCGGCCTGGCAATCATCCATCTCGCCACCGGCCGGATCGAGGAATGGATCTGGTTCGACACCCACATCCGGGAAATGTTCGACGTGGCGGTGATTCCGGGCATTGCCTGCCCCATGGCAGCGCCCCAGCAGGGCGCGGAGCTGGCGAACCTCATCACGTTCGAGAACGGACAGGCATGCCCAGACCGGCTGGGACGTCGCTGATCGCGGCTTCCAGCGGGTCGCATCCATGAAGGGCAATCAGAGGATTCCATCTGTACCAGCCGATACGCAATGGCGGCGCCTCATCCTCCAAGAAGGCGATAAACGCCATTGAGAATGGAGCTGAGTACCACTAACCTCGGTTGAGATCGTAACGCTGGGGGGCGTGATTTGATGCGACGGTATAACGTGCGCCCGTGGGGCGGTGCGTCCGGTGCATGGCACTTTGGATGCCCGCCTGCGATGGCCCCTGTATTCCCCGTAGGTCGATCTCACCTCCTCGCAAGCCATTGCTGCCGCGCACGTCGGGATTCAGGGCTTTCGTCTGGATGATCTGGGCATAAGCCATGGGTGAGGAAAGAGCTGTTTTCGCCTGGGGATAAGGCGGAGAGAGCCGACGGGGTGGGTGGGGGATCCATGTCTGGGTTGCGTATGGCTTCGGTGTCATTCTCGAAAGGTGGCAGGCTGCGCGCGGCTCTGCTGGCCTCGGCGTCTATGTCCCTTGCCCTGCTGACTGTGGCGCCGGCGCACGCGCAGGAGGGGCCGCCATGGGTCGGGGACCAGGGCATTAACGTTCCCGCAGGGCCGGGCTTCCCCGGCGGGGTGGGCGGGGGTGGACCTAAAGGCATTGGTGAAGGCGGCGGCGGCGGCGGTGCCGGCACGACCGGCGGTATGGGCGGAAACGCGAGCGTCATCAACTCCGAGGGCCCATTGCCCGGCCACGGTGGCGCGGGCGGCACGGCGGCGGGCTCGAGCGGCATAGGCGGCGCCGGGCAGCCGGGGATCGAGGGGGCGGACGGCGGCTCCGGTGGCGGTGGTGGCGGCGGCGCTCACGGCTATATGGGGAACGGTGCGCCTCCCACCGTCGCACTTGGAGGGGACGGCGGAGAGGGTGCCTCGGGGACCAAAGGCAAAGGCCCGGGCTATGACACCATCTATTATTTTGCCGGCGGCGGAGGGTCCGGCGGGAATGGCGGCTATGGCGCCACCATCACGCCCAACGGTTCGGCACCTGTCGTCATCAACCTGCCCGTCACCGGCGGCGAGGGCGGTGATGGTGGAAACGGCGCCACTTATATCATCACTCACGGCGAGGGGATTCCCACCGTCATCAGGGGAGCCGGCGGCAGCGGCGGCAATGGCGGGACGGGGCTGTTCCTCTCCGGGAACTCCGCCACATTGGTGATCAACGGCGACGTGGAGGGCGGCTCGGGAGGAAGCCCGGGCGGCGGCGGCGATTATGGAGATACGGGCGCTGGCGGCACCGGCCTCATCATCGCGGGCGACAACAATTCCATCACCATCACCGCAAACGGCAGCGTGACCGGCGGCCTGAGCGGCGACCCCTTTTCCACCGACCACGCCGACGCCGTCGACATCAACGGTTTCAACAATACGCTGACGCTGGAGGCCGGCTTCGTCATCAATGGCGACGTCAACGTCGTGTCGGGCCAAAACACGCTCGCCTTCGGCGGCACTGCCCCGGGCAGCTTCGACGTCAGCCAGATCGGCAACGGTTTCAACAATTTTACGAAGTATGCCGTGACCGGCGGAAGCTGGACACTGACCAATACCAATCAGAATCCGCTCGCCTGGGTCATCTCGGGCGGCACCATGTCCATCTCGCAAGGAGGGACGCTCGGCGGGTTCGGGAGCACGCTCGCGCTCAACGGCCCCGGCACGCTCCAGACCACCGCCAGCATGACCATTGGCGGCTTCTCCGTCAGCAGCACCACGCCGCTCTCCGCGCCCCAGATCGAGGCGCTGGCCGGCACAACGCTGACCGTCAATGGGCCGATCACCGGCGGAAGCGCCCTGAGCTTCACCGGCCAGGGCACGGTGAACCTGACGGGCGCGAACACGTTCACCGGCACCTTCGATGTCGAGGCCGGCACCCTCGTCGCCGGCGCGGCCGGGGCTTTCAACAACAATATCGGCGTTTCGGTCGCCGCGGGTGCCAACTTCACCCTGAACACGGTTGCCTCCATCAACTCGCTGGCCGGCGGAGGGTCGGTAAATCTTGGATCCAACATCCTGACGGTGGGCACGAGCGGCGTCGGCTCCACCTTCAGCGGCACCGTGTTCGGCGCTGGCATCCTGGCCCAGCAGGGCACCGGGGCGCTCACCTTGCAGGGCGCCCAGCTCGGCATGGGCACCCTCGCCATCAATGGCGGCACCGTGACCCTCACGGGGGGAACGGTGGTGCAGGCCGGAGTGGCGCTCACGCTTGCCTCCGGCACCCTCAACATGGGCCAGAGCGTCGCCTTCGCCAGCATCGACGGCTCGGGCGCCATCAATAATGGCGGGAACCTGCTCACCGTCACGGGCGCGGCGGCGAGCACCTTCTCCGGCACCATCGCGGGCGCGGGCGGGCTCACCCAGGCCGGGAGCGGCACCCTCAGGCTCTCGGGTGTGAACACCTATACCGGCATCACCAATGTGACCGCCGGCACGCTGCTGCTCTCCGGCGGCCAGGCCATCGCAGATTCCGGGGCTGTCTTCGTTGGGCAAGGCGGGACGCTCCAGCTCGGCGCAAGCGAGACTTTCAACGCCCTCTCCGGCGCCGGCGCGGTGGTGCTCGGCGGCAACGCCCTGACCTTGGGCGCGAACGGGGGGAATGCCACGTTCTCCGGCGGCATCTCGGGTGGCGCACTCGTCAAGGTGGGTGGCGGAACGCAGACCCTGACGGGGCCCGTCAGCCTCTCTGCCGGCCTCACCATCTCCGGCGGCACCGTGCAGCTCGGCGATGGCGCCACCAGCGGCTCCCTCACCGGCAATGTTGTGAACAACAGCACTCTGGCGGTGATGCCCGGAGGGAACACCGTCCTGCAAGGCACCATCACGGGCACCGGTGCCCTGTCCATCACGGCGGGGGGCGGGGCGGTCTACCTCACGGCTGATAACAACTATACCGGCGGCACCACCATCAATTCGGGAAGCCTCTTCCTCGGCAATGGCGGGACCGCCGGCTCGATCGTCGGCAATGTGTTGAACAACGGGACGCTGGTGTTCAACACCAACACCGCCAGCACCTTCAACGGCGTGATCTCCGGTAGCGGCCAGGTGGCGTTCCAGGCGGGCACCACTACGCTTGCGGGAGTGAACAGCTATAGCGGCGGCACGCTCATCTCGTCCGGAGCGACGGCCATCGTCAGCTCGGACGCCAATCTCGGCGCGGCATCCGGGCGGCTCGGCCTCGCGGGCGGCACCCTCTCCGCCGCCGCCAGCTTCGCCAGCGCCCGCAATCTGGAGCTTTCCGCCGCGTCCGCCATCAATGTGGCACCCGGCGTGACCTTGGCCCTCAGCGGCACTGCCAACGAGGTGGAGACGAGCAGCCTCACCAAGACCGGCGCCGGCATGCTGACCCTCTCCGGCACCAACAGATATACCGGCGGCACCCAGATCAATGGCGGCACGCTGTTGGTTTCCGCCGATGCGAATTTGGGCGCGGCCATTGGCGGGGTGGGCATCAATGGCGGCATGCTCTCCGTGAACGAGAGCTTCACCTCCGCGCGCGCAGTGACGCTCGGAGCCTTAGGCGGCATCATCTCCACGGCCTCCGGCACCACGCTGACGCTCAGCGGCGCCATCACCGGCTCGGGCGGCCTCACCGTCGCCGGGGCGGGCACGGTCGCGCTCACCGGCACCAGCAGCATCAGCGGGCCGACTGCGGTTTCGGGTGGAACGCTGGCCCTTTATGGCGGCTCGCTCACCACGGCGGGGCTCGCGGTGGCGAGCGGCTCAGCCCTTGTCGGATACGGCACCATCGGCAGCGATGTTCAGGTGTCATCCGGGGCGACGCTGCACGGCGGCGTCACCAGCACCGACAATCCCCTGCGCTCGCCCCTCTTCACCGACAATCTCAATCTGGCGGCCGGGTCGAGCACGATCCTGACCCTCGGCACCCTGGCGAATTCGGGCGTCGCGCATGTGAACGGCAACCTTTCCGCCTCCGGCACGCTGACCGTGGCTGGCGATGCCGTCTACGGCGCCGGCTACTATCGCGCCTTCACCTATACGGGCGCCTTAAGCAACGCTTTGACGCTGGGTTCCGTGCCTGTGGGCTATACGGGCCAGATCGACACCAGCAATGCGGGCCAGGTCAACGTCGTCCTGAGGGATTTGAGCCCGTTCCAGATCTGGAGCGCCAACGGCGTGACCCTGGGCGGCTCCGGCACGTGGTCCTCCACCAGCGTGACCTGGAACGAGCCGGCCGCGGGGGTCACGATCCCCTGGGGCGGGGAGGTCGGCATCTTCACGGGGACGGCGGGAACGGTCGCCGTTCAGGGGCGTCAATCGTTCGAGAAGCTGGAGTTCGTGACCTCCGGCTTTGTGCTCACCGCGGACCCGAGCCGCGCTGATTCCGGCCTCGCCTTCAACAATGGAGGCGTGCTGTGGGTGGAGGGATATGACGTCACCGCCACCATCGGCGCGCCCATCGGCGGCACGGGCGGCCTCAAGAAGATCGGGGCGGGCACCCTCGTCCTCACCGGCACCAACACCTATACGGGCGGCACCTTCATTGACGGCGGCATCCTGAAGGTCAGCGCCGATGGGGCATTGGGCGGGGCGGGCGAAGGCGTGACCCTCTCCCGCGGCGAGCTTTCCGCCTCCAGCTCCTTCAGTACGGCCCGCGCCATCACGCTGGACACGCGCGGCACCCTGTCGGCGGACGGGGGCGCCACCTTCCTGGTCTCGGGCTCCATTTCCGGAAACGGGGCGCTGCGTAAGGACGGCGACGGCACGGTGGTCCTCAGCGGCTCCAACACGTATGGCGGCGACACGGTCATTACCGGAGGCACGTTATTGGTCCAGGGCGGCTCGGCCATCCCGGATGCGTCCAACGTAACCGTCGAGGCGGCGGGCCGCCTCGCGCTCGGCGCGTCCGAGACCATCGGCTCCCTTTCGGGAGCAGGCAGGGTGGACCTCTCCAGCAATACCCTCTCCATTTCAAGCAGCGCCAGCACCGTTTTCCACGGCACGATCACCGGGACGGGACGCCTCATGGTGGCGGGCGGCGTCTTGAGCCTGACCGGCGAGAGCACCTATACGGGCGGCACGTCCCTGAGCGGCGCGACGCTTGTGGTCGGCCAGGGAGGCACGACTGGCTCCATCCGCGGGGACGTGGTCGATAATGGCGTCCTGGCCTTTTACCGCTCCGACACGGTGACCTTCGACGGCGCCATTTCCGGCGCGGGCGCGGTGGCGCAGGTGGGAACCGGCACGCTGATCCTTACCGGCGCAAACAGCTATACGGGCGGCACGCTGGTTTCGAAGGGGGGCGCCATCCAGGTGTCGGCCAATGCCAACCTCGGCTCCGACCGCTCCACCCTCACCCTGGAAGGCGGCACGCTCGCCATCACAGGGAGCTTCGCGACCTCCCGCGCGGTCGAACTGGAGGGCGGCGGCATCATTTCGGTCTCTGGCGGAGCCCAGCTGACCCTGAACGGGCCCGTGACGGGCACCGATGGTCTGGACAAGACCGGCGCCGGCACCCTCATCCTCGCGGGGACCAACAGCTATTCCGGCGGAACCGTGATCGCGGAAGGCCGCCTCCAGGTGGGCAATGGCGGCACCACCGGCACCTTGTCCGGCGATGTGGTGAATAACGGCACCCTCGCTTTCAACCGCGCCGACACGATCAGCTTCGGTGGCCAGGTCTCCGGCAGCGGCAGCCTGGCTCAGCTCGGCCCCGGCACCCTGACGCTCACGGCAGCGAACACCTACACTGGTGACACGGTCGTCGGGCCCAAGGCGACCCTCGCCGTTTCTTCGGACGCCAATCTGGGCAACGCCGTTTCGGTCGTTAGGCTCCAGGGCGGGACGCTGTCGACGACCGCCTCCTTCGAGAGCGAGCGCCATGTGGCGGTCAATACCGGCACGATCCATGTGGCAGAGGGCGTGGCGCTCGCCCTGAGAGGCACCATTTCCGGCGACGGCGGCTTCAGCAAGACCGGCGCCGGTTCGCTCCTGCTCTCGGGTGAGAACACGTATGAGGGAGGCACGCGGCTTCTCCACGGCGTCCTCTCCGTGTCTTCGGACGCCAATCTCGGCGCGCGGTCCGGTGGCCTGTTCATCGACGGCGGCACGCTGTCGGCCACATCCGGCTTCAAATCCGAGCGCGCGGTCGCCCTTGGTGAGCACGGCGGCACGTTCAATGTGCAGGAGAACAAGCAGCTGACGCTGTCCGGGGCCGTGTCGGGGCCGGGCACCCTGTGGAAGTCCGGGCAAGGGAGCCTCGTGCTCACTGGCGGCAACTCCTACATGGGCGGCATCGTCATTGCCGCGGGCACCTTGGCCGGGCACACCGCCAGCATCATCGGCAATGTGCTCAACAACGGCGAACTGCTGTTCGATCAGAACTCCACCGGCGCCTATTCCAGCACCGTGAGCGGCACCGGCGGCGTCACCAAGGCCGGCAGCGGCACCGTGATCCTCACGGGCACCTTCAACCAGACCGGCGGGACGCTGATCTCCCAGGGGACGCTCCAGGTCGGCGATGGCGGAACCTCCGGCTGGGTCAATGGCCCGATCGTCAATTACGGCACGCTGGCCTACGACCTCTCCAGCACCTACATCTTCCCGCAGCTGCTGAGCGGCACCGGTGGCGTGACCTTGCAGGGCGGCGGCACCGCGCTCTTCAACGGCTCCACCTATACCGGGACCGTGACGCTCAACGGCGCGAACGTGCAGCTCTCCCCGGGTGTCTCGACACCCGTTGCCTTCATCATCGGCGCCGGCAGCATGCTCGGCGGCACCGGAACCATTGGACAGCTCACGGTGGGCAATGGCGGCACGGTCTCGCCGGGCTATTCGCCGGGGGCGCTCAGCGTGGCGGGCAATGCGGTGTTCCAGGGCGGCTCCGCCTACCGGGCAGAGGTGCAGCCCTCGAACATCAACGATCTCATCAGCGTGGCCGGAAGCGTCCAGATCAATCCGGGCAGCACGGTGCAGGTCGTCGGCGGCCGCGGCAGCTACGCCAATTCCTGGACATTCACCATCCTCACGGCCGAAGGCGGGGTGACGGGGAGCTTCTCCTCGGCCAGCTCCAACTTCGCCTTCCTCGATCCGCTGCTGACCTATGGCGCGAACTATGTGGACATGACGCTGGTCCGCAACAACATTCCATTCGCCGCCGAGGCTTATACGTTCAACGAGCGCTCCACCGCCGCCGGCACCGAAAGCCTTCATGCGGGCAACCCAATTTATGACGCGATGGCCTCGCAGCTCAAAGGCGAAGCCTTCGCGGCGTTCGATGCGCTCTCCGGTGAGATCTATGCCTCCGCCGCGGCCGTGATGCAGCAGCAGTCGGTCTACACGCGCGACGCGGTGGGCGCGCGCCTTCGGCAGGCCTTTGGCGGCGCTGCGCCGGTGCCGCTCCCCTACGCCGCGGGCGGCCCGCAGACGGCGGACTTTGGCGGCGGCCTCGCCATGGTGATGTGGATGCAGGCGTTCGGCGGCTGGGGTGACACGTTCTCCAACGGCAACGCCGCGACCATCTCCAATTCCATCGGCGGCGCCATCGGCGGCGTCGATGCTGCGGTGGGGGAGAACTGGCGCATCGGTGCCTATGGCGGCTTCAGCCAGTCGTGGTTCGACGTCTCCGACCGGAATTCATCCGGCTCCATGGACAATTACGACCTCGGCCTCTATGCGGGCGCCCAATACGGCCCCATCGCCCTGCGGCTGGGCGCCGGCTATGCATGGCATGATGTTTCCGTCTCGCGCACCGTGGCCTTCCCCGGCTATACGGGCGCCAATTCCAGCGACTATTCGGCCGGCACGGCGCAGCTCTTCGGCGAGATCGCCTACGATGTGCCGGTGGCGGGCATCGCGTTCGAACCCTTTGCGGGCCTCGCCTACCTGCATCTCGATGGCGGGTCCGCGACCGAGACAGGGTCCAGCTCCGCCCTGGTGGTGGATGGCGGGTCCATGGACACGCTCTACTCCACACTCGGCGTGAGAGGCGCGACGACGGTCAGCCTCGCGGGCCGGACCTTCACGCCAAACTTCGTTCTGGGGTGGCAGCACGCCTTCGGCGACACCACGCCCGAGGCCGTGATGACATATGCCTCCGGCTCGTCGCCCTTCACCATCCTGGGCGCGCCCATCGCCGTGGATGCGCTGGCGGTGGGGGTCGGGCTCACCTACGACATCACGTCCCAGGCCAGGCTGAGCGTAAAGTACGACGGCCTGATCGCCTCTTCGGCCACGCAGAATGCTGTCGTGGGGCAATTCCAGGTGAAGTTCTGATCATCCGTGCGTGGCACGAACTCCCTCTGGATGCGGTCGCCGAATGAAGCTTGCGCCGCGCATGCCGGCCTTGCGGCGGGCGTCGGGAACCGGCGTCCCCTCATAAGCCTGCCAGCCATCGGCTCCTTCACCCTGGACGAATTCAAAACTACTTCGAAGCCGCCGGGTGTGTTTTAATGCGGTCGGCTGACGCTCGAACTCCAATCACGCTCCTCTTAAGTCTGCACCAACCGGGCATCGTGGGAGGCATGACATGCGCCGCAGGCTCGTATTCCGGTCCGGGACAATTTGCGCGGTCACGCTCGCAAGCTTATGTGGCTTGCTCATGCCGTATTCAGCCATGTCCCAAAGTGTTGCCAAACGCTCTTCATCTTCGGAGCATTTCTTGCCGGCCCTCGCCGACTTGATGGGCGCGCTGCAACGCAAGCATTCGAAGCTATGGTTCGCAGGCGATGTTCAGAACTGGGAACTCGCGGACTACGAACTCGGCCAGATCAAGGCGAATGTGCAAGACGCCGCAGTCCTGTATCCGGGCATACCGGCCACGAACGTGACCGCCATGGCTGAGCCCATACGCGCCATCGATCTGGCAATCGAGAAGAAGGACGGCGCGGCGTTCTCCGAAGGGTTCAAATCCCTGACTGCCGCCTGCAATGCCTGCCATCAGGGCCTGGGTCGCGGCTTCATCGTCATTCAGATCCCCACGGCCTCCCCGTTCACCAATCAGTCCTTCGCCCCGCCGGCCAAGCAATAGGTTTCGAGGCATTCCTGGTGGTTTTCCGCGCGCGGCATCTGTGGCCGGGAAAGCGCCTCGCTGCGCCCCCAGCCACGACGATATGCCCGGCGCGAAGCCGCCGACCGGAGCACAGAGTGGTCGGCCGCCAGACGATGCCCTCAGATCGCCGCATCCCGGCCCCTGAACCAACCTTGGAAAGCTGAACCGGCAAGAGATCAGCCTCTTGACCACGGCTGAACGGCCCGGAATTCACGCCCGACCCCACGTCGCCGACCCAGCGGGAAGCCATTGCGATTTACACTCATGGCGTCCAGTGATAGCGGTGCTGTGATAAGCCGTGCTGTGGTATCCTAATACACCTCGGTAGTTTGCCGCCGCGGTGATCGGGGACAAACAACGCGGCCTTCGCGCGATTGCTCGGGGGCGTTGAATTTCATGAATATTTCTACGATTGCGGACCGTACTTCTGCACTGCTCGGCGTCTCTGATCCCTCGCTGCTGAGGGACGAGTTGCTTCCTGAAATTTTCACAGCCTCCGCGCGCCGGACGCCGGACCACACGGCCATAGTCTTCGGCAGCGAGCGCATCACCTATGCCGAGCTCGATGCGCGCGCCGACGGCGTCGCGCGGGGGCTGCGGGCGCGGGGTGTGAAGCCGGGGCAGTTCGTCGGCCTCTGGATGTCGCGCTCCCTGGACCTGCACGTGGGTCTCCTCGGCATCCTGAAGAGCGGCGCGGCCTATATTCCCTTCGACGTGGATGCCCCGCCCGAGCGCATCGGCGAGTGCCTCAGCGACTGCGAGGCGCAGGTGATCGTCGTCGACGCGGTCACCGCCGCAAAGCTCGACCGGCAACTGCCGGCCACCGCCATCTCTTGCCTCGATCTGGGGGCGGAAGGCGCTGCGGGCGCCCCCCTCGACCTGCGCGCGGATGGCGTGACGCCGGCCGACCCCGCTTATGCCATCTACACGTCCGGCTCGACGGGCAAGCCCAAGGGCATCGTCATCGAGCACCGCAACATCTGCCACTGCCTGCGCTCCACCAACGCGGTCTACGGCATGACGGGCGACGACGTGGTCTTCCAGAGCGCCTCGGTCGCGTTCGACCTCTCTCTGGAAGAGATCTTCATCCCCTACCTCGTGGGGGCGACGCTGTTTGTCGCCTCCTCCCGCGTGCTGGGCGAGGTGGAGAAGCTTCCGGCCATAATGGCCGAGGCCGGCGTGAGCGTCATCGACACCGTGCCGACCCTGCTCGCCATGTTGCCGCAGGACGTGCCCTCGCTGCGCATCATCGTCCTTGGCGGCGAAGCCTGCCCGCCTTCGGTGAAGCAGCGCTGGTGCCGCCCCGGCCGCACGGTCTTCAACTCCTACGGTCCGACGGAAGCCACCGTCGTCGCCACCGTGGACGAGGTCACCATAGACGGCCCCGTGACCATCGGCGTGCCCATCCCCAACTACACCTGCTACGTAGTGGACGAGCAGATGCAGCTGGTCGGGCCGGGCGTGGAGGGCGAGCTGCTGATCGGCGGCCCCGGCGTCGCGCGCGGCTATCTCAAGCGGCCCGAGCTGACCGCGGAGAAGTTCATCGCCAACCCCTTCGGCGCTGCGGCCGGCGACCCGGTCCTCTATCGATCCGGCGACGCGGTGAGCCTCACCGAGGACCGGCGGATCTTGTTCCACGGCCGCATCGACGACCAGGTGAAGCTGCGCGGCTTCCGCATGGAGCTGGGCGAGATCGAGGCGCGCCTGTCCGATTTGCCGGGCATTTCCCAGGCGACCGTGGTGCTGCGCCGGGACGACGGCATCGACCGTCTGGTTGCCTTCATCGTGCCGGTCGCCGGCGCCCCGGTGGACCGGCAGCAGATCCGCGCGGCCCTGAAGGAGACGCTGCCGCCCTACATGATCCCCTCGCATTTCGAGGAAATGTCGGTCCTGCCGCGGCTCACCTCCGGCAAGGCGGATCGCAAGGCGCTGAAGGTGGCGCCGCTGAGCGCGCCGGCGGAAGCCGAAGAGCAGGAAGAGCCGCTCAGCGAGACGGAGGCGGCCCTGCTTGCAGCCGCAAAGCCGCTGTTCCCCGGCCAGGCCATTCCCTTCGATGCGGACTTCTTCGCCGATCTCGGCGGCCATTCGCTGCTGGCCGCCTCGTTCCTCGCCGCGGTGCGCGAGAACCCGGCCCTGCCCAGCATCACGCTGGAGGACATCTACAGCCACAGGTCGCTGCGGGCGATCGCCGCCCGGCTCGATGAGCGCGAGCGGGCCAGCGGGCCGCGCAAGCAGCTCGACCTCTCCTTCACGCCGCCGCCGGTGATGCGCCGCTTGCTGTGCGGTCTCGCGCAGGCCGTGTGCGTGCCATTCCTGCTCCTGGCGCTCACCGCTCCGTGGCTGACCATCTACGTCACCTACGAGATGATCTCCAGCGACGAGTCGATCCATTATTACGAAATACTGGAGCTGATGGGCGTCTACATGCTCGTCACCTTGCTGATCAGCTGCGTCGGCATCCTGGGCAAGCGCATCGTCCTGTGGAAGACCAAGCCCGGGCGCTATCCGCTGTGGGGTTTCTATTTCTTCCGTTGGTGGCTCGCCAAGCAGCTGGTGGCCTTCGCCCATATCGGCCTCCTGCAGGGGACCCCCCTGGAGCCGGCCGCCATGCGGCTGCTCGGCGCCAAGGTCGGCAAGCGCACCAGCATCAACGGCCTTCATGCCGGCGCCATCGATCTCCTGGAGATCGGCGACGATGTCACCATCGGCGCCAAGGTCAGCATCGGCAATGCCGAGGTGATCGGGAACGAGCTCATCATCGGCCGCGTCGTTATCGGCAAGGACGCCTATGTCGGCACCTCGTGCGCCATCGCCCATGACACCGTCATCGAAGAAGGGGCGGAGCTCGCGGACCTCACCGCCGTGCTCCCCGGCACGCGTGTCGGCGCGTTCGAGCATTGGGACGGCTCGCCGGGCCGCAAGATCGGCACCGTGGACCCGTCCAAGTGGCCCGATTACGCACCCGAGCCCTCCGAGGCCGTGAAGGCGCTGCAGTGCCTCTATTATGGCGTCATGGTGCTGCTCATGCCGGCCATCAGCCTGCTGCCGCTCTTCCCCGCCTTCTACGTGTTCGACCACTATGACGACGTGTTCCAGCAGTTGGTCGGCTTCCAATGGTATCTGCCGATCCTGGCCTGGCCGGCGGCCATGATCCTCATCTTCGGCACGGTCATGCTGATCGTCGCCATCCGCTGGATCGTCCTGCCCCGGGCGCCGGCGGGCACGTGCTCGGTCTATTCCTCCTTCTACATCCGCAAATGGACGGTGGCGCTCGCAGCGGAGGTGATGCTGTCGAGCCTCAGCTCGCTCTTCTCCACCATCTATATGCGCAGCTGGTACCGGCTGATGGGTGCGAAGATCGGCAAGGACACCGAGATCGCCACCAACTTTTCCGGCCGCTACGACACCATCGAGATCGGCGAGCGGTGCTTCGTCGCCGACGAGGTGGTGCTCGGCGACGAGGATGTGCGCCGGGGCTGGATGACCACAAAGCTGGTGCGCACCGGCTCGCAGGCGTTCATCGGCAATGATTCCGTGCTGCCGCCCGGCGCGGACATCCCGGACGGAGCGCTCATCGGCATCAAGTCCAAGCCGCCGTCCGACGAGCGCATGCTGCCAGGCGAGACGCGCTTCGGCAGCCCGCCCATCCGCCTGCCGGTGCGCCAGCGCTTCGACAGCGCCGACGTGAACCAGACCTTCCGCCCGCCCTTCTGGCGGCGGCTCCTGCGCGCGGTGTTCGAACTGTTCGCCGCCTCCATGCCCACCATGATGTTCATCATGGTCGGCACCGTGGCCGCGGACTACGTGCTGTTCCCTGCGCTCGAGGCGGCCGACGACTGGGCGGACTTCCTGCCCACCTTCTTCGCCACCTGCGTCGCCTGCTCGTTCGTTCTGGCGACAGTGGTGCTGGGGGTGAAATGGGCGCTCATGGGCGTCTACAAGCCTGGCAATCACGGCCTGTGGTCCTGGCGGGCGCTGCGCACCGAGGCCATGACGACGCTCTATTGGGGCACTGCGGGGGCAATCCTGCTGGATACCTTCCGCGGCACGCCCCTCCTGCCCTGGGCGCTGCGTCTCTTCGGCTCCAAGATCGGGAAGGGCGTCTTCCTCGACAGCACCGACATCACCGAGTTCGATTGCGTGACCATCGGCGACTATGCCTCGGTGAATGCGTCCTCCAATCTCCAGACCCACCTCTTCGAGGACCGGGTGATGAAGATCGGCCGCATCGAGGTGGGCAAGGGCGTCTCGATCGGTGCCCTGACGACGGTGCTCTATGACACGCGCATCGGCGACTATGCCGAGCTCGGCGTCCTCACCATCGTCATGAAGGGCGAGGCCATCCCGCCCCATACGAGGTGGGTCGGCGCGCCGGCGCAGCCGTTCGTCGGGGGACATTGAGGACATGCCGGGCCTTCACCCCTAGCCGATCGGCACCCCGCGCATGACACAGACGCAGACAGCCGCGCCCCGTGAAACGACGGCGGAGGCCGGCCGGACGCGCACGGGCACGCTCTCCCTCGCCGCCTTGTCCTGCCTCGTGGTGGGCTCGATGGTGGGGGGCGGCATCTTCTCTCTGCCCGAGGCCTTCGGGGAATCCACCGGCATCCTGGGCGCCCTCATCGCCTGGACCGTGGCCGGCATCGGCATGCTGATGCTGGCCTTCGTGTTCCAGACCCTGTCGCTCCGACGGCCCGACATCGACGCGGGCATCTATGCCTATGCCCGCGTCGGTTTCGGCGACTATATCGGCTTCATCGCAGCGCTCAGCTATTGGGCGAGCGCCTTCCTCGGCAATGTCGCCTTCCTCATCCTCGTCATGTCCACGCTGGGCGCGTTCTTCCCGGCTTTCGGGAACGGCAACACGCTGCCCGCGCTCATCGGCGCGTCCATCATCCTGTGGGCGTTCCACATCATGCTGCTGCGGGGGGTGAAGGAAGCATCAGCGGTCAACACCATCGTCACCGTCGCCAAGCTGCTTCCCCTCGCCGTATTCCTCGTCATCGTCCTGTTTTCCGTGCGCCGCGACATGTTCGCGGTGAATTTCCTGGGCGGCGAAGGGGCCACGGCGGGCGACATCTACGAGCAGGTCCGCCGGACCATGCTCATCGTCGTCTTCGTCTTCCTCGGCATCGAGGGCGCCAGCGTCTATTCGCGCCTGGCGCGTCGGCGCGAGGATGTGGGGCGGGCGACGGTGCTCGGCTTCCTCGGCGTGCTCACGCTGTTCGTGCTGGTGACGGTCCTGTCCTACGGGATCCTGCCGCGGGCGGAACTCGCCACCCTCCACAATCCCTCCGTCGCCGGCGTGCTTGCGGCCATCGTCGGGGAAGCGGGCACGATCTTCGTGAGCGTGGGCGTGCTGGTGTCCGTGCTCGGGGCGTTCCTCGCCTGGTCGCTGCTTGCCGCCGAGGTGCTCTACGCCGCCGCCAGGCACGGAGCCATGCCCGCCTTCCTGGCGCGTGAGAACAAGGCCGGCGCGCCCTCCGCTGCGGTATGGCTCACCACCATCTCCTCCCAATTCTTCCTGCTGCTGACGCTCCTGGCGGAATCCGCATTCCGCTTCTTCGTGGAGCTCACGAGCGTCACCGCCCTCATCCCTTATGTCTTCGTCGGCGCCTTCGGCGTCATTCTGGCATGGCGGGGGGAGACCTACGGGGACGCGCCTTCGGCGCGGCGGGGAGACCTGATCCGCGGCGTGCTCGCCACCATCTGCGCCGTCGGCATGATCTATGCGGGCGGGGTGAAGATCCTGCTCCTGTCCTCCGTGATCTTTGCGCCGGGCACCTTGCTGTTCGTGCTGGTGCGGCGCGAGCAGCGCGCGCGCATCTTCACCCCAATGGAGCGCGTGCTTGCGGGTGTGATCTTCGTCCTTGCGGCTATAGCCGCCTGGGCGCTCGCCACCGGCGCCATGACGCTTTAGATGCGCAGGCCATGATGGCACGCGCATGCGCCGGGAAACGGGATGGATGATTGCGACTGCATCGACCTTTATGTTGCTCCGACCACGTCGTTGACCTTGTCGGATGAAGCGGCGTTCGCGGCGTGTCTCGACGATACTGAGCGGTCCCGCGCCGATCGCCTGCGCCATGCCGGAGCCCGACGCGATTTCATCATCGCCCACGGCCTGTGCCGGCTGGCCCTGAGCCAAAGGCGCCGGGACATTCTGCCCTCTGCTTGGAGATTCCAGCGCGGCACGCACGGCAAGCCGGAGGTGGACGGAAGCTTCGGGATCAGGTTCAACCTGACGCACACCGAGGGCTTGGCCGCGGTTGCGGTGGCCGAGCAGCGCGAGGTCGGCGTCGATGCCGAATTCATGGCCCCGGAGATGGCCACGCCGGCCACCGCCGCCACATTCTGCACAAGCGCCGAGCTTCAGGCCCTGCTCGCCATCAAGGACGACGCCGAAAGGGCCAAATGCTTTTTCGCCCTGTGGACCTTGAAGGAGAGTTTGCTGAAGGCAACCGGGCACGGATTCTTCGCCTCCCCGCACGCCATCGAATGCAGGCTCGACCCATTTTCCGTGCATCGGTTCGGGAATGACGAGCTTGGTAAGTGGCGGATCTGGGCGGCCGAGCTCGGCGGGCTTCACAAGCTTGCCGTCTCGGCCGCCCTCGCTGCTCGAACACCGCATCTGCGGGCCTGCCGCATAACCTCCCCTTCAGGGGTCCTCGATGGCAAGCCGCGCATAGGCCTGGATGCTCAATTCAGCGAGGTCGCTTTCGGCTAGATCGGGTGCTTTCTTCCAGGCGGCGTACGCACGCGTGCAAAGCGCCCATGCCGAGCTCGATCCTACGCCACGACAACCCGGTGGCCGGACGGCGTCCGCTCCACGACCAGCGGCAGGCCGTAGAGGCGGCTGAGGCGGTCGGAGGTCAGCATCGTGTCCACCGGCCCGCAGGCAAATGGGGCTTGCCTGTCCAGGATTGCGGCCTGGTCCGCCATGGCGAAGGCGTGCTCCGGCTCGTGGGTGGAGACGAGAATGGCCAGCCCCTCCTGCGCCAAGCCCCGGATCGTCTTCAGCACCATGGCCCGGTTGCCGAGATCGAGACTGGCGGTGGGCTCGTCCATGATGATGACGCCCGCCTGCTGGGCCAAGGCGCGGGCGATGAGGGCGAGCTGGCGCTGGCCGCCAGAGATGCGCATGGCATCCCGCTCCGCCAAAGACGCAATGCCGAGCGCGTCGAGGGCCGCCATGGCGATCTCCGCGTCGCGGGCCCGCGGAGCGGCGAAGGCGCCGAGATGGGCGGTGCGCCCCATGACCACGAGGTCGAGCACCGTATAGGCGAATTCGCCGGCCTGGGCCTGAGGCACATAGGCGATCCGGCGCGCCACTTCGGCGCGGGACAGGTGGGAGAGATCCGCGCCATCGAGCATCACCGTCCCGGCGATGGGCGGCAGGAGGCCGAGCAGGGTCTTGAAGAGCGTGGTCTTGCCCACCCCGTTGGGGCCGAGGAGGCAGGTGATCGAGCCGGGCGGAACGGCAAGGTCAATGCCCTCGCCTATGCCACGCCCGCCATAGCCGATGGCGAGGCCCTGCGCTGCGAGGGTGCTCATGGCACGGCCCGCCGCCGGCCGCGGGCCAGCAGCCAGACGAAGATGGGCCCGCCGATGACGGCGGTGAGAACACCCAGGGGAATCTCGATCCGGGCGGCGGTGCGGGCAAGCGTGTCCACCGCCACCATGAAGGCCGCGCCCAGAAGGATGGAGGCGGGCAGAAGCCGGTCGAAACGCGGCCCCACCAGCAGGCGCGCCATGTGCGGCATCATGAGCCCCACCCAGCCGATAACGCCGGAAATGGCGACGACGCTCGCGGTGATGAGCGTCGCAGCGGCGATGACGATGGCGCGCAGCCGCACCACCTCCACGCCCAGCGCCCGGGCCTCGTCGTCCCCAAGGGACAGCACGCCGATGCGCCAGCGCAGCAGCACCAACGGGACAAGGCCTGCCAGCACCACGGGAAGGATGGCGAGGACGTCGTTCACCTTGGTCCCGGCAAGGCTTCCCAGCAGCCAGAAGGTGATGGCGGGAAGCTGGTCATAAGGGTCCGCCAGCACCTTCACGAGGGAGATGGCGGCCCCCGCCAGCGCCCCCACCACGATGCCCGCGAGCACGAGGACCAAGACGTCGCCTCCGCCCCTCAGCGACCGCGCGAGGAGGATCACGACGAGCACCGTGGCGAGGCCGCCGCCGAAGCCGAGGAACTGGATGGCGCCCACCGGCAGGCCGAGAAGGATGCCCGCCACCGCCCCGAGCCCGGCGCCGGTGGAGACGCCGAGGATGTCCGGGGAGACCAGCGGATTGCGGAACAGGCTCTGATAGGCGGCCCCGGCCGCGGACAGCGCCGCCCCCACCAGCAGGGCCGCCAGGATGCGCGGCAGGCGAATCTGGAAGAGAACCGTGTCCACGGTTCCCACTGCCGTCCCGCCCATGAGCCGCCGGGCGAGGGCAGCGATGACGTCCGCAGGCGGGATGCGATAGGGCCCCACGGAGGCCGCGGCCAGCACCGCCACCAGCAGGGCCGCACCGAGCAGCACCATGACGGAAGCGGTGCGCACCGCCCTCAGCCGCCCCCGCCGGAGAGCAGGCGGTCGAGGTCGGCGTCGGACAGATCGACCTGGTAGAACAGCTTGTAGAAGGCGCGCACCTCATCCTTCAGCGCGCCGGATGCCACCTCGGGATAAAAGGTGTGCAGCAGCCAGGAGAGGCCGACGAGGCGGTTCACTGAAGGCGGCGCGTCGATGAAGCCGTAAGGCAGGTTGGGCGCGAGGAAGACGCGGCCGCGTGCCACCGCGGGGACAGGCGCCCAGGCGGGCCTCTGCGCGACGCTGTCGCGGAAGGCGCGGTCGAGGGTGATGATGGTGTCGGGCGCCCAGGCGATCACCTGTTCCGGCGAGACCGTGACGATGCCGCCCTTTTCGCGCAGGCCCTCCGCCACGTTCACCGCGCCGGCGCGCTCGATGATCTCGGTATTGATGGAGCCACGCGAGCCGGTCTCCAGCCCTTCCGTGCCGCGGGCGAGATAAACGCGCGGGCGCTTGTCTGCGGGCACCGAGGCCAGGGTCCTGTCCACCTGCGCGAAGATCGCCTCCGCCGCCTGCGCCAGTGTCTCGCCACGCGCGGTCACGCCGAGGATGCCGGCCACCAGGCGCAGGGCGGCGGGCGTGTTCTCGAAGCGCCCGTCGATGAGCAGATAGGGGATGCCGGTCTGCGCCTGCACGCGGTCGGCCAGGGATTTGTAGGTCTCGTTGATGGTGCCAAAATCGATGACGAGATCGGGCTTGGCAGCGATGAGGCGCTCCAGGTTGAGCGTGTCGCCCCGTCCCGTCAGGCGGCCAAGCTCCGGCAGATCGCGCACCTGGGGCAGGAGGAAGGGCTTCTCCTGCGCGCTCGGGGGGCGCACCCAGCCGATCATGGTTTCGGGCGCCACCATATAGACGAGGACGGAGGCGGGCGGCCCCGCAGCGAAAACGCGGGAGACCTTGTCCGGGATCTCCACCTGCCGGCCGGCGGAATCCGTGACGGTGCGGGCCAGGGCCGGCAGTGCCACCAAGGCCAGGAGCGCGGCGAAGCCGGCCGTGAGGAGGCGGCGGCTCAGATGGAGCCCCATGTCAAGCATCCCCCACATGGCTGTCGCCCGGCGTCGGCGGAGCCAGGGGCGTGAAGAGGGTGCGGTCCGGCTTCAGGTCCAGAAGCGGCGTGCCGTCGAGGCAGTCCATGCCACGAACCAATAGGGTCGTCCCCTCGATCCCCTCCAGGCGGACGATGGATGTGGCGATGGGATTGGGGCGCACCGGCGTGCGCAGGGAGAAGGTGCCCCGCGTCGTGCCATCGTCGCGCGGGCTCTGCAGCACGAGGTCGCGACGGGAGCGGTGCAGCCAGTACAGAACCTCCAGCCGCTCATAGAGCCCGATGCCCTCCAACGCCTCGCGCCAGGGCTCGAACACCTCGATGCGGCAGAGCGGTCCGTCGTGCCGGCCCTGCCGCGGGCAGTCCATGCGCGAGGTCCAGGGCGTGCGGATGACGCCCACGAAGACGAGACCCGCGTCCGTGGCCGCGGGCCATGCGATGGCGCGCTCCGCCGCGCGGATCTCGTCTTCGCGGACCATGGCTCAGTCGATGCCGACGATCACGTCGGACGCCTTGACGATGGCGACCGCGGCCTGTCCCTTGGCGAGCTTCAGCTCTTCCACCGCCTCATTGGTGATGGAGGAGGTGATGACGGTTCCGCCGATATCGATGCGGACATGCGAGGTGGTCGCACCCTTGACCACGTCCACAATGGTGCCCTTGAGCTGGTTGCGCGCGCTGAGCTTCATGTCGACCTCCCGTCGGGCCGCCGGGATGGCGACCCTCAAGCCTTTATAGCCGCCTGCATATAACGTGTGGAAGTCACCATCTGCCCGCAGATCCCGCGGCGCGGGGCAGCACCTCGCGGCGGCTGCGCACGGCTCAGTTCTGTGCGTTCGCGGCGGAGACGAGGGCAGGCTTTTCCCGGAACACATCCGGAAACAGCTGCTTGAGGCTCTCGACCTTCGGCAGGTCGTTGATGACGATGTAGGGATAGGTCGGGTGGGTGGTCAGGAAATCCTGGTGGTAGGCTTCCGCCGGATAGAAGGTGCGGTCGGGCTCGATCTTGGTGACGATGGCCGAGTTGAAGACCTTCGCCTGGTTGAGCTGGGCGATATAGACCTTGGCGAGGCGCGCCTGGTCCGCATCCAGGGGGAAGATGGCGGAGCGATACTGGGTCCCCGTGTCCGGCCCCTGCCGGTTGAGCTGGGTCGGGTCGTGGGCGACGGAGAAATAGATCTGCATCAGCCGGCCATAGCTGATCTTCTTCGGATCATAGGTGACCTGCACCGCTTCTGCGTGGCCGGTGGTGCCGTAGCTCACCCGGTCGTATTGCGCGGTCGACTTCTCGCCGCCCGCATAGCCGGAGACGGCATTCGTCACCCCTTCCACATGCTGGAAGACGCCCTGCACGCCCCAGAAGCACCCGCCGGCGAACACGGCCACCGCGCGCGGGGCGGCGCTCGGCGCCTCGTCCTGCGCCGGCGCCGGGATCACCCGGGCCTCCTCCGCCGCGAGGGCGGGCACGGAAAGGCCAGCGAGGACCACCGCCAGGAGCGCGCGGCGCGCGTGGCGGACGATGTGCGTTGCGGTCAGTCGGGGCATGGCGCCCTCCTCTTCAGCCGAAGGTGAATGCGAAAGCCTGGACGCCGGGATCCAGGAACCGGATCTCGAACGTGTGGTCGGCAATAGTGCCGCTCTGGCGGATAAGCTGGTAGAGCCGCTGGCCGGTCACGACGCCCTGCCCCTCCGCGTCCGTATCCGAGCCATGGGCCGTGCCGGGTGCCGCGCCGTCGATGGTGACGCGGAACCGCACCGGCTTGCCGTCCGCCCCCGGCCCCAGCACCAGATGCAGGTCGCGGGCGTGGAAGCGGTACGTGATGGCGCCGTCCGCGGCATCGAGCGCGGCGCTTTCCGGGCTGATGGTCCAGTCGCCCGACAAGCCCCATTCGTTGAGCCGCGGTGTCCCCGCCTGATAGGTGTGGGCAGCATCGTGGACAGCGTCGCCCGGCGAGACGAAATTGTCCGCCCGCTCGTAGCCCACATAGGTCTCCGGCGAGAGCACGTCCTTCATGTCCGCAGCGGCCTCGGCACCGGAGGCGCTGATGGACACGAGGCCGCCGCCGACATCCTTCGCGCCAGCCTCTGCAAGAAGCTGCTGGATCACCTTTTCCGACTGGTCGTATTCGCCCTCGCCGAAATGGTGGTGGCGGATGCGCCCCTCAGCGTCGATGAAATAATGCGCCGGCCAGTAGCGATTGTTGAAGGCGCGCCAGATGGCGTAGCTGTTGTCGATGGCCACCGGATAGGTGATCTGCAGGTCCGCCACCGCCTTCTTCACATTGTCGATATTGCGCTCGAAGGCGAATTCGGGCGCGTGCACGCCGATCACTACGAGGCCCTTGTCCTGGTACTTCTCCGCCCAGGCCCGGACGTAAGGGATCGCCCGGATGCAGTTGATGCAGGAATAGGTCCAGAAGTCGACGAGGACCGCCTTGCCCCGCAAGCCTTCCGCCGTCAGCGGCGGGGAGTTCAGCCAGCCCGTGGCGCCGGCGAGGGAGGGCATCATGCCTTCCACGGGCAGCGTGCCCTCGCCCGCCGGCGCGGCCCCGCCGGCCGCCATCATGGCCGGATTCGCCATCATGGCGAGATCGCGCGCCAGCGCCTCGTTGTTGTCCGCGTTCTGAGCCGGTGGCTGCTCGGTGGCGGAGAGGCGGAGCGCACCCATCAGGCGCTCCTCCAGGGAGGCGGTGCTCGCATAGGACAGGCGCGCCAGAAATCCCGTGTCGAGGCCGAACGAGATGGCCACCACCGCCACCAGGACGGCAGCCCCGAGACCCCGGCGGATCCACTCTCCGGCGCCGAGCGAGCGGCGCATGGCGGCGAACACCTTGCCGCCGGCGAGCAGCGCCAGCGCCAGGGAGGTGGCGGCACCGGCAGCATAGGCGAGGAGGAGCAGCGTCGTCTGCGCATTGGCGCCCTGCAGGGCCGCGCCTGTGAGGATGAGGCCGAGGATGGGCCCCGGCACGGCGCCCACAGCAGGCCGGTGGCAACTCCTAGCAGCAAAGAGGGCAGGACCGCCCTCGTGCCGCCGCCCTCCTCCGCCGATTGCGACAGGCGGCCCCCAAGGGCGACCAGCGGCTGCATCACCCGGTCCGCGAGGGAGGGAAGAAGCAGCGTGAGGCCGAACACGGCCAGGAGCACCAGCGCCGCATAGCGGCCATAGAGATTGGCTTCCACGGCCCACCCGCCGCCGACGGCCGCCAGCGAGGCGATGGCCGCGAACGACACCGCCATGCCCACCAGCATGGGCAGCGTGCCGCGCAGGAAAGGCTGGCCCGCCCGGGCGAAGACGAAAGGCAGCACGGGCAGGATGCAGGGGCTGACGATGGTGAGCACGCCGCCGAGATAGGCCAGCACGAACAGGAGCATGAAGCGCGGTCTCCGGGGGCGGTTGCCCCAACTGGATGCGCGGACCTTCCTCCACAATGAGCCGTGAGACAAAGCGCACTTTCGTGAAGAACCCGGTGCCTCAAGCGCACGTGATGAGACGCCGGGGCGCCATGGGGCGCGGCATCAACGACCTTCCATCGATATTCCCAATAAAATATAGCGCTAGCAGGTGGTGCCAAGCCACGCCTTCAGGGCCCTTCGCGCCCCGCTTAGGGTCTGAACTCAATCGAGTTGCGGTTTGGTTGTGTTACTGATTCAAAGCTTCTGCTTGAGAGCGGAGGCTTGAATGGCGAAGGCTCTGACGTGGTTGAGCGATGCGGAGTGGGCTCGGATCG
>NZ_JBDZDT010000021.1:0-32236 GCF_040049275.1 Aquabacter albus | reverse complement strand
CCTCTGGTGTCGGCTCAAGGACTGGCGACGCATTGCTACCCGATACGACAAGCTTGCCGCCAACTACCTCGCAGGTGCCTACATTGCCGCCGTCATTGCATTCTGGTGCGATTGAGTCCCGACCCTACGCTTCGCTCCCAGAAACCAGACTCGGCCGGACGGCTCGCCGATCGTCCACGATATGGCCATCGGCCAGGCGGACGATCCGGTCGGCCAGATGAAAATAGCGATCATCGTGGCTGATCACGAGAAGCGTCCGGCCCTGCGCCTTCAAGGCAGGCAGAAGCTGCTCGTAAAACAGCTGCCGGAACTCAGGATCCTGGTCCGCCGCCCATTCGTCAGTCACGATTACCGGCCTCTTCTCCAGATATGCGTGCACGAGGACGAGGCGCTTTCGCTGACCGGCGGAGAGGTCAGTGGTGGAGAAACGCCCCTCCTCTACTCTCACCTTGCCGGCGAGGCCGAGCTGTTCCAGATGGCCTTCGGCCTCCTTCGGCAGCGCACCATAAGCGAGGTCATCGAAGAGATAGTAGTCCGAGAAGATGGTGGTGAAGAGCTGGCGGTAATGGTCCCGCGTCTCTGCTGCCACCAGCACTCCGTCGAGCACGACATCCCCAGCCTGCGGCGCATAGAGGCCGAGCAGCAGCTTGATGAGCGTGGTCTTACCGGAACCATTGGCACCGACGATGAAGATGAGCTCTCCCGCCCTGATCTCAAGGTTGATGGGACCGAGCACGAAGGGATCGGAACTGTAGAACCGCCCCCTGAGGTACCGACCATCAATGTCATCACCGACCCTACCTTCAAGCTCCCGGCGAACGCCCAGCAGCTTGGCGAGGTGACGGGCTCGTCCTGCAAGAGCGGCATCACGCAACCTGAACCGACCCAAGATCAGGCGATCAGGCGCCTCCAGCTCGCGGCAGCCGAGAAGGGCGCGAATGTGGTGACCAATGTCACGTTCTCCACAGAGGGCACCAGTCTCACGGGCTGTTGGGCGATCATTACGGCCAGGGGAGAGGCCTACAGGATACCGCCAGCACCGGCTCCAAGGAAGCCGCGAGCCCGGTCTTGAATACACTCGCCACGTCATTGCCGACAGGTTCCGCGAGAAGGGCTGCATACCGAAGGGCCGATAGACAAAGTCGAAACGGAAATGCCCTCGCGCACCACCTCCTCGACTTGCCGGGCATCTGGCTCTCGCCGCACAGCGATTATCCAGGCCCGCTCGGAACCGAAATGGCCAAGGCCGCGTTGCGCCCCCGCTCAAACACGCTGGGATAGCCACAATGCAGTTTCGAACCGAACGCCCGCTTCTCCAGGCGCTTGTGCAGCACCTGCGCGGGAAGTCAGACCACAGCCTCGCATCAGCCCTCGAGGTGCTGGTCACCGCGAACAGGCAGCGGCCCGCGCTTGACGCGGTCACCGAGGATGCCGCGAAGCGACCGCCCCGCTGATCGCACCATGGCGAAGGAATGGGATGCGCCGCTGGCCCGCGGCTTCGACATCTCCTGGCACGGCAAACGCCATGTGTCGACCGTCAGCGCGGCCATCGCTTTCATGATGGAGTGCTGCGGCACCGTCATGTCGCTGCAGTTCGACAAGGCTATGGACGCCCTGATTTTCGCAGCATCGACCGGCTATAAAAAAGATATATTGGCCGCAACCGAAGAATTTCATCTCTTTCTCGTCGGCCACGACATGATACATGCGCTTGAAATTTGAGCCCTGCGGGATCTTGCATTCGCGATATCCCTTTCCGCACGGGCAATAGGTGGAAACTATATTTCCGGCCAAGCTGAAACGATCAGCACGACCCCGGGTTGTTGTGGAGGGAATACCCCCCAACACATAAGGACAACGACCATGGGCAACCCAAACCAACCCGACCAGGACCCGCAGCGCCAGCAGGGCGGACAGGGTGGTCCCGGCCAGGATCCCAATCGCAAGCAGGATCCGCAGCAGGACCGCAATCGGCCCGGCGAACAGCAGCAGCACCAGACCGGCAGCGGCAAGGACCAGCAGGGCGGCCAGAAGCGTCCCGACCAGCAGAGCCAGCACGGCGACGCGGACGAGCAGCGCCGCAAGGACCAGAACAAGGACAATCCCGGCCAGCGCTGACCCCGCCCCCGAGCGAAAAGGCCTCGCCCCCTTGCCGGGGCGGGGCTTTTTGCGTCAGCCACCAGTAGATGGCCTCCGGCGCGCAGGAACTTTTAAGCCGTAGGCCAGTTCTGGCGGCGGGAGATTTCAGATGACGAATTTCGCGCGCGACCAGCGCCAATCCCTCACCGCCCGCACCACCCCGACCCCGGCCAACCGCCGCGGCCCCGCGCCTGCCTTTCCGGGGGCACAGCTGGACTGCGCGTGGGCCGCTTCCTCCTTATCGAGCGGTTCAAGCTGTGCCGGGCCGCCGTCTCCCCACATACACTCCAAGGACGATCCCGCCCAAAAATATCCCGACAGGATTGCATTCCGTAGCGTAATGACAGATTGTCACGCCCCGATCGAGACCGACACGATCAGCACCCTGTTCCGAAACTAAGGCTGAGCGGCAATTGCCTGCCGCTCAGCTACTCGGAACGAGACTGACCTAGGCGGAAGACGCCTTCAGAGAGGCCGAAGTCAGGGGTCGATATGCTCCGGCATCTCCTTGAGCTGATCTTTCGTCCACGCGGTGACAGCGTGAACGTCACCGTCCTCGTCCCGCATAAACTCGAGTTCGCCAACCGGCACTGCAACGGGCTTAGCTCCGATGCCGAGAAATCCACCGACGTCGACGATCACCAGGCTCGCCGGGCCGGTGCCATGGATGTGCGAAACGCTGCCGATCTTCTCGTCATCAGGGCCATAGATCGTCGCCCCCTCGAGAACGGACGGGACCAGTTCAGCGCTGGCCAGCCTTATGTGCTTGCTGTGGTCCATAGGGGAGTCTCCTCTTGATCGGACTGAGGAAACCCGCCATGAAACTATGCAGTTCCAAGGAACACCGACGGAGCACATGCGTTCTTTCTGATTGCAGATACGACATGGAGCAGTTGTCCTCCGGCAACAGGAGCGGCAATCATGAGATCGGCAATCTATATCGCGGGCGTGCGCAGCGTCTTTGCTGTTCCGAGCGGCCTGCACAAGCCGGCGCATGCACGGGTGAGATCGAAACTCACGAAAGCATTATCGGCACGAGACGCTGGATCTGGCCCCACGACAGCGACCCCGGCCTCGGGGTCCGCACAAAGCGACACGCAGCAGCATCCCCCGGAAGTGAGCGCATTCTTACATTTAACGGCCAAGCGACAACATTATCGGATGTAACGCGATAAGCCTGTCAGTCTCTCCATCACGAGCATCAGCAGGACCGTGGCGGCGATCAGCACCCCGGAAGCCGCCGCAGCGCGGACATCGAGCATGTTTTCGATCAGGTCCCAGAGCCGGATCGGCAGCACCTCGGAATGCGCATCCGCGAGGAAGAGCGAAATGGCGACGTTGTCGAACGAGGCCATGAAGCCGATGAAGGCGCCCGCTCCGATGCCGCCGCGCGCCAAGGGAAGCGTGACATTGGCGAAGGTGAACCAGGCACCCGCACCGAGGCTGAGCGAACATTCCTCGAGCGTGCGATCGATCTGGGCCAGGCTCGCCAGCGTGGTGCGCAGGATGAAGGGAAAGCAGATCACCGTATGTCCGATGATCAGCGTCGTCATCGACAGTCCCAGATTCAATTGGTTGAAGGTCAGGAGCAGGCCGAGGCCCAGCGCCAGCGCGGGCAGCAGCAGCGGCGACATCAGCGCGGTATCCGCAGCCCGCGCCCAGATCGCCTTGCTTGAAGTGATCGCGATGGCCGCGGCGGTCGCAAGACACGTCGCGGCAAGCGTGGCGGCAGCGGCGACCTTGAAGCTCACCAGCGCCGCGGCAATGATCTCGGGCGAAGCAACGAAAAGCGCGCGATACCATTGGGTCGAGAAGCCCGGCGGCGGAAACCGCAATGTCCCCGCCGAGGTGAAGGACGTGACCAAAACGATCACCGTCGGCAAGACCAGGAGGACGAGGGCGACGCCGCCGATCGCATAGAGGGCCAGCGCATAGCTCCACCGGTCGAGGTGCCGCCATGGCCTTGGGTACCGAGCCTCAGACATGAAGATGCCTCGTTGCAATCCGGCCGAGCACATTCAGGGCCGTGACCACCGCGAGAACCGAAACCAGCAGCATGAGCGAGATGGCGGCGGCGAAGGGCCAATTCTGCCCCTGCATGCCCTGCTGGTAAATGTACATGGGCATGAAAAGCAGGCGCCCGCCGCCGACGATGGACTGGGTGACCAGCGCACCGCAGGCCGCGGCGAAGACAAGCAGGACGCCCGCAATCACACCGGGCAGGCTGAGCGGGAAGACCACGAGGAATAGCGTGCGCCAACGTCCAGCACCAAGAGCCGTGGAGGCCTCTTGCAGGCGCGGATCGATCAAGGAGAGCGCCGAGATGATCGGCAGGGTCATGAGCGGCAGCTCGATCTGCGCCAAGGTCAGGATCAGCATCGGCTCGGTGTAGAGCAGCGGGATCGGGGCCCCGATGACGCCGAGCCAGATCAGCGCTTCATTGACCAGTCCCTGCCGGCCAAGAACCACGACCCAGGCGAAGGTGCGGACGACGGCGCTGGTCAGCAGCGGCAGGACGATCATGAGGATGAGAAGTCTTTGAACTCGCGTGGATGCGGAGACGAACAGCAGCGCCAGAGGATAGCCGAGCACCAGGGCCACGGCGGCGGTGGCCAGTCCCAGCAGCAGCGTGCGCCCGAGCACCGGCAGGCTCAGGCCGTCCGTGAAGAAGCGGGTGAAATGCACCAGCGAAACGCCGTCCGGGCCGGTCATGGCGGCGGACAGAAGCATGACGATCGGAAGCGCGACGAACATCAGGAAGAAAGCCAGCAGCGGCAGGGCAAGCCACGGCTTGCCCAAGTGCATGCGAAACGCGCTGCGCGGCACGGGCGAGGCAGCGTGCGAGGGTCTGGCTTCGGCCGTCATCGTGATCCCCTGCCCGTCCGGCCCGGATCAGGTCCGAACCTCCTTGTTGAAGCGCTCGATCAGCGCGCTGCGTTGCGGATTGAGCGCCTTCCAGTCGATCAAGGTCAGCTTGGCGAGTTCCTGATCGTCCTTCGCGACCTTCTGCAGCTCGGAACCGAAAGTCACGGTCTTGTTCGTCGGCGCCAGGAAGTTGGGTGCCGCCGCCATCCGTCCCTGCACGCCGTCGGAAAGGGCCGTGTCGATGTATGCGTAGCAAAGATCGAGCTCCTTGCTGTTCTCGATGACGTGCAGGGAGTTGCGCACCAGAACCCATCCGGACTCCGGCCGGGCGATGGCGATATCCGCACCCCGCTGGGCCAGCGGCAGGATGGCATTGAGATAGTTGAAGCTGATGTCCACCTGGCCCTGCTGGAACAGGGTCGCGAGCGCCCCGGGGTTGGGAGCCACCGCGCCGACGTTCGGCAGCAGCTTTTTGAGCGCCTCGAAGGCGGGATCCATATTGCTCTCGCTGCCGCCATGCAGCTTCGCGATCTCCACCATCCAGGCGGAACCGAGGCTGCTGCCGAGCCCGGTGATGCCGACCCGGCCTTTGTATTCCGGCTTCCAAAGGTCGAGCCAGGACGTGGGGGGCGTCTTGATCGCGATGGGATTGTAGACGATGCCCATCACCTGGACGGAGACGAAGGCGCCCCGGCCGTTGGGATCGATGAAGCGCTCCGGAAGGCTGGCGAGGTTCCTGATCCTGTCCTTGGGCAGGAGCGCGAAGATCCCCATGTCCAGCGCCGCCAGATAGGGACCCTCATCCATCAGCACAACATTGTAGGGCGGGTTCGCCTTGGAGGCCACGATCTTCGCCACGGCGTCGAGCGCAAGGACCGGCTGAAGCGCGACGCTTGCGCCGGTCGCCGCCGCGAAGGCCGGCAGCAGGATCTGGCGCTGGGCGACATCCCAGGTGCCGGGATAGGTCGTGGCAACCAGGCTGCTCGCTGCCCGGGCGCGGCCTGAAAGACCGGACAACAGACCCGGGGCAAGAGCCGCGGCGGCGCCGGAGGCGAGAAACCGGCGGCGTGAAATCGATGCGGTCATGGCGTGGCTCCAAGACTTCAGGGCTTCAGGGGCTTCAGGGCTTCAGTCGATGTAGACGGGGCAGAGGGCGGGGTTGGACACCCGGAGGTGGACATGCTCGCCGGGTGCCGCGTGGACCCCGGCGCCACGCATCTGCAGAACCTTCAGCGGCGTTCCGTCCGGCATCGCCAGATTATAGGCAATGGTGGCGCCGAGCGGCATGACCGACCGCACGACGGCGGAGAACGCATTTCCACCCCCGTCCGCCGTGAGGTGAAGATTCTCCGGCCGGATCGCCACCGTCACCCGCCCGGCCCGTCCGCAGGGGCTGGCGTGGGGCAGCACGAGGCGAACGCCGGCGTCGGTCGCGATCTCGGCCTCGCCCGCGCTTGCCAGAAGCTCGCCGGGCAGAAGATTGGCATGGCCGACGAAGCTGCTGACGAAGCGCGTCGCCGGGCGGTCGTAGATCTCCTGCGGCGTGCCGAACTGCTCCAGGCGTCCGGCATTGAAGACCGCGATCTTGTCAGCGAGGCTCAGCGCTTCCTCCTGGTCGTGCGTGACCATGATGGCGGTCAAGCCGGCGTCCCGCTGGATGCGCTTGAGCTCGATCTGCATGTCGAGGCGCAGATTCTTGTCGAGCGCACCGAAAGGTTCGTCGAGCAGCAGGAGCGACGGGTCCACCGCCAATGCACGCGCCAGTGCCACCCGCTGCTGCTGTCCGCCGGAGAGCTGGCGTGGATAACGGTCCGCCAACGTCGTCATCTGCACGAAGCGGAGCATCTCCTCGACCCGGGCGCGGCGCGCGGCGCGCGGCTGCCGGCGGGCGCGCAATCCATAGTCAACGTTGCGCTCCACGGTCATATGCGGAAAGAGCGCGTAGTTCTGGAAGACGATGCCGACCCCGCGCTCGTCCGGCCCGAGCCCGCTCATGGACGTGCCGGCGATGCGGACATCGCCGGCGCTTGGCGTGATGAAGCCTGCCACGATCCGCAGCAACGTGGTCTTCCCGCACCCGGACGGCCCCAGGAAGGCAATGAACTCGCCCGGCGCGATGGCCATCGAAACATCGTCGATCGCCAGCGCCTCGCCGAACCGATGCGAGATGGACGTCAGCTCAAGCGATGCGCTGCGCATCCGGATGGGAGATGGCGGAGGCGGGTGAACATCGGCGCGCATGAATGGAGGCTCTGATGGAGTGGGTACTCATCCGCAACAAACAATTCTAGAAATTGTCGACAATTGAAAGATCAAATTGTTTCCATACTGATCGCGTTTTAGGCACCCGGCAAAGCCGCCTTCCGTTTCGCGAGCTCAAGCCCCCCGACGCGCCCCGGCCTTCGTCCTGGGGATGATGCCCAATTCCTGAAAGATCGCGGCAATGTCGGCTTCGCTTTCATCGCCTCCATCAAGCCTCAGCCGGGCCTGCATCTCCGTCAGATGGCGCTCCATTATTGCAATCGCGCCGGCCTTGTCGCGCGCCAGAATCCGCTCGGCGATATCCGGATGGGCATCCGGGCAATGATCCTCCGCTCCCGGCTGTTCGTATTGCGCGATCACAAGCGACGTTCGCAGGGCAAGCTCTTCCATAAACTTGACGAGGACGGGATTGCCGCTCAGCCGGGCGATTTCCACATGGAAACTGGCGCTGAGGTCCAGTCCGTCCCAGCGGTCGTCGTGGGAATGTGACTTCTCCAGCGCCACCAGCCGCGACAGGTTCTTGCCCATCTCCGGCGTGAAGCGGTCCAGCGCCGCGGAGATCGCCGCGCGCTCCAGGATCTTGCGGGTATCGAAGATCGCGCGCGCCTCTTCCGCCGAGCATTGCGAGACAAAGGCGCCACGGTTCGGGATCAGCGTGACGAGGTCGCGCGAGCCGAGGTGCGACAGGACTTGCCGGATGTGGGTTCGGTTCGTGCCGAAGGCCGAGGCCAGCTCGATCTCACCCAGCTTCATGCCAGGGCGCAGGCGCTTCAGGCTGATCGCTTTCAGGATGCCCTGAACAACCGGATCCTGGTCCATGGCTCGGCCGCTATTGGTTGTGGTTGCCGCTTTTGGCTTCCGCATCATATCCCACACTTCGCTCGCTGGCAGATTGTGACAGTGGCGCCGCGCTTCGGCAACTCAACGCTCAATAAATAAGCAACAATACATATCATAAATTGTCGACAATAATTCCGTGCTGTCATAACAATCTCCGCAGGCACCCTCGGGGAACGATATGCGACAGCGCGATCTCATTGGCTATGGCGGTCGTCCGCCCGCGGTCATCTGGCCGAACGGTGCCAAGGTCGCCGTCTCGCTCGTCGTGAACTTCGAGGAGGGAGCGGAGCTTGCCGTCGGTGATGGCGACGCGGTCAGCGAGAGGATCGGCGAAGTCATCAGCGCCGTCCCGCCGGGCATCCGCGATCTCGGCCAGGAAGAGATGTTCGCCTATGGCACGCGGGTCGGCCTCTGGAGGTTCCTCGACGCATTCGAGCGTCATGGCCGGCCGGCCACGTTCTATATGTGCGGGCGTGCGGTGGAGCGCCTGCCGGAGCTGGCGGCCGAGATCGTTGCAAGGGGACACGAAGCTGCCTGCCACGGCTGGCTCTGGCGCCCGCACGCCGACTTTGCAGATCGCGCCCAGGAGCGGGCGTCTCTCGTCAGCTGCATCGACGCCATCAGAAAGGCCACAGGCGAGCGGCCCCTCGGCTTCTGCTGCCGTGGTAGCCAGAGCATCCACACGCGCGATCTCCTGGCGGAGCTTGGCTTCCTTTACGATTCCAACGGCTTTGACGACGATCTCCCATATCTGGCCCCCGCAGGTGGCGGCCAGATCCTGGTCGTGCCGTACGGGTTCGACTGCAATGACATGAAGTTCTTCCACCCCAACGGCTTCGTCGAGCCCGACCAGTTCGTTCGCTATGTGGCCGCCGCCTTATCCACGTTGCTGGGCGAGGCGGAGCGGGGCCGCTGCAGCGTCCTCAACATCGGTCTTCACCTGCGTATCTGCGGCCGCCCGGCACGCTTTGCCGCCGTGGAGAGCATCCTCGGGCTGCTTGCGAGCCTGGAAGACCGCATCTGGGTCGCGCGCCGCATCGATCTGGCCCGGCACTGGATTGCCGCCTCGGGCCAGGATGCGCAGCTTGGCATGATCTGCGATGAGCCGGCGGTGCACCTATGACCGCCCCGCGCACCGCCCCTGCCGAACGCGCCATCGGCGTTATCCTGCCGTCCTCAAACCGGGTCGTCGAGCGGGCGACCATGAGCCTGCTCCTTACCTCTCCCGGCGTGGATGCGTGCTTCGCGCGTGTGCCCTATTTCGGGAACGGGCAAGGACAGCCGGAGAACGGCTATGATGAACGCTCCTTCCTGACGGCGGCCGAACTTCTTGCGCAGGCCCAGGTGCAGGCCATCTGCTGGAACGCAACGCGCGGCGCCGCCATCGGCTTTGCCCTGGATATCGCCCTGTGCGAGCGCGTCGAGCGCCATGTCGGGATTCCCATGGTGACAACCGCGCTTGCGGTGCTCGATGAGTTCAACAGGCGTCGCATCCGCCGGATTGCCCTGGTCACGCACGGCACGCCTGCGCAGGGACAGGTCTTCAAGGACCGCTTCGCCGAACAGGGTGTGAGCAGTACAGCAGAGCTGCATCTCGGCTACACCGATAATTTTTCTGCGGCGCGCGCCCCGGCGCAGCCCATCATCGATTTTGCAAGAGACGTCGCGAATAGAGATGTCGCAGACGCTTTACTTATCTGGAGCACGAATCTTCCCGGCTATCGTTTTTCCAGCGACCTGGAATTAGAATCATCTCTGCTGGTCATTGATTCAGCCACGCTTGGCATTCAAGCAACATTGAGAATTATATGATCGACAGCAAGATCCCGGCCGCCTCACGCAGGCGCGAATCCGAAACAGCAGTAACCACGACGAGGGAGGGCACGAGGCCGGCGCTCCGCGCGCCTCTGGTGTCGATCCTGTCCACATACGCCCCGGTGGCGCTCGGCATGGCCGGTGCCCTGCGCCGATGGCTCCTGTCCTCCAGCAGCCTCCGCGGCGCGCGCCTGATCGCGCCGGCGGGGCTGGCGCGAACGGCCGCGCTGCTCGCCATGGCGTCCGCCGGGATCCTGGCCTTGTCGACCCCGCCCGCGGCGGCGGACGAGATCATAGATAATGGCCAGGTCGTGACGGTTCCCGGGGATCACACCTCGCCCTGGAGCACGGGGAACCTCACCGTCGGCGGCCAGGGCAGCGGTACGCTCACCATCGAAGCCAACGGTACGGTCACGAGCACAACCAGCTATATCGGCCTCAATGCCGGCTCGACCGGCACGGTGACGGTGACGGGCGAGAACGCGCATTGGAACCTCGGGACGTCCGACCTCGAGTTGGGCTTTTTTAGCGGCAACGGCACGCTCACCATCGAAGCCGGCGGCACGGTGACCAGCGGAACCGGTCTTATCGGCGACGGTGCCGGCTCGGTCGGCACGGTGACGGTAACCGGCGAGAACGCGAACTGGAACCTCGGAAGCTCCAGCCTCTATGTGGGCGTTTTGGGCGGCGGCACGTTCACCATCGAAGCCGGCGGCACGGTGACGAGCAGAAGCAGCTCTATCGGCGCCAATACCGGCTCGACCGGCACGGTGACGGTAACCGGCGAGGACGCGACCTGGAACCTTCAAGGCTCCGACCTTTCCGTCGGCAATCTCGGCATCGGCACGGTCACCATCGAAGCCGGCGGCATGGTCACGAGCGCAAACGGCTATATCGGCCGCATGGCCGGTTCGACCGGCACGGTGACCGTGACGGGCGCGGACGCGAACTGGAACCTCGGAAGCTCCATGCTTTACGTGGGTGGTCACGGCAATGGGACGCTCACCATTGAAGCCGGCGGCACGGTGACGAGCGGAAATAGCATTATCGGCGACGCTGACGGCTCGGTTGGCACGGTGACGGTGACGGGCGCGAACGCGCACTGGAATCTCGGGACGTCCCAGCTCCAAGTGGGCATTTTGGGCAACAGCACGCTCACCATCGAAGCCGGCGGCATGGTGACGAGCGGAAACGGCTACATTGGCACCGGTAGCTCCGTTGCCGGCCCGACCGGCACGGTAACGGTGACCGGCGCGGATGCCCGGTGGAACCTCGGAAGCTCCACCCTCCAAGTGGGCGTTTGGGGCAACGGCACGCTCACCATCGAAGCCGGCGGCACGGTGACGAGCGGGACCGGCTTTGTCGCCAACGCTGCCCATTCGACCGGCATGGTAACGGTGACCGGCGGGGATGCGCACTTGAATCTCGGACCCGAATTTTTTGTGGGCCATTTGGGCACGGGCACGCTCATCATCGAAGCCGGCGGCACGGTGACGAGCGGCATAGGCTACATCGGGTACTTTGCCAGCGGAATCGGCACGGTGACGGTGACGGGCGAGGATACGCAGTGGAACCTCGGGACGTCCGACCTTTACGTGACCTATTGGGGCCCCGGCACGCTCACCATCGAAGCCGGCGGCACGGTGACGAGCGGAGACAGCTATATCGGCTACGCTGCCGGCGTGCCCGACTCGGCCGGCACGGTGACGGTGAGGGGCGAGAACGCGAACTGGAATCTCGAAAGCTCCAACCTCTACGTAGGCGATGGCGGCACCGGTACGCTCACCATCGAGGCCGGCGGCACGGTGACGAGCGCAACCAGCTTCGTCGGCCATGATGGCGGCTCCGGAACGTTGAACCTCAACGGCACCGCCGATGACGGGCGCGGCGTGCTCGCCACCAGCCAGATCGTCAAGGGACCGGGAACCGCCGCACTCAACTTCGATGGCGGCGTGCTGCGGGCAACGGCGGGACAGAGCGATTTCCTGTCCAACTTCGCGCCAGGCGACATCGAGATCCGGGCGGGCGGAGCCTTCATCGATTCGAACGGCTTCGACATCGGCATCTCCGCGGTCCTGGAAGGTGCCGGCGGGCTCACCAAGCAGGGCGAGGGCACGCTCACGCTCTGGCAGTCCGGCGGCATCGCCGGCGCCGTGTCCATCGAGGCGGGCACGCTGGCGCTGTCCGGCTCGGCTTCGCTCGCGGGCGCGAGCGGTGTTTTCCTTGGCGGCAGTGCCAGGCTGGACGTTTCCACGATCACCGCCGCCACGACGATCACCAATCTTTCGGGCGCGTCGAGCACTGCCGAGGTTGTACTGGGTTCGAAGGCGCTGACCATCAGCCAGAGCGCGGACGCCACCTTCGCCGGCGCCTTTTCCGGCAGCGGCAGCCTGACCAAGCAGGGCGGCGGCGCCCTCACGCTCTCCGGGGACAGCTCCGGCTTCAGCGGCACGACGACGATATCCGCAGGCAGTCTGCTTCTGCGCAATGGCGCGACCACCGTCGCGCAGCTGGGCGGGACGGTCACGGTTGCGGAGGGCGGCACGCTGGGCGGCTCGGGCACGCTCACCGGGGCGGTGAGCGTGGAGGAGGGTGGCACGCTGTCGGCCGGCAGCAGCCCTGGCACGCTGACCTTCACCAACAACCTGACGCTGAATGCGGGCTCGACGACGGTGTTCGAGCTGGCCACGCCCGGCGTGGTGGGCGGGGCGGGCAACGATTATATCGACGTCGGCGGCACGCTCACCATCGCGGCCGGCGCCGGGCTGGAGATCCAGGTCGGGGCGGCGGGCTATTATACGCTGTTCGGCTACGGCACGTTGGCGGGGACCTCCTTCGCGGCCACGGTCACCGGCACCGGGGGATTCGACCTCGACCGAAGCTCCATCGACTATGGCAGCGGCACCGGCGGCGCGATCACCCTCATCGCCCTCGGCGAGGGCCAGACCATCCAGTACTGGGACGGCGCGACGCAGGGCAGCGGCGGTGGTGCCGGCACGTGGAACGCCACCAATCCCAACTGGGCCGACGCGCCGCAGGCCCCGGCCGGTTACGGCCCCTGGCTCGGCTCGGTGGGCGTTTTCGGCGGCACCAGCGGCGGCACGGTGACGGTTTCCGGCACCCGGTCCTTCGACACGCTGCAGTTCATCACCGACGGCTATCAGCTTGTCGGCGGCACACTGGCGATGAACCCGGTTTCCGGCGCGTCCGGCACGATCAATGTCGACGCCAACGTCTCGGCCACGATCCATTCAGTCATCGCCGACGGCGCCGCCCCGGCGGGGCTGGTCAAGCTGGGCGCGGGGCAACTGCGGCTCACCGGCATGAACACCTATACCGGCGGCACCACCATAGGCGGCGGCACGCTGCAGGTCGCGGCCGACGCCAATCTGGGCGCGGCGTCGGGCGGTCTGACCTTCAATGGCGGCACGCTGTCGACGACGGCGAGTTTTTCGTCCGCGCGCGACGTGACGGTGTCGGCGGCGAGTGCGATCGAGGTCGCCGACGACACCGGGCTGGACCTGTCCGGCGCCATCGCCGGCCCCGGCATCCTCGCCAAGCAGGGGCTGGGCACGCTGACCCTGACGGGCACGTCGTCGGTCGCCTGGAACATCGAAGCGGGTCGCCTCATCGCCGACGCAGCGGGGTTCACCGGCGATGCGACGATCGCAGCCGGTGCCGGCCTCGGCTTCAACCAGGCCGCGGACACGACCTATGCCGGGACGATCTCCGGTGCGGGCTCGCTCACCAAGCTCGGGGCCGGCACGCTCATCCTGACGGGTACCAACGCCTATACCGGCGGGACGGTGCTGGCGGACGGCATCGTCAAGGTGTCGGCCGACGCCAATCTCGGTGCCGCATCGGGCGGGCTGACCTTTGCCGGCGGCATGCTGGTGACGACGTCAAGCCTCGCCTCCGCCCGCGCCATCTCGGTGCCGGCCACCGGCGGCTTCGACGTGGCTTCAGGCACGACGCTTGACCTGTCGGGGACGATCTCGGGCCCGGGCTCGCTCGTCAAGCTCGGTACGGGCACGCTGGCGCTGGCGGGCACGTCGTCGGTCGGCTGGACTGTTCAGGCCGGCAGCCTGACGGCGCGGGCGGCGAGCTTTAGCGGCGATGTGACCATCAGCGCCGCCGCGGCCTTCGCCCTGAACGCCGGCATGGCGGCGGGCTACGCCGGCACGCTGTCGGGAACGGGCTCCTTCACCAAGACCGGCCCGGCGTCGCTGAACTACACCGGCAATGGGGCGGCCTTCACCGGGCTAACCAGCGTCGCCGCCGGCCGTCTGGCAGTGAACGGCACGCTGGGCGGCCCGGTGTCCGTGCTTTCCGGCGCCACGCTGGGCGGCAGCGGCACGACGGGCCCGGTGACGCTGGCGAACGGGGCGGTGATCGCGCCGGGCAATTCGATCGGCACGCTCACCGTCAATGGCGATATCACCTTCGCCGCCGGCTCGACCTATCAGGCGGAGCTGGCCGGCAGCGGGGCGAGCGATCTCATCATCTCCTCCGGCCGGGCCGTCCTCAACGGGGCGGACCTGGCCCTGGTCGCGCTCGACCCCGGGGTCAGCTACCAGAACGGCCAGAGCTTCATGATCCTCGACGCCGGCGGCGGCGTGGTGGGCAGCTTCGGCAGCGTGGCGACCGGCTCGGTCTTCCTCACCGCCCGCACCTCCGAGCTGGATGGCGCGGTCATGGTCAGCGTCACGGTGGCGGATGACGGCCCCAACCCGCCGACCCCGCCGGCGGTGTTCACTTCCGCGGCGATCACGCCGAACCAGTATGCGACGGCGGCGGCGCTGGACACGCTGGGCCAGTCCGGGGCGTCGCAGGCGCTGTACAACGCCATCCTGTTCCTGCCGTCGGCGGAGGCCGCTCGCGGCGCCTTCGACCAGCTCTCCGGCGAGGTGCATGCCTCGGCCCAGAGCGTGTTCATGGAACAGAGCTCGCTGATCCGTGGCGCGCTGACCGATCGCCTGCGGGCGGCACAGGGAGGGGTGGGCGCCTCCACCGGCCCGGTGGTGAGCTATGAAGGCGGCACCTTCGCGCGCGGCTATGCGGCGCCTTCCCCGGTACAGGTCGCGGCCGACGTCGCCATGCCGGCCAAGGCGGTCGCCGCCCCGGCGACGACGGAAAAATTCGCGCTGTGGACCACCGGCTTCGGCAATTGGGGCGAGTTCGGCGGCAATGGCAACGCCGCCAGCCTCTCCGACTCCACCGGCGGCTTCCTGATCGGCGCCGACGCCAGCATCGGTGACGGCTGGCGGCTTGGCGTCGCGGGCGGCTACTCCTATTCCGCCTTCTCCATTGCCGGCCGGAACAGCTCGGGCACCAGCGACAACTGGCATGTCGGCGTCTATGGCGGCAAAGTCTGGGGTCTGCTCGCGGTGCGCACTGGCCTCGCCTATAGCCGGCAGGACGTCACCACTGGCCGCTCGGTGGCGTTCACCGGCTTCGCCGGCACGCTGAACGCCGATTACGATGTCGGCACCTTCCAGGCTTTCGGCGAGCTGGGCTGGCGCATCGATGCCGCCTTCGCGTCCTTCGAGCCTTTCGCCAACCTCGCCTATGTCAGCCTCGACACTGGCGCCTACCAGGAGCAGGACGGCGCCGCAGTCTTGTTCTCCGGCGGCTCGGACATGTACACCATCTTCTCGACGCTGGGGCTGCGCATGTCGAAGGGGATCGTGCTCGGCAGCACCGACGCCACCTTGCGCGGGGCCATCGGCTGGCGCCATGCCTTTGGCGACATCACCCCGACGATCAGTCAGGCTTTCGTCTCGTCGGACGCCTTCACCGTGACCGGCGTCCCGATCGCCGAGGATGCGGCGGTGCTGGAGGCGGGGTTCGACGTGCGGGTCGGTGGCTCCACCACCCTGGGCGTCGCCTATACTGGCCAGTTCGGCGGCGACGTCACCCAGAACGGCTTCAATGCCACGCTGAAGGTGAGTTTCTGAGAGGAGTTGGTGACGTCCAGGCCCGCCAGCTGGGCAAGGCGCTCGAAGCCGTGGCGGTCGACATCGGTTTTGTGAAACGCTGCTGCTAGATGAGGTGCGGCGGACAGGCATCGCATGCGCGCGACGCTTAGCCATATCAAGCGGTCTAATTCCGCGTGTTTTGCTTAAGCCTTTGAAGCACCAGAATGTACCAATGCCTGCCGCCTTTTTGAAGGTGGAGACAATCGAACCTATGACCTGTGCCTCCGAGCCTTCCGCGACCTACGCGTAGTGGGGCCACCTTCTTAGCCGGCATCGTGAGGTAGCGCGGGGATGGGTGGCGCCGGTCTCCCCGAGGCACGGGAAGACGTTGCGGAGGCTGTAATCGTAGGCCTCGGCGCGCGAGGCGGCGCTTGCCCATCAGGATTCTGGCGAGCTACATGGCTGCCTCAGAAGGCGGCCACCTGCCCGTCCTTCCGGCTGTCCGAGCCGCCCACATAGGCGCCGTCCTCGCCCCTCAGGATGAGCTGCGCGCCGCCGAAGGCGAAGACCGCCTCGGGCGGCTCCACCTCGATCTCGTGGCCCAGCGCCTTGAGGCCCTCCAGCAGCTCCGGACCGACACTGGGCTCCACCGCCACCTTGCGACCGGAGACCACGCGCCAGCGGGGTGCGTCGGCGGCGGCCTGGGGGCCCTGGCGATATTTCAGCGTGCGCAGCACCATCTGGGTGTGTCCCTGGGCCTGCATGGGCCCGCCCATGACGCCGAACGACATGAGCGGCGTGCCGGCTGCGTCCATGGCGAAGCCGGGGATGATGGTGTGGAACGGGCGCTTGCGCGGGCCCACCTGGTTGGCGTGGCCGGACTTCAGCGTGAAGGAGGTGCCGCGGTTCTGCAGGCTGATGCCAGTACCCGGCACCACGACGCCGGAGCCGAAGCCCATGTAATTGGACTGGATGAAGGACACCATCCTCCCCTGCGCATCCGCCGCCGTGAGATAGACCGTGCCGCCCGGCTTAGGCCCCTTGAAGCTGGGCAGGCCCGCCTTGCCGGGGTCCACCTCCTTCGCCCGCTCCGCGAGATAGGCAGGGTCCAGAAGGCTGCGCGGGTCGATGTTCATGGTGTCGGGGTCGCCGACGAATTCGTCGAGGTCCGCCAGCGCCAGCTTCGTGGCCTCGATGACGAGATGCGTGGTCTCCACCGAATCCACCGCCGCGGTGCCGACCCCCAGCGCGTCCAACAGGCCCAGCGTCATCAGGGTGGCGATGCCCTGTCCGTTGGGCGGCAACTCGTGGATCACTGCGCCCGCATAGGGCTGGGAGAGGGTGTCGACGAAATCCGCGGTGTGGGCGGCCAGATCCTCCACCGTCATGGCGCCGCCGCAAGCCTTGGAATGGGCCGCGATCTTCTCCGCCAGCGCGCCGCGATAGAAGGACTCGCCTTCGGTCGTGACGATCTCCTCAAGGCTCGATGCCAGCGCCGGATTGCGGAAAATCTCTCCCGCCTTCACCGCCCGGCCCTCCGGCATGAAGGCTTCCGAAAAGCCCGGCTGCCCGGAGAGGATGCCCGCGGCATTACTCCACAGGCGGGAAATCTGCACCGAGACGGGGAAGCCGTCGCGGGCGAAGCGCAGCGCGGGCGCGGCCAGCACTTCCAGCGGCAGCGAGCCGAAGCGCCGCCACAGCGCGATCCAGGCAGAGACTGCGCCGGGCACCGTCACCGCCTCCCATCCCCGCTCGGGCATCACCGCGCGGCCCGCAAAGCGCTCCGGTGTCCAGCCGGCGGGTGCGCGGCCGGAGGCGTTGAGGCCGTGCAGGCGCTCCCCGTCCCACAATATGGCGAAGCCGTCGCTACCGAGGCCGTTGCCCGAGGGCTCCACCACGGTGAGCGCCATGGCGGTGGCGATGACCGCATCGATCGCATTGCCGCCCCGCGCGAGCATGGAGAGCCCGGCCTGGGCGGCCAGCGGCTGGGAGGTCGCCACCATGGAGCGGCCGAAGACGGGCATCCGGGGCATGGGATAGGCGGCGCGATAATCCAGTGCGGAGAGGTCCATGGAAGTGTCCGTGAAAGGCGCGGCAGAAGCAGCAAAGGTGATCTCGCATTTCACGGTGGCGCGCAATAGGATGCATAGCAAGCAATATATCCAACCTGACAGGACGCGCGTTTTCCCGTATTCCTTTCGTGAAATTCTTGCTGTAGGCGACACGGAAATCCAGGCGGAAGGAGCGGACATGCCGGCGAGGACCAAAGTTCAGGCGAACGACACTGAGGAGCCGGAAGGCTTCGATGCCGACCCTTTGCACCGGATGACGCTCGGCTACCTCATCAACCTCATCGCCCGACTCCTCGCCCAGTCGCTAAAGGTCCGCAACGGCGCGGATGGCATCCTGCCGGGCCAGTATCCCGTGGCGGTGGAGCTGCTGGCCCGCGACGGCCTCAGCCAGCGCGACCTGTGCGAGGCAGTGCGCATCGAGCAGGCCACCATGGCCAATACGTTGAAGCGCATGGAGCGCGACGGGCTCATCACCCGCCGCCAGAGCGCCGAGGATGGCCGCCTCGCCACCATCCACCTCACGGAAGTGGGAACGCAGCTCGCTTTTGCCTCGGCGCGCAATGCGGCGGATGTGAACCGGGTGGCGCTGGACGGGCTCGACCCGGCCGCGCAGGCGGACCTGAGGGACACGCTGCTGGACTTGGCGGAACGCCTGGAGGCGGACCTGAAGCGGCGCGGAGAGAAGGACGTTTAGGACAGGCGCACTCCCTCCCCCACAAGCGGGAGAGGGAGTTAGGCCCCCTTCGTGAAGGTGCAGGTTCGGCTGAAATCCCATCACAGCCTAAATTTTAGGCGTGGCGCTTCTCTGGACATACATAGCAAGCTATGAAATAGTCCTCGCCATAAGCAGAGTGGATGCTGATGTGCGTTCTGCGCACCGCGGCCTCCCAGGATGCATTGGAGAGACGCACCGTGAAAGCCGCCATTGTCCAGGCCCATGGCGGGCCGGAGAACCTGGTCTATGTGGAAGACTGGAACCGCCCCGAACCCGGCCCCGGCGACGTGGTGCTGCGCGTCAAGGCCTCATCGCTGAACTATCACGACGTCTTCACCCGGCGCGGCATGCCGGGCATCAAGCTGAACCTCCCCGTCATCCCCGGCCTGGACGTCGCCGGCGAGGTGGTGAGCCTCGGCGAGGGCGTCACCGGCGTCAAGGCGGGTGACCGGGTGCTGGTGGACCCCATCAACCGCGTCGAAGGCGGCCTCATGGGCGAGACCGTGGACGGCGGCCTCGGCGAATATTGCAAGGCCCGCGCCCACCAGCTCGTGCCCATCCCGGACGGCGTCACCTATGAGCAGGCGGCGGCCCTGCCGGTCGCCTACGGCACCGCCTACCGCATGATGTTCACCAACGGCGGCATCAAGGCCGGCGACAAGGTGCTCGTCCTCGGCGCCTCCGGTGGAGTCGGCACCGGCGCTGTGCTGCTGGCCAAGCTCGCGGGCGCCTATGTGATCGCCTGCGGCTCCAGCGATGCCAAGCTCGCCAAGCTGAAGGAGATCGGCGCCGACGAGGTGATCGACTACACCAAGACCGACTTCACCAAGGAGGTCTATGCCCGTTACGGCAAGCCCCACCGCCGCACCTATGACGGCGGCGTGGACGTGGTGGTGAACTTCACCGGCGGCGACACGTGGGTGCCCTCCATGCGGGCGCTGAAGCGCGGCGGCAAGTTGCTCACCTGCGGCGCCACCGCCGGCTTCAATCCCGATGAGGACCTGCGCTTCATCTGGACCTTCGAGCTGAAGATCCTCGGCTCCAACTCGTGGGCCCGCGAGGACCTCGTCGCCCTCCTCGACCATGTGGCGAAGGGCGAGCTGAAGCCGGTGATCGACCGCGTGTTCCCGCTGACGGAGTCCCGCGAGGCGCTCCGCCTCATCGAGGAGCGGGAAGTCATCGGCAAGGTCATCATCGCGCCCTGAGGAGATAAGAACATGAGCGAGACAGAAGCAGCGGAGCGCCCCTCCCTCGCCACGCTCAACGAGCGCATCACCCGCGGCCCGTTCCATCGCTGGCTCGGCCTGTCGGTGGTGGAGGCAGGGGACGGCGAGATCGTCGTCGAGTGCCCCTGGCGTGAGGAGATGGTGGTGAACCCGGACGCCGGCTACACCCATGGCGGCATCCTGGCGACCCTGGTGGACCTCGTGGCCGACTGGGCCCTCGCCACCACCAAGCTGGGGCGCCCCTTCCCCACGGTGGACCTGCGGGTGGATTACCACCGCCCCGCCATGAAGGGCACGCTCAAGGTGCGCGGAAAGGTGGTGCGTCTCGGCTCTACCTTCTCCACCTGCGAAGCCTATGTGGAGGACGCGGACGGCAAGCTCATCGCCTCCGGCCGCGGCACCTACGCCACCACGACCAAGTGACCCCGAGGGCCCGGCATCATGCCGGGCCTTTTTCTTGGATGACCCGGCCACAGCATGTGGGCCGCGCGGAGTGCGGGCAGATGCGTCACGATACGGAGAATTTTCGGCAGTTCCTGAGCCGGCTTCGCGATGCCGGCGAACTGGTGGATCTCCACCAGCCGGTGGATATCCGCCACATCGCCACCCTGGTGGATCAATCCGACAAGGCTTTGTTCTTCCACAATGTCATCGGCTACGACATGCCGGTGGTCTCGGGCATCATCCGCTCCCAGAAGCGGGCCATCATGTCCATGGGCTGCACCGCCTATCCCGAGATCGAGGCCAAGCTGAAGGCGGCCATCGACCGACCCATCGCCTCCAACACGGTGAACACCTCCCCCACCAAGGAGGTGGTGATGGAGGGGGACGAGGTGGACCTCTACAAGCTCCCCATCCCCATGAGCTCCATCTATGACGGCGGCCCCATGATCACCGCCGGCGTGGTGATCGCGCGGGACCCGGAGTTTGGGCTGAATGCGGGCATCTACCGCTTCATCGTCAAGGAGAAGAACCTCACCGGCATCGACATCGTAACCCCGAACAACATGCGCCTGTTCGCGCAGCGGGCGTACGAGGCGGGCCGTCCCTGCCCCATCTCCATCTCCATCGGCACCCACCCCTACGAGATCATGGGCTCGGGCTTCCGCGCGCCGCTCGGCGTGGACGAGATGGCCATCACCGGCGGCCTGCGCGGCGGGCCGGTGGACCTCGCCCCCTGCCGCACCATCGACGTGCCCTATATCGCGGACGCGGAGATCGTGCTGGAGGCGGAGATCCTGCCCCATGGCTGGATCTATCCCGAGGGCCGGTTCGGCGAGTTCACCCGCCTCATGGGCGGGCTGCACTGGAACCCCATTGTGCGCATCAAGTCGGTCTCCATGCGCAAGGACGCGATCTATTACGCGCTCCACATGCCGTGGGAGAACACCTGGCTCGCCGCCCCCACCCGCTATGCCGCCATCCGCCAGGCGCTGAAGACCGCGGGCGTGAACGTGAAGGACATCAACGTCACGCTCGGCGGCTGCGCCTTCTGGCACGCGGTCATCTCTATCAAGAAGCAGCCGGGCGAGGGCAAGAATGCGCTCCTCGCCGCGCTCTCGGTGATGGACCTCAAGCACGTGGTGGTGGTGGACGACGACATCGACGTCTTCAACCCCGTGGACGTGGAATGGGCGATCGCCACCCGCGTCCAGGGCGACAAGGACATCATGATCGTCACCGGCGCGCGCGGGAAGCCGCTGGACCCGAGCCTGCCGCCCACCCCGCCCGGCGTGGTCCCCACCACCGCCAAGGTCGGCATCGACGCCACCATCTCGGAAGGCATCCCGAAGGAGCGCTACGAGCGTATTGCCTATGCCTATGCGGACACCGCCAAGATCGCCGACTATGTGGCCGGCAAGCCGGACCCGGCCGGCGCCTCCGCCACCGATGCGGAAGTGGCGGCGCTCACCGACAAGATCGCCGAGCTGATCGGCACGGAGCCGCGCTACTACACGGACATCGCGGAAGCCTTCAGCTCCTACAATTTCGCCATCGTCGCCCGGGCGCTGGGGCATCTCCACGCCACCGAGCGCCTCTGGCAGGACCCGCGCGGGCGCATGTGCCTGCGGGGCTCCCCGTTCGCTGCCAAGCCCCCTGGCGCATGAGCGAACCGCGCCGGCGGTCAACGCCGGCGCTTCACAAATTTTGGGGGCCAAAACAAAATACGCTACTTCTATCGAAGATATAAATTATAAGAGTTCCATGTAATCATATAGAACAGCCGTAAAAAACAAGAGCGGCCATACGCCTGAGGACTGGAACCTTCCTTCCACTCGTCTGACAGAGGGCGAATCCGATGCGTCGCATCTTGAAATCACTTCTTTTCGCAGCAGCCCTTTTGCCGCTCGGCGGGCTGGTTTCCCTCCCCTCTTCCGCACAGGAACTTATCCGGTTCGGCGCCGCGCAGGTTTCTGCGGGCGGCCTGCCGGTGATCATCGCCGACCAGAAGGGCTTCTTCGCCGCCGAAGGGCTCAAATATGAGCGCACCGACTTCAAGGGAGGCGGCCCGGCGGCCCAGGCTCTGGCCTCAGGCAGCATCGACATCTGCATCTGCGCCGCGGACCATGCCATCCACCTGGAGGAGCACGGGCTCGGCGGCAAGGTGCTGGTCGGCCTCGCCGACCAGCACAGCTACGCTTTGATCGGCAAAGCGGATTCCCCGGCGAAGAGCATCGCCGATCTGAAGGGCCAGAAGATCGGCATTACTACCGCCGGCTCGCTCACCGACACCACCATCCGCTACGTGATCAAGAAGGCCGGCTTCGACCCGGACAAGGACTTCCAGCTCCTCTCGGTGGGCCGCGCCGGCGCCCAGCAGGCCGCCATCAAGGCAGGGGCCATCGCCGCCGGCATGTTCTCCACTCCCGACATCCAGATCACCATGTCGGAGAAGGGCGCCTTCAAGATCATCGAGGACTTCCGCAAGCTCGCCTATCCAGCGCAGGACCTCGTCATCACCGACACCTGGCTGAAAGCCCATCCCGAGCAAGCCGCCAAGGTCACCCGCGCGGTGGTGAAAGCCCTGAAGCTGATCCAGCAGGACAAGACCGTCCTTCGCCCTGCCATCAAGGCCATATTCCCCGAGCTGACCGACGAGGCCCTCCTCGACCGCATCACGGATGATGTGGCCGCCGGCTATCTCTCCAAGGACGGCATCATGACCCGCGAGAGCTTCGACACGCTCATGCAGATCATGGTCCTGGCCGACCCCAAGCTGAAGCTGGTCAAGTACGAAGACATCATGGTCATGACCTATCTCGGGAAGTGAGCCGGCGAATGACTGAAAGCATGTCCATGGGCGAGGAGATGGCCGCCCGGCCGGCGCGCCGGCGATCCCTGGGGATCAGCCGGACGGGCCTGGAGCAAGCCGGTCTCATCCTTATCCTGCTGGGGCTGTGGGAGATCGCCTCCCGCACCCTGTTCAACCCTTTCTGGAGCAGCCGGCCGAGCCTCATCGCCGTGCGGCTCTGGGACCTCGCGAAAAGCGGCGACCTGTGGATGCACACCGGCACCACGCTGCAGGAGGCGGCGGCAGGACTCCTGCTCGCCGCCCTCGTGGGCATCCCGGTCGGCATCGCGCTCGCCCGCGCCCCGCACATCGCCAAGATGGTGGACCCGCTGATGATGGGCCTTTACGGCCTGCCCCGCGTGGCCCTGGCCCCACTGTTCATCCTGTGGTTCGGTATCGGGCTGTTCTCGAAGATCATGATGGCCTTCACCATGGTGGTCTTCATCTTCATCCTGAACGTGATGGAGGGCATCCGCACCATTGATCCCGACCATCTGGACCTCATGAAGTCCATGCGAGCGGGGCGGTTCTACCTGGTATGGCGGGTGCTGCTGCCGGCGGTGGTGCCGTGGATCCTCGCCTCGTTCCGCATCGGGGTGGGCCTTGCCCTCATCGGCGCGGTGGTGGGCGAGCTGATCGGCGCCAATCGCGGCCTCGGCTGGTACGTGGAGAGCTGCGGCGGCCAGCTCGACACCACTGGCGTCTTCACCGGCCTCATCATCCTCATGATGCTCGCCATGCTGGCCAACCAGCTCATCGGCTTCGTGGAGCGGAGGGTCATCAGATGGCGTTGATGGAGGCAACACGGCCGCGCACCCAGCTGAAGGACCTGCGCATCTCCTTCCCCCGGCCGGACCTGCCGCCTCTGGAGGTGGTCTCCGGCGTCTCGTTGAACGTAGCAGAGGGCGAGTTCGTCGCCGTGGTGGGGCCGAGCGGCTCGGGCAAGTCCACCATTCTGCGAGCCATATGCGGGCTTCTGAAACCGGCCGGCGGGCGGGTGCTGGTGGACGGACACGAGGTGACCGACCCGCCGCCCCAGGTGGGATTCATGTTCCAGAAGGACGCGCTGCTGCCCTGGAAGACGGTGGCGGGCAACATCCGCGTCGGCGCGGAGTTGGGCGGCACGCCGCCGGCCGAGCGGGCGGCGCAGGTGGCCTCCCTCATCAAGCTGCTGCGGCTGGAGGGGTTCGAGGATGCCTGGCCACGCCAGCTCTCCGGCGGCATGCGCCAGCGCGTGTCGCTCGGGCGCCTGCTCGCCTATCGGCCGTCTTTGATGCTGATGGACGAGCCCTTCGGCGCCCTGGACTACCAGACCAAGATCGCCATGGGCCTCGAGCTGCTGCGGGTGTGGGAGGCGGAGCGGCGCTCCATCATCTTCGTCACCCACGACATCGAGGAGGCGGTGGCGCTGGCGGATCGCGTGGTGGTGTTCAGCGCCCGCCCGGCCCGCATCGTCGCCGACTACAAGGTGAACCTGCCGAGGCCGCGGCACATGCGGGCGATGCGCAGCGACCCGGCTTTCACGAACCTGACGGAAGCGATCTGGTCGGACCTGGCGCTGCCAGATTGAGAACCTCCTGAGATTCCCTCTCCCACTTGCGGGGGAGGGAGCCCGTTGCGCCAAGCAAACCCGCTCCTACGCCGCGCTCTTCACCTCCGCCTCCGCCCGCTGGCGCAGGACGTTGCGGTCGATCTTGTTCGTCGTCGCGAGCGGCATGGCATCCACAAACCACACCCGGCGCGGATGCTGGTAGGCCGGGGCATTGGCGAGCGTGAAGCGCTTCACCGCTTCCTCGTCCAGCGTCGAGCCGGGACGGCGGATGACGAAGGCCACCGGCTTCTGCCCCTTGATGTCGTCGTCCACCGGCACCACACAGGCCTGGAGGATTTCCGGGTGGGTCTCCAGAACCGTCTCCACCTCGCCGGGGAAGATGTTCTCGCCGCCGGAGACGAACATGTCGTCCGCCCGGCCGACGAAATAATAGAAGCCGTCCTCGTCGCGCCGGAACACGTCGCCCGTGTCGTAATAGCCGTCCGCCGTGATGGGCGAGCGGACGTCAGGGCGGTTGTGATAGCCCAGCATCACCGCCGGGCTCTTCTGCTGGAGCACGCCCTGGTTCTGCGTGTCGGATCCGACAAGCCGCACATCCACTTCCGGGTGCGGGTAGCCCACGGAAGCGATGGGTATCTTCAAGCCGGCGGGATGGTCGGAGAAGACGATGGGCCCGCCTTCCGTGGTGCCATAGGCATTGACGATGCGGGCGTTGGGCAGAAGCTCCCGGATCTGCGCGGCGAGCGCATCATTCACCGGCGCCGAGCCCATGCGCACGAGCCGCACGCTGGAGAGGTCGGCCTTCGCGAGCGCCTCCTTCTCCCGCAGCATCATGGCGATCATGGGCGGCACGGCGGTGAGCCAGGTGCAACGATAGCGGCTGATGGCCTCGATGTACTGGACTGCATTGAACTGCGGCAGCATCACCGCCGTCGCGCCCGAGGCGCAGACCAGGATGGAGAGCGCCAGCGCATTCATGTGGTAGAGCGGCGCGGCGATCAGCACCCGCTCGTCATGCAGTTCGTTCTCCGCCATGCGGGTGCGCGCCACCCAGATGTGCGCGGCGTGGGAAAGCAGCACGCCCTTGGGCCGCCCCGTGGAGCCGGACGTGTACAGGCTCAGCGCGGCCTCGTCGGGGCGCGGCGTCACCGGCTCGAATGGTCCGGGATCGAGCCAGGAGGCAAGCGTCCCCTCCCCTTCCCCGTCGAAGGACACGAAGCGCACGCTGGGGAAATCCGCCGTATCCAGGGCGGCGAGGCGCGGGCCGTCGCCCACCACCAGGGCGGCGCCGCTGTCCTTGATCACATGGGCGATGGTGGCCGGCGGGAACTTGAAGTTCACCGGCACGGGCACCACCCCCGCCCGCATGGCGCCCATGAAGACCGCCACATAGTCCGGCCGGTTGGCGGCGAGGATGGCCACCCGCCCGCCGCGTTCGATGCCGCCGCGCTTGAGGCCGCGGGCGAAGGCATCCGCCATGGCGTCGAAAGCACTGCGGGTCAGGATGTGCTCGCTGTTGTCCTTCCCGAGCCCGATGATGAGCGGGCGGTCCGGGCTGTCGGTGCGGCGCACGAGGTCGCCGAGGTTGGTCGTGGTCATCGGATACTCCGGCACGCGATGGTCAGCGCGAAATCGGGCAGGGTCAGGGTGCCTGTGGTGGCGGAAAGCGCCTGCCACCCCGCCTGAGGCAGGGCCGTGGCGCGGCGGACGATCTCGTCGAGGCCGTCGAAGACGAGGTCGAAAGTGACGAAGCGCGGCGGCCCCTCAACGAAGTCGATGCGGAAGCCGTCACAGGCGACGCTCCACCCGGCCTCCGAGTGCGCCGCCACGCCCTCGCACAGGGCCGCGTAGAGGCGCGCGTCGGTCTCCGGGTCCGGGCTCGCCACCACGAAGCGGTCGATGTCCACGAGGCCGTTGGGATGGCTCAGCCATTCCTGACGCCAGACGAAGTCTGGCGTCAGGTGCTCGCAGAAATAGACCCGCCCCGCCGGCACGAGATGGGCCGGCAGGCGCACCGTGCGGAAGCGCGCCTCTTCCTCCCGGCCGTCGATCTTCACGGGGCGGGAGAAAGCCACCGGCCCGGTGGGTGCGAAGCCCCCATCGGCGAGGCGGGCGAAGGTCTCGTCCGCATCGTCGGTCTTCAGCACGAGGCCGTTGAGGCCGAAGGGGCTGTCCAGCACCTCCTGGCGCTGCTTGCCGGTCTCCGGCACGCCCACCAGCTCCAGATAGGGGCCGGGCGTCATCATCAGATGATTGATGGAGCCGAGCGAATGATGCCCCAGCGGCGTGAGCGTGAAGCCCTGCGCCGCGAACGCCTCCGCCGCAGATAGCATGTCCTTGAGGACATTCACCACGACATGGTCGAGCTTTGCCATGGCGAACCTCAGGGTGTGACCACGACCTTGCCCATGACCTCGCGGTCGCGGATCAGGCGCAGGCCCTCGGCGGCCTCCTCTAGGGGCAGGACCTTGTCGATCACCGGCTTCAGAGTGCCGGCCTGGATCATGTCGAGAAGGGCTAGAAGGTTCTCGTTGTAATAGCTGTTGGAGCCCTTCACGTTGATCTCGAAGCTCCAGATGTAGCGCAGGTCCTCTTTCGGATCGAACCCGGCGGTGGCGCCGCAGACCAGGAGCTTGCCGCCGCGCTTGATGCAACGGAGCGAGGGCACCCAGGTGTCGCCGCCGGTGAAGTTGATCACCACATCCACCCCGCCCTCATAGGAGCGGCGCTGCGGCTTGCCGTACTTTTCGATGGCCCATTTGGAGAAGTCGGTCTCGTGATAGTTGATCGCGTGGTCGGCGCCGATCTCCTGAAGGCGGTCCATCTTGTCCTGGCTGCCGGCGCAGGCGATGACCTCGGCCCCCAGATGCTTGGCCAGCATCACGCACCCCGTGCCCACGCCGCCGGAAGCGCCGAGGATGAGCACGGTGTCGCCCTTCCTGATGGTGTCGTGGGTGATGATCATGCGGTGGGCGGTGCCGTACGCGACGGGGAGCGAGGCGGCATCCACGAAGCTCACGTCCGGCGGCATGGCGATGAGCTGGCCGGCGGTGACGGCGCAATATTGCGCCATGCCGCCGTCCAGCATCTCGCCCATCAGGCCCTTGGGATTGAGCGGATTGACCAGCACTCGGTCGCCGACCTTCCAGCCAGTGACGCCCTCGCCGATCTCGAAGATCTCACCGGCCATGTCGAGGCCGATGATGACGGGCATGGGCACCTTGATGCCGGGCATGCCCTTCACGGTGAAGACGTCGTGATAATTGAACGAGGAGGCCCGCACCCGGATTACCACCTGCCCCGGCCCCGCCTTGGGGACCGGGTAGTCCTCGACCACGGACAACACGTCGAGGTCGCCATGCTGCCGGAGCAGCAGGGCTTTCATTGTCTCAGGCATTTTTCGTCTTCTCTTGCTTAGGCTAAAGGGGGGCGGAGGTCGCCTCACTTCATGGACTTGGACTTCTCGTAGGGGCCGGTGACGAGGGCGCTGTCCGGCAGCGTGCCCTTCACCGCGCCCACGCTCTTGAACACCTCGAACTCGGTCTTCAGCGAGGCGACGTCGGAGGGCTCCATGGAGACGGTGTAGATGCCGTCCCACAGCCCGGCATAAGCCTTGGCGTCCTCGGCATTCATGTTGGCGCTCTCCATCAGGATCTTCGCCACCGCCGGCTTGTCGGCCTTGCCGAATTCGTAGGCCTTGCGCATTGCCACCACCACCTTGGCGGCGGCGTCGGGATTGGCGGCGAGCCACTCGTTGCGCACCATGCCGACGCCGAGGATGGGCGGGGCGTCCTGCTTGGTGATCTTCTTCCACTCCTCGCGGAACGAGCCGATGCGGCGCAGCTTCACGTCCGGCAGGAGGGCGATGGTGACGGTGCGCAGCGCCGCCGCGTCGATGTCCTTCTGCACCAGGAACTGGGCGAGGCGCGGGTCGTTGCCCGGCACCGCCGTGAAGTCGGAAGCGGTGATACCGTAATTGTTGGCCAGGATGGAAAGGGTGATGGCGGAGGTGGCGCTGCCGGGGGGCGAGTTACCGACCTTCTTGCCCTTCAGCTCCGAGATGCTCTTGATGGGCGAATTCTCAAGCACCACGAAGTCGAGATCCGCCACCTGGGTGGCGAGCATGATGCTCATGGGCAGCCCGTCCGCCGCCACCGAGAGGGCGCCGCCGGCGCTGGCGCCGATGCCGAAGTCGATGGCCCCGGCCGCCATGGCCTTGGTAGGGGCGTTCACATCGGGGAACCTGGAGTACTCGACCTCAAGCCCCTCCTTTTCCACGAACTTCCCCGCCTCCATCACCGCGCCGAAGCCGAGGCTCACGCCCGAGCTCCAGTATCCGATGCGCACCTTGTCCGCGTGAGCGGGGCCGATGAGGGCGAGCGCGAAAGCGGTTGCAAGCAAACCAGAGGCTTTCAAGGTCCTGCTCCATGTTCAGTGGTGAGGAAGATCAGTCACCGACGCGCTCCTTCCAGATGAAGAGGCGGCGTTCCAGAGGCTTGAGGATGGCGCTTTCCAGCACGATCATCAGGACGATGAGCGTGAGGGTCCAGGCGAACACCTGGTCGGTCTGCACGAGGTCCGCCGCCTGCCGCAGGCGATAGCCGATGCCGGAGGTGGCGCCTAAGCTCTCGGCAACGAGGCTCACGCGCGCACCGAAGCCGAAGGCGAGTCGGGCGCCGGCGAAGAACAGCGGCAGGATGGTGGGCAGGTAGATCTTCGTGAGCACCTGCCGGCGCGACATGCGGAAGGTCTGCGCCAGCTCCACGAACTCCACGTTCACTGTGCGCGTGCCCTGCCAGACATTGGTCAGGATCAGCGGCATGGCCGTCATGAACACCACGAACACGGTGGTGAAGTTGGACAGACCGAACCAGATGAGCGCGAAGATGGCCCAGATGGCCGAGGAGATGGTGTTGATGACGGTGAGCACCGGCTCGAACACCTCGCCCAAAAGCCGGCTCGCACCGATCACGAGGCCCAGCACCGTGCCCACGACAGCGGCGAGGGCGAAGCCCGTGAGGATGCGGCCGAAGGTGACGCCGAAATCGTTCCAGAAGCCGGGCGTTGCGACGAGGTTGCTCCAGGTCCGCCACACCCGCGCCGGCGAGGGCAGGATGAAGGCGGCGGTGAAGGCGGAGCCCACCTGCCAGATGGCGAGCAGCGCCACCACCAGCAGGCAGCGCAGGAAGACGACGCGCAGCCATTGATCCCTGTCATGGCGCGCGGCGCTTCGCGTTGGCTGATCTGCGGCGTCGGATGCAAGGTCGGTCATGGGCGCCCCTCAGAGGCTGAGGCGCAGGCTGCGGACCTGCTCTGTGACCTCGGGGGAGACCGGGTCGCGCGGATAAGGCAGCTCCATGGGCCGGGTGAGGCGCACGCGGCCGGGGCGCGGATGCAGCACCACCACTTTGTTGGCCAGCACCACAGCCTCCTCCACGTCGTGGGTTACGAAGATGATGGTCACGTCCCGCAGCGCCGCGATGCGCAGCACTTCTGCATGCATCTGGGAGCGGATGTTGGGATCGAGCTTGGAGAAGGGTTCGTCCATGAGCAGGATGGACGGGCGCGGTGCGAGGCTGCGGGCGAGCGCCACACGGCTGCGCATGCCGCCGGACAGCTCATGGGGAAACACATCGGCGAACTGGGAGAGGCCCACCAGCTCCAGCGTGTCCGCCACCCGGCTGCGCCGCTCCGCGCGGGGCAGCGAGGACGCCTCCAGCCCGAAGGCCACGTTCTGCGCCGCGGTGCGCCAGGGCAGGAGGCGGTCCTCCTGGAACATGTAGGTCATGGAGCGCCAGTCGCCGAACGCGTCGGAGGGCGTCCCGTTCAGCAGCAGCGCGCCGTGGTCCGGCTCCATGAGGCCGGCGATGATGTTGAGGATGGTGCTCTTGCCGCAGCCCGAGGCGCCGAGCAGCGCGACGATGGAGCGCTCCGGCACGTCGAGGTCGATGTTGCGCAGCACCTCAAGCTGAACGCCGTCGCGGCGGGTGAAGGATTTGCTGACGCACTGAAGCGTGACCGCGCTCACCGCCCGCTCCGGCTGAGGGCGGCGGGTACTGGCAGCAGCTCGGCGGAGCCGCGCAGGCTCTCGATGACCTTCTCGAGGGTCATCTCGCGGAACGTCTCCACATGGCGCTGGGCGACAGTGGCGGCGCTCTCCCCGTCGCCCGCCGCGAGATAGTCGATCATCTGGCGGTGATCATCCTCGATGTTCGGCCGGATGCCCTGAACGCCGAAGCCGAGGGCGACGAGGCGGGTCATCTCGTCGAGGAGGCCCGCAAGCGTCCGGCACAGGCGCTGGTTGCCGCCCGCGACCGCAATGGCCATGTGGAAGGCGCGGTTGGCTTCGAGGAAGAAGTCGATCTGGTTGCCCACATCCACCGGCATCTTGACCCGGCAGGCCTTCTCCAGGCGCTCAAGCTGCCCTTTGTTCACCTTGCCTGCCGCAAGGCGCGCCGCCTGCGGTTCCAGCACCGCGCGCAGGGAGAAGATCTCGTCCACGTCGCGCATGGTGACGGGGGCCACGCGATAGCCATGGCGCGGGATGGAGGCGACGAAGCCCTCCTGGGAGAGGCGCTGGAGCGCGATGCGGCAGCTCGCCTTGCCGAGCTCGAACCGCTCCATGATCTCCGCCTCGGTGAAGCGGGTGCCGGGCAGGATGCGGCACGAGATGATCTCCCGCCGCAGGATGTCATAGGCCTGGTTGCCCTTTAGCGTGGAGGCCGGAACCTCCACGTTCCGCGCCGCCCCGCTCCCCTTCCCCACCGACATACTTAAGCGCTCCACGAGACTCTGGTGGGCAGCCTACAGCGACGAACTGAAATTCTCAAAGCGTTTTGTTGCGCTGCGAAAACATCTGCTCACAGGGCCGCGAGGCGGTATTCCCGCTCGATGGAGGAAGCATGCAGATGGTGATCGTAGCCATAGATATGGAGCGAGACCGCATCGCCCATGCCGGTGTTGATCATCTGGTGGATGTTGGGCCCGGTGGGCAGCAGGCAGGCCACGAAGCCCGGCCCGCGCGTCGCCTGCATCGTGGGCACCGCCTGGGCCTCGTCGAGGGTCTTGAAGCGCACCTCCTCGATGGCGCCCAGCAGCACACCGAAGCAGCAGGAGCAGTGGTGGTCGTGGATTGAGGTGCGCGCGCCCTCGGCCCAGACCATGGCGAGGACGCTGATGTCGTCATCGCCATAGATGAGGTTGCGTTCATAGCCACCCGGCCGGCGCTGGAGTGGGATGCCGTCCAGAAGGCCCGGCCGTGCCACCAGGCTCTCCAGCGTCTCGCGTGCGGCGGAGAGATAGTCCCGGGCGGTGCCCTTGCTCGCAAGGCTCAAGTGCCGAAGAAGGCGGACGTCACTGGGCTCTTGCAGGCTGATCATGGGGCGGCACCCGTGCTTGGAAGGACACGGGAAGCCTAGGGTCTGAACTCAATCGAGTTGCGGTTTGGTTGTGTTACTGATTCAAAGCTTCTGCTTGAGAGCGGAGGCTTGAATGGCGAAGGCTCTGACGTGGTTGAGCGATGCGGAGTGGGCTCGGATCG
>NZ_JBDZDT010000020.1:0-37833 GCF_040049275.1 Aquabacter albus | reverse complement strand
GCCGCCGGCGCTCCACCGAGGTGATCACCTCCACTCGCGACAGGGTCAAATGACTACTCCTAGGATTATCCCTAGGACTTCACGTCAGCGCCTCAACCCGCAAGGCGGCCCGCGCCGGAGGGGTACGGAAAGATTTTCGGGAATGCGTATGGGGTTTCGCATGTGCCAACTAGCCTAAGGCGAAGAGCTGTTGCATATGGTCCGACGCCGTCTCCGACAGCGGCATATGCCTCAGGTGTCCTATAAGCAGATATCCGGCAGATCCGCTTTGGGTCAACTGCGGGCGGCTCTTAAATCAAAATATATGAGACATCTGTTCGTACGCGCGAATTCAAGAGGTTATGCGTCTCAAAGATTAGTCTCAAAATGCGAATGGTAATGCTATCGCACCAGTCAGTCAGTGCCACTGAAAGCCCGCTTCGCACGGATACATTCGCGTCACCCCCGTCGGCAAAATCCGGCGGGGCCATTCTTGACAGAAGACTTCAGAACTTCAGCGAGAACTGCGCAGTGAAGGCGTTCTGGGAGGCGGTGGTGGCGAGCTGACCGGTATAGGTCACCGACAGCGCGGCAACGTCGGACAGCGCATAGGACAGCCCTGCCCCCAGCAGCAGCGCGTCCTGCGCGATCGGCACGCCCGAGATCTGGAACGGCGTCGCCCCACCCTGGAACAGCATGTTCGCGGTCGGGTCCGTATCCCCGAACGCATGCTGCCAGCCGAGCGTCGCGTTCGGCGTCAGGGTGTGGCCCATCACCTGCATCGTCGTCGCCGCCCGTAGGCGAGGCGATCAAGCGCGCCATGGCGGCCTGGGCCCGGATCCACGGGATCTTTCGCCGCGAAACTTCCCCGCTCGGGACATCTACATCCCCATCGCCTTCTTTGTGGATAATGCACAATTCAATTTTATGATACAATTATATGGTATAGTCATCTTCTCATATTGTATTTCTCATATATCAAACTTACACTATGTACATGATTATTGGATATGCGCGTGTATCGACAGATGGGCAGTCTCTAGAGAGCCAGATTGAACACCTGAAAGCAGCCGGTTGCCAAGCGATCTTCTCCGAGGCGGCGAGCGGAGCGAAGACGGATCGCCGGGAGCTTCGCAAATGCCTCTCCAAGCTGAAGCCAGATGATGTTTTCATCGTCACACGGCTCGACCGCCTCGCCCGGTCCACGCGCGACCTCCTCAATGTCCTGGCCGAGGTGAGCGAATGTGGCGCAGCCTTTCGATCCATCTCCGATGCCTGGGCGGACACGACCACCCCGCATGGCCGCCTCATGCTCACCATCCTTGGCGGCCTGGCTGAGTTCGAGCGGGAGTTGATCCGCTCTCGGACCGGAGAAGGACGGGTTAGGGCCAAAGCGCGGGGTATAAGGTTCGGCAGGAAGCCAAAGCTATCATCGGATCAGCAGGCCTATGCGGCCCGCCTGAAGGCAGAGGGCGAGAGTGTGAGGCACATCGCCCGCATCATGGGCGTGAGCAAGGCCACCATCGGCCGCATTCCACCTGCGAACTAATTCTCAATGCGTCGGGTATGACCCAAAGCGGGCCCTCCTGGCTCGCTGTTGCGAATGTCCGCTTCGCGCCCCCGTTTCGGTCATTCGGAACCGTAATAAGGTCTTCCAAAAGCGGACTTTATACTGTGGCGACCATTACCCCTTAGGGTCGTCTTCGCGGTTATGGAAGGAATGGCACAAGTGATCTCCATTTATAGGAAGCGGCCACTCTAATACGTCCTGGGATCGCATCTCTGTGCTTTTGAACAAGCTCGAGTCAAGGTTGGTCACGACTCGGATTACGCGACTTGGGGTCGTCACCGTAGAGGATCGTTTCGACTCGCGTGCTCACTGCCGCGTTGAGATTTCGATGTGCGGGTAGGGTCTCATGAAGCAGCGGCAATCAACTGAAGATCGCCTAGTACCACACGCCATGACAATCACCGAGAGGCAAGTCGGCCACGCTTGGCCAGATCCTGAGTGCGATAGTGCTGATCCGTTAAACTTGGGGAATGTGTTGCTTACGTCTTTTTGATGTTCACATAATGTTCTAGCATGGGTCCATGACAAAGCTCATCACGCGCAGCCAGGTCCTCGGTGAAATGGGGGAGACCGTGGTCAAAGCCCGGTTTCTCACGATGGGATTCCAGTTTGATGGCCGGTCGCGCCTTGAGGCCGGGATAGACGGTATCGCCGAAGTCATGGACGATGGCAGGCCATTGGCGAAATTGATAGCCGTCCAAGTCAAAGCCAAGGCGGAGGGCAAATATAGCAACGAGAACGGTGATGAATTCACCTACCTCCTGCGTATCGGGGATTTAGAGTACTGGCGCGGCTCCAATCTTCCGGTGATTATTGTGCTATGGCGCCAATCCGACGATAGCTTCTACTGGAAGGAAGTCCCGCGTGGGTTTGATGAAGGTGAGCGGCAGCTAAGGTTCAGCAAAAAGGATGATGTGCTAGACCGCTCAGCCGTAAATCGGCTTGCCGCCGTCACAGTCCCAAAGTCAGGCTTCGGCCATTACATCCCACCACTTGGTGATGGTGAGGACGCATTGGTGAACCTGATGCCCATTACATTGCCCAAGGAAGTGTACGTCGCTTCCACTGGATTCACGACCAAAAAAGCCGTCGCCACCATTCTCGGATCTGATGAAACCTGGCGTTTCGACTGGGCCATCAGAGGTGATGCCTTCTGGTCGTTCCACGATCCCAGGGAAAGTGTTTGTCGTAAAATCGTTGATGTCGATCAGGTTGAGGCCATTGATACCAGTCACCTCGCCTTCCACGAAGACCTAGATGAGGTGAACCATTTTGCCTTTTTGCTCAGAAAGGCGCTTGGTCATCAGGTTCAAAGGGATATTGGCTGGGACAAGGATCAACGCGCGTTCTACTTCCGCGCCTTATCAAAAAACACGTCGCGATCGTTTTCCTACGAAGCCTCGAAGCGAAAAGCGTCATCTGACGTGGTTAATGTCGTGATGAACAAAGCGGACAAGTCACGCGTGGCGTTCGTGCGCCACCACGCCTTCATTCCTCGGTTCGAGAATCTATACGACCAGTGGTTCCTGGTGGTGAGCCCAACCTATTACTTCACCACGGATGGCTTCCAACAACACACATATCCGGCCGAACTCCTGGCCGGGAAGAAGCGTCTGGACAAAAGCGCCGCGCTGCGCGGTCAGGTCATCCTGTGGCACCGCTTCCTAACCCAAGGGCAAAGCACCGCCGCGTCCCTTTTCGATGAAGAACCCAACGAAGAGCCTCGACTTATCTTCGGCGAGCCGCCGGTCGTGCATCTTGCCAAGAGGGTCCCGGAAGACGTTTGGGGAGGCCCGCCAAAAAAGGAAGATGAGACTGCTGCCGTCGTTCAGGAGAACTTGTTCGGATGAAATTCGAGACCACTATCTTTGAAGAGCCACGCCTCGAGTTCGGCGACAAGCATCTCGATCTTGATCCCCGACTTGGCTTGGTCAAGGCGGGGCCGCTGCAGACGCCTATTGGCGATACCATCCGGATGGCGGTGGTTGGCAGCTCAAAGACGGTAGAGGACGCGAAGCGCTTCCTTGAAGAGGCCACTGCGGGCTTTCCGGGCAAAACGGAAAAACATCCCAACATGCACCCCGACTTTCCTGGGCTGGGAAACCAGAATCCATTCAGATGCAAATTCGAAATCCTACACGGTGCTGCGCTGGCGATCCCGCAGGCCAGGATAGAAGCGATCTTGAAAGAACCCAATCACCAGGAGGCGGTCGAGATGGCCGTCGAAGAGTTCATGGTGCGTCTTCGAGCAATCGATGAGGGGACTGAACGACCCAACGTCGCGATTATCGCACTGCCGGTGGCGGTCATCGAGCGGGTGGTGAACGCCAAGTATTCCCCAGACGCGAGCTCAGAACAGGAAGACAGTGGCGGCACGGACGCGCCGAATTTCCGCGGGATGCTCAAGGCTAAAGCGATGGAGCTGCGCTTCCCCATACAGATCGCTTGGGAAGATACGCTCGACGGCGCGGTGAGCATTCCTCAGAAGGTCAAGGACAAGACCGACCGCCAGATTCAGGACGATGCCGACCGCAGCTGGAACCTGATGACCACGCTCTACTACAAGGGAAGCGGCCGTATTCCATGGCGCCGTGCTCCACGCGAAGGTGAATTTACGGCCTGCTTCATAGGTATCAGCTTTTATAGAGAGGTAGGTGGGCAGCAACTATTCACCAGCGCCGCGCAGATGTTTGACGAGCGTGGCCGCGGATTCATTCTGAAGGGCCGGCAGGCCCATACCGAGTCTCGTGGCCGGCACCCATACATGGCCGAGGACGACGCCAAAGCCCTGATCGCGGACGTTCTGGAGGCTTACCACAAGCACCATCTTCACTACCCGGCGCGCGTCATCGTGCTGAAAACGTCCAGATTTCGGGACGAAGAGGCCAACGGCATTATCGCGGCGCTAAGGGATGTTGGCACACAACTGCGGGATCTCGTGTGGGTTCAGGAGTCCTCTCATGTGAAAGTGCTTCGTGACGGCAATTATCCGGTCATGCGTGGCACGTTCGTAGAGATGGACGGCAAGGGCCTGCTCTACACAACCGGTAGCATCCCATACTATGGGACGTATCCTGGTACGTATGATCCGCGGCCGCTGCTGATCTGCCCGCATCCGCGTAGCGACAGTACCGTACGGCAGCTAGCTGAAGAGGTTTTTTCACTTACCAAGGTAAATTGGAACTCCACCCAGGTGAACCAAAAGCTTCCTATCCCGATCAGGGCGGCCCGCAATGTCGGTGAGGTGCTAAAGTACATCCTCGCGGAGCGCGTCAATTCAGACTATGGACGCTATATATAACACGTTCCATCTTATTAGCAGATATTACAAACATGAAGTCCGGCCGGTAGCCACCAGTACTGCAATTCATTTCCGAGGATGCGGTGAGATAGATGGTCGCGGTAGCTGACATGCGGGTCAACCTCGTCGAACGGGGATATTCCGTTACCGAGGAGTACGCGCCGGAGTTGGAAATCCTTGAAGTTGCTGGCAGAATCGGGGCCGCGATAACTCCGTGGGAGGGCGGGTTGGTGCAGACGCTTCAGCCTCGTGTGGATGCCACGCCGAATACGTACAGCGGCAATTTCGGACTTGATCGCTTCCCATTTCACACGGATTTGGCGCACTGGAAACCGCCGCCGCGCTATCTCTTGTTGCGATGCCAAGTTGGTTACGAAGATGTCCCAACGCTTCTTATCGATGGTCAGCGGCTGATTGCATCGATATCGCGAAACGCCCTGTCCAGGGCGCTCTTCAAGCCGCGGCGTCCTCGTAACGGGGCGCTCACGCTTATTCGACTTTTAGAAACGCGAGATGGCTTCGACATGCTGCGTTGGGATGAAATCTTCCTGCGCCCCGCAAGCCGAGTTGGTGAGGCTGTTGATCAATTGGTTAGAGATTGGCTGAAAAGAGCAGAGCCGACGGCCGTCGCGCTTTTCCGGCCTGGCGATACCTTGATCATAGACAATTGGCGAATGCTTCATGCCCGGTCGCCCATTCCAGACGGCAGAGAGGATCGATCGATTCAACGGGTGTATCTAGAGGACCTTCATTGAAAAAATCGATTACGCCTGGTGCGACACCCGCAGCTTACGATTCTCAGGCCCTTTACGACAAGGCCGAGAGATATATCCAGAATATGTACAACCATGACAGCGATGAGTGGGAGTACGCACTTTGGTCCAGCCTTGCACTCGAGTTTCTGGCTCGGGCTGCGCTGGCTAACGTCAGCCCAACATTGCTAGCTGAGACCAACCAAAACTGGTCACATCTCTACTATTCGCTCGGATTTGCGCCTGTCGAGGAAAGGTACTCTCCCAAGAGTATCGCCATAAGTGAGGTGCTGCGCCGCCTGCAGAACATATTACCAGATTTCAACAAAGAGCATCTGACCTTCGGCGAGGGTCATACTGGTCGCCGCAATTCCGAGTTGCACTCCGGAGAACTTGGCTTCGACGGCGTGAAGGCCTCGTCCTGGCAGCCTCGCTTCTATCAGACCTGTGAGGTTCTGCTGAAATCCATGGGGTTCACTATGGAGGATTTATTGGGGACCGAAGAGGCCGATGTCGCAAGGAAGCTGATAACGGCTGCTGCCGACGATAGTGCCAAAGCGGTCAAAGGCGAAATCGAACGGCATAGAGCTGCGTGGGCTGATAAGGTGCCAGCCGAAATTTTGATCCTCAAAGCCCAGGCCACAATCTGGGCAAATCGGCAGAGTGGTCACCGGGTGGTATGCCCGGCTTGCAATTCGGCATCACTGGTAACCGGGGAGCCAGCTTCTGTTCCGTCGCAGAAGCTGCAGAACGACGAAATAATCGAAACCCAGGAATACCTGCCTACTCACTTCGAATGCGTCGCCTGCGGCTTGAAGATTTCAGGTCTATCCAAGCTAGCGGTGGCCGGGCTTAGCGACAGATATAAGAAGACCCAGGTGTACGATCCAGCCGAATACTATGCGCCGGAAGATGATTGGCACGGGTACGAGGAAGACAACAATGAGCCTTGAGATGCTCGGCAAATGTCCTTTTTCGATAGACCGCCTCCAACAGCGGATATTCCGCTTCCGGTCCCTAAGCTGCAATGATGGCGATCCGTTTTCTTCTCCGGCCAATCAAGACCGAGGAGAACTCACATGAGCCATTCTCATTTAGATGATGCTAGCCGCGAGCGCGCAGCTTGGAACGTTGGAAAGAAGGTAGGGACGAAGCGCCCGCTCACGCAGAAGCAAATCTGGGCCGTTCGCTTCTTTCTCGATCGCGAAAGACGCCTTCGAGACCGTGCCCTGTTCGATCTGGCAATCGACATCAAGCTTCGCGGGTGCGATCTAGTCAAGTTCAAAATTCGTGATCTGGTTGCCGGACCGGAAATCCGGACCCGCGCGATCGTCGTTCAGCAGAAGACAGGTCGTCCAGTCCAGTTCGAAATCACAAGCGACGTACGAGCGAGACTGCTGGCTTGGCTGGAACGGCGCGGCGGCACCGTTGAAGACTATGCCTTCCCAAGCCGGATTGATCACGCGTACCACATGAGCACGAGTCAGTACACCCGCCTGGTTGACGAGTGGGTGACCGCGATCGGACTGCGTCAAGATGAGTATGGCTTACTCGCTCCGTCGCACGAAGGCGTCCATGATCTACGAGACAACGGGCAATATCCGCGCCATCCAAATCTTGCTTGGTCACCCCAAGATCGAGAACACTGTCCGATCTCTTGGTGTCGACGTGGAGGACGCACTGCTGCTGGCAGAGCGGACGGAAATGTGACGTTTGGCGGTCATCCGAGGTAGAGCGGATGGCCACTTCGACGCGCGGAACAGCGTGCCGCCCGGGCCACTAAAGTGGGAAGCGGACTGGCGGGTTTTGGGCGGCTACGCCGCAAAAGCAGTTGTTCACGCAGGGTACGAGCTTCGACGCTAGCGCCACCCCATTTCTGCTTGTGAAGCGATAGGACCGTGGCATCAGAGTCACCGCACTGTCTCCCCCTTCAGGATGATGCGAAATCCGGAGCTTCGGAAGCCGACAATACGAAAACGCCACCTTCTCATCTTAGGACGCCGAGAGTGGATCCTGGTAGGTACAGCCTGACTGCACTTTGAGCTACATCCGTCGAATGAGATTCTTAATCCAAATCATGCTAAATTCTATTGCCCATTCTGTTTGCGGTCTTGTCAGTGACGGCATAGTCGAGCTACCCGCTCCATGCCCGAATGGATTCCGAACGTGGGTGAAGAAGTCTTTGATCAAATCACTTTCCCAAGGAGCTATGAAGGTATTCGTCTTCGAGCCAAGGTTCTCAATATAGTTGTGGGCGCCCTTCTCTTTGCCGTGCGTCCATCCCCTCGTGTCGGAGATGATTTTGATGGTGCTTTCCAACGCTCTCGCCGCATAAAAAGCAGGATCCCTGCCATCACTGTCGCGGAGGTCGAGCGCCTCTTTCATGTCGATATCAACGTTCTTCCATTGTGGGGTTGCCAAGAGCGACCAGAGGGGGGTCTCAACCTCGTTCTGTATCAGATCATCGGTCACTATCTGAATGAAGCCGTTATGGTAATTCAAAGGATACTTAGCTTGACGGAAGCGAGTGTTCAATTCGTCTACAGCGGTCTGAAAAGCCTTTGTTAGAATAACGCGTCGAGCGCGGGCACCTTCCTCTGGATCGCCAGGCACTCTCAGTCCGGGGCGGGTGAGCGAGGCGAGTAGCTTCTCGCCATCCGTTATATCCCTAGCATTCATTGCTGCAATATCGGCTTCCTTTGCGCGGAAGCCAAGTTCGATGAGGCTCAACCGCTCTTTTAGGTGGGTATCTGGTGAACCGGCAGGGGGCTGGGTCAGCCACTTCTCGCAGACCGAAAGCAGGGCATTTTTGAACGCCTGAAACTGCCCGTTTGCGGTATAAGAAGACCAGTGCTGGGAAAGCTCTTTCACACCAAGTTCGCGCGAGAGGCTGCTTTCAAGTGTCGTCCAGAAACTGACGGATGCAGAATTCTCCTGACCATCCAGGTAATAAGGCGCCAAGTCCTCCGCCAGGATACGGAACGATTGGACAAGCAGGCGACTGTCCCGCTCTTCAAATTCCGCACGAAGCTGAACTCCTTCGTATCGGCGAGCAAAAATATCGACAAGCATGGTATTTATCCGTCACGGCGACCGGGCGTTTCGGTCGTTAGCCTCGATTTTTTTCAGTTTGATGTCCAGGAGATTGCTTGCTCTCGCTTCAAGTAGGCGCTCAGCAACCAATTTGCGCCGGTCTCCAGTAGACGGAATTCCCCATGCTCGACTGCCCGCATAACAATCTAAGATGCGCCCAGTGAATCCGGTCATCGTCCGTGGCTGGATTCCGGTGAGAGAGTTTTGCTTCATCTGACCCACTTGGTGCGATGACAGCACTTTGACGCCATCAGGTTCATACACCCAGACGTAAACGCCTTGGCGTTCTGCTATTGCCTCCATACGGCGGCAAGCATCTTTCAGTTCGGTGCGGTTGATGTTGCGGTCATACTTCGCTTGGATAAAAATGCCTTTGTCAAAGCCATCAGCCCCATCGAGCGAGATCGACAGGAAAAGGTCTGCGCCGAAAAGCTTTTCCATCGAGTTTGGCCCGCGATCCGGCAATGACTGGGCTATTACTCGAAAAACGTATTCTCCTGCCTGCGAGTTATCCAGCCTGTCTTCCAGGCGCTGGCACAATCGCGACGTGATCTCGGCCTCCTGCACCACTCTGACACCGCCTGCAGTGTCTGAGTACAAGTCCGCTACGAGCTCATCCACTGCCCCGCCAAGCCTATCCATTATGAGGCGGCGGTTTTCGTCTTCCAACATGTTACCCCCACTCAATGCAATGCATCTTGCCGAGCAATATAGGAAATTCGCCTGATTGCACCGGAAAGCCGTGACAGATTCGTGGGATCAGGTCTTATCCACGGTCACACGCAATAGGTAAGAATGGTGCAGATGCCGAGGCCGGCTAACTCGCGTGCAGTTGACCGAAACCATTCCCACCCAAAGGGAGCGGGATGCCCGGAAGAGCACAGCAGTTCAACGACAACTTGTGACGCATGTTAGCAGAAGCGAATATAGCGCTTCGCGCCCCGACCACGCCGACAAGTGACATCCAAGGAGCGGCGGCCTTTGGGAAGCCGTCAGTGACCCTGGAACGGCGGAGATGGGGTCGGCTGTAGAACGGCGGCTATCTGCACAGCGGCAGCCGAAACCGGCCGGTCCGCTCCCGGCCCCATACCGGACGTTCAGACATGCACTTGGCAAGGTTTTCTTCTGCCGCGAAGCCGCAATTCGTGCAGCCACATTCAGAATCTGCATTCTGAGACTAATAAATGAGACACGTAAACTCTTGAAATCTCGATGCCCACCAAGTGTCTCATTTATTTTGATTTATGCGACTTCTTTTGCTTATATTTATTTGCCAATTTTCAGACTTCGAGAGCACGGCACGATACCTAAGACCACGGGCATCAATCTAACGCGCCCTTGGCCCCAGCAGCGGTACGGCAAAAGCGTCGACTGGTACGATCGCAACAAGATCCGTCACTCAGTCGGGGAACAACTTCACCTGCTTGATGAAGCCTAAATCGGGCCGCAGGCGAGACGAAACTCGAGTTGGTTTCGAGGCACAATCCATCGGCACGATGGACCGGCTTCTCGATCCGATCCAAAATGCTCGGAGCCGCATGATTCTTGTGGGGGGCGTCGTGTTTCCGGTTGCGGAATGGTGGCCAGCGTCGCCATGTGTCGAGGATTGGTATCGATCGGCCTCCCCTCGGCGGTGGTCTGCTTTTGGTACGGGAAATGAGCAAGATTGGTGGCGCAGTTGGCATCGGGGGGGCAGGTAAGGACGTACGAAGAGACCTTGGCGGAGGACGTCCGCACGGGTAATTGGCGATTATTCTCCCCGACACTCGGTGACAACGGGCAGGCGTACGCGGAACTTGTCGAAATCGGTTCCCGGCCGGCCTCCGAGGCACTTTTAGGTCTTGCGGAACTGCTCCGGCGGCCTGCAATGGACACCCCTGCGGCGCTACGCCGAAGCACGGCGGTTCTCGTCCTTCGGGATTTGATCTCTCTCGGCTGGCAGACCCTGGCAAGCGGAGGGTGGTTGTACGTACGCCCGGGGGCACCGGGTCCATTGTCAAAGGCCAGCGTAAGAAGACAACTCGAATTTGGCCGAAATGACCAACTCGCCGAGCAATCAACACGCAAGTTCATCATTTCGCTCGAGCGTCCCGGCCGAACCGCAGGCGTGCGCCCTGTAACCGACCTCATTGCCGACGGCCGCGTACTCGAAGCAGACCTTCGCGCCGCCTCGGCGATGGATGGTGCCGCGCGAGAGAAAGCCCTCCAGCGTGCATGCCAGCCCTACCTCCAACTGGTCACCGCGGACGCTAAGGATGAGCACACGAATCTGCGGCTCATGGATGTCTGGCGCTACTTTAGGCACACATGGGCCACAAGGTACCGCAGTTCCCCTGGCCGCAACCTTTTTTACCTTATCCGCGATGCGGCTCGGCCCAACCATCCGATCATGGGCATCACCGCACTCGGGAACGCAGTGATGCAGTTGGGCCCGCGCGACAATGCGATCGGGTGGACAGTAGAGGGCCTTAGACAGGCGATCGCCGACGGGCGCGTGAGCGATCGCGAGGTGCTAGAGGCTTTCCGTGCAAGGATACGCGAGGACTACTCTGAGATATTCATCGACGACCTCCCCGTTCCATCTCAACTGCCGCAGTATGTGCATAGTGAACTGCTCGACCGCCTATGGGCAATCGACAAGCAAGCTTCTGGAGACCGCGCTGACCGGCTACGTGACTTTGACGACGACGACGGTGTGATAGAGCGGGTTCACAACGCCGAAGGCGTGGACCTGGAGAAGATGGCGCGCTCACCGCTGTTCGTGGCCAAGCGTGCGCGGTTGGTCCGAACTCTGTTGGGCATCCACAACTCCCTCGTCCAAGCAGATTCAATTGCAGCCCTGCTGAGTTCGGCCGAGGGCACTCGCACAGTCAACAATGCCTTGCGGCAGTTCAAGAAGCGGTTCTCCGCCACTGGCATGATGGAGATCACAGTCTGCGGCGCCGTGGCCCCGTACAACCACGTGCTAAGCGGCAAACTGGCTTGCCTTATGATGATGAGCCCGCGGGTGCGTCGCGACTATGAGGAACGCTACCGCGACGCTTACAGCATCATCGCCAGCCAGATGGCCGGCAGATTAATCAGCAAGCAGCCGATGCTGGCCTTTCTAGGCACCTCGAGTTTGTATCCGGGCCGCTCATCGCAATACAACAGGGTAAGACTTCCGGCGGGAACCTGTGATGGCCAGGTTATCGAGGCGAGTTACGAGGAACTGGGGGCATCTGAAGGATATGGCTCGCCGAACCTCACCGCGGAAACTGAGGCGGCACTCGAAGTGCTTGCGGGGCACGCGCGCGAATACCGTAATGTCAACTTCGTCTTCGGCGAGGGCCAGAGCCCGAAACTCCGCCAACTGCGAGAAGGTTTTGCCGCGCTCGGTCTGAGCCGCTCCAACGTCCTCAATCACGGAACTCAGCGGATCGTTTATGGTATCGATCTAGTTGAAAACTCAACGCGCCTCCTCCTAGGTGTTGACGAAGCGCCACGTTTCCGTGTGCCGGACGGACCTGACGCTGAGGCACGGATCGCGGATTTTTGGCGGCGCCGATGGCTTTCGAGCCGCCTCTCGCACGACCCCGCTCTAACTGCTGTCGGTTCATCATCACCCATCAAGGAGCGGGTGTCTCGGCTAATCCCCGAGCGCGCCGATACGGCGCGGCCGGACCTGCTGAAACTGGCACAACGGGAGGGGCACTCGATGGCGTCGGCTATAGAAGACGAGAAACTGGCCTTCATCCGACAACTCTATCGGGACGAGAGCGCATACAGCGATCACGTCAAACTCGGCCGGCTTAAGGAACTCAACATCCGCACGAGGGTAGATGAGGTAGTCCGACGCATCGTTCGCGCAGGTGGTTCAGTCGTGATCACTGGCAACGCTGGCGATGGTAAGACGCACACTATTCGGCTCCTTGAAAACGACCTTAAAGCGGCGAACGCTCGAGTCATCGTAGATGCGAGCGCCGTCTCGCACGATGAAATCGTCGCAATTTGGAAGGAAGCCCTCGAAGCAAAAGCACCGTTCTGTATCGCGATTAACGAGGGGCCGTTAATCGAACTCATTAGGCAGAAGTCGGCCGAGGCGCCGTGGCTGGCCGAAGTCCATCAACAACTGCTTGGAATGGTGACTTATGTTCCGGTTGACCGAGAGATCGATGAGCGTTTCACTCCGAAACCGGGAGCGATGGTTGTAATTGACCTTAGTCTTCGTCGCACGCTTGCTCCTGATCTCTCGGGAAGGATCATCGATAAACTAACGGAGGATGTCTGGTACGAGAACTGCCAGGAGTGCCCGCACATGGCGTCCTGTCCGGTCCACGTAAATCGGACTATGCTGCGGACTGAGCGTGTGAAGGCGCGGACGGTCGAACTTCTGGAGCGCGTTGGCCAGCGTGGACTACGGGCCACCTTTCGGGAGGCCCTAGGGTTCGTTTCATACCTTATCTTCGGCGGGCGCCGGTGTGCCGACCTCGTAGCTGAGGGGCCCTCCGAATTTACGCGCTATTCCTGGTTGGCCTTCGAGGGACAAGGGGCGATCTTCGAGCAAATTGCAGCGGGACTCGACCCTGTTCGCCAGACAGAGCCGCGTGTGGACGAGGACCTCTGGCGAGGACGCTACGATCCCGGAGCATTTGCCGGTCAGGAACTCTCGCCGGTGCTCAAGCGCGATCTGGACGACCTCCGACGGCACGACGAAGAGCAGGCAACCGATGCCTTCACAGCGCTCAAGCGCCGCTGGTATTTCGAGCATCCTGAAGGGAGGCTCAGGTACGCGACGCGTGCAGATCGAGCGTTCGCTGACCTACAGAATCCAACTCTCAGTATCCAACTTCGCGTCGGCAGGCTGATTGCCCTTATCAATGGTTGGCGGAACAAGGCCGATAAAAATCAGCAGGATCATCTCAGGCTCTGGACACGGCTGGCCTACTCACCACGAGCGCAAGGTAAGGCTATGGTGTCTGGCCGAAATGTCTCAAACCTCCGTTTGCAACTTTTCAAGCCGAGGTTCGCACCGGCACTCCGGGCTGCCTTCGGGAGCCAGGCGGCCGACCACCTACTACTCGCGCCTCCCGAGAACGTCCGTTTTGCCAACCTTGTGGTAGACCGCCGCCTCCTGCTTCTTCTTATGTCTCCCGGAGCTGCCGATGCAGCAGAAGACCTTGAGCGTCGACTCGGCCGCTTCAACGACTCGCTCGCCCAACACGCAGAGGCCGGGTCCCATGTGCGGACCATCGAGATCTTCGATCCAGAGTCTGAACTCCGCGTGCGAGTCCGAGTGGACTTAGCGCAGCGTCGCTATGACAGCGCCGAGTAAGGAACACGGCAATGGAAGGGTTTCTTCACGAGGTAATAGGCAAAGAACTCCGTCGCCGTCATGGTATTGGCATGATGGAGGGCAAGTTGAAGCCGGTGCATATTGCCAATGCCCTGATGAGGGCTGAGCACGGCACTGTCGGCCGCATGTCGGACCTAAAATTGCTTATGACCGCCACGGCTTCCAAGGAAGCGTCCGAAACACGCCTTAAAGCGGCAAGGGCTATGCTTGATGCGAGCCGCGACCGCTGGGGCCGACTCGGAGATGAAGGAGACCTACGCGGCTCGACACTAGTCTCGCGGGTGTTGCCATTGCTTCGCACGATCTTGGCCACCGACGCCGCAGCCTTTGGCACATCGCCCGACCAATCATCCTTCTCGTCACCGACCGCGCTCACCGTAACCGGCGATCCTTCCGACGACCACGCGGGTGAATTCGTGCACCGTCTCTGGTCAGGCATCGAGGACGGGGGACGGCTGCACCTCCTTGACCTCCTCAAAAGTGCGAGCGCTCCCGACCGCGACCTAGCCACGGTGGATGATCTCACCGCTGTGCTCGCACCGCTCGCGGACGACACCAGGCAGCGCAAGATCGCCGAATGGAGATACGAAGACCTGACTGCTGTCCGGAGTTCCGCCGTGGCGGAAGCGCTTCGATCTGCAGCTACCGACCTTGGCACCTATGAGCGGCACGCGCGCCCAAATCCGATTGCTACCCTGCAACGCATCATCACACTCGCCTCGATTAGCGTCTTCGTCCACGCTTCCACCCGTGCAACTGAGTGGGCGGGCGCTCCTCGACGCCTCTTGCTGCTAGATGCGAGCGGCACCAAGGTGTCCCCTGTTGCGGCCGCAAGCGAACTGCTGGTGACCCGACTTATGGACGATAGCCGGGCATATATGGCGAAGATCCTCTCCGACCTACTGGCCGAGGTCCAAACAGACTGGGCTGCGGACCCGCATGCCGCGTTCACGGAACTCGCCCGCTCGAAGGCAGAGAAGAAGGGCGCCAACATGAGCCCCAAGATCCTTGCCGAGTTGATCGAAGAGATCTCGCTTTTCGGCGGAAGCATGGCTGAGGAACTGCCAACACAACTCGTGGAGCGGGTGGATGGCAGCAGCGGACGGAGCCTGGACGGCTTTCTGCGACTGTTCGGCGTGCGCAGCGGACTGCTTTATCCGCAGCAAAAAAATCCGAATAAGCGACTCGTTCCTGCTGACCGTACTTTAGAGGTACTTACCGTCGGCACTTTCGACGCGGTGGGTCAACAACTCGAATATCGAGACTTTTTGGACGCGTTTCACGATCGGTGGCACATCATTGTGGGGGGCCGGCCCGAAGATGGGGCGCTGCTTGCCCAGTCGGGGGCGGAGGTGGACAGCGCAAGCCTTGCCGAAAACAGCGAGAGGCTGTTGTCGCGTCTGGAGATGCTTGGCCTCGCGCGACGCCTCGCAGACAGCGTAGCTATCGTGGGCGTCATGGAGGAAGAGCAGCAACATGGCTAACCCCGTCGCAACGCGTGTCAGTTCCATCCTCATCGACGAACTCAAGGAACTCGCCGAGCGCGGCGAGTTTGGTGTCGTCGTCCGGGACGTGAAGCCGCTCGACTATGAAGCACTCGCGGCGGCGGCGGGACCGATCTCCGCTAAACGCGGCCCCCAGCTCAGAATGGCGCTCGTCGATCAAAGCGACGCCATTAGGGAGGCTGTGTCGAAGGTTACAGGCATCCGTGGCTACGTTTCCTCACGCGAAGAGGATGCGGTGCAGTGGCGGAATGACCGTTTGCGGACAATCGCGGTCATTGCTGAACGCCCCCTCACTAAGGCTGCCTCATTGCGCGACTTCCGCAATATCGGGGAAGCCGATCTGTTGCGTAGACTGTGCGGTGGACAGGCTGCGGAAGCCGAGGTGGCGTGGCTGCGGACCCTTTGGGATGTTCTCGGGCGTAATCCCCGCCTCCGCATCTCACTGCAAGACATGGTTCGCTTCGATGAAGAACTTGCGAGCACCCTACCCACTGAGAGGTCGGTACTGGCGCCGAGGCGGCTGCACCTCCTCGGGCTCCTCCCCGATGGCCGCTTAGCTGACGAGAAAAGTGATCAGCGGGTCCTGCGTCGACTGCTTGTAAACCGCGAGTTCGTCGACCAACTCAGAAGAGCCACTAACGAAGACTGGGCACGACTGCGCGACTATAGCCGCAGGCTTGAGGGAACGGAACGTACGGCGGCAAATCGACTTCTCCGCACAATGCGTCAGGCCGCCGTGGATGGCGACTTTTCGGCTCTCGATCTTGAGGAGGCCAATGCTCTGTGGCGCGCTAAGGTCAAACCGGGCGCGAGACTGAATCCGGGCGGCCTTCCCCGCGAGGAGGTCGAACGGGCAGTCAGCCGTCTTCTCATGGAAGGCAAAGAGGAGGATCTCGCAGACATCGCAGAGGAGATAAGCCAGATCGTTTCCGCGGTGCTCGAAGACGATATGCGGATCTCCGACCAGGACGTTAAGCGAGCCGGATCGCCTGCCGCAACGAGCGTCGTTGAAGCCAATCGCGACCTTCTGAACCTCGTACGATCCCGGTCTACGGAGCAGGACTGGGGCGGCTTAATAGAGGTCGAGAGTGAGAAACCCGATGCGCTTCTCGAGGTTGCCGCGTTTAAAGCCTGGAATCCTTTTCGAATCGAACCGGTCCTCGATCAACTTCGCGGCTTCGCTGCGGAGGAGGTAGTTCCGACGGGGCTGGTGTCCGAGGTCGAACGACTGAGGGATTTGCGGGCAGCGCTTCTGCCATTCGCCTCGGAACTTGCAATCTCGCCAATCGCGTTCCTCGCCGGCAAACCCGATCTCCAGCAAACACTTGAACAATACCTTGCTACGTACGAAGCGATGATGCGCCTTGTATCATCCTGCTATCAAGAGATGATAGCGGCCGCTGACTTCGAGGCCGAGGCGGTGCTGAGCGGGCTGCTCGCGCTTGAACTCTATGTCTATCGGCGCGAAGAGGAAGTTGAGGCGGTGATGTCGCCGCTGCACCCACTGTATCTCTGGCGTAGTGCGACCATCGTCCGAGACGTGCGTGGGCTTTCGCGGAAGCTTTCCGAACGCGAAACCCAGACGGTCGAAGAGGCCTGTGCGGACGAGATCCAACTTCTCCAGATCCTCGTCCTTCCGCAGCAAACTACAGGACTAGGTCAGTCGACGCTGCTCGGCCAGGCCGGGACGATCGGCCGCCTGCCAATCTTTAGGGCCTCTCCACGCGGCCTCCTTGAATCCGACGGCGTACGGACAATCGCCGACGTGGCGCACCGGCTCGCGATGCTCCGGCCATTTGCGCGATCTGGTCTACAAGTTCTGCTCGTCAATCCGCCGCAACCCAGCAAGTTTGTCGAGGCGCTGCTTAATGGCCTCGAAGCAGACCAGGAGATGCATGTCGCCAGCTATTGGGGTCTCCACGTCAGAGTCCGATATACGCACATCGATACGCGCGGCTGGGCCAACGAGATCAATGACCTCAACGAGACGGTGCGTGAGCAACTCCGGCGAGCGGAGGAGAGGGGGCTGGCTTCACTCAGCGTTACGCCCGAGATCATGACGCCCGCAGACCTAGCGCGCGAACTCGGAGAAGAACCAGCCCACCTTGCGGTTATCTTCGATCCTTTTGAGGTGCGCAGTTCCCCGGTCGCCCGCGCGGGGGTACATGACCTGAGCCCTTGGATGCCAACTTGCGAGTACCGATTCAACCGTATTCGCAAAGAGATCCAAGTTGTTCCAGTAGCAGAAGAGCATGTATTCGGGGGATATCTTGCAGCTGCAGCGCTCCTGCACACCGCGCTCCAACGTAAGACCCCAGCTTATCTCCCACAAGTGCGAGACGTGAAGGAGAGCCTTGACGCAATTGCCGAGTACGCGACCTGGACCGTGCTCGCCGATCCGCACCGCGTCCCGCTGCCACGTCTCGGCAACGCGGAGGTGATCGACCGTCGGATCGATCGCAGCCGTCAGCTAACGACATTTGCACACGATCTTTCGCCCTTCATCACTCGCCTAGACGAGCAACTAAGGCGCACACACTTTTTGGCGAGCACCGAGACGCTTGAGAGACTTGCCCGCGACTTAGTGGCAATGGAGCCAAACGGAATCTTAGGGCTTGCAAGTTCCAGCCACGAGAAGCAGGTGAAGGGCTCGCTGGGTAAACTCATCGCCATGCGTTGGTACCGTCTGCAAGAGCCGAGCGGCCTATCGGTCAGCCTAGACACTCCTACCGCTGCGCGCTGGCTCGTCGCAGGGCATCATTCTAAGGAGAAGGCAGATCTCCTAGGCCTGCGTGAGGAGGACGGCAATCTCATCATCGATGTGATCGAGGTGAAAGCCCACGACGAGGCCATCCCATACTCAGTCAGCGGCGAAGTGATAACCGGGCACGCTGTCGGACAAGTACTTGCTACCCTGCAGGCGCTCGCAGAAGTGTTCAGTTCGGAGACCTCATCGCCGCTGGCACACCCTCGTCGAGAAGTCCTTCGAGAGCATCTCTACACCGCTCTTCTGAAAGATCACGAACCAGAATTCATAGAACGCTGGCACGAACTTTTAGAGGATGCATTCACGGGGCGCATCACGATCCGACTTGGTGCGCGCATTATCCACGTGCAACTCGCCTCCGTCGCTGACACCCTGGGGCGCACATTCATAACAGCCAGCAACGTACCGATCAGGGTGGAGACACTCTCGGCCGCAGATGTCGGTTTGGTGTTGCGCTCCACCCGCGATCAGGCCGAGGAGACAGAGATCCCGGGAATGGCGGCACGGCGCCGCGATGTGCCAGTTGAGCCACTGAGTGCAGTCGAGATGCTCCGGCGACTGACCCTAGAGCCAGTCGTAGTCGACAATACAGGATCTACGCTCGAGATTGTTTCGACCCTAGACCCGCACGAGTCGCCGATCGATGCTGCCTTGACGAACGCGGCCCCGGTCTCAACGGTGCCTACCCGTCGACCGTCGATCGCGACGGGTCCGCAGCCGGAACCTGTCCCCGCGGTTGTCGACGATACCGCAGGGCTGCTGGAGGTCCCACTCGGCACCGAACAAGCGTCTTCCCGTCCCGTGGTCTGGTCACCTGGGCGCCAGTCCAACGGCTTCCTACTCGTGCTGGGCGCCTCGGGTTCAGGCAAAACCGAGACGTTGAAGGTGCTTGGGTCTTCAATCCACCGATTCGGCGTTCCGGTCCTGACGTTTGACTTCCATGGGGACGTGGTGTTTCCCGGGACAGAATCGACGCTCCTCTCGAGCGGCTCTGCAAGCGTTGTTGGGCTGAACCCCATGGAGATCGACGCGCATAGCGCGGAGGAAAGTGGCCTTTACGATCAGCGAGCGGCACTCCGCGCGATGGTGCAGCGTGCCGTGCCGTCGCTGGGACACCGGCAGTCGGCAATCCTTCGCGAAGCAATCGAGGAGGCGTACGAACGGGCCGGAATCGTGGATGAGGACCCGCAGACCTGGAGCCGTCCCGCTCCGACCTTTGGCATCGTGCAGCAGATCCTCGCCGAGTGGGCGGATGATGATGATCGCAAAGCGCAACGCGCGTCAATCGAAGGGTGTTTGGCCGCTGTCCAACAACTTTTCGATCACCCGATTTTCCGGCGGGCGAACCACATATCGGTCGACGACTTCTTATCGCATTCAGTACGACTGGACTTGAGTAAACTCCCGGACGATATCCGCTTCGTTGCTACCGAAACTCTTCTTCGAAAGTTATTTCGGGTACTCCGCCTGCGTGGTCCCATCCCTGTACAACCAGCGGACGACCGGCAGCGTTTCCGCCTTTTCGTGGTCATCGATGAGGCGAAGATTTTGAGCTTGGGTGGAGGGGATCGAGATCGCGCGGACAACATCCTCAACGAGTTGATCACCGAAGCTCGGAAATTCGGTCTTGGCATGGTTCTGGCTTCACAGATGAGTGACCACTTTAGTGAAGAAGTGCGCGCCAACGCGGCGACCTGGCTTGTTCTAAAGCCAATGGATATGAGAGAAGCTAAGCGCAACGCTCCTAATGTCTCGGTGGATCCGCAGGACCTGCTACACCTTGCTGGGCGTGGCGACGGCTATTACCGGGATCGACCGTCGAGCAGGGCTAGGCGTATTCAGGTCACATCACTTTTCGCGCTAGGAAAGACTGCAGCAGAATAGACTAGCGGAGTGGGCATGGATTCGCTCGCGGGGCATTCCTTTAGCGATCGGCGCGACGATCATCGGTCGCGCACATCTAGCAGGCGTAACTTTCTGCCTGCATTATTTGGGCGATATGGCGGATGATTTCGCCATATCGCCACTAGCCCCAGTGACATAAGCCGTTGGTGAATTGCGGCCTACGCTCGAATTCATAGTTCGTAACTACACCGACCCCGCTCTTCGCCTCGTTCTGGCTCGAATACCACTGGGCCGGAGACTAGAATCCGCAGATGCCCACTGAATCTAGAACTTCTAAGCAGATACTTCCGCACTCCACCTGTTCTTGGCATACTTAGTTTCCACAGCATCAGGATTGGCAAACCGCCATCCCTTCTGGAGCAGGTTCCGAGCCGTAAGCGCATTGCCCTTGATCGATATGAAGATGGTGAATCCAAATTGTGCAAGCCAGCACATCAACGCGATAGGCATAAATCTCACGTCCTGCTGCACAATCAGCAGGATGATATTGAGGACGACGAAGACAGCGCCCCACATGTAGAGGCGGCGCAGAAAGAGCGGTAGGCCGAGAAATACCGAGAAGAAGAATAATGTCCAACTCCAACCGATCTTGATGAATTTGACCTCTCCTGTCCTCGGGTTAGTCAACGGTACTTTCATGGGTCCCTCCTGATAGAAATAGATCCGTTGCGGTGCCTGGGCCTCGGTGGCGCAGGCGTCGAGGAACGAGCCTTCGTTCAGCGTGAAGTCCGGTTGAGAGACTGAAGCCTGCGGTGGATCGGCAAGCGACGTGTCGGTTGGCAATAGAGTCCACGCCTGTTGCGCTTGCCTGGCCTCAAGGCTGCTTGGATCAGCAAACCTCCAGCCCAGCGAAAAGAGGCGCCGTGCCCGGGCTTCATTTGCGCGGCGCGCGAGGTGCTGAGACAGGATCACCGCAGCAGCACCGAAGCCGCCGACCAGCGCCTTGATCCCCAGGATGAACCCCAAGGCGATGGCGATGGGTAGGAGCGCGAGCACCAGCAGCAGGAAGATTGGCCAGTTGAAGCCGACCGTGATGTGCTTATGGGCGCCCGTGCGGGCATTCGTGAGAAGGACCTTCATGGGAGAGATCCTTCACCGGCTGGCGGTCTGGTCGGCAGCCAAGGCCGAAGTAAGAACGTAGCCACGCTGCCCCACAGTGGTGGTGACCGCGACCACGCCCACAGGCCCCTCCCCTGCCGGCGTCACCGCTTGAGACGGCCCGCGTGCCGTGACGATGGTCCCTTGCTCCATCAGCACGCAGGCGCCCCTCGCCTTCAGCGTGGCGAGGATCTGACGCCGTTCAGGCCCCACCGGCCGGCCGAGCAGCGCCTTCATGTCCTCGAAACTCGAGCAGAAGACGGTCCTCTCAGCGATGCGGCAGCGCTGTCCGGCGATGCAGACATTGGATGCGGGGGCGGGTGTGGACGCCAGCGCGGGCGCTACGCCGAAGTCATCCGCCTTTACGGAGCCGCCTTCCGTGCGATCCAGAGCGGCAAGGTGCTCAAGAAGCCTGTCACGCTCCGTAATGGCGGCCTGGAGGTTCTTCTCGCCGTGTTGGACGACCGATCTGAAATAGTCGACGGTACCGCTCCCGTAGCTTAGGTCCATCTGCGCGCGCATGAGCGATCGCTGGAGATCCGCGCGGTCTATATCGAGGGCGTTCTTGGCTGCGGTGACGGCCCGCTCCGCCTCAGCAATCAGCCGCTTGCGCAGAGCGTCCCTTTCCGCACCCTCCTGCTGAGCCTTTCGGTCGGCCTGGAGGCGGACCAGTTCCTGGCCAGCACGCTGCTCAAGGGCGGTGAGTTTGGCATCCAGGGCTCCATAGGCCGCATCGTCGGCAAGGCTCTGAATGCGCGCCTTGAAGGTCCCCTCCTTGAGCGGAGTACGGATATCCTCCGGCAAGGCCATCCCCTTGCGCGTGAGACGATCCGCGCGTGCCAGGAGTCCGGCGAGGCGCTGCACGCCGCCTTGGATCGCCGGGTCCGCGATCTGTGCTGAGGTGAACCAGTCGTCGGCAAAAGTCCGGCGGATATGATCGGCCAGGCGTCGCAACTGATACTCTTGCGACGCTGCATCGACGAAGGCCGCATAGAAGGCTCGGACCTGCAGCCCGCATGGCACCTTCACGAGGTCATCCGCCTCGGACCGAGCGACAGTGACATTGGGAAACTGCTCGATAGCGCGCTGCGCATCCGTCATCGCCCCGCTGGGGAGCGGCGCATTGAGGACGAGCAGTTCCCCACATTGGCCATTGAGGATTTTCTTCACCGTCGGATTTGACGGGGCATCGGCGAGCGCCTGGTTCACGAGGCCGACCAGGGACACCGCATTGCCGATCGCCGTGATCTGCGATTGCCGCAGTTCGTCGGGCAGGACGTAGTTCTGATCGAAAACGCGATCCTTGTAGCCGAACTCATAGGCCACTTGCGCCCCAGCGGGGGCGATCAGGGCGATGTTCAACAGCACCGCGGCCGCGGTGGAGGAAAGAGATCTGGTCATGTGAGAAGGCGTCCGTGCGCCGGTGAGCTGCCGTTAGGCTAGCGCTTAATGGTGGCTATAGCCAGTGGTTTAATAGGCACGCTATTACCAACCATGCCCGCCCATGAAGGGACGTGCATTGCTGGCCTGGAACGTGCGGGCGATCAGGGTCGAGAAAGGCCTCTCGCAAGAGCGCCTTGCGGCCGATGCCGGCATTGACCGGGCCTATCTCGGCGGCATCGAGCGACAGGCGGAGAACCCGACGATCGACCTCTTGGACCGGCTTGCCGATGTGCTGCAGGTGGCCGTGGCCGACCTGGTGGCGCAGCCGGCTGAGGGTGCATCGCCACCGGAGCCGCTCCCAAGGGGCCGGAAGAAGGCCTGACGCGTCAGGCCCAGGTGTCAGCCGATGCGCGAGCACGCTCGAGGTCCGCCCTCACCTCCTCGGCAAACCGACGGATCAGTTCGGCTTCCTCTAATGACAACACGGCCAAGTGCCGGGTGACGATGAGGGGGATGACCCGAGCCTTGGCCTCGAGCCCCAGCGCCGTCGCCACCGGCTGCCGGGCGATGCGCCGGAGTGCCCGCTCAGCTCGATGGAAATGATGCTGTCCGAGATCCCCGGCATAATCGCCATGGGGGTCGGGATCGACCTCGTAGCCCGCGGCCAAGGCCGCCACCGACTGTGCATAGATCACGCAATCCCGAATGAGCCCCGCATCGGGCCTGTTCTCCGATCGCGCCTCCCGCCCGCGTCTCCGCCTCCTGCTCATACACTCCTCCTTCCGATCGTGAGCAGATGAAGGGCGCCGACTGCGGCGCCCCTCTTCTTCGCGGATTAGGCCGCATGCACCGGGTACATGACGCCGAGTTCTTCGAGCGGCTTGGTGAATGGCCCCATGCCCTCGTAGCCGAGCCAGAGGCAGGTGACGGACGTCTCGACCCGGGAGACCACCTTGGCCGGCCACCATCCCTGGAGTTCGCCATCGGAATGATCGGCCGCGAGCACCAAGTGGCCGGGTGCGATGGATTGCCAGAGGGCCTTGGCGAGGTCGGCGGCCACGGCGGGGGTGATGACCTCAGGCGTGGCCTCGGAGCCCAACTGAACGGGCGGCTTGGCCGAGACGGCCGACGTCTCGCTAGCAGCCGCCTGCACGGCCTCCGAAGGGGTCTGAGCGGCATTGGCAGCCACGGCGGCAGGCCGAACAGCGGCGGTAGGCGTCTTGCCGCTGACGGCCTTCGGCTTCGCGGCAGCGATGGGAGTGACGTTGGCATTGCTCGACATGGCAGAACTCTCTTGCAGAAGAGAGGCGGCAATCTCCGCCCTGTAAATTGTATCATAATACCATAAACAAGTCAACAAAACCCTGAAATACCTAGATTTTCATAATGATTTGGAGCTTCTGCAGAGACTGAATTCCATGGATCGACTATTGAGCTTCGTCATGCTCCCTATTGAGCGAGCTGATCGGCTGTGATTTCATGAGTTCATCCACAGCCTAAATCGCGACTTCTCGTCGCTTCACGCGCGTGAGCGAGGGCGGACAGGAATCGAACCCATCCACCGCACCAATCTGTTGGCACGCCTGTGGGCATAGAAAAAAATCGAACTTATTTAAATTTTTAATATCAAAGGCTTATTGCCTTAGTTTGATTCCGCCCCTGGCACCAAAACTCTTTGATTTCAAAGGCTTTTCCCCGTTGTAACAAGAGACGTTGTTACAACGCTATTCGGCGGCTTCCAGCTTAAATATTGCCACCTTGGCGAGCCGCTTCTGACGCGCCCCTTTGGTGTAAAGCTCGATCTGCTTCATCGTCGTATGTCCCGTGATGGACATAATTTCGTGGGGGGTGCACCCCACCTCCGCGAGCCGCGCGGCGCTTGCCTTGCGCAAACCATGCGCACTGCAATGCGGCAACCCGGCTTCGTTGCACCACTTCCTCATCCGATTCCCGAACCCGTTCGAGGTGAACGGCTTGCGGAACTCAGTCGTCAGAAAGGTGAGGTCCCCGGTGGGGCTCGCCTCGATGATGGCCTGAAAGTCTGCAATGATCGGGATTTCAAGGGTGACCGGATTGCGGTTGCGGCCCTTGAACTGCGTGAACCTGAGCCACCCGTTCCGGACATGCTGGCGGCCGAACTGCACGATGTCCGAGCGGCGCTGGGCCGTGTAGAGTAAGAGCGCCAAGCCGAGGCGCGCGCTGGTGCCGATCGGATGGGCGGCCTCGTATTTTTCCACCTCGTCCACGGTCCAGTGGTGGAATCCTCCGACACGCCCCTCCCGGTATTTCACATCGCGGGCCGGGTTGAAGGAGAGCTTATCCGTCACCTCCTCCTCCAGCGCCCAGACGAAGACCTGCCGAAACGCCTTGACGCGGCCATTCGCCGCTTCCGGCAATCCGGCCTTCCGATCCCGCAGCACCTTCATTGCCTTGGTCGTGAGCCGATCGAGCGGCACCTCGGCGAAGAAGGTGTCGCCACCCGGCACGATCGGCTCCTTCAGGCAGTGCTCGATGATCCCCCTGCGGACGCGCTGCGTCCTGGGGTCAAGGCTGGCGAAGTCCTCCGAGGCGAAATACTTGGTGCACAGCCATCGAAGGGTCTCCGGTGTCGGACGCTGGAACACGACAGCCGGCGGCGCGGCAACGGCGCGCGGCTTCCCCTTCGGGGCGGTTTCGCCTGCCATTGCGGCATATTCCAGATCAAACTCCGGGGTTCCCGGTACGCTGCGGAGCCTGATTTGCGTTCCGGGTCGCCGCCAGAAGTAAAGTAGCGGCTCTCCCTTCCGCCCCTTTCGGGGGATTACGCATGAAGGAAGTTTAGTCATACTTCTCGTCCCTTCTATGCTTCAAATCGCCCGAATTTATCATGGGGGCCGTCTTTAGTAGGGAGAAAATCGAATACTAAGTCCACAGTTACGCGACTCACAACCATACGATGGTCCACAATTTTCAGAGTCGAAATCCTTCCACCCTTCACCAATTCATTGAAAGGCATCACCGGAACGTCGGGCTTTATGGCAACTATTTCCGCGTTCACCTCACGGCTACATGAAACAAGCGCTGTACGCGCGCCGACTGGATGAGGCGTTCGATCGAAAGGTACTGCTGGTCTACCTGAACACCGACGGCGTGAACCTCCGGGTCTTCGGCCCGCGGAGCCTGCCCGGCGACATGACCGCGCGCCTCGGCCTTTCGAACGCATGGGCCGATGATGGTGGCCTATGGGGTTGGCCAGTAGTGCCTCCGCTGGAACTGCTGGCCGCGCCGGATGCCTTCATCGTCGAAGTCACCCAGCATTGGGACGGCGCCGTTCTCGCCCGCAGGCGACTTGTGGGGAGCCTGGCCTGGCAAAGCCTGCCGCAGGTCAAGGCCGGCCTCGTCGTCAGCCTGTCCTGCGGCGGGGTGAACGGTCTTTTCAACCTGATCCATTGGCAGTATCTGGGCGGCATCTATCTCTGGAGTTCCGGCTCCCTGGTCCAGACCGACTGGAGCATCGCCGCATACCTGCTGCCGCGCCTCGCCGTGTGCGCGTTCTTCGCTGCTCTCCTGGCGAGGCCGCTTTCGCTGATGAGCCTTCACGACGAGGCCGCGCAGGGGCTCGGGCTCTCGCCCCGTGCTGCCCGCATCCTGGCGCTCGCGGTTGCCGTGTCGCTGGCCGCCTTCGTGGTGAGTGCGATTGGGGTTATCGCCTTTATCAGCCTCGCCGCGCCTGCGCTCATCGCCATGTCCGGCAGCCGCCGTTTCGCGCAGCGACTGGCATGGGCACCCGTGATGGGGGCTGCTCTGCTGCTGGTGGCAGACCAGAGCGTGCAGATCGCCGGCACCGTCCTGCCGGGTGTGCCCACAGGTGTGGCCTGTGCATTGATCGGCGCGCCGCTGCTGCTCTGGCTGATACCGCGCCTGCACGAAGAACCTTCGCAGCCCCGCTTGGGGGATGGTGACAGGCACCCCCGTGCACGTCGTCCAATCCTGCTGCTCGTCTGCGGCGCGGCATTGCTCGCTATCGCCACCTGGGCAAGCCTCCATGTGGGGCGCGGAGCCCATGGTTGGCTAGTTAGTTGGGGAGACGGGTGGCTGTCAGTTCTCCAATGGCGCTGGCCGCGCGTGGTGGCGGCGGTAGCGGCCGGCATCATGCTCGGCATGGCCGGCACGGTCTTGCAGAGGATGACCGGCAATCCGATGGCATCGCCCGAAATCCTCGGCATTTCCTCTAGTGCCGCGCTCGGGGTGATCCTCGCCACATTCATACTACCCGAGGCGGGGTATCCGGCGCAGCTGATTGCTGCCGCCATCGGCGCCCTCCTCACCTTGTCTGCAATGTTGGTGCTTGGGCAGCGGGTGGCATTTTCACCCGATCGCATCCTGCTGACCGGCATCGCTGTCGGCACGGCGGGCTCCGCCGTGGCGTCCTTCGCGATGGTCTCCGGTGATCCTCGCCTCGGCGGGCTGGTGCCATGGATGGCGGGCTCAACGTATGGCGTGGGGCCCGGTGACGCGATCGCCGCCGTCACGATCGCGTTCCTGGCTTTGCTGATGGTCCCCTTGACCGCTCGATGGCTGGCCGTCTTGCCGCTGGGCTCCCCCATTGCGGTCGCCGTCGGCGTCGACCTGAAGCAGACACGGGCTGCCCTTCTCCTGCTGACCGCCCTTATCACTGCGGCAGCCACTCTCACCGTTGGCCCCCTGGGCTTTGTCGGCCTGATGGGACCGCACATGGCACGCCTGCTGGGCCTTCAGCGGCCCGCATCCCACGTATTGGGCGCGGCCGTAATCAGCGCGCTTCTTCTGATCACGAGCGATTGGCTGGGGCGGGTTCTGATCTTTCCCTACCAAATTCCCGCGGGCCTGATCGCGGCCTTTCTGGGCACCCCGTATTTCCTGGCGCGAATGCGACGCCAGAAAGGGTGATGGCCTAATTGGGAGCTCACGGAATGAGCATCAGTAATCACCAAAACCGGAAGTTACGACGCCTAGGAATTTGCCGTTTGAAGGTGGAGGGAATTGAACCTGCGCGCCTGGCCCCGACGACCATAAGGAGGCCGGGATCATGGCCCTTGAGGCGCGAAGGTCCACTTTTCGACTGCGGCGCAGTCAAATGGGGCGCACTCATCGGCCGGCGCCGACGAGCCGGAAGAAGTGCCCCTTCCGGTCCATCAGTTCGCTGAAGGTCCCGCTCTCCACGACGCGCCCCGCATCCAGCACCAGGATGCGGTCGGCGCCGCGGATGGTGCTGATCCGGTGGGCGACGAGGATCCTCGTGGAGAGCATGGATCGCACCGAGGCCATGACGCGGGCCTGGGTGGTGTTGTCGAGCGCGCTCGTCGCCTCGTCCAGGACCAGGATGGGCGGCCGGGCGATCAGGGCGCCGGCGAGCGCCAGGCGCTGCACCTGCCCGCCCGACAGCAGGCGGGACGCATCCGGCAGCACCGTGTGTAGGCCGAGCGGCATCGCCGCGACGTCCTCGGCCATGGCGGCGGCGGCCAGTGCCCGCCAGACCTGCTCCGGGGTGGCGTCGGTCTCGCCGCGGACGATGTCGAGGATGGTCCCGGGCGGCAGCGCGCCGTCCTGCAGGACAACGCCGACCTGCCGGCGATAGGCCTCGGGATGGAGCGCGCGGATGTCGTGGCCATCCACATACACCGCCCCCTGGGTGGGCGCCTCGAGCCCGAGCAGCAGGCGCACCATGGTCGACTTGCCGCTGCCGGATGCGCCGACGATGGCGACCGTTTCGCCGGGAGCCGCCCGGAACGAAACATCGGCGAGGACGGCCGGCCCGCCGCCATAGGAGAAGCCCACGGACGAGAACTCGATGCGGCCTTCTAGGGGTCCCGGGTCGGACAGTGCCACCGCGGGCTCCGGCGCGGTGGCGAGGAGCGGCCTGGCATAGGCCCAGGCGGACCGCAGCAGCCAGACCGCAAGGCCGCCGCGCAACAGCTGGGACAAGGCGGCGAGCATCACCGCGAACGAGGTCAGGATGGCGACGACCGATGCGACGGGGATGCCGGGTGTCCCGTCCGCACCCGCGCCGAGGGCGTGGATGGTGGCGAGCAGGGCCGCGCCGGCCAGGGCGGGCCATGCCGCCAGCCAGGCCTCGTAGATGTTGATGACCCGGCGCGAGGCCACCTGCCGGGCGCGCATCGCCGCGAAGCGGTCGGCCCAGCGTTGGGCGGCGCGCGCCTCTGCGCCGGCACTGCGCAGGACGGTGATGCCGTTGACGAACTCGGCCATCTGGCTGTCGGCCGTTCCTTCCAGGCGCTCGCCGTCGCGCAGGGCCCGCGCCTGGATCCAACCCACCAGCATGCCGGCCGCGAGCAGCAGCGCCACCAAGGCCAGTGCGAGGCCGGCGAGCCGGGGATCGTGCCAGAACAGGAACGCGATGCTGGACAGCAGGACAGCGGCGGTGCCGATGCCCTGGAAGGCGAATTGGCGCGTGCCGGACACGGCGGCTTGGGCGGCGGAGGCGCGCGCGCCGAGGTCGGAGCTGGCGTAGCCGCGCAGCGACGCCAGCGGCAGGCCGACGATCCAGTCCCACAGGCCTTGATGGAGCCGGCCATCGCCCCGGGCGGCGATGCGCTGGAGTGCCGCTTCGCCCACCAGCTGCGCCAGGAAGCCGCCGAGACCGACCAGGAGGATGAGAAGGCCGACCTGGAGCACGCCGTCCTGCAGCGCCGCCGGCACCAGGACGCCGTACACGAAGCCGGTCGCCAGCGGCAGGATCTGGCCGATGGCGCTGCCGGCCAGCAGGGCGGCAAGAAACGGCAGGACGTCCCAGATGCCGGCGCCGATGCCCGCCCGCAGCAATGTGCCGAAGCCAAGCCTGGCCGGCAGGGGGCGGAACACCGTGTCGGCTGTGTCGGCGATGTCGGCGGCCATGGCCGCGGTCACGGGCCGGCCGGCGCCGGTGCGGTCATATTGCGTCCAGCGGCGGCCCTGCCAGACCAGGGCGACCGGCGTGCCGTCGGTGCGCCGCGCCAGCATCGGACCGGATTCCTCGCTCCACCACCCCTCCGCCAGCCGCACCGGTTGAAGGCGCAGGTGGGAGGCGCGGGCGATCTCCCGCGCCGTCGGGGCGACGTCCAGTTGGGCGTGTCGCGCCTTGATCGGGCGGCGGACGGGCGCGCCGAGCTCCCGGCCGAGAACGCGCATCACGTCCATCAATTCGTGGCCGGACGTGGCGGACGGGCGCGGCGGCAGCGGGTTCGCCAATATGTCGGCGATCCGCTGCGTAGTGCGGAACGCGGTGTGCTCCTCGTCCGCCTGGCGGGCGCGCAGGCGGTTGACCTCGTCCGCCTCGGCAAAGCCGCGGGCCAGCGGCAGCACTTCCGCGATGGCGGCGTGGAAGGCGGCGAGCGCCGCCGGCCAGTCCGCGCGCGCCAGCCCGCGCTCCCAGTCCTCGATACGGACGTCACCGCCATCGACGAGGGTCAGCCAGGCGCCCGGAGGCAGCGGCAGCCGGCCATGCACCGGCTCGATGCCGAACAGACGCGCGCCGCCGGGCGGCAGCTCCACCCAGACGCTCTCGCGCCCGCCCCCGAGGATCGCTCCCGCCTCCATGGTGATGGCACCGATAGAGCCTAGGGACATGGATCCTGAAGACACGGTGCCGCCAGGCAGGTGGCGTGGCCGGGAGGGCGCGTTGGCAACGTTGCCGACGCCGTCGACAAGGCCATCGAGCCAGCGCGCAATGCCCGAGGCGAGGGCAGCGGGGGGCGCGGGATCCTGCCAGCCAGCCGGTGGCAGCCTGTGGACGTGCGCGCCCGGGCCGGGCACGGCGATAAGGGTTTCGCCACCGAACTGGCTCGGCGGCAGGCCGAACAGCAGGCCGCCGTCCGGGACGCGCGCAACCGGGTGCCGGGCCGAGCGGATCCCACCCTGCACCGCGAACAGCACGGCCTCGCCGCCGGCTACGACATGACAGATGCCGGGATCATCGAGGGCGAGCCACGATGCCGCGGTCTGCGTCGGATCGGCCGGTGTGGGCTGCGTGCTGTCCCTGCGCGTGTCGACGGCACGGATGTCGCCCGCACCCGTGACGTTTGCGAGCGTGCCGTCTGGAGGCATGTCGTCGCGGCCGGTCACGGTCAGCCTGCCTGCATCAGGGTGCGGAACGGGCCGGGCTCGGCCAGAAGCCGGTCCGGCGCGCCGTACTGGACCACCCGCCCCTGGTCAAGCACGAGGACGCGGTCGCAGTCCCGCAGGGCGCCGTAGCGATGGGCCATCACGATCATGGTGGTGCCGACGCGCCGCAGGCCGGCGAACAGCCGCAGCTCAGTCTCGCCGTCCAACGCGGCGGTCGCCTCGTCAAAGACGAGGATGCGCGGGTCGCGCACCAATGCCCGAGCGATCTCGAGCCGGGCGCGCTGGCCGCCGGACAGGTCGGTCCCGCCGTCCCGCAGGCGGGACCCGTAGCCGCCACGGCGCAGCACGGTCTCATGCAGCAGGGCCTGCCGGGCGGCGGCGACGATGCGCTGATCCGGCAGGCTGTCGTCCCACAGGCCGATATTGTCCCGGACCGTGCCCTCGAAGATGGCGCCACGCTGGTCCACATAAGCTAGGGACTGGCGCAATCGTGTCCGCGGCAGGTCGGGCAGCGACACGCCATCGAAGGCGATCGTGCCGGCCGTGGGTTCGGCGAGGCCGCAGATGAGGGAGGCCAGCGTCGACTTGCCCGACCCCGAAGCGCCGGTGATGCCGAGCCGCTCCCCCGGCTCCAGCGAGAACGACACGCCGTCGAGCAGCAAGGGACTGCCGGCCCCGTGCCGAAACGCGAGATCCCGCACCGCGACGGCACCGGCGAGCCGCGTCGACGGCCCTCCCCCGGCATCGGCGCCGACGCGAAATTCGCGGGCCAGCGGATGATCGAGCGTGTCCTCCAGCAGGCGCAGATTGGCGTATCCATCCTGGATGCGGGCGCCGAGATGGATCAGCGCCGCCACCGGGCCGAGGAAGCCCATCATGAGCGCCTGGAAGGCGACGAGCATGCCGAGCGACATCTCCCCATGGATCACCTTGATGCCGCCGAGCGTCAGCACCAGGGCGCCCGCGGTGGCGGCGGTGAGGCCCGGCAAGGCGCCGAGGCGCACCTGGGCCGAGCCGATGGACTGGCGCAGGTTGAGCGCCCGCGCATACATCGCCGTCAGCCGTTCCCGCAGCCGGTGCTCGGTCCCGCCCGCCTTGTAGGTCTCGATCATCCGCAAGCCCTGCCGAACGAAGCCGGCATGGCCCGCACCGGCGGCGAGCAGGCGCCGGTTGCCATCGTCCAGAGCGCGGGACGACCAAGCGAGGAGGCCGAGATTGCCGAGGCCGAGCACGAGCACGATGGCGCCCAGGTCCGGCGCGTAGACCAGCATCGCGGCGAGATAGGCCGAGGCGGTCAGCAGGCTCGACAGCGCGGTTCCCACTTCGACCGCCAGCAGCTGCGCCAGCCGGTTGTTGAGGACGGTACGCCCGGCCACCTGGGCCGGGTGGCGCTGGGCGAAATAGCTGACCGGCAGGCGCAGGACGTGGTCGACGAACCGGAACGTGCCGGCGATCGCCAGCCGCGTCTCCAGCCGCAGCAGCACCTCGCGCTGCACCCAGGTCAGAAGCCCCATCACCACGGCACAGCCGATCATCCCGACCAGCAGCGGGCCCATCCAGTCGTCGAAGCTCTGGATCAGAACCTGGTCGATGAAGAATTGCGCGAAGGCGGGGACCAGAAGGCCCGGCACCACCATGGCGAGCGAGACCAGGACGATGAAGGCGATGGCGCTGTGGCTACCCGCGAGGCGTCCAGCGAGGCTGCGCCAGAGCGAGGGCGCCCGCCCCCGGCGCTGGAAGTGCGGGCCGGGGCGCAGGGAGAGCACGATGCCGGTGAAGCCGCGGTCGAATTCGGCGTCGGAGACGCGGCGGGGTCCCTGGGCAGGATCGTTGAGATAGACCACGCCGCGGCCAAACCCTTCCACCACCAGGAAATGATCCAGGCCCCAATGGACGATGGCGGGCATGGCGAGGCCGCGCAGGTGCGCCGGCTCCATCCGCGCAGCCTCGACCTCCAGTCCCTCTTCGCGGGCGGCGCACGCGATGGCGCGGGCGGAGCTGCCGTCGCGGGTGACGTTGCAGGCAATCCGCAGCTCTTCCAGCGGGGTCCAGCGGCCGTAATGGGCAAGGACAATGCCGAGCGCGGCGGCGCCACACTCCGTCGCCTCCATCTGGAGCAGGGTCGGGGTCCGGATGCGGCGGCGCCGTGTCGGCATGGCCTGTCAGCCCCGGTCGCGCAGGCGGTTGAGGATGGGAAGGATGAGGGACAGCAGCGATGTCGAGCGCACGGTGACGCGGACGTCGGCCAGAGTGCCGCTCGCCACCGGCGGCGCGGCCGCCCCGCGTCCCGACGACCAGAGCGGCTCCGCGGGATCGCCGGGGTCCATCTCCGGCTCGATGGTGATTTCGAGGGGAACCCCGAGTCGGTCGACGAACGATCCGACCAGCCGGTCGTTCTGGAGGGTGCGGATCATTCCAGCGGTGCTCGCCGGGGCCTCGGCGACATGGACGACATGTCCCCGGATGAAGCCGTATTCCTCACGCGGGGCGGTCAGAGGCGAGATTTCCGCGACCATGCCCGCGGCGATCTTCTTGCCGTCGGCGGCCTTCACGTAGGCGACCACCAGGGGCGCCGGCACGCCATCCCGGCTCCGGCCGTTGGGCGCGGGCCGGGGCACGCGCTCCACCGCGAGGATCGGGGTTCCCGGCTGGACCATCTGGCCGATATTGGCCTTCACCTCCACCACATGGCCCCTGAACGGGGAGCGGACGCTCCCCAGGCGCTCCAACTGCTCCTCCATCGTGGTCACGGAGCGGCGCGCCTCGGTGACCTTGCGGTCGGCCTCCAGGAGCGTGCGCGTGTTCTCGGCGGCCTTGATGACGGCCAGGGACTCGATCTTGGAAATCTCGTCCCGCGCGTCCGCGATCTGGCTGCCGACCTCCAGCACCTCCGCGCTCACCTCGATCAGGCGCTCGCGCGTCACCATCTTGCGCTCCAGCAACTGCTCCAGGCCGGCCTGCTGCTCGCGCAGCGTCCCGCCCTGGTGCTGCAGGGCCGCGACCCGGTCGCCGAGGGACGCGAGCCGGGCGGTACGCACGGCCTTCTCCTCGGCGGCCTCGCGCTCCTGGAACCGGACCAAGGCGTCGCGGAACCGCAGCGCGTCGTCCAGCTCGCCGCGCGCCACCCCGAGCTTGAGCCTCAGGTCGGGCTGCTCGACGCGTGCCACCACCATGCCGAGCTCGACGATGTCACCGGGTCCGACGGTCAGTTCGCGGATCTGGCCGGTGGCGTCCGCCACGACGTCGATGATGCGCCCGGGAGACAGGACGATGCCCTCGCCATCGACCGAGATCGGAACGGTGAAGACGGCGCTCCAGGCGACAGCCCCCACGACCAAAGCCACGAGGGCGAGGCCCGCGCCCCACAGGCGAGGCCGCATCACCCGCAACGCGTCGTGGTGGTCGTCGCCCACCGCCAGGGATGCGACGGCTTGAGGGCGGAACAGGGGATCGGAGCCGGACATCGGGGCGTAGGAGCTTGTTCGTCAGCGGGGATTTCGCACCGTATGCCCGCCGGCATCGTGTTCCGCCCGGTCCACCCGGGCGCGGCTCTCCGCGAGGTCGGACTGCTTTTGGCTGAGATCCCGCAACATCGCCTCCTTGAAGCGATTTTGAGAGGACAGCTGGCCGATTCCGCCATGAACGCCGGAAAGCTTGTCATCGCTCAATGATTTTGGCGCCTCATGTCCAGACATCGCATAAACCCATTGAGACTATGAATAAAACCGCCGGCGACTGTAGGGGAACGGCGGGTCGCGGGAAAGGGCGGCGGCCGCCAGGTCGCGACGGGCCAGGGTTCCGCTTCGGGAGACGCGTTCCGCCGCCTCTTCCGACCAAGATCACCCCTTGATGCCTTCACCCTTGCCGGCGATGTCGGCATTCGACGCGGAAAGGCTCAATGTATCCTCCGCCAGCTGGGAAAAATGGTTCTTCAGCATCTGCATCTCGAACATGTCGGCAACCGACGGCACGTCCTCCGCCGCCTTTGCGTGCGCATCACGGGCCAGCGCGTCGGCCGTTGCTGGGTCCAGGTCCACGCCCACCTGATGGAACAGATCGTCGGGCGCGGGCGTGGACGCCGACATGTCGCGGCCCGTTCCCCCCTGGACGGCGGCGAGTTCATCATCGCTCAACGATTTCGGTGCCGGGTCTTCAGCCATCGCAGGAATCCGGTTGGATTGCGGAAAAAACCATTGGCCACTGTAGATGCGCGCCCAGCCGAGTCAAAGGGCGGCGTGGATCCGAGGCGCCCGTCCCGGTGGCCTGATCAGGGTCGCCGCGCCCGGACCGGCGAATGCTCGGTGCGCCGGCAATCCCATCTCGACCATGGTGCGCATGATCCGCTTGGTCGCCTCGAGATAGACTGGGCTGTCATTCGCGGTGGAGGGATGCATGTTGAGGCCGGCCGGGCCTCGGCTCTATGGCCTTGGCGATGGCGGCTTTCGCCTCGTCCGTCCGGTCCAGGCGCCGGCAGGCCACGGCAAATAGGAAATAAGAGTGGCCCGGCGCCCTCGCCTCTCTCGCCGTCGGCCTGTCCTCGCCGCCCCCGGCGCTGCGGGGGGCTGGCACAGAGCCGCCGACCAGAGCCTGCTGTTCCTGGCAGTCTCGGCCGGGCACGACGTGGAGCTGCGCCTCGGCGATGCCGCGACCGTGGGTACGGCCCAAGGCATAGCGGAGGTGGTCACGCTGTGTTTCGTCCGAAATTTCAACGCCGGTGCTCCGGAGCTTGAACGAGGCCCTTGAACAGAGGGCGCGCGTTGGTCATGTATGGCGCATTCTCGCTGGGGATTTCCATGCTGGCTGACGTGACTGTTCTTGTCGTGGGCGCCGGCCCCACCGGCTTGCTGCTGGCCGCCGAGCTGAAGCGCCGCCACGTGGACTGCCTGCTCATCGACGCCCACGACGCGCCGCTGACCTGGGACCGCGCCACGGTAGTCCATCCCCGCTCCATTGAGCTTTTCGACGCGCTGGGCATTTCCGAGCCGCTGCTGAAGGCAGGTGTGCCGCAGCGCCTCGCCCGCATCCATTCCCACGGCAATCTCCTGGGCGACATCGATCTTTCGCTGTCCGGCAGCCGCTATCCGTTCAATCTCGGCCTTTCGGAAGAAGTCACCGAAGCCATATTGACGGATTATCTGGGCAGCCATGGCGGGGCGGTGACGCGGGCGACACGGCTGGTCGGACTGGAAGAGCGCGCCGACGGCATCGTCGCGACCATGGAAAGCGGCGGCGTCGAGCAGCAGGTGCGCGCCCAATGGGTCGTGGGATGCGACGGCATCCGTAGCACAGTGCGCACGCTCGCCGGCATCGGGCAGGACGGCCATGCCATTGAGGAGCCTTGGGCAGTATTCGACACTACGATTCCCGGCTGGCCGCATTCCCATGAGGCAAACTACGCCTATCTCGACGAGGTCCCGCTCATCCTCACCAGTCTGCCGGGCAAGCGCTGGCGCGCCTATCTGCGACCCTCCTCGGACCAGTCGGATCTGGTGGCGGACGCCACGGCCACGCTCGCGCCCTATCTGCCCGGCGTGACCTTCGAGGATGTCAGCAATCCCACGCGCTTCCGCTGTCATTCCAAGGTGGCGCAGACCTATCGCGCCGGGCGCCTGCTGCTGGCGGGCGACGCCGCCCACGCATGCAGTCCCGTGCAGGGGCACGGCATGAACAGCGGCCTGCAAGATGCCCACAACCTTGCATGGAAACTGGCGCTGGTCGCGACCGGCCACTGCGCGGACAGCATCCTCGACAGCTATGAGGCCGAGCGGCGTCCGGTGGCGCAGAAGATCGTCGAATCCGGGAACGATGCGGACGGCGCCATGGTGATGGGCGCGGAAGGACGCCTTGCCCGCAATGCGGCGATCCGCGACGTGTTCTCCAACCCCACGACACGCCATCAGGAAGCAGTGGCCGAGGCGGAACTCGACATCGACTACGGCTCGTCACCCATCGTCCTGCCGGCGGGTACCAGCTTGCCCACCTCCGGGCAGGTTCTGCCCGCCCCGCTGGAGATCCGCCCGGCCGATGGCGAGAAGGCCGTGCTGCGCTCCCTTTATCACCGGGCCGGCCATACCTTGCTGCTGGTCGGCGGCACAGCGGTCGGCATCGAGGCGTTGTCGGAGCTTCACCGCACCTTGTCGACGCAGGCCGTGGGCTCTCTGTTCGAGGCGAGCTTCGCCATCACCGCTCATGGTCCCGGCGCCCATGGCCATGCCGGCATCGACCCCTCCGTCACCGACCGGCTCGGCATTGAGGGGATGACCCTCTTCGTCGTGCGGCCCGATGGCTATCTCGGCCTGCGGGCCGACTTCGGTCATGCGGAAGCGCTCACCGCTTATATGGCAAAGCTGGGGGTCGGTGCCGCCTGACCGCCGATTGCGCGGAGCGGGAGCATGGCAGATCGCGGCCGGTGGACCGGGGAACAGACATGAACGAGTTCCCGCTGAGAGTAGGAGTGCCGACCGGCTTTGCCGCGATGGGTTGACGGTTGGGCATTAGCCAAACTTCATGGCCTCAACGTCGGATGCGAGCTGATAGTGTTGAAAAAATCGGTGCCCGAACGTGGGGGTATGGTTGTCAGCGTCAGAGACGCACGCCTTCCACCCTCATGCTGTCGCGGAGCGCGACCCGTTCGGCAGGAGCTTGGCGAGCTTCCTGAGGTTCTGTGCAGTAGCGGCGAGGTGGAACTCGTCGCGGGCTCCATTTGGCCCTCGTAGCCTTAGCCGGTCGAGCCTCAGGATCCGCTTCAGATGGGCGAACAGCATCTCAACCTTCTTCCGCTGCCGGCGTGAGGTGACGTAGTCGTCCGTGGCGGCGATGTCCCGTGCCATGTCGCGGCCCCCTTCGTGGATCGAACGCGGGATCTTGCGGGGGGGGCGTGTATTGGGACAGCACTGGGGCTTCAACGCGCAAGCCTCGCAGTCCAGTTTTCTGGCGCGGTAGCGCATCAAGCCGTTCTCATCGACAAGCGGTCGCTCGGTTCGATAGACCTTCTGGCGAAGCCTCAACTGCCTCCCGGATGGGCAGGTGTATAGATCGCGGGCGTGGTCGTAGGTGAAGTCTGACC
>NZ_JBDZDT010000019.1:0-39020 GCF_040049275.1 Aquabacter albus | reverse complement strand
TCGCACAGCCGCCGCTCTGAGCGGATGCCGAAGCAATAGCCGATCAGCATCCGGAGCATCAGCTCGGGATCGACCGAGGGGCGACCGGTTTCGCTGTAGAAGGGGCGCAGATGGGCCCGGATGCCGGACAGATCAACCACGCGATCAATGGCGCGCAGCATATGATCGGCCGGGACGTGCCGTTCCAGGTTGAACTCGTAGAACAGCGCCTCCTGCGCCACCGCCCGCTCGCCCATCATCGCGCCGCCCTCCATCTCGAAGACGACTGAATCAGCACTTCACCCCCGCAGCAACGCCGACTTTTTCAACGATATCCGCCAGCACCGGACTTTGAACCGTAGCTGGAAAGCGGACGCCGACCTCACTGAAGCTATTCAAACCCTATGTGGTGGCGCCCTGTTCATCGCACCGACGACGCTTGCGAATGCGATAACCAGAATGCCAAGGACGATCCATGGGAAGGCGCTCGTCCCTGTGCGGTCGAGCAAAAGCCCCCCGGCAACGCCGCCAGCCGCGACCGCCGTATTCCAGCCCGTCGTGTACATGGCCTGCGCCACATCGACCGAACTACCGGCAAAACGGGATAAAGAGGTCTGCGTAATCGTGGCGAAACCGCCGAAGGCCAGACCCCATACGATAGCGGTAAGATAAATTATCTGCGCAACGTCTCCCAGGAAGCCGATCAGCGCTGCGGCACTCCCGAAAAATAGGACACTCGCCACAACGAGGGATTGGAGGCGACGATCGACGAGCGCACCAACGATCCAGAGCGACACGATGGCGCCGAGTCCGAAGATAAACAGGATGATGTCGACGCTGCCAGAGAGGCCTGAGGGCTGAAGGACAGGTTGGATGTAGATATAGAGAATGTTGTGGGCGAGGACGAAGGTGAAGACCACGAACAAAACAGCCCGGATGCCAGTGGTGAGCCAGGATGGTGACGTGTTCACCGCCAACCTCGTCGATGAACGTCACGGCGGGCCGGTGACGATCGGATACGGCCGATACGGGCCGGACCAGACCCTGACGGAGACCATGGCCGTCGATGACGTGATGATCGTGCTGGAGGGACGGCTGTCGGTCACCAGCGGCGAGGCGACGATGACGGCCGGCCCTGGCGAGATCGTCTACATGCCCAAAGGCGAGCCAGTCACGATCCGCTCGCACGAGGCTGGGGCCGTAACGGCCTACGTCACCTCTCCGCACTGGCGGGCGGCAGCGGCCGCCCGATGAGCTTCATCCCGCCCCGAACATCCCGCCCGCCTTCCGGGCGCCGTCCCTTCCATCCCATTCGAGGATTCCGCCGATGACCTCCGCCCCCACGACCGTCGGCTCCCACCGCCCGGGTTCGAAACTCCTCGCGGGGATCATGACCGCCTTCGGCCTGTTTGCAATCGCAACAGGATCGTCGGACGTGATCCTCGGCTCGCGGCTCCTCGTGATGATCGGGGCGGACCTCGGCGCCGCCGTCAACGAGCCCTGGGTCGACAGCCAGTTGCGGTTCCTCGGCGCGATCTGGGCGGGCTGGGGCGTGCTCATGATCTGGGCGTGCCGGGACCTGAAGGCCCGGGGATCGCTGTTTGACCTGCTGCTGGGCTTCCTCTTCGTGGCAGCCTGCGGGCGGACCATCTCCCTTATCCTCTATCCTGGCTCCCCGACGACACTGGTCGCTTTCGTCGTCCTGGAGTTCGTGCTTGTGGGCGCCGGGTTATGGGCGCGCCGGACCCTGTTCCTCTCGCGCTCCCGTGCGGCCTGATCCGGGACGCCTCGGCCCCATCGACCGTCGACGCCGCGCCGCAACGCGGCCGGCGTCAGGCGGGCGAGCGTCTGGGAAACAGAACCGCCGCCGAAGCGGTCTTGACCCCATCCACGATCAGCGGATCGCAATAGCGCTCTGGAAGCGTTATCCCGAGCCTCTCATCCAACTCGGCGGCCGAGCCCGGTAGGAACGGCAGGAGGCAGCGCGCCACGACCGCGAGCGCGAAGACCTGTTCGGACAGCGACGCAGCAAGCCGAGCGGAGGTTGCTTCCCGATCGGCCGGGCTCAAATCGCCGCGCAGAGCCTTGACGTCGGCCCATGGCGCACGCTCAACGATGCGCCTGTTCGCCTCACCTGTGACGGCAAAGATATCAGCGAGCCCGACATGAAGCTCGTAGGAATCGCAGGCCGTCGCCACCTTGTTCGGCAGTGCGAGAACCTCGTTGCGCCGATGCGCCGGGACGATTCTGATCTCCTCGTTCTCGATCAACCGCCGCACCTAGATTCAACGTGGGTCATTTTTGGCCCTGCTTCGCCGTGCCCAAAAATGGAGACGCCATGACTTTGCGCACACCTTTCTACGCACTGCCGTTTCTGGCTCCGCCAGTTTCGCTTCAGCCAATTTCGGAGGTTTTACCGATCATGCCTAAACTCGACTATCCAGACACAAAGCGCCTCGACATCGTCGAAGAGCATTTCGGGCATGCAGTGTCCGATCCCTATCGCTGGCTCGAAACCGACATACGCAGCGACAAGGATGTGGCTGCCTGGGTCGAAACCCAGAACGAGATCACCGCCAGCTACCTCGCCGCCTTGCCCGGCCGCGATGTGTTCCGGGATCGTATCGCGGCGCTGTTCAACCACGACCAGGTCACGCCGCCCCATAAGCGTGGCGATCGTTATTTCTACACCCGCAATTCGGGGCTGAAGAACCAGGCAATTCTCTATGCCCGCAAGGGCGTGAACGGCGTGGAACGCGTCCTGATCGATCCGAACGGCTGGTCCGAGGATGGCACGACAGCTCTGGCGGAATGGTCCGCGTCTGAGGACGGCTCGAAGCTCGCTTATGCGATCCAGGACGGCGGCACGGACTGGCGAACGATCCGCGTGCTGGATGTCGCCACCGGCAGGATTTTCGATGACGAGGTCAAGTGGGGCCGCTTCACCCAGATCCAATGGACCAAGGACGGTTCTGGCTTCTTCTATTCCCGCTACCCGGCGAATGACACGGGCTCGCAGTTGAGCGTTACAAACCACGCCATCTATTTCCATGCGCTCGCCACGGATCAGTCGCAGGACCAGTTGCTCTACGCGACGCCGGACCAGCCCCACCTGATCAACATCACCGACGTCACGGACGACGGCCGCTACGCCATCATCTATTCGCTGCCCGGATTGGCTGGCAACGCTCTCTCCGTCGTCGATCTCACCAGCGACGACTGGAAGCCCCGCACGCTCATCGACGACTTCGAAACCGAATGGCGCGTTCTCGGCAATGTCGGGAGGGTGTTCTACATCATGACCAGCAAGGACGCCGAGCGCAGGAAGATCGTCACGCTGGATCTCGTCGAAGCCGCTCCAACCTTCAAGGAGTGGATGGCCGAACAGGAAGACATTCTCTCCAATGCCTGGCTTGTCGGTGAACGGCTGATCGCGACCTACCTCGTCGACGTGAAAAGCGAGGTCCGCCGTTTCAGGTTGGACGGGACGCCTGACGGTCTCGTCGAGCTGCCTGGGATCGGCAGCGCGGGAGGGTTCCTGGGCAAATTGGAGGACAATGAGTCCTTCTATGTTTTCACCAGCCTCAATGCCCCGACTACGGTTTACCGCTATGACGTGGCGACCAACACGAGCAGCGCCTGGGTCAAGCCGGAAGCCGGCTTCGATCTCGACCGGGTCGTGGTCGAGCAGAAATTCTACACATCGAAGGACGGCACTCGCGTTCCGATGTTCGTCGTCCGCCGCAAGGATGTGACCGCGCCCGCTCCGACCATCCTCTATGGCTACGGCGGCTTTGGCATCAGCATGATTCCCTTCTATTCACCGCCCCAGATCGCCTGGGTGGAGCAAGGCGGGGTGATCGCGATCGCCCATATCCGGGGCGGCGGCGAATATGGCAAGGCGTGGCACAATGCCGGACGGTTCAACAAGAAGCAGAACAGCTTCAACGACTTCATTGCTGCCGGCGAATATCTGAAAGAGCAGGGGATCACGTCTGCCGACGGCCTGGCAATCCAGGGCGAATCCGGCGGGGGTATCCTCGTCGGCGCGGTCGTCAACCAGCGCCCCGACCTCATCGCGGCCGCCCTGGCGGGCGTCGGGGTCATGGACATGCTGCGCTTCCCGAAGTTCATCGGTGGCCAGTATTGGATGACCGATTTCGGCGACCCGGCGGTCGAGGCGGACTTCCACACCCTGCTTGCCTATTCGCCCTACCACAACATTACGCCCGGCCGGGCTTATCCCGCCATCCTGGCAACCACGGGAGACAGGGACGACCGCGTCATTCCCGGCCACACGTTCAAATACGTCGCGGCACTCCAGGCAGCAGACCTTGGCCCAAAGCCCCGCCTCGTGCGCATCGACGAGCGCGCCGGACACGGAACGGGAAAACCCATGACGAAGATCATCGACGAGCTGGCAGACCTGTGGGTCTTCGCCGCCCGATGGACCGGCCTCGACGTCGGCGAGCCACGATGAAGACCGACAGCCAAAACCCTAGAGGAAAGGTCATCTGACAGAGAGCTGCCCCGTCCTGACGCCTGCCGAACGACAGATCGTCGATATCAGCGCGCGCTCCGATCAGGCTTTAAGCGCGCCCTGGTGACGGCCGAAGCACGGGGTATCGGCGCCGGCATTGCTTTGGCGCTGGCCGACAAGGGCGCAAACGTGGCGATCACCTATGAACGGTCAGCGCAGCATTCGGATCGAAGATCCCGCAAATTGTATCGGCCATGATTGCGCGAGCGCACATGCGGGCCCTCTCAAACGGTTTCATTGCGGAGTGGCTTTCAGATGCGTCCGAAGTTTCGCGGCAATTCATTCCGGGCCATCGGTCGAAAGGCCCTGATCGCGGCGCTGATGACGACGACATCCATGGCCGCTCTCGTTAGACCGTTATTCATCGGGCCAGGAATGCGTCCCTCTGTTGCTTCAGATTTTCAAGGTTCTCATACATCTTCTGAAGCTGCGCGTATGCTGGGTCGTTTTTTATTACGTCGTAATCGGTCTTGGACTTGGGCGCTTCGGCGGCCGGAAGAGCATTGAACTGGTCCTGAGTTATGCCTGTGGACGCCTTAGACACCCTGCCGCCCAGCATCTCGGCAATCTGGTCAGCCCGGGCTTGAGCCAGGTCAGGACCATTGGTATCGTTTACTTCGCCCAGCAAGATGTCCCTGACCATTTCGCCCAAAGCGTCATCGGTCGTAACCACACCCTGGTTGTCAATCGTTGCAACAACCTTTCCGCCCACGACCACCGTGGCATATGGCGCAGTGGCGGGACTACCCGAGGGGGGAAACTTTTTGAGAGACGCTTCGACGGAATCCATCCAAGATCGGTCTGTATATTGGCTTTCAAGATACTGTTTATTTGCGGCGAGACGCGCCTCTTCTCCTTCGATGAAGCTTTGGTACCGATCCTCTGGCAATTCTGAAATATCGATCGGCTTCAGGTTCGAAGCATCAAGGCGATTCAAAGCAACAAGCCTCCTCTGGAAGCTCAGAGTGCCGGCAGATGGGCTGCCGTCAACAGAACTTTCGGAACTGACTGATGGCGGCCTGCCGGTCTCGGTTTCCGCCTGTTGCTCCGCGGTGTCAGAATAGGCACTGTCGCGCTTTGCCATGTTTACTCTATCGGCGCCAGCGTAGTGATTGCTGGAATTGCAATACGGGATCGACTCTATATTTGTCATGGAAATCTCCCGTTGGCCGTCAATCCTGCACGGCTAAGATCTCTGCTGGATTCTATTGACGGCGACGTGCCCCCTTTGCGGGAAGTCTCTAATCATCCTCTTGTATTCGTTGATGACATCAGGGGCCGTCCACCAGGAAATCTCAGGGCGAACGCGCGATCATCAGCGCTTGTAGCGCTGCCGCGTACCGTATGGAGCGCTAATTCCGAAGGATTGGACATCGACCCAATCGAAGTCATCTTAGCCTCCATCTGCGGCAGGTGCGAACCCTATACGCCCAAGCTGGCCTGAAGCTTGTGGTTGAATCTGCCCCTTCCGCTCGCGCTGTCGACGGTCCAGCAATTGTGCGCTTCCCTGGAAAAATTGGCCCTCGCACCAAGGCGGAGATACCGAAACGTCGCCTGAGCGACGCCTGATGGCCAGTCTCTCGTTGGGGCTGTCCGTGTGGCCCGCTCGGCTCAGAATATTGGCTGAGGTGGCGCAGGAACCGACCAAGAGACGGAGAGCCTCTTAGCCTATTACGGCGTCCACATCGGGGTGACCCACGACGAGGCATTTCCTGGCAAGGGCCGGTACCAGCCGGCCGATATACCGCGGCTAGATATGAGGGCGAACGGTCTATGGCTTTTGATACAGCCATGGCTCTAGATTGCCCCGCACAAAGAGTTGCCGCGCGTTGCGGGACAACATTCCAGAAGGGTGGGGGGAGTTGAACCTGCAGCATGCGTCCGTTGCCGACATCGATACATCGTCGCGAACCGGACATCCCTCATCGGCCGGTATGCGGAGAGGGTGGGCTCTACCGGTTAGCAGACTGCAGCCATCGGCAACCAGACCTATGAGATGAAGGCGGGAAAGCTGATCTAGCTGGCTGCCGGGCAGCAGCATCGCCTCATCCGCTCGCCCACGCTGGAAATGTGGGTGGTCATGCTCCGGCCGGGCCTCATCACCGGCACAGACCTCGCCGAGATCACCGCCCAGCCCTCCTGTGTCCTCCCCGGCGAGGAACTGGTGGATCTCGATGGGCTGCTGAGCCAGGCGGCACAGGATTCCGACGAACCCGATACCTACAATGCCGGCATTGCCTATGCGATGAAGCGCGCGCTGGGGGCGGCGCGGGACTGTCCACCCGCCCATCTCAAGCCCATGCATCCGGCCGTGACCCGCGCCCTCATGCTGCTGCGGGAGAGTGGCGCGACCCTTTCACTGTCGGAGCTGGCTGAGGAGAACGGCGTCGCGCCCACCTATCTCAGCCATCTCCTTGTGGAGCACACCAACCGCAGCTTCTTGGATTGGCGCAACCGCATCCGCCTGGAACGCTTCGTCGCGAACTTCAAGCCTGGCGGCAACCTGCTCCAGACGGCCCTGGAGGCCGCCTTCGGCAGCTATGCGCGCTTCCACCACGTCTTCGCCGAGACGGTGGGCTGCACCCCCAGCGAATGGGCGCACCGGACTGATGCCCCTCCCCTGCCGCACAAGTTTCTTGAGGAAACCCCGCGCGCACTATCGACCAGTGCTAATCCCTCGGCCCGCCGTGCTCCAGCCACCAGGCCTCCGCCCGCTCCGGCGACAGCGGGCGCGAGACCAGATACCCCTGGACAAGGTCGCAGCCGCATTTGCGCAGCAACTCCAGCGTCTCCTCATCCTCCACCCCCTCCGCGACCACGTTCAGGCCAAGGTTGTGGCCGAGATCGATGATCGCCTTGACAATGATCTGCGTCTGCTTCGAGGAAATGCTGTCGGAGATGAGCGAACGGTCGATCTTCAGCTCCGCGAACGGCAGACGCTGGAGCTGCACCAGCGAGGAATAGCCCGTGCCGAAATCGTCCAATGAGAGGGAGAAGCCTCGCAGGCGCAGACGGGTGAGCACGTCGAGCGCGGTCTCGGGATGCTCCATCGCCGCCGTCTCGGTGATCTCGATGGTGATGCGCTGGTGGTCGATGCCGGTCCCCGCGCAGCGGTTCCAGAGCCGGTCGGCAAGCGCGACGTCCTCCACATCGGAGGCCGACATGTTGATCGCGAGCGAAGCGGCGATCCCCTTTTCCTTCCATGCCCCGAGCGTGGCGAGCGCAAGGTCGAACACCAGGTCGGACAACTGCGCGGAGAGCCCCGCCGCCATGATCTGAGGGATGAAGCTGTCTGGCATCACCAAGCCCTTAGCGGGGCTGATCCAGCGCACCAGCCCCTCGAAACCCACTGGCCGGTAGCCCTTCGGCCCGCCATGGTCGGGCTGGATGGCGACCTTCGGCTGGAGGTGCAGCGAGAACTCGCCCCGTGCCATAGCCTCCACGAAATCGGCCTTGGTGGGCGGAAGGTGGGCATTGGCCTTCAGCCGGGCGAACACCCGGTTCAGCTCTTCCACCCGCACTGGCTTGCTGACGATGTCGCTCACTGTGAGCTTGTTGGCCCGCGCGAAATGGCGAGCGGATTCCAACACTTTCAGGTCCATGCCACTCATGATGATGATGGGTCGGCGGAACTGCATCTCGGCGAGGCGACGGAGCACCTCGATGCCGTCGAGGCAGGGCATCTGCAGGTCCACGGCCACGCAAGCGAGCGGCGTGGAGGCGATGGCGGTGAAGAAATCGTCCGCTTTGAAAAAATAATGGCTCTCGAAATCGTTCATCTTGGCGACCGCGGCGATGTATTCGCCGATGTCCCGCTCGTCGTCCAAGATGAAGATCTTATGTTGCGGCATGCGAACTTGTCCCTTTAGAAAATGGCCGCGATTGCGTCTCGCAGCTCCTCCATGCGAAACGGCTTGCGCAATATCTTGAGCGGGCTCGGCGCCTCCTCTCCGGACGGCGGCTCGGGTGCAGCGGACATCAGCAGGATGCGCCCGCTGGCGCGGCGCGCCGAGAATACCCCGGCAAGGTCCCAGCCATTCATCTGCCCCGGCAGGCCCACATCCGACAGCAGCAAGTCGAAGCGCGCGCCGGTGTCATAAGTGAGCAGCGCCTGTTCGGCATTGGCCACATCATGCACCTTGTGGCCGAGCCCCACCAGCGTTGCACGAATGGTCCGGCGCACCTCCGGATTGCCTTCCACCAACAGGATGGACCGCGGCTCGTGCACCCACGGCCCCTCGCTTGCGCTCTCCTCCTCCGACGGGCACGGCGCACCGTACAGGCCGGGCAGGAAGAGCCGGAACGTGGTGCCGGCGCCGAGCGCGCTCTCCACGTTCAGCGCGCCGCCCGACTGGTTGGCGAAGCCATAGACCATGGCAAGGCCAAGTCCCGTCCCCTTCCCCATCTCCTTGGTGGTGAAGAAGGGCTCGAAAATGCGCTCCAGATGCTCGGGGGCGATGCCGACGCCGGTGTCGCTGACGGAGAACACCACCGAGCGAGCATCCCCGTTAACGCCCTCGTCCGGGTCGCAGACCGCCACTTCGATAGTGAGCCGCCCCCCGTCGGGCATGGCATCTCTGGCATTGATCGCAAGATTCATGATCGCGGCTTCGAGCTGGATGGGGTCAGCGTAGACATCAGGTACATCGCTCGCCACCGACAGCGTTATGGCGATGTTTGACCCCAGCGTGCCCTCCAGCATGATGCGGAGGTCGTTGGCCATGGCGCTCACCTCCAGCGGGCGCGGCTCCAGGGGCTGCTTGCGGGCGAAGGCCAGCAGCTTCTTGGTCAGCTCGGCGCCCCTGAGGCTGGCGCGCATGGCCACGTCCAGGAACGGCCGCGTCGCCTCGTCCTCCAGCTTGATCAGCGCCAAGTCGAGATTGCCGATGATGGTGGTGAGCAGGTTGTTGAAGTCATGGGCGATGCCGCCGGTGAGGTTGCCCACCGCCTCCATCTTCTGCGCCTGGCGGAGCTGCGCCTCGACCTGCCGGCGCTCGCTGATGTCGTCGATGGCGAGCACCGCGCCGCGGAACACCCCGCCGGCCTCGATGAGCGGCTCGCCAGCGATATGGATGGTAAGCTCCGTTCCACTGGCGACGATGGCGTCCATCTCCAGCGTCGTCACCTCGATGCCGGAGCGGATGGCCGAGATAGCCTCCCGCAGCTCCCTCGGCGGGGCGGTAAACAGCGCGGACCAGGGCCGGCCCACGACGCTTTGCCCATCGCTCTTGAAGACCTCGTGGGCGGTGCGGTTCCAGGTGGCGACGTTGAGCTGGGCGTCGAGGGAAATGAGCGCCACCGGCGAGGCGTTGAAGATGGCAGTGATGGTCTCGGTCGCCTGCCGGCGCTCCTCCACCTCCTCGGTGAGGCGCTGGGTGCGCTTGCGCACCTCGTTCTCAAGGCCGGTATGCAGGATCGCGCGCTCCAGCGCGATGGAGATCTGGCTGGCGATGCCCGCCAGCGTGCGCAGCGCCACCTCGCCGGAAATGGCGGGCTCAGCGCCGGCGAGGTGGAAATAGCCGATGGTGCGCGCGCCCACCCTGAGGCGCATGCTGGCATGGTGGCGGGACCCACCTGGCCCGGAGAGGCGCTCGTCGGCCAAACGGACCATAGGCTCGTCATGGCCCTCCGGTTCTTCCTCCGTCGGCAGCTCAGGGGGGAAGGGATCGTCAGGGGCGCCGCGGCCTGCATGCTTCTGGGCGGTGAGGCGCAGGCCGTCATCGTCCCTGAGATAGATCCAGGCGTCGCGCACGCCCGGCACGCCGAGGCTGCGCAATACCGAGGTGAGCGCCACGTCGGCCGGGGTGCGGCAGCGGTTCAGGCCCTCGGTGATCTCATAGAGCGCATGCAGCACCTCGTAGGACTGGGACAGCTCCTGCCGCCCTTGGTCGAGGGCGCTGAACAGGTGGACCGCCTGGGCGTAGGTGGAGATGAGGAGATCGAGGATCTGCTGCTTGCGGGCCGTGATGTGGTGTCGCTCACCGCCCAGTTCCACCTCGATGTCGTCGCCCCCCTTCTCGGCGCGCCGCAGGCTGCGGTTCTTCAGGAGATAGGTGATGCGCGAGCGCAGAACCTCTTCGTCATAGGGCTTGATGATGAAATTGTCGGCCCCCGCCTCAAGCCCCGCGAGCACATCCTGCGGCTGGGACAGGGAGGTCACCAGGATCACCGGCACCTCCTCCAGGCCCGGCGTCGCCTTCAGACGGCGGCACAGTTCGTAGCCGTCCATGCCGGGCATAACGATGTCGCTGATGAGGATGTCTGGAGGCGCCGCCACCGCGAGGTCATAGGCCTCGACGCCGCTACGGGCAGCGGAGACGGAATAGCCGAGCTGCTTCAGGAACTGGACGATCTGCGCCGCCTGGGTGGGGCTGTCCTCGGCAATGAGGATATTGGGAACATGCTGGTTCATGAAGAAAGGCTCTTTCGGGCCAGTTGTGCGCAGATGAAGCGGGCAATCTCGGCCGGGTCGAGCACATGCTTCGCCGCGCCCCGGCGGATCGCGGCGGCGGGCATGCCGAACACCACCGAGCTTTCCTTGTCCTGCGCCACGGTCACGCCGCCGCAGCGCGCCACATGGGCGAGGCCCTCGGCGCCGTCCTCCCCCATGCCCGTGAGCAGCACGGCCAGCCCCGCCGGGCCGTAGGCATCCCCCAACGTGCGGAACAGGTGCGAGACGGAGGGGCGGAAGCCGTTCTCCGGCGCCCCGTCGTCCAGTACCAGCCGGCCCTGCCGGTCGATCCCGAGGTGGCGGTCCTCGGGGCCGAGATAGACATGGCCGGGCTTGGCGAGGACATCGGCTGCGGCCATCTCCACCGGCAGGTTGGCTCCCCGGGCGAGCCAGCTTGCAAAGCCCGCCGTGAAGTTGGGCGCCATGTGCTGCACCACCAGCACCGGCACCTTCAGATCCGTCGCGATGTGGCGCAGGATGGAAAGGATGACGGGCGGCCCGCCCGTGGAGGCGCCGATGGCGATCATGGACGTCTTCTGCGTCAGCGGCCGCGCCGCGCGCTCCCGCATCGGCGCGCGCGGCGGCGAGCGGCGCACCACCGCCACGTCCGACATGAGGCGCAGGGAAAGCCGCAGTTCCTCCACCACCGCATCGAAGCCCGGATCGTCCGGGTCCAGTGGCTTCGGGACGATGGCGAGGGCCCCCTCGCGCAGCGCCTCGAGGCCCGGATGCAGGTCCCTCGCGTAGAAGCTCACCGAAGTCATGACGATGGGCACCGGGCACTTACGCATGATCTCACGGGTGGCCTCGATGCCGTCCATGACCGGCATATGGCAGTCCATGAGCACGATGTCGGGCGCGAGGGCCTGCACCTGCTCCAGCGCCTCGGCGCCGTTCTGCGCTTCGCCGGCCACCACGAGGTCCGATGAGGTGCGGATCACCCAGGAAAGGATCTCCCGTTGGCTCGGCGAGTCCTCCACCACGAGAACCCGTATCTTTGCCGCCTCGCTCATAGGACGCGCCGCACGAGATCGATGAGCATCGACTGGTCGAAGGCCGATTTCATCATGTACGCGTTGGCGCCGAGCCGGATGCCCCGCTCGTGATCCTCGCGCCGCTCCAGCGCGGTGACGAGCACGACGGGAAGTTGCCTGAGGCGCGCGTCCGCGCGGATGCGCCCGGTCAGCTCAAAGCCGTCCATATTGGGCATATCCACGTCGGAGACCACGGCGTCAAAGTCCCGGGTCTGCAGCGCGGCCCAGGCCTCGACGCCATCGGCGGCAGCATGGACCTCGTAGCCCGCCGCCTCCAGGAGGCCCATCTCCATGGCCCGGGTGGTGAGGGAATCGTCCACGATCAGGAGCCGCGGCTTGCCCGGGCGGCGAACCGGGCGCGGCTCGGCAGCGCGGCGACGAACCTTCTGGGCCAGCGCCTCCAGCACGTCCGCCGGCCGCAGGATGAGTGCGAGGCGGCCGGTGCCCAGGAGCCCGGCGGCGAGCACGTTGCGCACCCGAAGCAGGGGCGGACGCAGCTCCTTCACCACCACCTCGCACTCGCCTGTCACCTCGTCCACCACCAGCACCCCGCGCCGGGTGCCATGGCGCACGAGCACCGCGCTACGCAGCCCCTCGACAGCGACAGGGGAAGGCGCCTGGCCGAGGGCATAGCCAAGATCGCCCATGGGCAGCAGTTCGCCATTCACGGCGAGGACGCCACGCATGCGAGCCGCCTCGTACTCTTCCGCCGACAGACCGATGGTGCGTTCCACTGCATCACGCGGCCAGACCAGCTGTAGGCCGCCGGAGCGCACGCCGACGCCACGGAAGTTCGCGAGCGCGGCGGGCACCTCCAGCCGCATGACCGTGCCGGCGCCTGGCCTGGAGGTGAGCTGCACCGTTCCGCCCAGGCGCTCCGCCCGCTCGCGCACGATGGCGAGCCCCAGGCCCCGCCCCGACACCGCACTGATGACGCCGCGCGTGGAGAGGCTCGACTGGAAGACCATGTCCAGCGCGTCGACATCCGGCATGGCCTGCGCCTCCTCGGGCGCGAGGAGGCGCCCGCGCACCGCCGCCGCGCGCACTGCAGCGAGGTCGATACCGGCCCCATCGTCCGAGAGTTCGATGGCGACACGCCCGCCCTCCGCCGGCTCGATAGAGAGCGTGATCGTCCCCTGGGCCGGCTTTCCCGCCGCCACGCGCTGCGGCGGAGGCTCAATGCCGTGGTCCACGGCATTCCGCACCATATGGATCAACGGGTCCTTGATCAGCTCCGCCACCTGGCGGTCGATGAGCAGGTCGGCGCCGGCCGCGCGCCAGATGACCTCCTTGCCCGCCTCCCGCGCGAGGTCCACCACCATGGCGGGGAACACCGCGAGCATCTCGCCGGCGGGCATCATGCGCGCCCGCCGCAGCTCAACAATAAGCGCGTCGGCAACGCTTCTGAGAGCCCGGGTGTCCTCTGCTAGGCTGGCGGTGAGCTGCCGCGTCGCCTGCTCGGCCGCGCGCAGGCCCTCCGTCATCGCAGTGCGCGTCGCCCGCCCCTCCCCCCTTACATCGCCCGACTGGCACTCCCGCCGCAGGGCTGATACCTCCGCCAGCAGCCGGCGCGCCTCCTCCAGGCGCGACTGCGCCGCGAGCCGGGGGACCAGCAGGTCCTCGGCCATCAGCCCCAGCCGCTGCACATGATCGGTGGCGATGCGCACGAAGACCGGTGCAACAGCCAAGGAAGGCGGCGGCCCTTGCGGCTGAGCGGGCGCGGGCCGTTCGGGCGGAGCCTCGCGAGGCGGTCGCGACGGCACGGGAGCGGCCTGCGCCGCGGGCGGGAGCGGTGGGGCGGGCGGCTCCTCCACCTTTGGCGCCGTAGGAGACGGAGCGGGTGTCGCGAGCGCTTGTGCGGTGGCGGCGGCGAGGCATTCCGTCAGGTCGCGCAGGACATCGTGTGCCTCGGCGTCGAACACTGCGCGCTGCTGCACCACCTCGCCGCACAGGTCCTCGATCTCGTGGCAGAGCTTCTCCACGGGGCGGACGGATAGGGAACGCGCTGCCCCCTTGAGCGTGTGGACGATGCGGAACAGCCGGTCCAGTGACGCCTGCGCGCCATCCCCCTCCGGTGTCTGTTCCAGCGCGGCCATCTCATGGGCGATACTGCGCAGATGGTCCGCCGCCTCCTCGCGGAAGATAGCGAGGAGGCGGATGCGCAACTCGTCCTTGGCGCCCCTGTTCATGAGACCCTGCGCTCCGCACCGGGCCGGACGGACACTCGGCCAATGATGTCATCCAAGGTCTGGGCGAGGTCATGGAGGCTGCGGGCGGACTGTTCCACCTGGGCGGTGGCGGACACGGTCTGGGCGGAGGAGGCCTCGATATTGTCCACCGCCAGCGCGATCTGCTCGATGCCCGCCTGCTGCTGCTCGGCGGCAACGAGGTTCTGGCGCGCAGCCTGCGAGGCCTCGGTGACCCGGGCGGCCAGGGTCGAGATGGACGTGCCGGACTGCCGTGAGGTGGATACCCCCGCATCGGACGCCTTGGCATATTGCTCGGCAGCGATCACCGCCGCCTGGGCGGAGCGCTGAATGTCGGCGATGATGCGCCGGACCTGCGCGGTGGCCGCCTTGGACTGCTCCGCCAGCTCCTTCACCTCGGTCGCCACCACGGCGAAGCCGCGCCCCGCCTCCCCCGCCTTGGCCGCCTCGATGCCCGCATTGACGGCGAGGAGGTTGGATTTCTCCGCCAGCTCCGCCACCGCCGCGTTGATCTCGGCAATCTCGTGGGTGCGCTCGCTGAAGCCCATCACGCGCTCCGCCAGGGTTTCGAGCCGCTGGCGCCCCTGCTCGGCGGAGCGGATGGTCTCCTCCACGGAATGAAGACCGGTCTCGGCGACGACCTCGGTCTTCTGCGCCATGTCCAGCACCGCCTGGGTGCGGCGGGAGACGGATTCGCCTGCCTGACGCAGTTCGTGCACCGACGCCGCCATCTGGCGCACGGCCGCAGCCTCCTCCGTGGTGGCTGCCGCCTGCTGGCTGGTGGCGGCAAGAATCTCGGCGGTGGCCGAACCGAGTTGGGCGGTGGCTAGCTTGATCTCGCTCACCAGTAGGCCGAGCGAGCGCGACATGGCGTTGAGCGCATGGCCGAGCCGTTCCAGGTCCCCCGCATTGTCCACCATTACCTGGGCGGAGAAGTCTCCGTCCGCCACGCGCTCGGCGAAGCGGCCATACTCAGTGACGGCGCTCTCGATCTGGGCGCGCACGCCCCGCTCCTTCACCACCAAGGCCTGGAGGGTCTGCGCCATGGCGTTGATGGCCACGGCAAGGCTCACCAGCTCCTGCGGCCCCTCCTCCGGCGCGCGGCGGTCGAGGTCGCCGGCCGCGATGTCCCGCGCGGTGGCATGGAGCGTCTCGATGGGCCGGGCGATCATGCGGGCCAGCAGCACCGAAAGCAGGATACCCACCACCAGGGCGCCGAGCGGCCAGAGGCTGGAGGAGGCGAGGAGCTGGTAAAACTCCGCGTCCACGTCCGCATGCTGCTGGCTGAGCCAGAGCTTCCAGCCGGTGGCCGGCACCGTGGCGAAGGCGGCGAAGCGCGTGGTGTTCTCCTCATCCACATAGGAAGCGATGCGCCCCTGATCGGCGCCGCGCAGGTACTGCCAGACGGGCGTCCCGGAGAAATTGAAGCGCTGCTGCACGAGCCGGGCGTTGGGATGCGCCACGGTGACGCCCTCACGCGTGACGGCGACCGCATGACCGGAGGCGCCGAGATGCAGGCGGCCGATGAGCTGGGTGAGAGAGTCGAGGTCGATGGTGCCCACGAGCACCGCAGACACGCCGCCGTTCGGTCCCGGGACGGGCGCGGCGATGATGGTAACGGGCGCGCCGGAGGTGCGCCCCAGCAGCACATCCGGATCGATGTAGGCTGTGTTGGTCCGCAGGACCGTCTGGAAATAGGCGCGGTCGGAGATGTTCGCACCGGCCACGCGCTGGCCGTTATCGGCAAGCTCCGGCACGGCGAAGGCGGTCACGCCGCTCGGCGGCGCAACGAGGATGCGGTCGAACAGCGGGAAGGCGGCGCGCAGGCGCGCAAGGACAGGCGACGCCTGTGCCGGATCGAGCGCATCCGCGCCCAGCGCCTGCGCCGTGAACTGGAGCACGTTCCGGTGGTCCACCAGCACCTTGTCGATATAGAGCGCCGCTTCCTTGGAGAAGAGCTCGTTCTGCTCCAGCGTCGTGTCCAGCATCAGCGCACGGGTCTTCAGCGTGTAGCCGACCGCCAGCAGCGCCACCGGCAGGAGGGCGGTGAGGAAGCCGCCCAGGATGACAAGACGGCTGATGCGCATGTGCGATGTCCTGCTCTGCGGCATGGTGGGACCTATGGGGCATGGGTGTCGCGCAGCCGGTGATCGACGATCAGGCGCGCATTGCGGGTCAGGGCATCTGGAGAGAGCAGGCTCGCGCCGCCGTCCAGGATGGCGGTGACGAGGGCGGAGGAGGTCGTGGTCGCTTCGATGCGCGCCTCGTCTACGCGCCGGATCCCCACCAGTGTGTCGGCGGCAAGCCCGATGGCGCAGTCGGGATCCTCGATGAGCACGGCGAAGGCAGGCGCCGCGTCGTGCGCTACCGGCCGCTCCAGCAAAGCGTTGAGATCGATGAGCGCATAGAGCGCGCCGCGATGGACCACGAGGCCGAGATGGATGGCGTCCACGCCCGGCAGCGGCACCACTTCGGTCAGCGGCACCACAGCGGCGGCGCGGTCTATGTCGAGCGCATACTGCTCCGCGCCATAACCGAAGAGCACCATCTGCCGCGGTGCCACGGAAGTGGCTGCCCGCTCCGGCGCAGCGAGGATGCTGGCGCGACGGGCCATTTCCGCCGCGAAGTCCTCGGCGCTCGCGCTTCCGTCGAGCCGCGCGGCGATCTCCTCCAGGCGCGCCAGCGCCCTCCCCCAGTCGAGGCCGCCTGGGTCGGGGTCAGTGGACTCGGCCATGGGCTCCTCCCCTTGGAGGCACGCCGCCGAGGCGCGAGGCCGCGCGCCGGATCTCGCCGACGTCGATATTGAGGTGCCGTGCCACGGGCCTGCTGTCGTGCGCCTCCCCGATCAGCCGCACCGCGTCGGCCAGCGCTTGGCGCGCCTCCTCGGTCCGACCGGTGCGCAGGCACACGATGGCATGAACATAATGGGCTGCTGGCGAGGACGGGACAGCTTCCAGGGAGCGCTGCGCCGCCGCCTGCGCCGAAGGCAGATCGCCCAAAGCCTGGCAGACCAGGGCCATGAGCAGGTCCGCCTCCGGACTCACCGCCAGCGCCTGCTCGCAAAGTCGCCGCGCCTCCTCGAACAGGCCGAGATCAGCGAGCCGGCGGGCGCGGTTGAGGCGCGCCGCGCCCTCCTCATCCATCGCCCCCATAAGCCGCGCCGAGGGAGGCGGCACAGCCGGGGACGTGGCCTCCGCCCGGGGCTGCGGGCGGGCGGACACGCTTGCCCGCAGTCCGGCCTTCGCGTCATCCCGGGAGAAGAAGATGGCGTGCGCGGCGGTGTGGGCCTGCATAGGCGCGAACCAGGAGGCGGTCGCCTCCACCGGCGCGACCACCAGCACGCCTCCGTCGCGCACCTGATTACGCAGGAAGCGGGCGGTCGCCGGCTGGCGCGAAGGCTCCATGTGGATCAGCACGTTGCGGCACATGACGAAGTCCGCTGCGGGCAAGCGCTCCCTTGCCTCGACGGAGGTAGCGAGGTTGAACAGGCGGAAATCCACCCGGGCGCGCACGCTCTCGGCAAGAAGATGGGTCTGCCGGTCCACGCGGCTGAACCAGAGCGGGCGCTCCCCGTCCGGCACCTCGCGCAAGGCACGCTCGCCGAACAGGCCAGCCCGTGCCTCGGCGAGGGCCGCCTCGCACAAATCCAGGCCGATGATCTCGACACTCCAGCCCGGCTCGCCCATGAGCAGACGGTCGATGGTCATGGCCAGCGAATAGGGCTCGTCACCGGAGGCACAGCCGATGCTGAGGCAACGCAGCCGGCGTGTCCCGTCCCGTCGTCGCGCGGCGATGATGCGGCCCAGCGCGTCGGTGGCGATGCAATTCCACCAGTTCCGTTGCCGGAAGAAGGAGGTCTCCCGGACCGTGATGGCGGCGATGGCGGCCTGCCACGCCGGATCGGTCCAGGACCGGGCCTCCAGCGCCGCGCAGGTGGCCTCCCCCGTGCCGGTTCCCACCGCGGCAGAGGCGGCGTAGAGGGCGCGGTGCAAGTGGCGGTCGAACCGGTCCGGCAGAGCGAGGCCGAGGCGCTGGGAGACCAGTGCGCGGAAGGCCACGAGCCGGGGATCCGGCGCGCTCACAACGCCACCTCGGCGAGACGGCGCTCCAGGGCCACCTCGAGGTCGCACATGTCTTTATGAGAGAGCCATGCATCCACGTCGCACAGCACGATGAGGCCTTCATCAGCCACCGTGCCGGCGGCGAGATAGCCCGCACCCGGCATGAGATCCTGCAAGGAGTGCCAGGCCTGCGCCGGCAACGGCCGCGCATTCTCGACGCCATCGCACAGCAGTCCGAAAGGACCGTGCGCGGCATCGATGATCATGATCTGGCTGTTCAGCGTGACCGCATCCCGCGCAGCCGCGCCACGACAGGCAGGATCAAGAACGACCAACGGCTCGCCATGGAAGTTCACGAGTCCTGCGACAGAGGCCGACACGCCGGCGAGAGGTACGGGCAAGGGGGCTGGAACAGCACGCCGGACATAGGCTACAGGCACGCCGATGCGGAGGCCACCGCACCGCATTACCACCACCGAGGGGTGCAACTCCTTGATTTTCCCGCCCGCCCGCATAATTCACCGTTCGAGGGTGATCTGGAAAAGTTGTCGCACTGGCCTCCCCTAAAATCAAGCTGAACCGTCACAATTCGCCACGAGATCACACAACAACGCCCTGTGAATATTGGATGCCGAATTCTGGTTACTCGAGCACAGAAGCCCGAATGCCATGGAGGTCGGAGCCGAATCTGGATGTCTTTAAGAGCCGACAGTTGGGGAAGGGCGACACGCATGCCCTAAAAGTCCATCGCGCCAGTACGCGGCGGCGCTTCCTTCCGCGCCTTAAACGGAGCGTTACCTCTTCTCGCGCATCGATGTGTATGCGGACAAAAAGACGGGTGGAAACGCGATGCGTCACGAAGGCAAGGTTGCGCTGGTCACGGGCGGCTCCCAGGGAATAGGCGAGGCGATCTGCCGGCGCCTTGCGGCGGAAGGAGCTGCCGTCTACGTCATTGCAAGCTCGGATATCGCCAAGGCGCAGGCCGTCTGCGACAGCATCCGGTCTTCGGGCGCGAAGGCGCAGGCGGCCACCGCCGATGTCTCCAAGGCAGAAGAACTGGCGGCGCTTGCGCAGCGTGTGGCCCACGAGTTCGGAACTCTGGACATCCTGGTCAATTCGGCCGGCGTCTTCTACCCGACGCCCGTGGGAACGCCCGCATCCGAGGTCGACCGCATGGTCGACATCAATCTGAAGGGCACCATCTTCGCCATCACCGCCTTCTCCCCCATGCTCTCCCAGGGTAGCGGCGGCAAGATCGTGAACCTTTCGTCCTGCGCCGGCATGATGGGCCTGCGAACCTATTCGGTCTATTGCGCGACCAAGGCCGCAATCGCGATGCTGACCCGCTCCCTTGCCCTGGAGCTGGCGCCGCTGGGGATCAACGTGAACGCCATTGCACCGGGAAACACCGCAACGCCCATCAATGAGGATATCCGCACGCGACCGGACCTTGCGCCTTTCCTGAACGCCATGGCGGAGAAGACCCCGAGTGGCCGAACCTATTCCGACCCGCAGGACATTGCGGCGCTGGCATCTTTCCTCTCGAGCGATGAAGCAAAGGCGATGCATGGCTCGACCATCCTGATCGACGAGGGATTCACCGCCGGGATGTGAGCACTTCGACAAGCGCGGTGATAACGCGATTTCACCTGAAGACGTCCGTCGTCAGACCGAGGGACAGCCTACGGTTGCTGAGCAAGCACAATGCGAGCGCCCAGGGGTGGGAATCGGTGGCAAGCCGCTGGATCCTGAACGGCGCTTCGGCTCCCTTGGCTGCCCCTCAAGCGCAGTCTGCGAGTCGACGTCGCAAGAATGGTGACGGTTTCGGACGCACAGGCCGCTTATTGCTCCACACGGAAAATCAGCTCCTGGCGGCCATTAGGCCCTTCTCGTTGAGAGACACGGTCGGCGAGGCGCCGGATCAGGATCAGCACGATACCGTCGATGGCGGCTTGATCATCCGCGTCCGGTTCGAGGCTTGGCGGAGGTCCTGGCCGCAGCGGGCGGCCCGTCCAGGCGAAGCTGAGGGTCAGCGCGTATTCGTCAAAGCGTGCGGAAACCGAGATTGCGGAGGAGGATGAGAGCGATGGCGCGGCCTCGCTGAACTCTTCTCCAGCCAATACGAGCCTGTCGACGGCGTCCGTGCGAGCGCCGGCATGAGCGCCGCTGTCGAGCAGGAATTGCTTGAGTTGGGCCGAGCCATCAGCGGGATGCCAGATGAGTTCGTAGGACTGATGGCTGCCGATGCGAAACAGGGCGTTCAGTGCGAGCGCAGTGAAGAGCGCGAGTACAAGCGAGGAGTTCAGGACCGAGAACAAAGCCGGCGGGAGGTACTGGGCGTAGACCGCTGGGAACTGATCGAAGGACAGCCCCGCCAGGAAGCCAAGCCCCACGGCGATGGTGCGCCGTCTGTCGACCATGCGTTGCCCGAGGATCGAAATTCCCGACAGCACGATGAAGGCGGATGCGAACAGAAGCGCGGCGGCCAGAACGTTTTCAGGTATGGCAAACAGGAGCCGCGCGGAGCCGGGCAGCAATCCCAGCGCGATCCACCCAAAGCCGATCACAAGTCCCACGCGACGCGAAAAGACCTCGGTCGCGACCGAGAGCCCGACACTCGCCGAGTAGGTGTTCAACCCCATCGTCCCGATCATGCCCGCGGCCACGGTACCGATCCCGTCGCCCAGTATGCCAGCTTGGATGCTGACATAGTCGGGACGCTTCCACTCCCGGTTATTGGCTCTCTGGCTGACCACGATGTCGCCGAACGCGCGCAGCGTGCACGAGATCGAGCCCGCAAGAAACCCGGGCAATAAGCCCATCTCAAAGCTCGGGATCGCCAGTGGCCAGGTTGGAAATGAAAACCAGACAGCTCCGTCGGGTTTCTCCGCAAGATCATGCATGTCGAACAGGATATGAAATGCGACACCGGCAATGAGCCCGATCAAAACCGCCAGGTTGCGCACGCCGGCTGCCCCCCAGACGGTGAAACCGATCATGACGAAAAGCGCGACCAGTGCGCTGCCGGTGCCATCGAACGAGAGTGAGCCGCTGCCGCTGTAGCCGACTATGAGCTTGAGCGCGACGATGCCGAGGATCATCCCGATGGACAGCACCACCAATCCGACGATCTCGATCGGCAGGTAGGGTCGCAGGCGCACGATGAACCGGCTGAGAACGATTTCGCTGAGGCCGGCAACCAGTGTCATTCCCGCGACGGCGCCAAGCCCGCTGCTCTGAGCGGTTGCGAGGGCTGCGGGCAGATATGCAGCCGTGAAAACCGCGGGAAGCAGGAAGCCGCTGCCCACCCGATACGCACCGAGGATCGGCTTGCCCCACACCTGCAGCAAGGTCGCAACGCCCATGGCGACCATGGCCAAGGCGACGTAATGCGATCGCGTGATGTCGTCAGCTGCGGCAGCATTGGCAACAAGCAGCGGGAAGACCAGCGTGACGGCCATCAATCCCATATGTTGGAAAGCCGACGTTACGAGCACAACGACTGGTGGTCTGGAATGCAAGTCGTACAGCTTACTCATCACGCTCACTTTCGCGCGGACCGACGTTGTGCAGGTTGTTGCACAAGGATCGATCAGCCTATCCTATCTCGCTGCGAGATTGGACGCTCGCAGGCTGTAGGCATCTGCTCAAGAGCAGTAAAACGATGTCACGCCTTATGCCAAAAGGCGAACCACCCAGCGCATGCGCTGCGCGCCATAACCCATTGTGACAATGCCTGTAGGAGAGGAACAACCCCGAGCCGGGGGACCTGCGAAATTCTGGCGGCTTGTCTACGGGCCTCGCTCTCTGGAATGGAGGCGGCTCGTCCGGGCCTCGAACTAGCCCTGAAACGTCGGGCGAAGCGCTTCGTCTAAGCGCACCTCAATTCCGATGCGTTGAGTGCAGACAGCCTATGCAGCACTGTCAGCGTATCTCGCAGGACGCTCTACAGGTTGTTCAACCAAGAGGGAGGCGGCAGCGCTATATGCAGAAGAGGCGCCTAGAGCGGATAGGTGAGAGGTGACTCTACCCGGACAGTCCCGAATGAGCTGAGCGGGCGGGGGGAAAGCCCGCTCAGCTCACCGGACCCGGGACGACTCCGCGGGGGGAGGAGACGACCGGGAAAGAATACGTAACACACCAAAAACAACGTGAGCTGAACGGAACGAGTGGCTGGGTCACAGATCGGCGCAGTCCCGACGGGATGCTCCGCGTAAACCGGGCGAGCTGATCCGCACCTCTGCCCGGAAGCAAGCATCTATCTCGCCCGTCGTCCTCACGACCGCGCGGGGCTCTTTGTTTCAGGCAGCCCAGGGATTGGCAAGACTTGTATGCAGTTGGCTCGGCCGGCTTTGGCAGAGTGTGTAGACCAGCCGCTCCGTCAGCTTTCCATGTACGGACTCCGAGGGCGTGTGCTGCCACCAGCCAGCGCAGACAGCTGATTGTTGCCTGGCTGGCAGCGCGAAAGGGCGGTGACGCGCTGGTCGATGGCCCCGCCGGCTCACTGCCGCGCGGTGCCAACTGTGGCTGGACAGCAAATCCCTAATCGCGAATTCATAGGCTGAAAAAGGCGACTGCGTGCATGACAAAGACAAACAGGTAGAGCGCCGAAAGAGTGATGACGAGGAGGATGATCAATATCTTGGTCGTGGACATCGCATTGGCTTTGCGGCAATTCGGGCGCCGCTGAAATATGTCGTGGCGACTGTTCAATGTGGCATGTATGTCTGGGCAAGCGAACGCTGGCTACAGCCGCGCCCCTGCCTATCGGTGATGGCCTAACGGTCGGTTCAAACGTCACCACAGTGGGCGACCACAGCTTTCACGCGCTTGGTGGCAACTTCAATGTCACCGCTGGCCCCGGTCTCAGATGCGCGCATGAGCGCTGTAACAGCGTGCTCCACAAGCAGGGGGCGTTTTGCCTTCCCCACGGCGACCAGCATATAGGCCATCGCATCTTGGATGGTTGTAAGCTCTTGGCCCCGTTTTCCTTTAACAGAGATGGGGTGCGATAGGGCGATTTCGGTCTGTCTGAGCATGACCCTGCAAACGTGCGGCTGGCGCTTCGGTTCAATAGCATTGCGGTGAAAACAGTTTACCTCATCTGCAAGGGCGGGCTGGGAGGGCGTGGCGCACCACCCGGAAGGGCTTGAGGCCTTACTAAACATCCTCCCAACATAGTGGAAGGCTATAGCTTGGCCAGCTGCCGCGGTGGGCTGGACGCCGAGCTCAAGCTGACGCTTTCACTGTTTCGTGTGTCCCAGGCTTCCGTGAGCCCGGGACACGGCACGACGCGGGCGAAACTCGCCCATCGGTTTCAGAATTGGACCGCAAAGCGCGCGCTCAGTTCCTGCGACAAGTAGTTGTCGCCGATGTCCACCTTGTATTCGGCGCGGACCTCGTACCCCTTCGTATCAAAGAGCTGCACGCCCGCCGAGAGGTTCACCAGCGTGCTCGGAATAGCGACTTCAGTCACGAAGTCGGTGATTAGGTCGCTCGCTCCCGCGAAGCTAACGTCGATGGGCATGCTGTCCTTGGTGAAGAATGTCATACCCGCCGACGCATATGGCCTCAGCCACAGGTTCGGCGAAAGGTCGAACCTGCCGCCCACTTCTACGTTCGGGCTGAAGGCAAAGTTCACTTGGTTGGCGGACGAGAACTCGAATGTCGTCCCTGTGCCGGTTTCATTATAAGCCGGCATATAGGTGTAGAGCACGTCGAAGTCCGCATAGGGGCGGACATACCAAGAGGAAAGTGCGAACTCGTAGCTGGCGCGGAAGCGACCGCCGGCGGTCAGAATGTTGGCGGCGCCGGAGGCCGTGAAGGTGTCGCTTCCGATCTGTGTGACACGGTCCGTCTCGTAGTTTCCGAAGCCGAGATGCCCGGAGAGGGCGAAAAGCCACGGGCCCACCTGGTGCTTCAGCGAGAGCGCGGCGTCCGCACCCTGACCGTCGGTTGAGGAGCTTGCATCCGCGCTGTTGAGCCAGGATTGGGTGAAACCAGCCGTAACGCCCACAAACCAATTGTCGATGACTTCCCGCTGCGCGCCAATACGATAGGTAATGGCGTTCTGGTTGTAGCCGGAGAGATCCGAGGTACTGGTCTGCTGGGTCCAGTTGCCGATCACCCGCGCCCAGGCGCAGTTGGTCTCCTGCATCAGGGTACTAGCCCCCTCGAACACTGGGCAGCTCAGCGATGCGCTCATGGAGGTGCGGGCGTTGAGGGTCTGGGTGGTCAGGGTGCTGGACGATTCCTCCGGCACCAGGGAATCGATGCCCTGCATATAGGCCTGCGGGGTCTCCACGCCGGCGAAGGCGCCAAAAAGCTGCGCGAAGTCCGGGCTGATGGACCCCGAACCCCAAACCTGCTGCAGGTAGCGCATCACAGCTCGCTCGCTGTCGGTGGAGGAGAGACCGGAAACCGGCGCGAAGCGCGCTTCCGGTGAAATGTCCACCGAGTGTGCGTCAATCTTCGTGTTCCAAACGAAGGGAGCGCCGGCCGGTCCGGCGCTGGTCAGCCTGCCGCCCACGCTCCCGTCGGCGCTGAGCACCCGGAAGGTATCGGGTGTCAGCCCGCCGACAACATTGACGCGCACGCCGCCGTCGAGGTTGGCGTTTCCGGTGATCTTCAGGAGATCGCTCTTGGCCTGGCCGGCTGTCGGCGTGGAGGTGACGTCCACCGCCAGCACACCACGGGGAAGCTGCTCAAACCGATTGCCCCTCACGGTCGCAGTGCCCATTTCGTTGGGGCCAGCGACATCGAACACCCCTTCATTGTAAAATTCGCCTGCCCTGCCCAGGTCCACAACACCCGAGGGGTTGCTTCTGTAAGTGCCGCCCAGTTTGTTTAGAAACCTATTGTGCTCATCATCGGCGCTGCGGACGCTGAGTTTGACATCGCCGATCACGGTGCCCTCGTTACTCACCTCTTCGCTGCCGAATGAAGAGAGGATGGCCGTGCCCGAAGAGGCACTGATGACAGATCCGCTTCCGATGTTGATCTTGTTGAACCAGCCACCATCGACACCAATCGCCGCGCCTTCACCCGATCCGCCCGTCAGTACCCCGGTATAGGAAATACTGATGTTCTGGCCCTTGCGGCTAGGATCGAGATTGCCGTCGAGGTCCTGAAACCCGCTCTGGGCGAAGACGGCGAAGGAACCGGCGCCGGATGTCACGATAGATCCGGCAAGGCTGATATCAATGGCACCGCCGGTGCCCACGGAGGCGCTGCGTTGGTTCAGGAGAGCGGTGAGTTTCGCCACCGCGGTATTGACCGTGTCCGTGTCGTTGCCAAGCAGACGGACCACGCTTTGCAGCGCTTCCGGCACCTGGCCGACATTGTCCACCAGCTTTCCGGTGCCGCCGCCCTTCTTCACCACTGCATCGAGGATGCCGGAGATGAGCTTCAGCGAGTCGCGCACCGTGGTGTCGGTCTTCAGAAGATTACTGACCGTGCCGCCGCCCCCACCGAGCGTCTGTGCGAACACGCCGTGGGCCGCGTCGCCGGTGGTCTTGATGGTGAGGGTTGCGCCCGGTCTCTCCATCTCGATCCTGATGTCGCGGCCGTTGCCGCTGGAGCCGCCCGCCCCGCCGACAATCGGCAGAGTCCAGCCTTGCAGCACGGAAGCGCCGCCATAGCCGCCTCCACCGCCAATGGACTGGGCGAGAACTGCGGTCGAATTTTCACCGGTGGTGCCGATCCTGGCATCGCCATCGAACTTCAGCGTGACTAGGCCGCCGTCACCGCCCGCCCCGCCGGCGCCGCCGTAGGAGGCCGCGTACTTCACGCCGCCGGTGCTGCCCGCCGCATTGGAAATGCCGCCGCCGCCGCCGATGGACTGGGCCAGGATGCCGATGGCCCCCTCGCCTGACGTGTAGATACTTCCGCTGTGGGTCACGTTCACCCCGCCGCCGACGCCGGAGGAGCCGCCGGAGCCGCCCAGGGTGAAGCCGCCGGACTTCTTGGAATTATCCTCCGACGCATTGCCGGTAGCTGACGGCACCTGCTCGATGCCCACTGCTTTCAGTAGCGCCCGGATGGTGTCGTCGGAGACCTCTGCGTCAGCACCGGTCGCCGTGTCGGTCTTGGTCTTGCCCCCATTGGCGGGGTTCATGGTAAACGCGCCGCCGCCGCCGCCAATGCTCTGCGCCACCAGCGCGTGCGCCTCGTCTCCGGATGTGTTGATGGTGCCGGAATTTACGACCGTCACTGTGCCGCCGGTGCCGCCGGTGCCGCCGGATGCCCCCATCGTGACATTGATGACGACGTTCTTGTTGCCGCCGCTGAGCGCACCCACGCCCACGCCGCCGCCCCCGCCGACCGACTGCGCAAACAAGCCATAGGACCCGTCACCCTCCGTCCGCACCGCGCCCGCATTGGTGACGTTGACCACGCCGCCGATATTGCCGCTTCCGCCGCTTCCGCCGAACGTGGCGCTGAGATTGGTCTTGTTGGTGCCTGAAGCGTAGGCGACCCCGCCCTGCCCGCCGCCGCCGCCGATCGATTGTCCGAACACGCCGTGAGCCACGTCGCCATAGGTGGAGATCGATCCGGGATTGATGACGGTGACGTCACCGCCTTTGTTCCCGGTGCCGCCACTGCCACCCATGGACAGGGCCAGCGAGAGATCCGGCAGCTTTGTAGCGCCCTTCTTTTGCTTATCCATGTAGTCGGTGATGTTCTTTCCGAACGACTGCATCTGCTTGTAGAAGTCGGACTTCTTGAAGGAATCCGACAGCGACTTGTAGGTGTCCGTGCTCTGAATGTCCTTGATGAATTCGTCGAGCTTCTCTTTGGTCTCGGCATTGCCCTTGTCGGCGGCCCAGGCGTTATAGGCGGTGACGCCCACGGCATCCTTAAGCGTCTTCCAGATTTCTCCGACGCGGTCCGGGGTCTTCGTGTCGTCGGCGGTCAGGTTGCCGCCATTGCCGCCGCCGCCACCGATGCTCTGGGCGAAGACGCCGTGCGAGCCGTCGCCATAGGTCTCGATGGTCCCATTGTTGAAGACGTTCACGGCGCCACCAATGCCACCGGCGCCCCCGGTGCCGCCGACCGAAAGCTTGATCGCAAGCTTGCCGTCGGTCGCGGCCGATCCGCCACCGCCCGTGCCCCCACCGCCGCCGACGCTCTGGGCGAAGACGCCGTCTGACTGCGAACCGTAGGTGCGCAAAGCCGAGCCACTCCCCACGGTGACATTCACCGTGCCGCCATCACCTCCCCTGCCGCCGGTTCCGCCGATCCCGTCCACGATGGTCAGGCTGTCCGCCAGGGGCAGCTTCTGGACAAGGTTGTTGAGGGTCTTGTCGAACGACAGGCCGGAGGCGGCGGACACATCGATCCCGCCGCCATTGCCGCCGCCGCCGCCGATGCTCTGGGCGAACAGGCCATCGGCTTCGACGCCCGAGGTCTCGACCGAGCCGAAATGCGTGATGGACGCCGTGCCGCCGGCACCCCCGCCATCCTTATTGCTGCCGCCGACGGCCTCTCCCAGCGCCACGGTGCGGTAAAGGCTGAGGGCGTCGGCGGAGGCGGATGCCGCTCCGGCATTGCCGCCGCCGCCGCCGATGCTCTGCGCCTGGATGCCGATGGCCCCATCACCATAGGTGCGAATGGCCCCTGAATTGTAGACATCGGCGTTGCCGCCACCACCGCCGCCGCCGCCGCTGCCGCCGATGGCGGAGGTGGAGTTCAGCGCCGTCGAGCCGGGCGCCGCCACGGCGAGGCCGTACGCGCTGCCGCTCCCTGCATTGCCGCCACCGCCACCGATGCTCTGGGCCTGGATGCCGGTCGCGTCTGTGCCGAAGGTGGTGATGGCGCCGCCGTTGGTGACGCTGACCGTGCTGCCGCTGCCGCCTGTTCCGCCGGAGCCACCCACCGCATTGGTCACGGTGATGGACGGCAGGGACTGACCGGAAGGCGTCACCGCCGGCAAGGCAACGGCAAAGGCGTTTGCCCCGCCACCGATGCCACCACCACCGCCGATGCTGATCGCCTGGATGCCCAGCGCAAAATCCCCCTCTGTGGTGAGGGACGAGGCATTGCTGACGTTGACCGTGCCGCCCTTGCCGCCACCGCCGCCGCTGCCGCCGATGGCGCTAGAGGCCGAAAGGCCGGGACCCACGGACTTCGCGGTTGCATATCCGCCGGTGCCGCCGCCGCCGCCGATGGATTGCGCCAAGATGGCGGTGGCATCTGAGCCGCTCGTCTCGATGCTGCCGCGCTCGCTGTTGAAGGTGACGAGGCCGCCATCGCCACCGCTGCCGCCACCGCCACCCAATGCGACCGCGAGGAATGCGCCGGAACTGGCGCCGACGCCACCGGTGCCGCCACCGCCGCCGATGGATTGCAGCAGCACGCCATAGGCCTGATCGCCGAACGTGCTGACGATGCCGTTCTGGTTGACCGTCACATTTCCACCCGGACCACCGGCACCGCCGTCGCCACCACTGCCGAAGAGACCGCTTTTCCCGCCGGCGCCGCCGCCGGTGTGGTTGGTGGTCGGGGTGGAAGCGGCGAACGCGTCAAGCGCGTTCCCGCCGCCGATGCTCTGCGCCAGGATCGCGGTTGATCCAAGGCCCAGGGTCTCGATCGTGCCGGTGTTCGTCGCAGTCACGTTGCCGCCGCCTCCGGCAGCACCGCCACTGCCGCCGGACGCAAACGTCCCGTTCGCCCCCTGTCCCCCCGAACCGCTCACGGACTGCGCCGCGATGCCGAAGCTGTACGCCCCGTCCGTGGAGATCGTACCCGTATTGGTTGCGGTGACGACCCCGCCATAGCCGCCCGCCGCGCCCGGCGCAGCGGAGGTGAATGCGCCACCGCCGCCTCTGCCGCCTGTACCGCCGACGCTTTGCAGGACAACTGCGGACGCATTGTCGCCCGCGGTCTCAATCTTGCCGGCGCTGGAAAAGGTCACCGTCCCGCCACTGCCACCGTTCGAGGCGTAATAGGTGCTGGTATTGCCGGTCGCGTTGCCACCGGCTCCTCCGATGGAGGCGAGCACTACGGCCGGCGCATTGGCGCCAGTGGTCACGACGGCGGCCGATTGCGTGAGCGTCGCCTTGACGACACCACCGATGCCGCCGGCATCGGCTGCCATCCGGTCCTCGTTCGTGCCCCCACGCGACTCGTGGGTTGTGCCGGAGACGCCGGACGCCCCGCCCTCGGAGCGCAGGTAGATCGCCGGCATCAGATTGCCGGTCGCAGTCACCGCACTCCTGAGATCGAGCGTGACGTCGCCGCCCTTGCCGCCGGCGCCCAGTCCCCCATCGCTGGTCTTGAACCCGTTTCCGCCGGTGCCGCCCTGAGAATAAAGGAAGATCAGAGCGGTCGCGACGGTGTTGTTGGTCCCGCCGGACACGGTGGCCGTATTGGTTAAGGTCACCGCCCCACCCTCACCCCCGTTGGCTCCTGCCACGTTGCGCAAAATGCCGAAATCGCCGGAGCCGCCCCATCCGCCGATGGAGCCCAACTCGATCGCAGTGGAGGTCATTCCTATGAGAGAGGTGGAATTGGTGCGGTTCACCGGCCCGCCGGGAGATCCCGCCGTCGGGAAGGTGCGCACGTTGAAAAGGATCTGTCCGTTGGTGCCGTTGGCGCCCTGAGCGACGACGCGGATGGGGGTCTGCGCCCTGGCGCTGTCCACCTGGGCCATTATGGCCACTAGGCTGGTGGTGCCTAGCAGCAGCGCCGCTGCAAGCCGGCGATGGCGCGGCCCATCGGTGAGGCGAGGTTCAGATTTGGCCGAAGATGTCATTGAGACAACGGGGCGCACATGAAAGCTGCCGCGCGGAATAAACTGCTTGCGCACTCGCATCACACCATACTCCCCCGTGCCCCCTATTTCTGCATGCCGGGGACCACCACCCCAAATACGGCCAGAGTGCAAAGATGACAATCTAGAATAGAAAGTTGCAACAACAAAACAGCACCACCATGACTATATGGCGCACGATATATTGCATATATTTCATTTTCTTTCAGATATTCTATTAAGAAAATCGGATTCGTGGGCAATGCTCAAGTTTCGGAGCATCCTTATCCTGAGCCATTGCTCGGCACAGTGTGGTCGAAGGCTGGAATTTCGATCTCACTGAAATTCACGGTGACTAATATTACAAAAGGCATGTTCATAAATTCGCTGGACGACCTTGAGGCCGTGGTAAGAGCTGCTCAGCCAGGTTCTAGCTGGCGCGAGGAATTCATCCAGCGGCAGGTGATGGCGCCGGCCGACGCGGCTCAGGAAGCCGTGGGGATGCGCGCGACTATGCGCAGCGAGTGGTCAGCTCTTCCATCTGCAGCCACGGGCGCAGCCACGCCACCGCATTGTAGGAGTCAGACTTGCCGGGGGTCTCGCCCCCCCCTGCTCCGTCTTTCAGCAGAGTGGTGTCCGCATCGCCCGTTTATTCGGCTTGACGGCCAGCCCATTAGCGTCGACCCTTCCGTATACAATCTCGCATCCAATGTGCGGTGGAGCCTTCCAGCGCTTGAGGAATGAAAGCGGACCAACCGCGATCGAGGTGGAAAGAGGGGCTTATGCAAGTTGCGAACGCAGGCGAGGCGGCATGGCCTGGCCAGGGTGCGGTTGGGCCGGCCATTGACGTGAATGGCGTCACAAAGCGGTTTCGGGCCGGAGCCGATACGATAACGGCGCTCGAAGATGTCTCGCTCGATGTCCGCAAGGGCGAGTTCGTGGCCATTGTCGGGCCATCCGGATGCGGCAAGTCCACCTTGCTGAAGATCCTCACCGGCCTGTTCGCGCCCAGCTCCGGCGATACCCGCATCGGCGGCACACTCACGACGGGCCCGCGCCGGGACATCGGCGTCGTATTTCAGTCCCCGCTCCTCTTCCCCTGGCGCACCGTCCTGCAGAACGTGATGCTCCCGGCGGACGTACAGAAGCTGAACCGTACCACCCATCTCGCCCGCGCGAAGGAGCTTCTGGACCTCGTCGGCCTCGCCGACTTCAAGGACCGTTATCCGAACGAGCTGTCGGGCGGCATGCAGCAGCGCGTGGCCATCGCCCGGGCCCTGTTGCACCAACCCGCCATCCTGCTGATGGATGAGCCCTTCGGCGCGCTCGATGCGATGACGCGCGAGCGCATGAATGTGGAGCTGCTGAGGCTCTGGCGCACGGGCAATACCAGCATCCTCTTCATCACCCATTCGATTCCCGAAGCGGTGTTCCTGGCGAGCCGGGTCGTCGTCATGACCCCGCGTCCCGGGCGCGTCGCCGAGATCCTGGACGTCGACCTGCCCGCCCGCCGCCCGCTGGAAATCATGAACTCCCCAGAGTTCGGCGCCTATGTGGCGCGCATCCGGGCGCATTTCGGCTCCGTTGGAGTGATCGACTGATGAGCGAAGCGCCCCCCATCCATTCCAGTGTCAAGACGGTTTCCCTGAGCATCGTCCTGTTCGTGGCGCTCATCGGGTTGTGGGAGTTCGCGGTCCGCTACTTCAAGGTGCCAGCCTTCGTGGTGCCGGCCCCTTCCTCCATGTTCCGGGCCTTGTATGGCGGCATCGAAAGCGGGCTCTATCTCGAGCATCTCGGCGTGACGCTGGTGGAGATCCTGCTGGGCTTCGCCATCGGCGCCAGCCTCGGCTTCCTGCTGGGGGTGGGCATCGCCACCAATCGATATCTTGCCTATTTCCTCTACCCCTATGTGGTGGTGCTCCAGTCCCTGCCGAAGGTGGCGCTCGCGCCTCTGATCGTGCTGTGGTTCGGCCTCGGCCTCACCTCCAAGGTGATCGCCGGCGCGCTCATCTGCTTCTTCGCGGTGATGGTGAACACCATTGCGGGCCTGCGCGCCGTGGAGCAGGACCGGGTGGATCTCATCCGCTCGCTGGGCGGCAGCCATTTCCAAGTGTTCTGGATGCTCCGCCTGCCCTCCGCTTTGCCCTTCATCATGGCGGGCCTGGAGATCGCCCTCACCTTCGCGATGATCGGCGTCATCGTTGCCGAATTTCTCGGCGCCGAGCGCGGCCTCGGCATGCTCATGCAGAGCATGAACTTCTCCATGGACGTGGCGGGCTCCTTCTCCATCCTGGTGGTGCTCGCCATCCTCGGGCTCACGCTCAACCGCATCGTCATCTTCGCCCGCCGCCGCCTCATCTACTGGGAGCAGCGTCCCGGCGCGCGCGACGCGGACCCCACCGACGCCCATTGACGTCCCGCAATTCCACATAACGGCACAACCAACCGACCGGAGGTGTTTCATGACTGTTCGCGCACTATCGGCAGCCCTGGCGGCGGGCCTCATCGCGCTCGGATTATCCCTGCCCGCGCAGGCCCAGGAAAAGCTGCGCGTGGGCTGGTGCTCGAAGACCTACAACGCCTCCATGGCGCCGTTCGCCGTCGCGCTGAAGAAGGGCTGGTTCAAGGACAATAAGGTCGATTTCGACCTGTTCTCGTTCGCGGGCTCCACCGATTGCATGCGCAACGTGGCGACCGGCGAACTGACCCTCGCCATGCTCTCGCCGGAGCCGCTGGGCATCGTCTCGCTCCAGGGCGTGAAGGCGAAGGTGTTCTTCGAATCCTATCGCCGCAACATCTTCGGCCTTGCCGTGGCGGCGGACAGCGATATCAAGTCCTACGCCGACCTGAAGGGGCAGAGCGTCGGTGTCCTGTCCATGGGTTCGGTGGGCGTGGTGATCGCCCGCTCCGTGGTGGCCGCCGCCGGGCTCAATCCGTCGACCGACATCCGCATCGTCGTGACCGGCGAGCCCGCCCAGACGGCAACCCTGATGCGCCGGGGTGAAGTAAAGGCGCTGAGCCTGTTCGACACCTACTACACGCTGGTGGAGCGCGCGGGCGTGAAGCTGCGGCATCTCCATGATCCTGCGATCGAAAAGTTCCCCAGCAATTCCTGGGTCGCGCTTGATGAGACCATCGAGAAGCGCAGGGCCGATCTTGTAGGCTTCGCCAGGGCCTATGCCATGGGGACGGCCTATGCCATTGCCCATCCGCGCGAGGCCATCAAGATGGTCTATGAGGTCTATCCGCAGACCAAGCCTACCAATATGGAGCTGGAAGAGGCGGTGACCTACGACATGCCGATCCTGCAGGACCGCATCGACACCTGGCACCTGGACAACCCCGCCACCGACAAGTGGGGCGCCGTGGATGTGGCCGCCTTTCAGACCTACATGGACTGGCTTCAGAAGTGGGGCCTGCTGCCGGGCAAGGTGGACGCGGCGACCATCACCACCAACGACCTGATCGCCGACATCAACGCGTTCGACCGCAAGGCGATCGAAAAGCCGTGACGGGCGGGGCAATCATCGCCCCGCTCCCATCATCTCGGCAATGCAAACCGGGGCAGACCCTGCCGGTGCCGCAGGATGTCCTGCACCTTGGTCATGTTGCGCAGCGAACCTTGCACATGGACGCGCGCCGCCTCGGCGGCGCCGGACGGATCGCGGGCGAGAATGGCATCTGCGATAGCCTTGTGTTCGGCGAGGTCGGAATCGCCGAAGTCCACGAGGAGCACTTCGAGCCAGAGTGCCAGCTGGAGCTGCTGGTAGATCTGGTCGGTCGCCCGGATGAGCGCCTCGTTCCGGGTGGCCTGTGCGATCACCTTGTGGATCTCCAGGCCGAGATCGAGGCCCTGCGCGGCGCTGGCCGGGATGTCCTGCTTGGGGTCCCGCAGCTCCACCATCTGGCGGATGATGGCGCGGATGCGCTCGAAGTCCTCCTCGGTAGCCCGGGCGCAAGCCAGCTCCGCCGCGCACGCATCGAGCGCCTGGCGGACGATGAGGAGATCGCACACGGCGGTGACATCGAGATCGGTGACCACATAGCCGAGGTTGCGCTGGCCCACCACCAGCCCCTCCTCTTCCAGCTTCATGAGGGCTTCCCGCAGCGGCGTGCGGCTGACCCCGAGGCGCTCGGCGAGGCGGCTCTCGGACAGCCGCTCGGATGGCCGCAGCTGGCCGGTCAGGATGAGGGTCTTGAGGTCGTGATACGCCTTCTCGCGCAGCGAATACTGCACAGTCTTCTTCTGGGCGACGGCTTTAGCCATTCGATACCTTCAGCGCGCGGCGGAGCGAGTGGGAACGTCGAGCACCGACTCGAACCGTTCTGGCAGCGACATGAAATTCAAGGCTGAGGTTTGAGTATGCAAAATCGTATCCCGGATCGCAACTGAGGCATCGCGCTGACGCCTTGGCGCGATGGCGCAGGAGGCACAAAGGAAAGGCACGAACGGTGTCCCGGAGCGATTTCATCTGGACTTGCATTCATAATCGTATACAGATTGGTTCACAATAGCTCGCGCAATTTCGCTGCCCACGGCCTTGGAAATTAAAATCATGAATGTGAACGTGAATTCGCCCCAGGCTCGGGACATCGCCAGCATTCTCCACCCCTACACCAACGCCGCCGTGCACGCGAAGGACGGGCCGATGGTGATCGCCCGGGGCGAGGGCATCTATGTCATCGATGACGAGGGCAACCGCTATATCGAGGGGCTGGGCGGCCTGTTCTGCGCGTCGCTCGGCTTCAGCGAGGAGCGCCTCGTGGATGCGGCCATCCGCCAGATGCGGGAACTGCCTTTCTACCACACCTTCGGCGGCAAATCGCACGAGGCGGGAATCGAGCTGGCCGAGCGGCTGCTGAAGCTCGCGCCCGTGCCCATGTCGAAGGTGTTCTTCGCCAATTCCGGCTCGGAAGCCAACGACACCGCCATCAAGCTGATCTGGTACTACCACAACGCCATCGGCAAGCCGGAGAAGAAGAAGATCATCTCCCGCGTGCGCGCCTATCACGGCGTCACGGTCGCATCCGCCAGCCTAACCGGGCTCGTCAACAACCACCGGGACTTCGACCTGCCCATCGCAGGCATCCTGCACACCGATTGCCCGAGCTTCTACCGCTACGGCCAGCCGGGCGAGACGGAAGAGGGCTTCGCCACGCGCTGCGCGCAGTCCCTGGAGCAGCTCATCCTGAGCGAAGGGCCGGAGACCATCGCGGCCTTCTTCGCCGAGCCGCTCATGGCGTCCGGCGGCTGCATCGTTCCGCCCGCCACCTATTACGAGAAGATCCAGGCGGTTCTTCAGAAATACGACATCCTGCTGGTGGCGGACGAGGTCATCTGCGGCTTCGGCCGGCTCGGCACCATGTTCGGGTCGGAGACGTTCGGGATGAAGCCCGACATGATGTCCATGGCAAAGCAGCTCTCCGCCGCCTACATGCCCATCTCCGCGCTGATGGTGAACGAGAAGATCTACCGCGCCATCGTCCAGGAGAGCGAGAAGATCGGCACGTTCGGGCACGGCTTCACCTATGGCGGCCATCCGGTGCCGGCGGCGGTCGCGCTGGAGACGCTGAAGATCTACGAGGAGCGCGACATCGTCAGCCATGTGCGCAGCATCATGCCCCTGTTCCAGGAGCGCCTGCGCGCCTTCGCGAGCCATCCGCTGGTGGGCGAGGCGCGCGGGGTCGGGCTCATCGGCGCGCTGGAGATCGTGAAGAATAAGGAGACCAGGGAACTGTTCGACCCGGCGCTCGGGGTCTCAGCGCATGTCGGCAAGCGGGCGCAGGCCCACGGGGTCATCACGCGCGCGCTCGGTGACACGGTCAATCTGTGCCCGCCGCTCATCATCACCGAAAGCCAGATCGAGGACCTGATGGCGCGCATGAAGCTCGCCCTCGACGACACCTGGGAGTGGGCGAAAACCCTCGCCTGAAGCCGCCCCACTCCTGCGCACTCCATTTCACGAAACGGCACCCATGAGAGACTTCGAATCCGGCGGCCGCTCCCTCGCGGTGGGGCGCAGGGGCATGGCCGCGACCTCCCATCCCGACGCCACCCTGACGGCGGTTGAGGTGCTGAAAGCTGGCGGCAACGCCATGGATGCGGCGGTTGCCGCCTGCGCAGTGCAGAGCGTGGTGGAGGCCGGCTCCACGGGCATCGGCGGCGACTGCTTCGTGCTCTATTCGAAGAGAGGCTCCACCGACGTCATCGGCTATAACGGCTCCGGCCGTACGCCGGCCGCCGCGACGTTCGACTGGTACCGGCGCAGCGGCATCGCCGCCATCGAGCGCCAGTCTCCCCATGCGGTGACCGTGCCGGGCGCAGTGGAGGCCTGGGGACGGCTCATTGCCGACCATGGCCGCATGAGCCTTGGCGAGCTTCTCGCGCCCGCCGCCCGGATGGCGCGCAAGGGCTATGGCATCACGCCGCGCGTCTCCTCCGACATCGGCTTCCAGCTCGATTTGCTGCGCCGCGACCCGGCGGCGCGCCACACCTTCCTTGACCGGGACGCAGTGCCGGCGGTGGGCAGCGTGCAGCGCCAGCCGGAGCTTGCAGAGACGCTGGACGCCATCGGCCGCGAAGGGCCGGGTGCCTTCTATCGCGGCGCCATCGCCGAGGAGATGGTGGCCTTCCTGCGCGATGCCGGAGGGCTCCATACCCGCGAGGACTTCGCGGCAGCCGCGGGCGAATATACGACGCCGGTGACCACCACCTTCCGCGGCCGCACGGTCTATGAGTGCCCGCCCAATGGCCAGGGCGTGATCGCCCTCCTGATCCTCAATATCCTGAAGCGCCTGCCGCGCGATCCCGATCCCCTCCACATCGACAATCTGGTGGCCGAAGTGGAGGCGACCCGCCTCGCTTATGCGGCGCGCGACGCCTGTATTGCCGACCCGGCCGCATCCGGCGTGCCGGTGGCGTATCTCCTCTCGGACGCTTTGGCCGATGAACTGGCAGCCCGTATCGACCTGTCCTCCGCCATGCCGGCAATGCCCACCTTCGAAACGGTGGAGCACAAGGACACGGTCTACATCTCGGTGGTGGATGAGGAGCGCAATGTCGTCTCCTTCATCAATTCCATCTTCTATCCCTACGGGGCCGTGCTGATGGCGCCGAAGTCGGGCGTCCTGTTCCACAATCGCGGACAGAGCTTCTCGCTAGAGGACGGCCATCCCAACGCCATCGGCCCGAACAAGCGGCCCATGCACACCATCATCCCCGGCATGGTGGCCGAGGGCGGGCGCGTGTCCCTATCTTTCGGGGTCATGGGCGGCCATTACCAGGCCATGGGCCATGCGGCTCTGCTGGCGAAGGTCTTCGAGCACGGGCTGGATTTGCAGAGCGCCATCGACCTGCCCCGGCTTTTCCCTCAGCCCGGCACCTGCACGGTGGAGATGGAAGCCCGGCTCCGCGCGACGGTAGGCGCCGAATTCGAGCGGCGCGGCTTTGCCGTCTGCCCGCCGCGCTGGGCCATCGGCGGCGCCCAGGCCATCGCCATCGACTGGGAGGCTGGCACGCTGCTCGGCGGTTCCGACCCCCGGAAGGACGGCTGCGCCCTCGGCTTCTAATGGTGTGAGATAGCTCGCTAGCAACGGGAAGTCATGGCCGCAATAAAGCGGCACCTATATCTAGAAGCACTCCCTCGACCGGATTGTCTTCCTAGTCAAAACCGCGCCCTATCGGCTCAACCTGCCGCGAAATCCCACCGGGGCCTACATCGTCTTGATCGGCCAGTATTCGGCAACGATTCCCATAACGAGGGAGCCGGCGACGTTGTCGAGGAGCGTCCCGGCCGGAAAGCCGACGCCGAATATGCGCATCGCGGTTAGATTAACGCCATGGCGGAAAGCGCCACCGATGCCCGAGCCAAAGAAAACGAAGAAACCCACGCATGCCTCTTTCTGCGCCCAAAAAGCGCGAAAGTAGGCGTCATTGGCAACAACGCGGTTTTGGGGGGACACCATTCCCTCTCGTACAAAAATAATGGCTTGGGCGGCCGGTGGCAGCAAGCGGGCTTCAGTCTCGCTTGAAGTCCGCACGATGCGAGACCAACGCGTCCGCCAACGTCGGGGCCCGTTTGCCCCTGGCACCTCGATCAGGCAGCCATCACGCCACGCGTCATAGATCGGCCCTCGGTGGCGTACGCGCGATTCCAGTAGCGGGTTGTGCCCAACATATCGCCGCACAGAATAATTATTGATTAATTCGATAAATTTAATCATATTTAGATTCGCTCGGCATCTCGGGCACCGAAGCCCGTTGCCGCAACTCGCGCCGACAGGTCGAACGCTTTGTGCGCCTGGAGCAGACGAGCTGCGGAGCGCCATGAGTTAGCTGCTGACGCCTCAGGCGCGCTTTTTCCTCGGAGCTGGATCGAATGACCACGCGCACTGGACACCTGAAGCTCGGCGCCTTCCATTACTTCACCGGTCATCACGTGGCGGCCTGGCGGCACCCGGATGCATGGGCCGGGGACCAAATTCGCCACTACATCGACTTCATCCGCCTTGCAGAGGCCGCGAAGTTTGATGCTTTCTTCCTTGCGGATGGTGTGGGCGTGCGCCTCGGCAATCCGGAGGCTGCGAGCCGTAAAGCCCATAGCGGCGCCGCTCTGTTCGAGCCGATCACGCTGCTTTCCCATCTTGCTGCGGTAACGTCCCGCATCGGCCTCGTCGCGACCGCGTCCACGAGCTTCTCAGATCCCTTCAACCTCTCCCGGCAGTTCGCGTCCCTGGATCATCTGAGCCAAGGCCGCGCGGGATGGAATCTCGTCACCACCAATGAGCCGGAGGCCGCCCTTAACTTCGGTCACGAGGCGCCGGTGCCCCACGAGCACCGTTATGATCGCGCCGAGGAATTCGCGGACGTGTGGCCTGCTGCCGGTTTCGTGGACACCGAGATAAGGTGTTCAACGGGACTGGAGAGCTGGAATGCAACGACGGAGGTTCAGCCGCGAGTTCAAGCTTGAGGCTGTAAGATTGGTGAAGGACCGGGG
>NZ_JBDZDT010000018.1:0-40950 GCF_040049275.1 Aquabacter albus | reverse complement strand
TTCGATGATCATCACCTGCCGATCGGCATGGAACTTGACGGCCCGGAGGGTCAGGACCGCGTGCTCCTCGACCTCGCCGCGCGCGTGGAGAAGATTCTCGGCGCCGTGTCGCTACGGTTGTGACCGCCCCGAATCCGCCCTGCAATACTGGAGATAGAACAATGGCCAACCCAACCGTCTCGACGCAGACCTTTGCGAACGAGCACGTCACCATCCGGTCTACGAAGACATTCGCCGAGACGAAGGCCAAACTGGAGAGCCTGCTCCCGCGGATCGACGATGGGATTTTTACCCTCCTGCGATACGGCGAAGCGGAGCGGGCACTGCGCGAGCTGGAAGCCTCGGCGAACCTGTCGATCTTCAGCTTCCGGGATCATGGCGCTCTGCTGGCAGTCGCCGGATTGAAGCGGCGGTCGATCCAGTATGACATCGGCAATCCTCTCACGGCCTCAAAAATGACCCGCCACCAGCTCTCGGCAGGCCTCTACGCGCCAATCCGCGTCCTGCTGCGTGAGGACGGGGAGGGGTCGGCGTTCGAGTACGACCGGCCGGCCTCTGTCTTCGGCCAATTCGGGGACTCGGAAGTCGACGCAGTTGCACAGCGTCTTGATCGGGACTTGCAGGTCGCCTTGGAGGCGGCGTCATCCTGAGATCTGATGCTTTCGCAATCACCCGCGGAATGTCCGGATTTCGCGAGGACGCCAACGCTCGCGTAGCGATGGTGAGCCAGAAGCGACCTGTTCCTGGTTCGCGTGCATGGCACTAGTGTGATGGGGGCTGTCCCTCGCAAGGGGGATGCCATACACGTCAATCAAGAGACCCACTCATAGCACCAGCCTTGGAACGCCGGCCGGATTATCGGTACCAAGCCTCCCAGGAAGCCCACACATGTTTTGGCACTACGCACGCGGCCGCACATTGCCGATCGGGTGAGCGATCTCGCCATGTTCAACCTTGCCATCGACAGCAAACTGCATGCTGCGATCTGGTCACACTGAAGGTAGGCGACGTCGTCTCCGGCAGCAGCATTCGTGCGAGATCAGTGGTCGTCCAGCATAAGATCGGGTAGCCGGTTCTCATCGAGTTCATCGAACCGACAATGGAGGCACTCGCTGCGTAGCTCGTTACGGTATGTGCAGCCTGCGGCGAATGAAGGTTTCTCTGCTCTACAAATGGACCGGAAATCTCCGAGCCTGCCAACTCCTGCCCGGCCATAGAAGCTCGAAAACACTGTTCGGTATCGCGGAATCGAAGTCAACGATGCCTTGAACCTATCGGAGCAAACGGAGATCTGACATTTGGCGCCGGCGATCGAGTGATTGCCGACGCCTGACCCTCAAGCGACTCTGAGAATGTCCACCTGGAGATAGGCGTGGCGTTCATCGTCGCGGTCGGCATTTGGGAGCGCCATACCCCCCGCCCCCGCAAGCGGAGGCTGCTTTGAGACGCCTCCACAGTCAATCGACCGGCATCTCTACAAAATGTGACTGGACCGGCCAAGTGATCAGCGAGCTGCGGCTTCATGGAGCCATTGGCCCGCGCGCATCTCTCCCGCTTCACCGAACTTGAGCATTGACTCTCGAAGCTGGCTGGAGAGCAAATAAAGAACATATTGCTCCGAGCCCTTAGGAGGTCACGCTCTGCGGTGCTATCCGGGCAAGCCCTCGAAATACTGCATGCGGAGATCGAGAAGATCGAAGGCAGGACACGGCGCAGCCGGTCCATTCTGCCGTTCGGTGTCCCGGAGATGGAATCTCGACTTCCTGGAAAGGGGCTTGCGCTCGGCGCGCTTCATGAGGTCGCTGGGGTGGAACGGAGCGAGGATGAGCGGCCTCAGCGCTCTGGCGTCATGAACGGGGAAAGCTCACTCCCCGACAACGCTTTGCGCACCCGCTCCTTCGAACCGTGCACATGCGAGCGGATCAGTTCATCCACGAGGGCCGCATCGTGTCGCTCAAGGGCATCGACCATCGCCATATGGCGGCCTTCCATGTCCGCGATCCGCACGACGCGGAGCTGGGACAGGCTCAGCACAATCATGCGGTCGAACTGCGAGATCACACGGATGCAGGCTTCCGCGAGTTGCCTGCGCCCGGAGGTCTGGGCGAGGGCGATGTGGAAGCGGCGGTTGTAGCCGAGGATGTCCACCGTATGGCGTGGATGGATCTTGGCGGCGAGGCGCAATGCTTCGATATCCGCAGGCGTTGCGCGGCTGACGGCGACACGGGCGCATTCGCGCTCCAGCAGATCGCGCATGTCGTAAAGCTCCTCGGCGTCCTCCCAGACCAAGCCTCGCACGCGGTAGCCCCGGCGCGGCAGCACGTCCACCAGCCCGTCGAACTCCAGCCTCAAGAGTGCGTCGCGGACCGGCGACTTGCTGATGTTGAATTGCTCGGCGAGCTCGTTCTCGCGTAGCTCCTGGCCGGGCAGAAGCGTGCACGTGACGATGTCGTGGTGCAAGCGCCGGTAGATTTCATGGCGCAGCAGCTTCTGATCATGCGTCGCGTCGAGCAAGGGCAATACCGGTAGGTCGGATGGCATGGCGGCCGAAGCGCCTCTCCGGCGCCCGGCGGCTACGGCATGCCACCCAATGTCGCTTTACGCAACTCCGCCGAGCACGGAGCGTCTCCGCCCGGCGGTGGGCCTCAGGCTCTGGCGGTCGCCTTCATGGGGATCGGCCCGAAGGAGGGCGGCGGGACACGGCGCTGGGAAGCGGCCTCGTAGGCGGTGGCGACCTTGAGCTGGATGTCCTCCTTGCCAGGCTCGGCACGGAACACGAGGGAGAAGGGCAGGCCGGGCTCGGGGATGGTGGTGGGCGTGGGCGATGGCGCTGATACATAGCGCATGCCGTCGGGCGTGAGCTTGAACACCGGATCGTAGACCGAGGTGACATAGCCGGCGGGAACCAGCATTTCGCTGAGGCCCGCATTGGGGCCGCTCAAGGATTCCGGCCGCAGGTTGCTCGGGATGTCGTACTGGTAGGCATGGCCGATGAGGCCGGGCGCCCAGGGCGTATGCAGGCGCACGAGGCAGTCGAGCTTGTTCTCCAGGATCACCATCATGTCCACGCGCCGCAGCAGCTCGCGCAGCATGATGCGCTCGTTGACGCCCTGCCGGCCGCCGAGTGGGTTGCGCGGATCGGCGGTCTCCTCCCAGTTCTTGAAAGCGGCGCGCTGGTCGTCGCCCCAGAACTTGGAGCGGGCGTTCAGGGCGGCGAAGTCGGTGAGGGTCTCGGTGAAGCCCTTCTCGCGCCAGTCCGCCGCGCGACGGGTGAGATATTGCGGGATGTGGAAGCGGAAGGTGTTCGCCAGCTCCTGGTGCTGGATGGTGCCGAGGTCGAGGTTGACGGGCGGCTCGATCAGCCCCTCCGCGAGCGCCACGCAATAGTCGATCGGTGTCATGGTGCCGGAGCCGAACACCTTGCCGGGCATGAACTCGGTAGGGAGGATGGCGGCAGCGAACTCCTTGAACACCGGCTGGCCGTCGCGCCGCAAGCGGAACAGCAGGTCCGGCATGAAGACCGGAACGAGGCGCGCGAGGGCCTTGCGGAAGTCGACGCTCATCTGCTCGACCTCGGGATCGGGCGTCCACAGAGGGTCGGAGGATTCCACCAGCGTGGCGCCGAGCGTCCGGCCCAGAACGTCCTTGATCTCCTTCGTGGCGGCCGTGACGATCGGCTCCTCGGTCTTGGAGTCCGCCGGGTAGCTCATGGACTCGCGGATGACGCCGATGCGCACGCCCTTGAGCGCGCCGGACGGGGCGGAGGTGGTCACATGGCTCAGATAGGGCGTCGCGAGCACGGACGAGCGCGGCACCGTGGTGAAGGGGTCGCGCGGGTCGTAATAGCCGTTCTCCGGATCCTTCAGCGCATCGAGGATCCTGGCGCAGTCCGCCAGGGCGCGCGCGTGGATGCCGGTGCGGTCGCAATAGATGTCGGCGCCGATGGCGCCGCCGTCGAAGCCGAGCATGGCCTTGTGGGGCAGGATGAGCGCCACTGCATTGTGGTTCGACGGGCCGCGGCAGGAGGCGCGGGTCTCCTCGCCGAGGCTCGCCATGACGAGGTTCGTGGAGACGGACAGCGCCGAGCCGGAGCTGGAGCCCAGTGAAGCGGCACGTTTGGTGTCATAGGGATTGGAGGGATTGCCGCCCCAGGTGGAGCGCTGATAGCCCAGCGTCGAGGGGAGAACCTGGTCCGGCTTGTGCTGTCCGCCCGGATCGCCAGCGCGGCCGTTATATTCCGTGTTGATCGCCTTGGCGAAGATGATGGCGCCCTTGTTGCGCAACTGCTCGACCAGCACATGGTCGCGCGCCGGAAAATCCATGTCGTAGGCGGCATCGCCCCCGCCCGTTGAGCGCATGTCCTTGGTGTCGAAGGGATCCTTGAATGAGAAGACCACGCCATACATGGGCATCTTCTCTAGGTCGGGATTGGTACCGTAGGTCGCGTCGAGCTCTGCCGCGTGCTCCAGGGCGTCCGGCAGGTGGCGGAAAAACTGGCACACCGGCGGGGCGCCGGGCGGCAGGTCGCCGAGGGAGGGGTGCTTGTCGAAGTCGCTACGGCAGGTGACGGACCGCTCGCCCCGGATGTTCAGCGTGCCGATTGCATTGACCTGGCCGGCATTGGGGATGCCGACGATCATGCCGAACTGCTGCATCACCTCCGGATCCGACGCCGTGGCCTCCATGCGGCCGAACTCCAGCGGTGGTCCCTTATACTTGTCGAGGTCGGGCAGGATGTCGGACACCTTCGCCGTCTGCGTGGGAAAGCGCAGCGGCTCCAGGGCGCGAACTGCGCCTGTCGCTTCCGGGACAGGCGCCCCGTCCTCGGTGACCAGCATGCTGGCAACGCCGTTGAAGGCCCGGCAGCGGTCAATGTAGTGCTGCACGATGTCGACCACGGTGATTTCGCCAGCCCTGATGGCCGCCTGCATCTCCGGGATGGTCGCCTCTTCCAGCTGGAAGGGAATGCCGGGGGTCTTGGTCATGACACGGGTCCTCATCTGGTCGGAAGGGTGAGTTGCGGAGGCGCTCAGGCCACCTCCGTGATGACGGGTTTCGCTGCGGCCTCCAGGTTCAGCTTCCGCAGCAGGGGCGCGCGCAACGCGACCACGCCCACGACGAAGAGGGTGACGGCGCCGCCGAGATACAGGGTGGCGCTGGGGCCGATCACGCTCGCCACCATGCCGCTCTGGAAGGCCCCAAGCTCGTTGGACGAGCCGACGAACACCGATTTGACAGCCGCGATCCGGCCGCGCATCGCCTCCGGCGAGGCGAGGCGCAGGATGGCGTGGCGGATCACCATGCTGACCCCGTCGCAGATCCCGGCAATGAACAAAGCGGCGAGCGACAGATAGAATGCGTGCGAGAGGCCAAAGACGATCACGCTCAGGCCGAACAGGGCGATGATGGTATGCAGAAGCAGGCCGGCATGGCGTGCGGGCAGGAAGTGTGTCGCTGCGAGCGCGGCCACAAGCGCGCCCGCGGCGCTCGCCGAGCGCAGCACGCCGAAGCCGGTCGGCCCCACATGCAGGATGTCGGTGGCGATCGCCGGCAGCAGCGCGTTGGCGCCGGCGAAGAAGACGGCGAAGAGGTCGAGCGTCATGGAGCCCACCAGGACCTGGTTGGCGAAGACGTAGCGCACGCCTTCCGCGATCCGCCTGAAGGCACTGACCCCTGACGTCCGTGGCGGCGAGGGATGGCTTTTCACGCCGGCGAAGATGGAAAGGACAGACACCGCGAACAGCGCGGCGATGATGCCGTAGGTGGCGGCGGGCCCGAAGGCCGCCCAGGCGAAGCCTCCGGCGACCGGCCCGGTCACCTCGGCGACGCGGCCGGCGGAGGCCAGGATCGGCACGCCGCGCAGCACCATGTGCCGCGGGAGAACCTGCGCCTCCAGGCCGAAGGACGCCGGATCCTCGAAGGCGCGAATCGCGGCGGTCAGGAAGGAGACGGCATAGATGACCGGCAGCAGGGCTGCGGCTTCCAGAAGGGTGATGACGGCGAGCGTGGCCGCCAGCGCAGCGAGGAGGCTGAGCGTGATGAGCACGAGAGCACGGCGGTTGTGGCGGTCGGCGACGTCCCCGCCATAGAGCACGAGCGAAATGCCGGGGACCGCCGCCGTCAGCCCGAGGAGGCCGAGATAGAACGGGTCCCTTGTCAGCTCATAGACCTGAAGGCCGAGCAGCACCGTAAGGCCGGACGCGCAGAGCCGGGATATGGTGTTGCCGGCCAGGAAGGAACGGAATTCCACGTTCCTCAGCAATTGGATGATCACGGAATCACTCTCGTTTGGACGGCCGGGGCAGGGCGGGCGCATGCCCGGCGCGACACAGCGGCCCGGAGACCACTGCGCCTGCTGCATGTTGCTTTGCCGCTCAGGGCTCGACGGTGACTTGGGTGAAGTCCTGGTACCAGCTCTGCGCCTGCTTGAAGCCCTTGACCTTGGAGCTCATGGCGCGCGGATTGAGGTCGTGCACGATGAACACCCACGGCGCGTCATCCACGATGAGCGCATGGGCCTGGGCGATCAGCGCATCGCGTTCCTTCGGCTCGAAGGTGGCGAAGGCCTTGTCCATCAGCTCGTCCACCTTCGGGTTCTTGTAGAGGCTCCAGTTAGAACCGTTCGGCGGGGAGCCGGCCGAGTGGAAGTTCAGGAAGAGCTGGCTGGGGTCCGAGATGGGCAGGCCGTGATTGACCACGTCGAGGTGCGCCATGCCGGGCTGGTCGTTCCGCTGGCGCATGGTGTTGAGCATGGTGCCCCAGTCTACCACCACATATTCAACGTCGATGCCCAGTTCCTTGTAGGACTGCTGCACGAACTCGGCCATGGGCAGGGGAACCATGTTGCCGGAACCGGCCGTCGGCACCTGCACCTTCAGCTTCAAGGGTTTGCCGCCCGGCCCGTATCCGGCCTCCTTCAGCAGCGCCTTGGCCTTCGCGGGGTCGTACTTGTAGTGCTCCGCCGGGTTGCCGAAGAGCTTGTAGCTGTCCGGCCAGGGACCGCGGGAGGGAATGGCGGTGCCGGCCAGCATCTCCACCAAAGCGTCGCGGTCGAGCCCGTAATTGAGGGCGAGGCGCACGCGCTTGTCATGGATGGGGGAATTGTCGCTGTTGTTGGCATGCCAGGCCCAGATGTGCGGATAGGGCTTGGTGACGATCTGGAAGCCGGAGTTCTTCAGGCCGGGAATGCTGTCGGGCGAGGGATATTCGATCCAATCCACCTGCCCTGAGCGCAGCGCGGCGACGCGGGTATTGGCATCCGGTATCGGCATCAGCACCAGCTTCTGGAGCTTGGGGATGCGGGTCTTGTCCCAGTAGGCCTCGTTGCGCGCCAGCTCGATGGAGGTGCGCGGGGTTATGCGCTCCACCTTGAAGGGGCCCGTGCCGGCGGGATTCTTCTGGAAGTCCACCCAGTTGCCGATCTTCGCATATTGGGTGGGGCTCACCATGAACACGCGCGAGATCAGGTACGGCAGCATGGAGAAGGGTTTGGCCGTGTAGAGCGCGATGTGCGTGTCGTCGATCTTCTCGACCTTCACGACGGCCGAGGTGTAGGTGCGATAGCTGCGCGCCTGCGCCTGGTCGAACTGCGGCGCCTTGTCATTGATGTGCCGGTCGAAGTTCCAGATGACGTCCTCGGCCTTGAAGTCCGTGCCGTCATGGTACTTCACGCCCTGGCGCAGGGTGAAGATCCACTTCGTGTGGTCGTTGGGGTCGATATGCCACTCGGTCGCGAGGCCGGGGGTCAGATCGGCGAAGGCATCGGTCTTGGTGAAGTCCCAGTTCACCAGGGCGTCATAGATGGGATAGCCGGCGAAGCGGCCCCCCTCGCTGCCATTGTCCGGAATGCCGCCGGTGGTGGGGATGTCCGACGTGGTCATGCCGATGCGCATGGTTTGCGCGTTGAGCGGCCCGGCCGTAAGGCCAAGGGCGAGTGCTGCGGCCAGCAGGGCTATCTTCGATCGCATGGGCACCTCTGAGGTGTGGGGACGACGTCTCCTCCCTGCCGACGTGCTCCGAATCCGGGCACGTCGTGCGACACGACGACTTCCTGCCGTTCTGTAAAAATTAGGGGCCACCGGATCGCGGCAAATCTTGCGCTCTCGGATGGAGCATATCTGGCAGATTCTGCCAGAATAAAATAATGATCATGATATATATCGTGAATCTGAGACATGTCAGCGCTCGTTCAATTCAGGTGTGTCTGATTGATCTGCGCCGTTTTTCTGTCTCACTGCTGAATGCTTCAGCTCAGACTCAAACGGACAGGACATATTATGTGAGAATATGCTCGAACTTCAACATAAAACGGAAATTAAACCTTCATTTTTCCGATTCTCCGGAGTGTGCCCTTAACTTTTCACGTCCATGGCGGCGCGCAGGCCGTCGCTGGCCATGTTGAAGCAGATGCTGGTCATGAAGATGCAGAGGCCCGGCAAGGTCGCGAGCAGCGGCTGGGTATAAATGGCCGTGCGCAGTGTGTTGAGCATCAGGCCCCATTCCGGCTCCGGCGGCTTCACGCCGAGGCCGATGAAGGACAGGCCCGAGGCGAGGATCATGGACACGCTCACGAGCGTGGTCGCATAGACGAAGATGGGCCCGAGCACGTTCGGCAGCACGTGGATCCGCACGACGGTGAGCGCGCTCGCCCCGGTGGAGCGGGCCGCCTCCACATAATCGAGGTTCCGCGTGCTGGTGGTGACGGTTTCCGAGATGCGGATCATCATCGGGATGAACACCATGGTCATGGCGACGATGGCGTTGCCGATGCCCGGCCCCAGCGCGCCGCTGATGGCGACGGCGAGCAGCACGGAGGGAAAGGCATAGAACACATCGGTGGTGCGCATGATCAGCATGTTCAAGCGCCCGCCGGCATAGCCCGCCGTGATGCCGAGGGCTCCGCCGACGAGAGCGGCGACCACCACCGGCGTGAGCCCCACGAACCAGGAGAGGCGCCCACCATACATCAGGCGGGTGAGCATGTCGCGGCCGAGCTCATCCGTGCCCAGGATGTGGCCGGGCGTGCCGGGCGGCCGCAGCCGCCGCGCCATGCTCCCCTGGAGCGGGTCGTAGGGCGCGATCAGCGGGGCGAACACGATGACCAGCGCCATGAGCGCGAGGACGCCGAGGCAGGCCATGGTGACCTTGTCCCGCAGGAGCTTCTTGCCCACCTCGCGCCAATAGCTCGCCCGCGGCGGCGCGGCAGTCCGGGGGATGGCGAGCTTCGCCGTGACGGTCGAGGCGTGGGTCATGTGCGGCGCATCCTTGGATCGAGGGCCGTCTGGATCAGGTCGACGATGAGATTGAGCGCGACGAAGATCATGGCGAGGACGAGGGTCGCGCCCTGCAGCATGGGGATGTCGCGCTGGAAGATGGCCTGGTTCAGCATCATGCCCGTGCCCGGCCACGCGAACACGGTCTCCACCAGGATTGAGCCGCCCATGAGGTAGCCCAGCTGAAGGCCCATGACCGCCAGCGCGCTCGGCGCGGCATTTTTCACCACGTGGAGCATGACCCTGGCGCGGTTGAGTCCCTTGCCCTTCAGCGTGGTCATGAAATCCTGGCTGAGGATCTCCACCACCACGCCGCGGACGGTCCGCGTCACGAGGCCGGCAGGGATCACCGAGAGCGTCACGGCGGGCAGGATGAGGTGGCGGATATGCGCCCAGTTCCACGCCCAGTCGCCTGGCCCCGCGCCGATGGAGGGCAACCAGCCGAGGAGCACCGAAAAGATGATGACCAGCACCATGCCAAGCCAGTAGTGCGGCACGGACACCCCGCCGACAGCGAAACCGACGGCGAGGCGATCCACCCAGGTGCCCCGAAAGGCTGCCGCGAGGCCGCCCAGCACGCAGCCGATCACGAAGCCGAGCCCGGCTGCCGAGGAGGCGAGGATGAAGGTCTTGCCGGCTGCGCTGACGAGTTCCTCCGAGACCAGGCGCCGGTTGGCGATGGAGCGACCGAAATCGCCCTGCACCACATGCATGAGCCAGAGGCCGAACTGGATCGGCAGCGGCTTGTCGAGGCCGTAATCCTTCCGCACCATCGCCACCGTCTCCGCCGAGGCATCCGGCGGCAGGATGGCGTCGATGGGATCGCCCGGCGCGATATGGACCAGCAGGAAGCAGACGAGGCTCACCGCCAAGGCGATGGGTATCGCATAGAGCACGCGGCGGAAGGTGTATTGCAGCATGACGGCTCTCCCCGGCACCGGCCGGCGCGACGACGGATCTAGGGGCGGCTCTCTACGTGGATGCAGCGGGCGGCGCGTCCCGGCTCGGGCGTGCGCAGATCGGGCAGGGCGGCAAGGCACGGGCTCTGCGCCTCGCTGCAGCGGGGCGCGAAGGCGCAGCCGTCCGGCAGGTCGCGCAGGTCCGGAGGCGCGCCGGGGATGGTGGTGAGGCGGGTGCCGCGCGAGCCCTCGCGCACCGTGGCGCCGAGGAGGCCGCGGGAATAGGGATGGAGCGGCGCGGTCATCATCTCGACCACCGGGCCTTCCTCCACGAAGCGCCCCGCATACATGACGGCGATGCGGTCGGCGATCTCGCCCGCCACGCCGAGGTCGTGGGTGACGAAGATCATGCCCATGCCCATTTCCTGCTGGATCTCGCGCAGCAGGGTCAGGATCTGGATCTGCACCGAAGCGTCGAGGGCGGTGGTCGGCTCATCGGCGAGCAGGAGCTTCGGCCTGCAGGAGAGGGCGATGGCGATCATCGCCCGCTGCCGGAGGCCGCCGGACAGCTCATGGGGATAGGCGGACAGCCGCCGCTTCGCCGAGGGCACCTGCACCATCTCCAGCAGCTCGATCGCCCGCAACTTGGCGTCCCGCCGCGAGAGGCCTTCGTGGCGCACGATGGCCTCGCTGATCTGGTGGCCGATGGTGAAGACCGGATCCAGGGCCGTCATCGGCTCCTGAAATATCATTGAGACGAAGGGCCCCCGCAGCGTCTCAAGCTCGTCTTCCGTGGCGGCGATGATGTCCCTCCCGCCCACCTCCAGGGTGCCGGACATGACGGTCTTGGAGGGCGGGTTGAGGCGCATGAGCGCGCGCAGCGTCACCGACTTGCCGGAGCCGCTTTCGCCCAGGATGCAGAGCACCTCTCCCGCATTGAGGTCGAAATCGACGCCGTTGACCGCGTTGATGGCGCTGCCGTTCTGGACGAACCGCACTTTGAGCTGGCGGGCCTTCACGAGGGTATCGGGCATCACGCCACCATGCGGGTTGCGAGGCTGTGCCCGCTGGAGGGGAGGACGGCGAGGCAGGCTGCGGCGTGGGTCTCGCCGGCGGCGTCCGTCCCGATGTCTGAAAGCTCCGGCAGCACGGTGGCGCAGACCGGCTCGGCCAATGTGCAACGGCCCATGAAACGGCAGCCGGGGGGCGGGTCGATGGGGTTGGGAGGGTCGCCCGAGAGCGGCGAGCCGGCGCGCCGGCGGCGCGGATCCATGGAAGGACGGCTCGCCAGGAGGGCGCGCGTGTAGGGATGCGCCGGGTTCCGGAAGACCTCTTCCACGGGGCCGATCTCGGCGACGCGGCCGAGATACATGACCAGCACCCGGTCCGCCATGTGGTGCACGACATTGAGGTCGTGGCTGATGAACAGATAGGTCAGCTTGAACTGCGCCTTGAGGTCGATCAGCAGATTCAGCACCTGGGCCTCGACGGACTTGTCGAGGGCGGAGACTGGCTCGTCGAGGATCACCAGGCGGGGCCTCAGTGCCAGGGCGCGGGCGATGTTGACGCGCTGGCGCTGGCCGCCGGACAATTCGTGCGGGTACCGGCGCGCATATTGGGTGGGGGAGAGGCCGACCGCTTCAAGCAGCTCATGCGCCCGCGCGACCGCTTGATTGTGCGCAAGCCCATGGACCATGGGCGGGAAGGCGATGGATTCTTCGATGGACAGTCGCGGGTTGAGGGAGGAGTAGCTGTCCTGGAACACCATCTGCACCTGACGATGGAAGTCGTTCATGCGCAGCGCCGTCGAGCCCACGAGCTCGCCGTCGAACACAACCTCGCCGGACGTGGGCGGGATCATCCCCATCACCAGACGCGAGAGCGTGGACTTGCCGCAGCCGGATTCCCCGACGATGGCCAGGGTCTCTCCCTTGATGATCTCGAAATCGACGCCGTCGGCGGCTTTCACCTTCGCCTCGCCGCCGAAGAAGCCGCGCTTGAGAGGAAAATGCTTGGTCAGCCCGCGGGCGATGACCAATGGCTGTGCTGGCCCGCCACGATCCACACGCTCTTGGAGATCTTGCAAGAAGGGCACCCGCAATTGGTGATATTTCACTATCCGATGCAACGGATGTGCCATTCCGGGAGCGGGTTTGGCTCCGCACGCTGCGAGGTGGCATAAAAGATGATGGGGCTACGGTTATGCTCTGCTCAACTTGCGCAGGTCTGCGGGACGGTCGGTGAACACGTGTGCAATCGGGTATTTCGGCTTTGCCCAATTCGCGTACTGCATGCTGCTCGGTTGGGCAGTGAGCTGCTGAGATCGATGCGATTATTAAGAACGAAGGTGGCAAGAGACTGCCGACTCAGATCACGGGATATGCTGGCGCCCCTCGTCGAGAACTTCGCGGCTATCATCACGGCAGAGGCTATTAGGAGCGGAGCGGGAGTTCATCCTGAAAGCAGGTCTGTCAGCATCAAGGCCTCCATGTACTGCATCTTCGCGCCTATCAGGCTCGACGGGGTAGGGCGACCTCAGCCAGTGTCGAGGGACCTTTCGATGGTGCCATCAGGCGGCGGGACAGGATGCGGCGCCGCCCCAGGCCGCAAGGTCCGCCGGAGTGTCGATGTCCAAAGCGAGGGCAGGGGCGCTCAGGATCTTCACCGGACACCCGGCGCCCTCGGCGATGGCCTGGTGCCGGGCGAGGCTGTCCGGGCCGAAGCGGTACCTTCTCAGCATCACGGGCCGCTGGAACAGGACGTTCGTGCCCGCCCCGTGGCGGTCCGGGACCAGCACGATGACGGGCTGATCGCCGGCGCAAATGGCGCGAAGAACCTCTAATGTCGCCAATGGTAGATCCACGGGAAGGACCAGAAGGGCACTGGCGCCGCGCTCCCGCGCGGCGGTGGTGCCTGTCGCGAGGGCAAAATTGAGATCGGCTTCGCCCGGCTCGTTGAGTGCTACCATTTCCAGTGCGGCGGCCGCTTGAAGCACCTCTTTGTCCCGGCTCACCACAATGGTCCGTCCCGGTCCGCAGAACTGCGACAGCAGCGCGAGCGTCCGCTTCAGAAAATGCGCATTCAGGGCGCGCCGGCCCGGCTGATCCAGATGGCCCGCAAGACGCGACTTGCCCTCGTCGAGGGGCTTCACCGGAACGACAGCGAACAGGCTCATCCTTGACCCTCGAAAGCAGCAGCAATCACGTCCGAGCCACCGGAGGTGGCCACAGGCCACCCACAGTGCCGATGGATCCCGCCAAGGTCATGCATTTGCGTGGCGCTGGGCGATGAAGGGCGTCTGGACGAGATCGGCCAGCGGCCTGGCCTGGAAGCTGTGGGCGCGGCGCTCCTCTGGCGCAGCGAGGTAATGGGTTGTGCGTTGGCTCGGAACGCGACCGATACCGGCGATCAGCTCTTCCATGGCGGTGGGCGGGAATTCCTGGCCATGCTGTGTGCCGGCGGCGCGCGAGATGCTCTCATTCATGAGCGTTCCCCCAAGGTCATCGGCGCCGCCGTTCAGGACCGCCCTTGCGCCGTCCGGTCCGAGCTTCACCCAGGAAGCCTGGATGTGGGTAATGAGCGGATGCAGCACGAGACGGGCCACCGCATGCATCAGCCGCGCCTCGCGCCAGGTGGGGCCTGTGCGCGACTGACCGCGCAGATAGATGGGCGCTTCCATATGCACGAAAGGCAGCGGCACGAATTCCGTGAAGCCGCCGGTCTGCGCCTGGAGATCGCGGATATGCTGCAGGTGTCGCGCCCAGTGCAGTGGGCGTTCCACGTGGCCGAACATGATGGTGGAGGTCGTGGGAAGCCCCACTTCGTGCGCGGCGCGCATCACGGCAAGCCATTCCGCGGTCACAAGCTTGTCCGGGCAGATGATGCCACGTACCTCGTCGTCCAGTATCTCCGCGGCTGTTCCAGGCAGCGAGCCGAGCCCCGCGTCCCGCAGCCGCTCCAGAAACGCATGGATCGACAGACCGAGCGTGGATGCGCCGTGGGAGACTTCCAAGGGTGAGAAGGCGTGCACGTGGATGCCCGGCGCCCCATCCTTCGCCGCGCGCAGAAGGTCGAGATAGGTTTCTCCGGTATAGTAGGGATTGATGCCGCCCTGCATGCACACTTCCGTCGCGCCCCGATCCCACGCCTCAGCCGCGCGGCGGGACACTTCGGTCAGCGAGAGGTCATAGGGTCTGCCGCGCAGGTCCTCATGCTGCTTGCCTTTCGAGAAAGCGCAGAACTTGCAGTGATAGGTGCAGACATTGGTGTAGTTGATGTTGCGATTGACCACGTAGCGCACCGCATCGCCCACGGTGCGCCGGCGCAGGTCGTCAGCGGCCGCGCAGACGAGGTCCACGTCCGCCCCCCGCGCCGAGAACAGGCGCACGATCTCCTCCTCGCCCAGCCGCGCGCCGCCGGAGGCGCGGGCGATCAGCGGGCCGAGCGCGTCATCGTGGGCGTCGCCCCGGCCTTCCGGCGGCAGGGGCATGATGACGCCGGTGACCCAGCGATCGACCCGTGCGAGCCCTTCGGAATCCACCGCATGGGCGACGCGCTGCGCGAGATCCGGGTGCTGCCAGGTGAGGGAATCGAGGGCATAGGCCGGGTAGGCCGCAAGGCGCTGCACTAGGGTGCAGCCGCTCGCCGCGGTCGCGGCTGCAAGGCGCGGCACGGCTGGCCAGGGTGCCTCGGGATTGACGTGATCCGCGGTCACCGGCGAGATCCCACCCCAATCATCGATGCCGGCTTCGATAAGGCGCGGGAAATCCTCGTAGCTCAGGTTTGGCGGCACCTGGATGCTCATCCCGGCACCGAACACATGGCGCGCCACGGCGGCCGTCCAGAGCAGGGCATCGAGGCCGGGTTCATGCGCCTCTGCCATGCGCGTCCGGGTCTTGGCACGGAAGTTCTGGACGATGATTTCCTGGATGTGGCCGTGCCGCGCGTGGCTGTCGCGCAGCGCCAGCATGGAGGCGACGCGTTCCACCCGCATCTCGCCAATGCCGATCAGGATGCCTGAAGTGAAGGGGATCTTCGCGCGCCCCGCGGCCTCGACCATGGCCATGCGTGCGGCCGGGTGCTTGTCCGGTGAGCCGTAATGGGGCCCGCCCTTCTCGCACAGCCGCTCGGAGATGCTCTCCAGCATGATGCCCTGGGAGACGCTGACCCGTTTCAGCGCCATCATGTCCTCCTCGGACATGAGGCCCGCATTCACATGCGGCAGCAGGTTCGTCTCTTTCAGGACGAGCGCGCACATGGTGACGAGATAATCCAGCGTCGAGGCATGGCCCAGGGCGGCAAGCGCCGCGCGCGCTTCGGCATAGCGCGCCTCGGGCCTGTCGCCGAGGGTGAAGAGCGCTTCCCGGCAGCCCTCCCGCTCGCCCGCGCGGGCGATCGCCAACACCTCATCGGGCGAGAGATAGGGGCTCGACACCCGGCCCGGGGTCGTGGCGAAGGTGCAGTAGCCGCACACGTCCCGGCAGAGGCGGGTCAGGGGGATGAACACCTTGCGGGAATAGCTCAGCCGGTTGCCGTGCTGCTCTCTGCGCAGCGTGACGGCGCCGGCGAGAAGCGTATGCATCGGCATGGCCTCGAATGCCGCCACCAGGGCCTCTGCCTCATCCGCCTTGTAGAGCTGCATTGCTCACCTCAGTCCCTTGGAAAACCTTGCGCCGGTCGAGGGCCGTGCAGCAGGGGAACCCGCGCGGCAGAGCCCCAGGATGACCGCCGGCGCGCATCGGCGGCTAAGCGTAGCGGCCTTCGAGGGGAACGCGCTTCACGCCCTCCGGCGAGAGGAGATGAAACGCCGCGTGCAGATTGACCGTCGGATCACAATGTGTCGCCCCGATGAGGATGCGCGCGCCGATCTTCGGCGGCTCGGCGCGGTCGGGGAGGATGATCACGCCATGCTCATCCCCCGCGAACTGGTAGCGCGCGCCTTCGGGCACCCCGAGCAGGATATCCGGCGGCGGCCCGTTGAAGGCGAGGGCCTTCACCCCCGCATCCACCGTCACCTGGCCCGGCCGGTTCGCCGAGACGACAGTGGCGAGCACGAACAGGGATTGCTGGAAGGGAAGGTTCTTCTCCCAGGCGAGACGGCGGTAATCCGCATCCATGAACAGGTATGAGCCGACCTGCAATTCGGTGTAGGCGCCGGAGGCATCATAGGCGTAGGCCCCCGTGCCGCTGCCCGACACCACGTCGCAGCGCAGCCCTTCGGCCTCGATCGCGCGCCTCAGGGCGTCGAGATGATCGGACGCGGCGTGTGCTGCCGCGCGGCGCTCGCCCGCATCCACCATGTGCTGGATATGCCCGCCGAACCCCTGCAGGCCGGTGAGCCTGAGGGATCCCGTGATCCGCTTGGCGAGCGCCACTCCCGCCTCTATCTCGGCGACTCCCGTGCGCCTCTGGCCGAGATCCACGTCGATCAGCACATCGAAGGGCGCGTCGGCCGCGGCCAGCAGGGCCACATGGGTGGGATGATCCACCACCACCGTGAACTTCGCTTCCCGCGCGAGCGTCGCCAGGCGGCGGACCTTGCCGGGCTCCGCGACGGGGGAGGTGACGAGGACGTCGCGCAGGCCGCCCGCGATCATCATCTCGGCTTCCGCCACCGTCGCGCAGGCGACGCCCCGCGCGCCGGCCTCCATCTGCATGCGGGCGATGAGGCTCGACTTGTGGGTCTTCACATGGGGGCGAAGCGCGATGTCCCGGTCCCGGGCGAAGGCCGCCATCGCGGCGATATTGGCGCGCAGCACCGGCTCGTCCACCACCAAAGCCGGCGTGGCGATAGGGGCAAGCGCTGGGTGGTTGATCGTCATGTCTTTTGGCGCTTGCGCTTCGGCGGGGCGTCCGGTTCGCCGGGGACCTCGCGGAGTGGAACATTGCCGAAGAAGAATTCGACATCCCCGGGGAAGTGGCCGAGCACCGCCCGCATGGCCTTCTCCGCACCAAGGGAATCCCGCTCGCTGATGGCGTCCACCACGTCAAGATGAGCGCGAATGTCCGCAAGCAGCGTTTCGGGCCGGAGGCGCGGGATGCCGAAGTACCAGAAGCGCGACGCGTTGTTGTGGAGGATCGTGATCTGCCGCTCCAGCGCCCGGTTCTTGGTCGCTGCTGCAATGGTGCGGTGGAAAACCTGATCCATCCGCACGAGCTTTCGGAACTCACGCTCCTTGATCACCGTCTCATAGCCGTTGAATGCCGCCCGCAGCTTGGAGATTTCGGGCGCCGTGGCTCGCTGGGCGGCGATGGCCGCGCAGCCGCCTTCCAGGAGCACGCGCGCCTCAAAGACATCCTGCATCTCGCGCAGGCCGAGGTCGGGGACATGGGTCCCGATGCGCGCATGGCGCTCGACCAGTCCCTCCAGGGCCAGCCGGTAGAGGGCATCGCGGACACCGGCCAGGCCGATGTCGAAGGACTGCGCCAGATGCTTCTCATCCACCGTCGCCCCTGGTGCCAGGTCACCGAAGATGATGGCGGAGAGGATGTGTTCGTAGGCATCGTCGCGGCGCGTGGTGGGCGCTTCCGCAAGCTCGGCTCGCCGGGCTGCCATCTTTCCCCCTTCCAGATTTTGCATGATCTAAAATTTCAGTTTGCACGTCCAAAGTCAAATATGTGATAAGCGTAGGCCGTGCGCGGCGTGCGAGCCCCGCCCGTTGAGACTGGCGCCGCAAGAGCCTGGGAGCGCTTCGCAATCATGTACGATTTGTTGATTCGTGGCGCGCGTATCGTTGATCCAGGCCAATCCATCGATGCGACGCTCGACGTAGCTTTCGCCGACGGCATGGTCGCGGAAGTCGGCTCCATCACAGGGGAGGCGAGGGATGTCCGCGATGGCAGCGGTCTCATCCTCGTGCCGGGGCTGATCGACCTGCACACCCACATCTATTGGGGTGCCACCTCCATCTCCATCGACGCGCATACCATCATGGAGCGCAGCGGCACCACCACCTTCGTGGATGCGGGAAGCGCCGGGCCCGGGAATTTCCACGGCTTCCGCAAATTCATCGTCGAGAAGGCACAGAGCCGGATCCTCGCCTATCTCAACGTCTCCTTCCCCGGCATCTACGCCTACAGCAAGTCGGTCATGGTGGGCGAGTGCGCCGACATGCGGCTGCTCGATCCAGCGGAATGCGTGCGGGTCATCAACGAGAACCGCGACCTGATCGTCGGCGTGAAGGTGCGGCTCGGCAAGATCGCCAGCGGCGACAGCGGTATCGCCCCCCTCGACATCGCCATGGAGGTGGCGGAGGAGACGGGCCTCCCGGTCATGGCGCACATCGACAACCCGCCGCCGTCCCGCAAGGATGTCCTGAACAAGCTCCGGCGCGGCGACATCCTCACCCATTGCTTCAAGCCTTTCCCCAATGCCGCGATCCGCTCGGATGGCGAGGTTTGGGAGGAGGTGCTGCTGGCACGCGAGCGCGGCGTGGTGTTCGACCTCGGGCACGGCGGCGCCTCGTTCGGTTTCGATGTGGCGGAAAAGATGCTGGCCAAGGGTTTCGTGCCCGATGTCATCTCTTCCGATGTGCACGCCCTCAACGTGAAGGGGCCGGTCTACGACCTGCTCACCACGCTGTCGAAGTTCCATCTCCTCGGGCTCGATTTCTCCTCGCTCATCGCCACCGCCACCTGCAACGTGGCCTCCGCCCTCGGCCATCCCTATCTCGGGAGCCTGAAGGCGGGATCGGCGGGGGATGCGACCTTGCTCGTGATCGAGGAAGGCAAGTTCGACTTCATCGATTGCGTCGGCAAGATCCTCACCGGCTCCAGCCGGCTCGCGGCGCGGGGGATGGTACGCAATGGTCGCTGGTTCGAAGCGGGACTTGCATTTTGAGCGCCGTGGAAGAGCCGCTTCACCATCTCGGTGCGCGGGAGAGCCTCGCGCTGATGACCGCGCACGGCATCAGCGCCGCCGACATGGCGAAGGCGTTCGGGGAGCGGATCGCGGCGCGTGAGGCGGACATCCGCGCCTGGGCCTATTGCGACCCTGAAGCCGTGATGCGCCGCGCCGAGCAGGGTGACACCATGGGCGCGCTCGACGGGCTGCTCATCGGCATCAAGGACAATTTCGACACTGCGGATATGCCCACCGCCTATGGGTCCCGCTTTTACGAGGGCCACCGGCCGGCGTCCGACGCCGCGGCCGTTGCGATCCTGAGGGCGAACGGGGCCATCCTGGCGGGCAAGACGGTCTGCACCGAGTTCGCCGCCTGGCCGGTCTCCAAGACCCGCAATCCCCACAGCAGCGCACGCACGCCCGGCGGTTCCTCCAGCGGCTCGGCGGCGGCGGTGGCCGACCATATGATCTCCGTCGCGCTCGGCACGCAGACGCTCGGTTCGGTGGTCCGTCCCGCCTCCTATTGCGGTGTGGTGGGCTTCAAGCCCAGCTACGGCCGCATCAGCCGCGTGGGCGTGAAGCCGCTGGCAGAAAGCCTCGACACGGTCGGCGTGCTCTCGCGCAATGTGGGGGACGCCGAGCTCATCTACCGCGTGCTGAGCGGCGACGAGCGCCGCGCGAGTGCGTCGCCGCGCATCCATGTGTGCCGGGGCCTCAACTGGGACCTGGCGGACGAGGATGCGAAAGCCGCCTTCGAGGCGTTCGTGGCGAAGCTCGGCGCGGCCGTGGCGCTGAAGGACTGGCACTATCCCGGTTTCTTCACGCAGCTTGCAGCGGCGGCGCGGACCATTCACGATTTCGAGGTCTATCGCGGCTTTACCTTCGAGCGCACCTCTGCGCCGGAAAAGCTGAGCCCGTCTTTTGTGCAGGGCCTGGAGCGCGGCCGGGGGTGCACCGCCCCCGATTACGAGGCCGCCGTCGAACAGGGTCGCGATGGGCGAAACCAGTTCGTGGGCGAGATGGGTGACGGAAGCGTCGTCATCACGCTCAGCGCGACCGGGGAGGCGCCTGCTTATGAAACAGGCACCGGCGACCCGGTGTTCAACAGCTCCTGGACCTTGCTGCACGCGCCCTGCCTCACGATCCCCGTGCTGGCGGGCGCCTCGGGCATGCCCATCGGCCTTCAGATTGTCGCACCAAAGTTCCGCGATGCCGAGGTGCTGCATGCCGCCGCCTGGCTCCATGATTTCGCGCGGGGCCTTTAGGGGCTGCTTCAGGGACGATGTCCGCCAGCCGGGGTGGACACAGGCGCGGCCTCCTTCTTGCATGTGGAATGGGCAGAACTGCAATCAACCAAACTGCCTTGACTGACATTTCAGTCTACACATAATAGAAAGGTTGATAAAGTGATGTGGTCCGCTCGAATCCATTCGGGTCGGAATGCGGCCACCGGGTGGGGGCAAAGTTCCGATGGCCTTTCTCGCCGCACCTCCAGCCCGTCTCGCCTCAGGAGGGGATCGCGTGTCCGCTTTGCCTGAAGACAAGCCGGTGCACGCCCGCGCCTTGATCGAGCTGAGGGACGTCAACAAGCGGTTCAGCACCCGCTCGGGTGAGACCGTGGTCGCGCTGGAGAACGTCAACCTCAACGTGGCGGACGGGGAGTTCCTCTCGGTTGTCGGCCCCTCGGGCTGCGGCAAGACCACCTTGCTGCGCATCCTCGCCGGCCTTGAGCCGCTGACGTCGGGCTTTGCCACCATCGAGGGAAACGGCATCTCCGGCCCGCGCAACCACGTGGCCGTGGTGTTTCAGCAGGCGACGCTCCTGCCGTGGTATTCGGTGCTTGAGAATGTCCTCATGCCGGTACGTCTCCTCGGCACGCCCGCCAAGGCCGACGTCGAGCGTGCCGAGGGTCTGCTGGAGCTTGCCGGCCTCTCCGGCTTCGCCCGAAAGTATCCGTTTGAATTGTCCGGCGGCATGCAGCAGCGCGTCTCCATATGTCGCGCCCTGGTCCGCGACCCGAAAATCCTGCTGATGGACGAGCCCTTCGGTGCGCTCGATGCCATGACGCGCGAGACCATGAACCTGGAGCTCATGCGGCTGTGGGCCCAGCACAAGAAGACCGTGGTCTTCATCACCCATTCCATCCCGGAGGCGGTGCTTCTCGGCGACCGCGTGGTGGTGATGTCGCCACGTCCCGGCCGCATCAGCCACATCCTCGATATGGGCATTCAACGCCCCCGGTCGCTGAAGACACTTGCGCTGCCGGAGTTCGGCGCGCTGTGCGACGAGGTGCGTTCCATCTTCGGCTCGGCCTCAGGCCATGGGGCGGAGCTATGACGATGACCCGGCGCCGCAGCGAGACGCTGCAATCCATCCTGTTCCTCATCTGCGTCCTCGGCCTGTGGCAGGCGGCGACGGTGGCGTTCAACATCTCGCCGGTCATCTTCCCGGCCCCAAGCAAGATCGCCGTGCGCTTCTATCAACTGATCGCCACCGGGCAGATCTGGCCGCATTTCTTCGCGACGCTCACCTCCATCCTCTCGGGGTTCGGCATCGGCATCGTCGCCGGGGTGGTGGTCGGCGCCATGGTCTCGCTTATGCCGTGGTTCGAGCGGCTGATCTATCCGTACCTGGTCGCCCTTCAATCGGTGCCCAAGATCGCCATCGCCCCGCTTTTCGTGCTGTGGTTCGGCTATGGCGTGATGTCCAAGGTGGTGATCACGGGGCTGGTTTGCTTCTTCCCCGTGCTTGTCAGCGTCATCGCCGGCTTCAACTCCACCGACCGCGACCAGCTGGAGATGATGAAATCTTTCGGTGCGTCGCGCTGGCAGACGCTGCGGCGGCTGCGCATCCCGGCGGCCCTGGTGCTGATCTTCGCCGGCATCGAGATTGCGGCGGTGCTCGCCGTCATCGGCGCGGTGGTGGGCGAGTTCGTGGGGGCGCAGCAGGGGCTTGGATATCTCATCACCGCGCTCAACTTCTCGCTTGATGTGCCCGGCGTCTTCGCGGTGCTGATCTTCCTCTCTGCCATCGGCATCTGCCTTCATGCCGTGGTGCGCATTCTCGGCCGGCGGCTGGTTTTCTGGATCCACCGCGACGCCGCGCCCCTTGTCGGTTGAGGGAGCGTTCGTTGAAGCTCCCGGCATTCGACTATGTGGCGCCGGCCAGCCTCTCGGAGGCGCTGGCGGCGCTGCGCAACAACGAGGACGCGAAGGTCCTCTCCGGCGGCCAGAGCCTCATGCCCATGCTGGCGTTCCGCCTGCTTGCGCCGAAGCTGCTGGTGGACCTTCGGCACATCGGGGGCCTCTCCGACATCCTCATCGACGGCATGGGCGTTCATCTCGGTGCGCGTGTGCGCTGGTGTGACATCCTCGAAGACGACCGCCTCGCCACGGCGCAGCCCCTCCTGCGGGCGGCCATCGGCCATGTGGCCCATTATCAGATCCGAAACCGCGGCACGGTCGGGGGCAGCCTCGCCCACGCGGACCCTGCGGCCGAGTTGCCGGCCATCGCGGTTGCCTGCGACGCGGTGGTGGAGATCGCCGCCGCATCCGGGACACGCCGCGTGCCCGCGCGCGATTTCTTCACCGGCCCCATGAGCACCGGTCTTGCGGAGGACGAGATCATCTTCGCCCTCCATTTTCCGCCGTGGCCGGAAGGGCGGCGCTGGGGCTTCCGTGAGTTCTCCCGCCGCTCCGGGGATTTCGCCTTGGCCGGGATCGGCCTGTTCTTCGATATGGCGGATAGGCGGAACGCCAACAGCCACATCGCCGTATTCGGCGTGGGAGATGCGGCGGCGCGCCTGCCGGAGGCGGAGGCAGCTCTAGACGGCGCCGTGCTCGATGTGGCTGCCATCGCCGCCCGGACCGCCGAGGTGAGTGGCGACATTCATGCCAGCGCGGCCTACCGGCGCGCGCTCATCGAGACCATGACGGAACGCGCCCTCGCCGATGCTCTCGCGCGGAGGGATCACTGACATGGCGGTGACCCTTCAGGTGAACGGAGCCACGCGCACCCTCGATGTTCCACCGCGCATGACGCTGGCCGACGCACTGCGCACCCAGCTCTCGCTCACCGGCACCCATCTCGGCTGCGAGCATGGCGTCTGCGGTGCCTGCACCGTGCTTGTGGACGGCGCCGCCGTGCGCTCCTGCCTGATGCTGACCGTGCAGGCAGAAGGCAGCAGCGTCACCACGGTGGAAGGCCTTTCGCTGCCTGAGGGGCTGACCCCGCTCCAGCAGTCCTTCAAGAAGCATCACGCGCTGCAATGCGGCTTCTGCACGCCGGGCATGATCACCACCGCCCACGCGCTGCTGACGCATGAGGCGAACGCGGACGAGGCGCGCGTCCGCGAAGTGATCAGCGGGAACCTCTGCCGCTGCACCGGCTATGTGCCCATCATCGAGGCCATCCTCGATGCCCGCGCCGCCTATGGGGCGGGGGAGACATGAACCCGCGCCCTAACGCCTATGTGGGCGCACCCATCGAGCGCGTGGAGGATTATCGCTTCCTGCGCGGCGAAGGGACCTATGTGGCCGACCTCGCCCGCGCCGACAGCTTCCATGCAGTGATCCTGCGCAGCCCCGTCGCCCACGGCGTGATCCGCCGCATCGATGCCTCGGAAGCGCTGGGTATGCTGGGCGTGCGCGCCGTCATCACCGCCGCCGAGATCGGCGAGCGGCCGAAGATCCCGCTGCGCCAGACCATCATCCCCGAAGGCGAGCCCTATTATCAGCCGGTCATCGCCACCGGGCACGTGCGCTATGTGGGCGAGCCCATCGCGGTGGTGGTGGCGCAGAGCGCGGCGCTGGCCGAGGACGCCCTGGAGCACATCGCCTTGGAGATCGATCCGCTGCCCGTGGTGGCGGGGACGCAGGCGGCGCTCGCCGACGAGACGCTTCTCTTCGAAGCATCTGGCACCAACAAGACGGTGGTGTTCCACGCCCGCTGTGGCGATGCCGACGCCGCCTTCGCGACCGCGCCCTATGTCCGCCGCGAGCGCTTTAAAATCCAGCGCCACACCGCCTTGCCCATGGAGCCGCGCGGGCTGTTCGCCGAGTGGAAGGACGAGGCCGGCCAGCTCATCGTATGGGGAGCCGCCAAGGTGCCCTTCTTCAACCGCGCTTTGCTCGCCCGCATGCTCGGGCTCGACAAGGCGCAGGTGGAGATGATGGAGGTGGACGTCGGCGGCGGCTTCGGCGCGCGCGGCGAATTCTACCCCGAAGACTTCCTCATTCCATTTGCCGCTTTCCATGTAGGCGGCTCGGTCGCCTGGTCGGAGGATCGGCGCGAGCACCTCATCGCCATGAACCATGCCCGCGAGATGGAGGCGGACGTGGAGATCGCCTGCGCGAGCGACGGCATGGTGCTGGGCCTGCGGGGCAATGTGGACGTGGACACCGGCGCCTATGTCCGCACCAACGGGTTCACGCCGCCGCGCAACGTGGCGCAGTTCATGAGCGGCCCCTACCGGGTGCCGAACATCCACGTATCGGCGACGGTGCTTGTCACCAACAAGACGCCCGCGGGCACCTATCGCGGTCCCGGCCGCTATGAGAGCGCTTTCTGCTTCGAGCGCCTGCTGGACCACGCCGCCGCCGACCTCGGCGTCGATCGGGCGGAGATCCGCCGCAGGAACCTCGTCTCCGAAGCGGAGATGCCCTATCCGCTGGCGCCCATGGGCCATGCCGACAACATGACCCAGACCAGGTGCGACGGCGGCGCCTATGCCGAGCTGATGGACAACTGCCTGGCGGCGTTCGGCTGGGAAGAGAAGCTGGCGCTCAACGGCAAGCTGATCGATGGCCGACACCATGGCATCGCGCTCGGCAATTATATCGAGGGGGGTGCCTCCGGCCCGAGCGAGGCGGCGCGCATGGACCTGGAGGCGGACGGCTCGGTGAGCCTTTATGTGGGCTCCTCCGGGCTCGGGCAGGGGGTGGAGACCATCCTTATCCAGATCGCTGCCGACGCACTCGAAATTCCCATGGAGCGGCTGCGCATCTTCCACGGCTCGACCACGCTGGTGAAGCAGGGTTACGGCTCGTTCCACTCCCGCTCCACGGTGATGGGCGGCAATGCCGTGGTGCTCGCCGCGACCGCGCTGAAGGACGCGCTCCGCGCCACCGCTGCCGCGCGCCATGGCTGCGCGGCGGAGGACGTCTGCGTGTCCGACGGCCTGGTGCATGTGCCGGGCCGTCCTGCATTGGGCTTCGTGGCTTTCGGTGCCGAGAGGATCTCGGTGGAGCGCGATTTCTTCAACACGACCCTCACCTACAGCTACGGTGCCCACGCTGCCCATGTGGCTGTGGACCCGAAGACCGGCCACGTGGAGGTGCTGGACTATCTCGCGGTGGACGATGTGGGCCGCGTCATCAATCCCCTCACGCTCCACGGGCAGGTGATCGGCGCCCTCGTCCAGGGCCTCGGCAGCACCTTCCTGGAGGAACTGCGCTATGACGAGGACGGCCAGGCGCTCACCGGGTCGCTCGCTGACTACCTGCTGCCTACGGCCTCCGACTTTCCCCATTTGCGCGCCCATTCTCTGGAGCTGCGCGCCTGCCCGAACAATCCCCTTGGCGTGAAGGGAGCGGGGGAGGGCGGGCTCATCTCCGTGGGCGGCGTCATCGCCAATGCCATCGCGGCCGCCTTTCCCGGCCTCGACCTCAAGCCGAACCAATTGCCCCTCTCGCCAGAGCGCGTCTGGGGCCTGATCGCCGAAGCCAAAGCATCAAAGAAGAGGGCGGCGTGAAATGCGCACGACCCGGATCCAGACCTTCCATAGGAGAACCGCATGTCACTCAGTGCACAGAGCATCGGGGGGATAACGCTTGGCGCGTTGTCCCGCCTGGCAAGGATCACCCTCAGCGCGGCGCTGCTGATGGGCGCCTTCACGGCGGCCGCCGACGCGCAACAGCTGCGCAAGATCACCTTCCTGGTCCCCACCACGGTGATTTCGGAAGCCTTCTCGCCCTTCCTGGTGGCCAAGTACATGGGCTATTTCAAGGATGAGGGACTGGACGTGAACCTCATCGCCTCCGGCGGCTCCAACGCCTCCGCCATCGGCGTGTCCTCCGGCGCGGGCGATCTCGGCGCGGCCTCCCCGGCCCAGTCCATCGTCGGCATGCAGGATGGGACGCTGGACATCAAATACGTCTACGATCTCTACTACGGGTCCATCTGGGCCACTTCGGTGATGAAGGATAGCCCGATCAAGAGCTTCAAGGAGCTCAAGGGCAAGAAGATCGGCGTCACCGCCATGGGCAGTGCCGGCATCACCTATGGCGAGGCACTCGCCAGGGAAGCCGGCCTCGACAAGACGGACGTCAGCTTCATCTCGGTCGGTGCCGGTGCGCAGGCCATGACCTCGCTGCGGCAGGGCCTCGTGGATGCGCTGATCTTCTCCTCCGAGGCGACCGCGAAGTTCGAGGTAGCCGGCCTCCCGCTGCGCTACCTGCCCATGTCGGGCGGCTTCGCCACCTTCCCGGATGCTTCCATCGTCGCCAAGCAGGAGATGATCGCCAAGGAGCCGAAGGTCATCTCGGGCTTCGCCCGCGCGGTGGCCAAGGGCTATGTCTTCACCATGGCGAACCCGGAAGCCGCAGTGCGCATCTCCTGGAAGCTGGTGCCGGAAGCCGAGCCGAAGGTGGGCACGCCCGAGGAGATCCTGAAGGGCGGCATCGCGGTGAACCTGAAGCGCATGGAGATCTGGAGCTCGCCCGAGACCAACGGGGTTTACGGCCTGTTCGTCGCCAAGAGCTGGGACGACCTCGTCACCTATCTGGTGGATACCGGCGTACTGAAGCAGAAAGTGCCGACGAGCCGCATCTTCACCAACGATTTCATCAAGGACGCCAACGATTTCGACCGGGCAGCGGTGCAGGCCCAGGCGAAGGCGTTCGATCTCGGCAAGCTGAAATGAGGGATGGGGCGGCGTTCAACGAGAATGCCGCCCTGGAACGCGACGCGACGGCCGGGACACACCCGGCCATCCTCGCTTGCGGTGTGGGTAGGCGAAGTTGGCTATCGGGTCGCGCCCGCCAGGAGCCGCATTTCCTCGTGGGGCATCTCGCCGGCGAAGGTCAGTGCGAGGTCGGTAATCCCCAGCGCCTTCTGCGACGCTGCCTGCTCCAGGCAGTCCTCCGGCGTTCCGGCGACCGCATAGGCAGCCACATGGCGCTCATCCAGCACCGCGCCGGCATCCTCTCCGGCCTTCAGCCGCGCGGCGGCCGTGTCGAGTTCGCTCTCTTCCAGCCCGGTGCCGATCAGCAGCGCATCCTTCACCGTGGCGACGCGCTTGCTCAAGGCGACGAAGCCGGGAAGCATCTCCGCCACCGCGAGCTTCGCTGCGAGATGCGCCTCCGCCCGGTCCTTGCGCACGACGCAGGGGGCATAGCGGACGATCTCCGGAAGGACCGTCCGCCCTGCCTTGCGCGCGGCGCCGAACACGATCTGCGAGGCCTCGGCGATGAAGCCGGGCGTGCACATGTTGGAGACGATCCAGCCATCCGCCGCCTCGCCGCAGAAGGCGAGGGTATTGTCGCCGCGTCCCGCCACATGGATGGGCAGGCCCGGCCGCGCGACATAATCGAGCTTGATGCCCTTGGACGAGAGCACCTTGCCCTCATAGGTCACCGTCTCGCCTTTCAGCAGCCCGCGCACGATGGCGACCGCATCGCGCACCGCGCTGAGGGGCTTGTCGTAGCTGAAGCCCATGCGCTCCACGCCGCCGGCGACGCCCGCGCCGATGGAGAGGGAGACGCGCCCGTCGCTTACCTCGTCGAGCGCACCGATCTCCATGGCCATGAGGCTCGGATGGCGGCTGAAGGGATTGAACACGCCGGCGCCGATATGGATGTTCCTGGTGTGCGCGGCGCAGAGCGTCGCGGCCGCGAGGATGCCGCGCGCGAAGGGGTTTTCGGCGAACCAGACTCCCTGCAGCCCCGCCTCGTCGGCGGTCTTGGCGAAGGCGAGGCAGTCGCGCGGGTGCATCCCGCCATGCAGCCGGATGCTGAGTTTGGGCAGAGGGCTCTCAGACGGGCTCATGGGCATCTCCGAAAGGGAGGGAGGCGGGAAGCCTCCATCCGGATGCTGGTATCACACGCCGCCGGGACGCGGCGTCGATTCTTCCTTCGAGAAATGGGCGTGGACGACGCGCCACACGCCATCTTCTTCCCGGCGGAACACCATGGTGGACCGGGTCACGAATTCGCTGTCGTCATAATTGAGGTCGCGCGGCGGGGGCTCGCTTCCGGTCCAGCGGCGGCGGGTCTTGCGATGGCAGTAGACGACCGCCATGCCGTCGTTCACCACGCCCTTGATGTCGAAGGGCGTCCAATAGGTGGAATCGACGTTCTGGCCATAATATTTCCAGAGGTTGATCCAGTGTTCGCGGCCGTAATAGGTGTGGCCGTTCAGGTTGAAATAGACCGCTTCCGGCGTGCCGCTGTACAGCGTCGCAACCTTGGGCCAGTCGAAGCGTGTGTTGGCGTCGATATAGGCTTCATGCAACTCCAGGATCTTGGCCCGATCCTCAGCGGTTCCGCCGATCAGTTCCGGTTCGCTCATCGCATCAGTTCCCTTCAGTCGCCGTATCGTCCGGCCCACCTTCATCGCCCGCTTCACCGAGGCTTGCCTTGAGATATATCAGTTTCTTGTAGCTTGAAACATAAAACTAAAATGTTAGAAACGAAAAAATGACGCGCTCAGAGCCCGCTCGGGCCGGCGCCGAGAGGTGATGACATGAGCGACGACCTTCCCAAAATCGCCATTCTGGGCGGCACCGGCGATCTCGGCTCGGGTCTCGCCAAGAGGCTTCTAGCGGCGGGATACGGGGTCACCATCGGTTCGCGCTCCCGCGAGAAGGCGCAGGCGTTTGCTGCCACCCTCGGCGCGCACGCGCGGGGGGCGGACATGCGCGGCGCGACGATGGCAGGTGACGTGGTCATCCTCTCCGTTCCCTGGGCGAGCCACGGGGAGACGCTGGCCGAGATCCACGATCTGGTGCAGGGCAAGATCCTGCTCGACGCGGTGGTACCGCTGGTGCCGCCGAAGGTCGCCACGGTCCAGTTGCCGAAGGAGGGCTCGGCCGCGCAGATCGCCCAGGAGCTTCTGGGCGAAGGGGTGCGCGTCATCTCCGCCTTCCACAATATCGGCGCTGCCAAGCTTCACGCGGGCGAGCCCATCGAATGCGATGTCCTGGTCTGCGGCAACGACAAGGATGCGCGGGAACTCGGCATCGCGCTTGCCAACGCGGTGGGCGCCACCGGCATCGATGCCGGCGTCCTTGCCAATTCTGCGGCGGTGGAGGCGATGACCTCGGTGCTCATCGGCATCAACCGCCGCTACAAGGTGAAGAGTGCGGGGGTGAAGATCACCGGCCTCTCATGAGCGCCTCAGGCCTCACCTGGCCTCCGGCTTCACGCGGCTGCACACATTCACGGCGATGCGCGCGTAGGACTGCGCGGTGGCGACGATATCGTCGACGGTCATGCACTGGGTCTTGAAGCCGCGCGGCGGCCCGTAGGTGATGGCCGGGATGCCCATCTCGTTGAAGATGGAAACGTCGCGCCACATGCTGGAAATGGGCGCGTGTGCCAGCTCCAGCTCGGCGTTGAAAACGTCCCTGTGGGCGGCGCGGATGCCGTCGAGCAGGATGGTGGTGTCGCCTGCCTCGTAGGATCGGCGGTAGACGAACAGCTCCACATCCCCCGGAATCCCCTGATCGGCCAGCATGGTCTTCAACTGGCGCTGGATCGCCAGCGGATCGGACACCGGCGTCAGGCGGCAATCGATATAGAGCGCGCAAAGCTCGGAGGTGCGCGTCACATGATAGGGGTTTCCGGCACGGATGGCGCCGATGACCACCTTGGGGACGATGGTGCCGTCCTTGCAATGGTAGGTGTTGCGGGTCTCGTAACCGCGCGCCCATTGCTGGAGCACCGGCACCAGCAGCGCAGCGCGGACGATGGCATTGGGATGCTTCACGTCCACTTCGGCGTCGGGCACGAAGGGCGTGTAGAGCTGCCCCTCGCCGTGCACCGTCACCTTGAAGAAGGCCTTGCCGGCCTCGATGGCGGCGTAGCGGAAATCCGTGCCCTCCGCCACCAATGCGAAGTCGGCGACGCCCCCATGCTGGATCAGATAGCGGCTGCCCACTTCCTTCGAGAGATAGCGCGGCGATTCAAACTCATCCACCGCCTCGTAGCCGATTTCGCCGGGCACCGCCGACAGCAGCAGGTCGCCGCGGAGCTGGATGCCCGACGCCTTCACCGCCTTGGCGGCGATGAGGAAGGCGGCCATGGGCCCCTTGTCGTTGACGATGCCCTCGCCATAGAGCGTATCGCCCCTCAGCCATGCGCCGTGGTCGATGGCCGCGTTCGGGTTACGCAGGCTCCAGAGGTCCGCCTTGCTGCGGCCTGTATCCATGTGGCTGTTGAAGATCAGGGAGTAGCCGTCGCCGGCGCCGGGCAGGCGGCCCAGCACATTGAACCGCTCCGGCAGCATGCCGATCTTCCGGGGCGAGAAGCCTTCCCGCTTCATCCAATCGAGGATGAACTCGCCCACTTCCGCCTCTCCGCCCGGCGGGCTCTCGATGTTGCAGAGGTCGAGCGCAAGCTGCACCAGCTCGTCACGGTCGATCGCAAAATCGGTCATGGGCAACACTCCGATGAACTGACATGTTACATTTCATCGAAATTAACATGCAAATGCGACGCCGGCTCTCGCCCCAGTATGTTGTCACGCCAGGTCCTGCGCCACCTTCAGGCAAAGGCCGGCGAGGGTTATGCGGTCCGCGCGGCTGCGCATGACGGTGCTCGCCACCACCGGCTTCATGCCCATGCGTTCGATGTCCTCCGCCAGGGGCGCGTCCGCCTCGTCGATCAGCAGCGCATCCACGAGGCCGCGATAATGTTCGGCCACCGTCGCGGCACTGACCGTATGGCCGAGTTCCGCCATCAGCTTCGCTGCCGGCCCCTTGATGGCCGCCCCGGCGACGATGGGGGAGACCGCCACCACCGGCGCGGGGGTCTCACGGATGAAGTCGCGCAGGCCCGGCACGGCGAGGATGGGGTCGATGCTGAGATAGGGATTCGAGGGGCAGATCACGATCGCCTGCGGAGCCGCCTCGCCCCGCATGGCCATCAGCGCTGGATTGGGGTTCGCCTGTTCGGCGCCTTCGAACAGGATACTGCGCACAGCGACGGCGCATTTCAGGCGCACGAAATAGTCCTGGAAGGCGAGCGGCCCGTCCTCGGTCTCCAGCATCGTGCGGACCCGGTCGTCGGTCATGGGCACCACGCGGGCGGAGATACCCAGGGCGCGGCAGAGGTCGGCGGTCACGGCGGTGAGGCTTTCACCGCTGCGCAGCCGCGAGGTGCGAAGGGCATGGGTGGCGATGTCGCGGTCGCCGAGGCGGAACCAGACCGGCCCGCCGAGCCGCTCCACCTGTTCCATGAAGCTCCAGGTTTCGCCCGCAATGCCCCATCCCAGTTCCGGATTGGCGATGCCGGCGAGGGTGTACATGACGGTGTCGAGATCGGGTGAAATAGAAAAGCCCAGATGCTCGAAGTCGTCTCCCGTATTGCCGGCGACCGTCAGCCGTTCGCCCAGCAGATGGGCCAGCCCGTCCGCCAGCTTGGCGCCGCCGACACCGCCGGCGAGGGCCAGCACGTTCATCCCTGACGTGGGCATTCCGGTCATCGGAAGAGGTCCTTGTCCCGCGGCCTTATGAGGTTCTTCGCGCTGGCCTCAGTGCGGGCATAGGGCACGCCGCGGGCAAGGACGATGGGCCGCCCCTCCGCGCCCTGGCCCATCACCAGCGAGGCGGCGGCGGCCAGTTCGTCCGCCATGCCGATCTCCGTGGTTTCCAGCGGGCGGCCGAACAGGTCCGGTGTGCCGCGCAGGTTCAGCAGGGTGGGGAGGCCGCTGGCGCCGATGGTGGTTCCCACGGTGCCCATGCGCCAGGCCCGGCCGATGCTGTCGATGATCAGGACCGCCACGTCGAGGCCCGTGCGCGCCTTGATCTCCCGGCGAAGCGCGCCGCTGCTGGCGTCCGGATCCACCGGAAGCAGGAGGGCGCAGTCGTGGCCGTCCACGTTGGAGCGGTCTATCCCTGCATTCGCCAGCACCATACCGAGGCGATGGGCGACCACCAGCACGCCGGGCACCGCCCGCAGCACTTCCGCGGATTCCAACAGCACCAGCTCCACCAGCCGCGCATCCTTTTGCGTTTTTTGTGCCAGTTCCTCGGCGCGGGTGCTCGGTGTCACGGTTGGGAGGTGGACCAGCCGGCCTTCCGCCTTGGAGACGATCTTCTGCGCGAGAACGAGGACGTCTCCCACCTGCAATGTCTGGCCCGACGTGGCGAGGGCAGCGAACAGGATGTCGGCGAGGTCGTCTCCGGGCATGACCCAGGGGACGCCGCGCAGCGGGATCAGTCTCAGCTCGTCTGGAGATGCGTCGGTCACGGGCGGGCCTGAGGGTGCCGGAAAGAGCGTCTGAGGTACGGCGTTTGCCCCCCGGAGCGCAAGGCCATTGCCCCCGGCGACGACGCGTGATTGTGTGCGCGCCACGTGATTGGTGAAGGCGTTTTTCCATGGACCAGCGTGACGTCGCGTCCGGCCCCCCCATCCCCGAAGAGCTTCGTCGCCTGATGGCTGAGATCGGTCCCAAATGGGGCAGCAATGTCGGTGGGCACGTCAAGCTCATGCTCGACCACTTCACCGAAGTTCTGAAGGACGCGCCGACCGATGGCGTCTCCATCACGCGGGACGTGGTCTATGGATCCCATCCGCGCCAGAGCTTCGACGTCTTCCAGCCCGCAGGGGCGGCCGGCAAGCGGCCGGCACTCATCTTCGTGCATGGCGGAGCGTTCGTGGAAGGCCATCGCAACCGCACGCTGGCCATCTATTCGAACGTCCTGATGTATTTCGCCAGGCACGGCATCGTCGGCGTCAACGTCGGCTATCGTCTTGCAGACGACACGCCATATCCCGGCGCCACACAGGATATCGCCGCGGTGGTGGCGTGGGTGAAGGCCCACGCCACCGATCTCGGTATCGATGAGGACCGCATCTTCCTCATGGGGCATTCGGCCGGCTGCGCCCATGTCGCCACGTATGCCTATGACGCGCGCTTCCGGCCGGATGAAGGCAATCTCCTGCGAGGGCTGATCCTCGTCAGCGGCCGGGTGAGGGCCGACGTCCTCGCCGAGAATCCCAACGCCAAGAAGGTGGAAGCCTATTACCAGACCACCGACGCTGCGCTGCTGGATGACTATTCCCCGGTCTCCCACGTCGATGCCGGCAGCGTGCCGACCTTGGTAGCTTGGGCGGAATACGAGAATCCTCTGATCGATGTCTACAGCGCGGAGCTGGTTCACCGTCTCGCCGTCGCCAAGCGCCGCTCTCCGCCGGTGGTCTGGCTCCAAGGCCACAATCACACATCCATCATCGGCCATTTCAACACGGCCGATGAGAGGCTCGGGCAGGCGATCCGCCGCTTTATCTGTGAACATTGATAGAATTCGCCGATCACCCGGCACGCACGAAACTGGAAAGGCGGCGCAGAGTGTCGCCGTCTTCCTCATGTATATGCTCGATGTCGATTTCAATATGGTCGGTGGCGGCAGTTACATTCGACGATCAGGCATTCCAGATAGACGCGGTTCTCAAGATCAATTTCCGCAGAGGCGATTTCATGTGAATCTCTCGACGTAGCTCTTGTAGAGCGCCTGGACCTGACCGGTGGCTAGGACGGTGGCCACCCACATGTCGAGGAAGTTCTTCCACGGCTCATCCCCGTAGCGAATTGCCCAGGTGTTCGGCCGCTTGTCGAAGGGGTGGTCCGGGTCGATGACATGGGCCCATGAATTGCGCTTGGCGAGGCTCAGGATATCGATGTCTCCGGTCCAATAGGCCGTTGCGCGGCGTGCCCGCACCGGCTCGGCCGCGAGGGCCTGCTGCCCGGCGACGGAGAGCACCTTCGCCTTCGGGAACAGGAGCGGCATGCGCGCCTCTTCCGTCGCCCCAGCGCTGACCGAGATGGTGACGTTCTCGTTATTGAGGTCGGCCAGAGTCTTGTACTTGTCCGCATCGTCCTTGTGGACGATGGCAAGGCTCCCCTTGGTCCAGATCGGGCCGATGAAGTTGACCACGAGGCCGCGCGCCGCCGTGAAGGTGAAGGATGCCGCGAGGAGGTCGAAGTCACCCTTCCTGAGGGCGACGGTCGCATTCCCGAAATTGACCTCCTGGTATTCGGCCTTCATTTCCAGGTCGCTGGCGAGCTGGTCTGCAAGGTCCTTGTAGATGCCCTGCAACTCGCCGGTCTTGGGGTCCTTGTAGAACCACAGCGGGTTCTGGGCGTAGCCGATCCTCAAGGTGCCGCCCTTCTTGAGCTTGGACAGCATCGAATCCGGGCTGATGCCGGTATCGAGCAATTGGGCTCGCGCCGGCGTGGACATGCCCGAGAGCAGGGGGAGCCCCGCGCCCGCGATCGCAGCGGCGGTAAGGAAGTTTCGTTTGTTCAGTTTTCCGTCGTCATTCATTTTGATATCCTCTGTCAGGTTGGAAGTTTTATTTATATTTATTGTTTTATTGAAAGGCCGTACTTGTCCCTGAAGTGATCGGATATAAGCTTAGAGATCAAGGATACTGATGTAATCACCGCGATATACAGGATCGCCACGGAGGAGAGGATCTCTATGGGCTCCAGCGAGCGGTCGACGAGGCGCAGCGCCTGGAACATCAGGTCTGGCACCGCGATGACCGAGACGAGGGTTGAGGACTTGAGCACCACGGCCAATTGGTTGATGAGCGAGGGTGCCATTTCGAGCACCACCTGGGGCAGGACGATCCGCCTCATGGTGCGGGCCGGCGAGAGGCCAAGCGCCATCGCCGCCTCCCGGTGCCCCTTGTTGATGGCCTCGATGCCGGAGCGAAACGTTTCCGCCAGATAGCCACTCGATTGAAGCGCGAGTGCGATGACGCCGGCGCCGATTACGGTTCCAGGAAAGCCGAAGACCTCCGGCCAGACATAATTGACCCAAAGCAATTGCACGACCATCGGGGTCGAGCGGCAGAACTCGATATAGGCGATCGCCGCGTATTTCAGGGCGGGGACATAGAGGCGGATCAGGCAGGCCGCGAGACCCACGACGGTCGCCAGCAAGAAAGCCTGCGTGCAGACCTGGATGGTCGTGAGCAGCCCCGTCAGCAGAAGGTCCAGGTTGCTGAGGACGTTGCGCTGGAGATTGTCGAGCATGGCGCTGCCTCACGCCAATCCGGCTCGGCGCCAGCGCGCGGACAGCCGGTCGGCCACCTGCGTGAGGAGCACGATCGCGGTGCAGAAGACGATGGCCGCCCAGGTATAGAGCGGCAGCGGCCGGGACTCCTCCATGGTGATCATCGAGACCCGGTACATCAGGTCCTCGATGGCGATCAGCGATACGATGGAGGTGGATTTGAACAGCGAGATGTACTGGTTGAGGCTTTCGGGCAGCATCCGGCGCACGGCCTGCGGAATGACCAGCCGCCGCAGGATCATCCAGCCCGACATGCCGACCGACATGCCGGCCTCGATGTTGGCCTTGGGTACCGCCAGGATGCCGGCGCGAAAGGTTTCGGAAAAATAGCCGCTATAGGCGACAGCGAGGCTCGCCACCGCGACCGTGATCGGATCGAACCTGACGTTCGTCCCCGTGATCCGCCCGATGATGATGGGCAGGACGTAATAGGCCCATACAAGGAGCACGTATTCGGGCGTATTGCGGAAGATCTCGGCATAGGACGTCGCGGTCGCTCGCACCGCCCAGTTGCTGCTGAGCCGGGCGATGCCGATGAGCATTCCGATCACCGTGGCGCCGACGGCGGAGAGGGCGAAGATCAGCAGATTGTACGAGAATCCGCTCAGGAGGACGTTTCGGTACTCCCAGAAAAGATCGGGGTTCAGGGCCTCTCCCAGAGCCTGCAATGTTGTCATTGTAGCGCCCTCGCGAGAAACTGGCGGCAGCGTTCGCTATTGGGGGTGGCGAACATCTGCGCGGCCGGTGCGTCGTCCTCGATCCGCCCGTCATGGAAGAAGAGGATGCGATCGGCCACATCGCGCACGAATGCCATCTCGTGCGTCACGATGATCATGGTCGCGCCCTCGGCGGCCAGCGACCGCATCACCGTCAGCACCTCTCCCGTCAGTTCCGGGTCAAGGGCTGAGGTTGCCTCATCGAAGAGCATGATCTTCGGCGTCATGGCGAGCGCCCGTGCAATGGCGACCCGCTGCTGCTGCCCGCCGGAGAGCCGGGCCGGATACTCATTCTCCTTGCCCAGCATGTTGACCTTGGCGAGATGGGCGCGCGCGATCTCCACCGCCTGTTTTCTCGGCAGCCGTTTGACGTGGAGCGGCGCTTCGATGACGTTCTGCAGCACGGTCATGTGCGGCCAGAGATTGTATTGCTGGAACACCATGCCGAACTGCGCGCGCATGCGGTTGATGCTGGAGGCGGTGTCGGGCACATGCAGGCCGCTGGGGCCGGTCTGGAAGCCGATCGGCTGCCCCTCGAGATAGACCTCCCCCGAGGTGGGGCGCTCGATGTAGTTCAGGCATCTGAGGAACGTACTCTTTCCAGATCCGCTGCCCCCAATCACTCCAAGCACAGCACCTTTCTGAAGATCGAGGCTTATGCCCTTCAGAACTGGCACATTTGAGAAGCTCTTCGTCAGGTTCCTGACCATCAGAATCGGGCGATCCATATCGAGTGATCCCATTTCGCTGAATGAATACAAAGCATTATTCATGCCAAACAGCGAAGTGGACCGAGATCATCAGATGCGGGCAGCGAATGCGCGCAGCGGAGCTCCTGTGCCTCTGACGAACTTCAGCGGGAAGGCGCAGATCTCCCAGCCACCATCGGCAAGCGCGCCGAGATTGGTAGTGACCTGCAGCATGCAGATGCCCGCCAACAGGATCTTGTTGTGCACCGGGGATGTCAGATCGGCGTGCTCGTCCAGGCCGACCAGGTCGGTGACGAGGACGGAGGCCTTGCGCTCGACAATCCAGTCCGCGCCATCGGCCGTGATGAAGGGGCGATGATAGCCATAGTCGGCCCGGTCGTAGTTCCGGCAATGGCCCGTCCAGATGACGGCGGCGTCGCCCGGCTCGAAACCGGCCCGCCCCACCTGCGCTTCCAGGTCTGCTGCGCCGATCGCCTCTAGTGGTCCCTTGTGGCGCATGTCGAACATCCGCGCGCGGGCCACGAGGTCCGAAAGGCGGAGATCATCGATGGCCAGCCCGTCCTCGTCGAAATGGGACGGCGCATCCAGATGGGTGCCGGCGTGCTCGTTCAGCATCATGGCGTTGGTCTGGTAGGAGACCTCCTGCGCTGAGAAAAACGCGGTCAGTTCGTGGTTGGCGCGCGTCCAGAATTGCGGGATCGCGCCGAGTGAGGGCATCGCCCCATGGAGGTCGAGCGTCAGGTCGACGATGCCTCGGGCGCGCCAGTTCACGAGGCCGCAGGCACGGATGATGGACCCGGCTCCGCCTCGGATACGCAGCGGCGCGCCGTAGAGGTGCCATATCCGTCCTTCGAGCGCCTCGAGGTTGCGGAGCTGCTCCATGGTCAGGATGCCGGCCTTGTGGAGGATGCGTTTCACCTCGAAACGGTCGTCTCCTGGACGCCCGAGGCCGGGAAAGTCCGCCGCCACCAAAGCCGGCCGGCGGGAGGCGAGGAACTCCGCTGCGTCACGGCCGAGTTCGGGCCGCCGCCAGAAATAGCCGGGATCGGCGATGTGGCGGTCATGGCCCGTCCACAGCACCGCCGCCTCTCCGGGCTGGAGATCCCCGGCACTGGCGCGCATCAGTGCCGGAACGTCGATCGTGCCGGTGCGGCCGAGGGATCGCAGGTCCAGCAGGCGGGCCGAAGCCAGGAAGCGCTCCAAGGGCACCTGTTCGATCGGCATACCCTGCGGATTGAACCGAAGCGGGCCGTCAATGTGCGTGCCCGTATGGTCGGTGGTGAGGACGAGCCGGCCGGCGCGGGTCTGCGTCCCACCCTGGAGTTGGCGCGCATAGGCATAGCCCATGCGCTCCCACACCTTCGGCCCCAGGTCGTCGGTCGGCATGCCTTCGTAGAACGGCATGGTGAGATCGATCACGTCGTCGGCAGTCAGCATCACGGCCCCGGAACAGTTTTTGGAGGGCTCAGCTTGCCATCTGCCACTTATCACGCATAATTCGATTTCTTTTGATATATTAATAAACAAAGGAAATGAATGAATCTGCCCGACCTGAAGCACCTTGCGACGTTCATGTGGGTGGTGCGCACGGGCAGCTTCAGCGGGGCTGCGGCGCATCTGAACATGACGCAGCCGGCGGTTTCGAACCGCATTGCCGAACTGGAAGCGCGGCTCGGCGTGCGCCTCTTCGAACGGTCGACCCGCTCTTGCCACGTGACAGCCAAGGGGCGCGCACTCCTGGAATTCGCAGAGCGCATCTTCGCGTTGACCGACCAGATCAGGTCCGACATCTCGGAGAGCCGTGAGGTCGTCGGCATCGTCCGGATCGGCATTCCCGAGCCGGTCGCGCTCACTTGGCTTCCGAGCCTCCTCATCGAGCTGGAGCGGCGCATGCCGAGGCTCCAGGTGGAGATCGAGGTGGGGCTGAGCCGTGAACTGCTCCCGAAGGTGCTGGCGTTCGACCTAGACCTCGCCTGTGTCGCAGGCCCCGCCAGCATGGACGGCATCGCGAGCGAGGCAATCGGCGAGCTGAAGCTCGCTTGGCTGGGGAGCCCAGAAACCGCCTTGCCCACCGTGATCACGCCGCAGGCTCTGACCGGTCAGGCCTTCCTGCTCCATACGGGAAGCCGCCACTGGCCTGCGATCGAAGCTTGGTTGCACGCGGGCGAATGCTGGCCGCGTCGGATCGTTCGCTGCAACAGCATTCCGGGCCTGATCCAGTCGGTCGTCGGCGGTGTCGGCATAAGCGTGCTGCCCGTCAGCACGGTCGCCAGCGAAATCGCTTCCGGCCTGCTTCGGGTCATCCCCTCACGGTCCCCACTGCCGGCCAATCCCTTCAGTATCATCCACGCCGACCGCCCTCTGGACCTCACCATCCGGCTTGTCCTGCAAGCCACCAGGGATGTCGCAAATGCCCACATGTTGTCCTGACGTGCCTTACGCTCTCTACGCAAGTTGAGCGGCGCGGGGTTCGTCAACAAATTTTGGCGGAGTGGGCCATCGCGCCGACATAGGACGCCGACCTCGCATCACGCGGCGGTACAAGTATTTTCGTTGGTGCTGTCGCGCATAGGGGCCTCCTCAGAATCTCTTCTAAGGTATGACCCTGGGTACGGCTCAAGCGATTATTTTCTGAACATTGTTCGCGAAGTAATTGGTGTCCGGCTATCCGGAAAATGATCGCTTTCAATCCTCGGCAAGCGCGCCTCCGTTCTGATACTCGATGACTCGGGTCTCGAAGAAACTCTTCTCGTTCTTCAGGTCCATGGCCTACCTCATCCATGGGAGGCGATTGGACCGACTGGATGAGACGCGGCCTGCCACACAGCCTCTGCCACATCCGTCTCTTTCGTCACCATGGCCGGTGTCGCGAACGCTGCATGTGCCTCGGGTATCGGGTCCTCGATGCGCAGTTCCGAATTCTGCAGGAAGCAGGTAGCCGGTGCGTAGTCCGGCTCGACCAGCTTGATGCGCACACCGAAGGCCTGAAGCTCGTGGGCGAGCGATGCTCGCCCACGAGCTGGCTGTCCTGGCGCAGCTCGATGCGTCGCCTTTGGTATTCAAAAACGCGAGGGCACCGAGTCCTCCCGGACCCATCGCGCGAACTCGTCATCATCGGCACGCCCTATATCGCCGCCTATTCGGTCACAGCCTCCACCGTCCGCATGCTTCGCGTCCTTCACGGCGCACCAGCGCTGCCCGAGGAGTTTGCCGAAGATTGACCGAGCATGGTCCATGAAAAAGGCCCGACCGAACGGGCTGTGCCAGGTCGCTTCCGCACTCCTTTGCGCAAGCACCTCAGATGAATCTCTCACGAGAGGATGCCTATGCCCCGGCAGCGCCGAGAGGCCCGGCGTTGGCGAACTGCAGCGGGATCTCTGTAGTGGATTTGAGCTCCTGCATGGCGAACATGGAAGTCACGTCCGTGAGCTCCACCTTGGAGATCAGCTTTTTGTAGAGAGCGTCATAGCTGCCGATGTCCGGCACATGGGCTTTCAGCAGATAGTCGATCTCCCCGCTCATGCGGTAGAAATCCACGATCTCCGGTATGTCCTGGACGGCGCGGGCGAACGTCTCCAGCCATTCCACCGAATGCTTGTTGGTGCGGACGGCGATGAAGACGGTGACCCCCACATTCAGCTGCGCCCGGTCCAGCAGGGTGACGCGCTTGCGGATGATCCCCGCCGCCTCCAGCTTCTGCACGCGCCGCCAGCAGGGGGTCTGGGAGACGCCCACCCGGTCGGCAAGGTCGGTGAGGGGGAGTGAGGCGTCGGCCTGGAGCTCTCTCAGGATCTTCAGGTCGATGGTGTCGAGCTTCACAGAACTGCGGGACATGGCTCCTCCGGCGTGGATGGGAATCCGATTCCATCATCCATATCCGGTATGCAAGATTTTTCCATCATTGGCCGATCAGGTGATAAATTAAACCTCCTTGCGCACGAATAGCAGAAACATTCGCAAGTCATTTCCGCATCGTAGCATCTAGAGTCGGGACTCAATCGCACCAGAATGCAATGACGGCGGCAATGTAGGCACCTGCGAGGTAGTTGGCGGCAAGCTTGTCGTATCGGGTAGCAATGCTTCGCCAGTCCTTGAGCCGACACCAGAGGCGCTCGACAAGATTGCGGGCGCGATAGGCGCCACGGTCATAAGGAATAGGGGCGCGGCGGTTCCTCGTGGGTGGGATGACGACTTCGGCGCCCTGCCGG
>NZ_JBDZDT010000017.1:0-41808 GCF_040049275.1 Aquabacter albus | reverse complement strand
AACACATCACTCACGTGATAATGTCCGTTCCGGAGTTACGTAAGACCGCCGAAGTCATACTCGGCTGCTTAAACCCGAAAGCTCAAGCAACCCGCAAGGACTCCGCCGTCCACGTTTCTCTTTCTTCTCTTCAATTGTCAAAAAGCGACACACCGCTCACGGCTGAGAGTCAGCCTGCGCGTTCACCACTTCACGAAGAGAGTGGATCAGCTTGCGATGTGGGACAGAGGAACCGCCAAGCTTATCTTCGAGAGATAGCAACTCGACTGGTTCTTGACCTGAGCGGGGAGCCCGCTCGACCACACTCACCAAGTAAATTCTCGATCTTCACAGATCAAGGACCCGGTGGAGTGGCGCCGCGTCCGAACGTTTGTTCGAAGCGAGGAGCGGCGTTATGACGGCCTAAGCTGAGTTCGTCAACCCCCGTTCAAAGGAAAAATTGCGGTGCACCCCCGGCCACGGCATTGGGTGCCTCCAGGCCGCCTTCCAGAATGCGGAATTCAGGTCCGGGGGGCCGGCTCCTGAATGAGCCGGAGGCGCCGGATGTGGCTTTGCCGGCGGCGCAGGCCGAGAATGCCGGTTTGGATCAGCGGTCATCCGTAGAAACGCGTCGACCGGTACCGCTCAAGCTTGCGGGGCCGACTAAAGAGGCTCTGAGCAGCTGGTTTGCCATAGAAGGGGGGAGGGGGGCGGCTGGCCTTGGCTGAGCCGAAGTCACCGGGGAAGACACTCCGCCAGGCAATATGGCCGATTGGCGGATGAATGGGTAAGCCTCATTGGCCTCCATCCAGTGGATTGCGGCACGCATAGTTTGTGGAGGAGCAAGGTTTCCTTGATCTGCAAACAGACCGGAAATCTAGGCGTGTCAGCTTCCGCTCGGCCACACCAAGCTTGAAAGCGCCATCCGTTACTTCGGGATCGAGGCTGATGGTCCTTGCCAGTGCAGACCGGCATCTGATCAAGGGCATCTGCGATCACCTGAAGATGATCTCAGAAACTTCGGAGTGACGTGCCCCCGAACGGCTGAAGCCAGGCGGACATGAGCCGTTCTGAGAGGAGCGTGCTGCTCCTCTCAGACAAGCGTGGCGCCGTGATTTCTACCCAGCATGCGCAAGCGTCTACTTCAAATCCTAGCCTTCATCATGCGGGTGTTGCGCCCACATGACGAGGATCGAAGTTCGAGAGTGCCGCCGGCTTCGCTTCGAAGGCGAATGGGCGGTCGGAGAGCGTGTAGCGATACCACGGCGCGTCATTCATGCGGCCAAGCTTGTGGCGCAGGCTGCCGAACGCCCCGTAGATCAGCGGGTAGGATTGGCCGTGATAACGCTTGAGGATATCGAGCCAGGCGCGCGGCTCGGCGCCGATGAAGGCTTCCATGTCCTTGGCGATTTCGGCTTCGGTCATCGGGGTGACGTTCTCGGGCGGGTCGCCGAGGTCGGTTACCGCGCTCTTGATGAATTCATCGGGATTCCAGCTGCCGCCCATGGGCTTGGTGCAGTCCATGCCGATCTTCGAGCAGACACCGGGCTCGGCGCACTTCGGGTCCACCGTCATGGTGTTGCAGTCTTTGATCATGATGGTGTCGCGATCGGGCATGTAGCGGAACGCCATGGCCGCGAGGACGGCCTGATCGTCCCAGATGTCCACGTCATCATTGAACACCATGGCCACTTTCGGCAGGCCCTGCTTGGAGCAGGTCAGCATGAGCCCAAGAGCCTGCTTGGCATCGCCCGCACCCAGCGGCCTGATCTTGGCGTAGGCGATGTTCGAGAGCCCCCCGGCGGGGCTGCGCACTTCCACGACATCGATGCCTGCAAGCCGAAGCGCGCCGTAAAGGTCCGCCTCGATCGCGGGCAGTTGCAGCATGTTGTCGGTGTACCAGGGGTGCATGCCGCCGATGGTGCAGTGCTGGTAGATGGGATTCTTGCGATACGTCATCGCCTTAACCTTCAGGCGATAATTGTGCTTCATCCCGCCACCGTACATGCCGGTGAACTCGCCGTAGGGGCCCTCGTCGAAGGTGAGGCCTTCCGTGGCCATGAGCTCGCACTCGAGAACGAGTTCGGCATTGGCGGGGACCATCACGTCAATGGTCTCGCACTTCACCATCTTCGCCGGCGCGCCATAAAAGCCGCCGAGTACCTCGAAATCGTCGGTGTCGCCCGGCACGCCGACCAGGGCGGAAATCTTGTCCACGGTCGGGCCGCCGATCACCATGGCAACCTCGAGATTCTGACCCTTCGCCGCGGCCGCCATGGCGTGGATACGCTGGCGATGCGACGTGCAGGTCATGTCCACCGACTTCTCGTTCTTCGAACGGAACATGGAGCGGTAGATGCCCCAGTCGTAGACACCTGTCTCCGGATGCTTGCTGATGAAGAGGTTGTCGTTGGTATAAGCGTGGCCGTCGCGGTCATGGTGCAGAAACAGCGGCAGGCGGGTCAGGTCGACATCATCGCCCTTGAGGATCACATCCTTGCAGGGGGCCGTATCCACAAGCTCCCACTTGGCGCGCGACTTGGCTCTTTCAACCATCAATCGGCCAGTCTGCGTTTTATCGCATTCCATGGCCCATGCGTACATGTCCTGGTTCGAATAGGCATTGGCAAGAACCGAGAACTCGCAGTCCTTCACCTTCTCGATGAAGACGGCCTTGGTGGGATTCGCCTCGATGGTTTTCGGAATCTGGTCGACGCGGATCTCATCGGTGATGCGGACGAGAAAACCAGCCGCATCCATGGCCTGCACGAAGTCGGGAAGCGATTGCTGAGACGCCATGATGGAAAATCCTAGATCGCGTTCACGAAAAGGCGGGTTCCGACACGCCGGTTTCGACGTACTCGCGCAGATGATCCATCAGAGCGCCCCAGATCGTGTTGCACTTGACGAAATTCACTTCGTCGTGAGGCCAGCCCCCATGCGCCACGCGAACGCGGGTTCGGCCGTCATCCAGGGAGGTGATCGTGAATTTGGCGGTGGTCCCGACAGCGTCTCCCGGTCCCTTGGTGCAGGTCCAGAGTATTTCTTCCGGATTATCCAGATCGACGCGCCACAAGAATTCAGGCCTGTCAGTATATTTGAGAGCCCATTCGGTCCCAAGCTCACCTTTGCCGGACACGTGCGGCGTATTCCATCCCCGCAAACCTTCGGAGGTGCTGAGTGCCGTTCTCACCTTCGAGGCGTCAGCGGAGATGAAAATCTCATGCTTCAATGAATGCCCACCAGCCATCATAAGCCTCCCTTAAGTTGGTGAGATACTGATCAAATGGCACGCACAAGGCAAGTGGGGACAGCCTCCCCCGCGGCCCTTTTCTTTCCGAAAATATCAGCCGGCGAACCAAGTTCCGGGAAGGTCAAATTATTTTGATCCTGCTCTAAATATTTCTGACTTCTGGCATGCCGATCGCTCGAAACACGATTCTATTCTGTGACGCAAAGGCTCCCCCTCGCATGCTGTGGCAGGGACAGGATCATCGCGCAGATGGACGTAGACCGGCTGGTCGGTGTGACGCCGCAGGGCGCTCTATGATGCACTGTCCATGCGCGCGAGTGGTGCGGCCTTGGCGAGGACTGCACGGCCGATCACAATGGTGACGAGGGCCACGGCGCTGCCGAGCCCCGCTTCCACCAGCCGCTCCGCCAGCAGGGGATCCCAGGGAAGATTGCGGCCGAGATTGCTCATTCCAATCGCCAGGGGCGAGATGAAGATAAGCGCAATCGCGTAATTGCGGGCGACAAAGAGTTCCGCGACAGCCTGGCAGAGCGCGATCAGCACGATGAGCGCAAACACGCCCGGCTCTGCTGAAAACAACAGGGCGGCGAAGCACACGCCGGTGATCGTGCCGAGCATCAGTTGGACCGTGCGGCGCGTGATATCGGCGGACGTGAGAGCCGGCATGAGAGCCGCGACGGTGATTGGCGACCAGAACGGATGGCCGATGTGCAAGGCAAGGGCAAGGAGCCAGGCACACAGCACGCCAGCCACCGCAGCGACGATGACGATCAGATGCTGCGTCACGTCCAGCGTGGCGGAGCCGATCATGGCCCGTGCCCGCACGCGGCGGATCATCGGTCGCACGCGCAGCGCGCCCTTTGGGCCCAGCAGGGTCAGAAGCACTGCAAATCCCGCTCCGCCCGCGCCGGTGGCAATGGCGAGCGGCACATGTTCCGGTTTCAGCGGGACGCCGGCGATGACCAGCAGAACAAGGATAAAGAAGATCTCGCCGCGCGGCACCCATCCCATCACCGCGCCGAGGGTGCCTGCACCGGCCACCACGCCTGCGAGCATGATGCCGAGCAACCATACGGGCCCTTGAGCCGCCGAATAGATGGCGGCGGCGGCGATCGTCGCCACAATCCCCGCGGCGACCACCATCTGCGTTTCGACCCTGCGTTGCGCACTCTCGCTGTGACCGTAGAGGGATGTCAGCGAACCGAACGCCGCGTAAGCGGCAATGTCGAGACGACCGGCCGCGTAGAGCGCGCAGAGCGGCAGACCCACGGACACGCCGACACGGATCGCCGAAACGGCATCCTGTGTCTTTACCTTGTTGGAAAAGCTGCGCATTAAACACCGGACCCGCGTGACACGAGGACGGACGGACCATGCCCTACCAAGACCTGCGCGCCTTCCTGACGGCTTTAAGGCAATCCGGCGAACTCGTCGATATAGAGAGGCCCGTTGCTCTCAAGTATGACGTTGCGAAGGCCCTCGCGAAGACCAGTTCCGTCGACGGCCCGGCCCTCATGTTCAAGCAGACCGGCACCGATTTCCCGCTTGTTGGGGGTCTTTACGGCAACCGCAAGCGGGCGCTGATCGCCTTTGAAGCGACCGAAGAAAGCATCCATGCGCGGGTCACGAAGGCCATCGACAATCCGATCGGCCCTGTCGATTTTGCAGGCCCGGCACCGTGTCAGGAAGTGGTTCTGACGGGCGACGATATCGACCTCACCAAGCTCCCTGTGCCGATCTACAGTCCGAAGGACGGAGGGCCCTACATCACCGCCGGCATCGTCGTGTCCGAGGATCCCGATACGAACGTCCCCGACATCGGCAATTATCGCTTTCAGCTTCACGACTCGAACGTGATGGGGCTGTTCTCGGCGTCCAATCATCGCTTCGGGAAGAACATCGCCAAGGCCATCCAACGCGGCGTGCCGCTGCACGGTGCGATCGTCATCGGCGTCGATCCCATGACGATGTTTTCCTGTCAGGTCCAGGGTGGTGATGCGACGAACGACTGGTTCGTGGCGGGCGGGCTGCGCGGTGCGCCGGTGGAACTCGTGAAGGCGGTGAGCAGCTCGCTCAAGGTGCCGGCGCACGCGGAGTTCATCATCGAATTCGTCGTCGATTCCGACGACCAGCGGGTGGAAGGGCCGCTTGGCGAGTATACCGGCTACTATACCCCCGCTTCCCCCAAGCCCACCGCCAAGGTGACGGCCATCACGCACCGCCGGAACGCGATCTTCCAGGGCCTGCTGACGGGCAAGCCGATCACTGAAAATCACGTCCTGAAACAGATTCCGTTCGAAGCCTCCATCCTGCGGCAGCTTCAGGCGCAGTATCCGAGCATCTCCGATATCGCCATCACCAGTTCGGGCGGTGTGCAGACGTATGTCGTGATCGCCATGACACCGCGCTACGAGGGCGAGGCGCGCATGGCCATCCTGGCGACCATGGCGTCGAACCTCCACCCCAAATGGGTCGTGGTGGTCGATCCGGACATCGATATCCGCAAATCCACAGAAGTCGAGTGGGCCATGTCGTTCCGCGTGAAGCCGAGTGAGGACGTCTTCATCATCGACCGCACGGCTACGGCGCCGCTCGATCCCTATACGGACGGCGGCTACTCATCGACGGTGGGCATAGATGCCACCCGGCCGTTCGGCGTTGAGTTTCCGGATGTGTCGGAAGTCCCGGATTGGCGCACGTTTGATTTGCCGGAAATCGACAAGCGCTGATTTGAATGCGGGAGCGGCTCGCGACGCAGCCGCTTTCAATCGCTATCCGGAGTGCGGCGAATGCCTTTCACCGCACTCCGATCAGGTCGATCTCGATCAGGGTGTCCTTGATGAGCAGCCCCGACGTGCCGATCGTGGTGCGAGGTGGCGGGATTTTGAAATACTCCCTCCACACCTCGTCGAAGGCGGCGAAGTCGTTGAGGTCGGTGAGGAAGACCTGGGCCTTGACCACCTGCTCCAGCGAGGCGCCCGCGGCCTCGAAGGTGCGTTTCAGGTTCTCCATGATGTAGCGGGTCTGGAGCTTGATGTCGGAGCCGTAATAGGGGAAGGCCGGGTGCTTGCGGGCCTCGGCCGGAACCCCCGTCTTGAAGTCGCTGGCGAGCTGGCCGGCGGCGAAGATGAAGGGGCCGATGGCGATGGCCTCGGAATAATTGGCGATGGGCTTGGCGTTTTCGGAGGTGATCACCTCGTGCGCCATCCCATCCTTCGGCACATAGGCGATAAGGTCGATCTCGACCAGCGTGTCCTTGATGAGGAGGCCGGAGGTGCCCACCGTGGTGCGCGGCGGGGGGACCTTGAAATACTCCTTCCACACTTCGTCGAAGGCGGCGAAATAAGTGAGATCCGTGAGGAAGACCTGCGCCTTCACGACCTGTTCCAGGGAGGCGTCGGCGGCGGCCAGGGTGCGCTTCAGGTTCTCCATGATGTAACGGGTCTGGAGCTTGATGTCGGACCCGTAGAAGGGGAAGGCCGGGTCGCGGCGCGCCTCGGGCGCGACCCCGGTCTTGAAGTCGCTGGCGAGCTGGCCGGCGAGGAAGAGGAGGCCGCCGGTCTCGACCGCCTCAGAATAATTGGCGAGCGGCTTGGGATTTGCGGATGTGACGACCTTGTGGGCGCCCAGCTCCGGCGTATGGCCGATGAGGTCGATCTCGACCAGGGTGTCCTTGATGAGGAGCCCTGTGGTGCCCACCGTGGTGCGGGGCGGGGGCACCTCGAAATACTCTTTCCACACCTCGTCGAACCCGGCGAAATCATTGAGGTCGGTCAAGAAGACCTGCGCCTTGACCACGTCCTTCAGCGAAGCGCCGGCCGCCTCGAAGGTGCGTTTCAAATTCTCCATGATGTAGCGGGTCTGGAGCTTGATGTCGGACCCGTAATAGGGAAACGCCGGGTTCTTCTTCGCCTCGGCCGGAACGCCTGTCTTGAAGTCGCTGGCGAGCTGGCCGGCCGGAAAGACGATGCCGTCGGCAACCGAGGCCTCAGTATAATTGGCGAGCGGCTTGGGATTGCCGGAGGTGACGCGGCTGATCTCGATCATGGCGGTTCCCCACGCTGTTTTGGCAGAGGCCCCGGCCGAAAACGGCCGGGGCCGACAGGGCTCAGTTCTGGACCGGGATGTTGCGGGCGTTGGTCTCCTTGCCCGCCTCGATCTTCACCACATGGGTCACCAGCAGCGGGTCGCCCTTCTCGTCGAACTTGAAGGCGCCGCGGGTCGAGCCGAACTCCACCTTGGCGAGGGCGTCGCGCACCGCCGCGCGGTCCGCCTTGCCGGCCTTCTCGATGGCGAGCAGCGCGATGGTGATGGCGTCATAGGCCTCCGCCGCGTAAGCGTCCGGCGTGCGCCCGTAGGCGGCCTTGTACTTGTCGATGAAGGTCTTGGCGGCGGGGATGTCCGTGACGGTGGCCGGGCTGAAATGGGTGGTGAACATCACCCCGTCCACGGCGCCGCCGCCCAGCTCGATGAACTTCGGCGTCGCCACGCCGTCCGAGGCGAAGCGGGGCAGGGTGAGGCCGACCTGGGCGAACTGCTTCGCCACCAGCGCGCCCTCGGTGTAGCGCGACCATTCGATCATGGCATCCGCGCCACTCGCCTTGATGCGGTTGAGCTGGGCCGTGAAGTCGATGTCGCCGCGGGTGTAGCGCTCCTCGGCGACGATCTCGTAGCCGTACTTCTCGCCGGCCTTCTTGAAGGCCTCGAAGCCGCCGCGGCCGAAATCGTCATTCACATAGAGGAAGGCGAACTTCTTATATTTCGGGAACTTCTCGTGGATGAAATCGGCAAGGTCCGCCACCAGCTTGGTGTCCGGCACGGGCGAGCGGAACACCCATTTGTTGCCCGAGGTGGTGATCTTCTGCGCGGTGCCGGCGACGACGATCTGCGGCACCTCCATCTGGCGCGCCACCTGGGACGCCGCAAGGCTCGCGGGGCTGGAGATGGAGCCGATCATCATCAGCACATCGTCCTTGGAGATGAGGCGCTTGGCGGAATTCACCGCCTCTTCCGGCTTGCCGCTGTCGTCCGCATAGATGACCTCGATCTGCTTTCCGAGAAGGCCGCCGGCAGCGTTCTTGTCCTTCACGGCGAGGTCGATGGATTCCTTCTCGCTCTGCCCCATGGCGGCGGCATCGCCCGTGAGCGGGCCGAACACGCCGATCTTGATGGTGTCGGCCAGCGTCGCCTGGGCGGCGCCGGAGGCAAGAAGCCCTGCGAGAAGCAGGGACCGCAACGTTCTGTTCAACTGAGCCATGGGTTCACTCCAGAAGGTGTTGATTGTTGCAGGTCCTCGTTGGCGGGTTTCGCCCTACGTTTCCTCAAGTTCCTTTTCGCCGAGATAGCTCGCCCAGACTTTGGGGTGCGCGATCAGCCGCTGGCTGTCGTCGGTGAGGGCGACCTGGCCGGTTTCGAGCACGTACCCGCGCGAAGACAGGGTCAGGGCCAGCTCGGCATTCTGTTCCACGAGCAGGATCGTCACGCCCTCGGCCCGGAAATGGGCGATGGCGCGGATCACCTCCTCGACGATGATCGGGGCGAGGCCGAGCGAGGGTTCGTCCAGCAGAAGCAAGGTCGGCTGCGCCATCATGGCCCGGCCGAAGGCCAGCATCTGCTGCTCGCCGCCGGAGAGCGAGCCGCCCATCTGCCGCCGCCGCTCGTGGAGGCGGGGGAAGAGTGCGTAGACGTCGCTGCGGATGCGGCGCTGGCGGGTGGCCGCACGGGGGGAATAGGCGCCCACATCGAGATTCTGCTCGACGCTGAGGCGGGGGAAGATGCGCCGACCTTCCGGCACATGGACGATGCCGCGTTCCACGATGGCCTCGGGCTTCAGCCCGTTGATGGTCTCGCCCAGGAACTCGATGGTGCCGCCGGCGGGCTGCACGAGGCCGGATATGGCCTTCAAGGTGGTGGACTTGCCGGCACCGTTGGAGCCCACGAGGGCGACGGTCTCGCCCGCCTCCACGGTAAGGTCGATGCCGCGCAGCGCCGCCACCGGGCCATAGCTCACCGCAAGGCTGCTAATGCGGAGCATGGGCGGCCTCCGCGTTCCGGATGGCGGCGGCGGCCGCAAGCGCACCCTTGCCGAGATAGGCGCCGATGACGGCGCTATCCGCGCGGATCTCCGCAGGCGTGCCACGGGCCAGCAGCTTGCCGTAATTCAGCACGGTGATGCGGTCGCAGGTGGGCATCACCACGTCCATGTGATGCTCGATGAGCACGATAGTGGTGCCGGCCGCGCGGATGCGCTGGATGAAGTCCACGAGATGCCGGCTCTCCCCGCCATTGAGGCCCGCCGCCGGCTCGTCCAGCAGCAGGAGGCGGGGCTTCGCCACGAAGGCGCGGGCGATCTCCAAAAGCCGCTGGTGGCCGTAGGGCAGGCTGCCGGCCGGCTGGTCGGCAAGGTGGGCGAGGCCGACGAAGGCGAGCGCCGCGCGCGCCTTCTCCGCGATCTCGGCTTCCTCGCGCTTCTGGAAGGGCGTGCGCAGAAGCGCGTGGATGATCTCGGCGCGGGAGGAGGCGTGGAGGCCCACCATCACGTTTTCCAGCGCGCTCATCTCGCGGAACAGCTTGAGGTTCTGGAAGGTGCGCCGGATGCCTGCCGCGGCACGGCGCTCGGCGGGCAGCCGCGTGATGTCCGCGCCCTCGAAGGCGATGCGCCCGGTGCTGACGGGGAGGTGGCCCGAAAGCAGGTTCAGCATGGTGGTCTTGCCGGCACCGTTGGGGCCGATGAGGCCGTGCACCTCGCCCTCGACCACCTCGATGTCTACGCTGTCCACCGCCAGGAGGCCGCCGAAGCGGCGGGAGACGCCATGGGTTTCGAGCAGCGCGCCCATCAGTTCGCCTCCCTCGGCTTGGAGGCTCGGGTGCGGGCCGAGGTGAAGAGGCCGGCGACCTTTGAGCAGGCGAGGGAGAACAGGCCGACTATGCCAAGATTGCCGGCGCCCATGAGGATGATGACGGCGAGGCCGAACAGGATCATGCGCAGCTCGCCGGAGGAGCGCAGAACTTCCGGCATGAGCACCACCACGAACGCGCCCACCACCGCGCCGGAGAGGCTGCCAAGGCCGCCGATCACGGCCATGATCATGATCTCGATGGATTCGTTGAAGGTGAAGTCGCTGGGGCTGAGATAGCGCGAGTGGTAGGCGAACAGCCCGCCCGCGACGCCTGCGGTGAACGCAGCCACCAGGAAGCACTTGCTCTTGGCCCATGCGAGCCGGATGCCGTTGGCGCGCGCCGCCTCCTCATCCTGCGAGATGGCCGAGAGCGCGCGGCCGAAGCGGGACTTCGAGATGCGGTCCATGGCGATGAAGACCAGCACGAGGATGACGAGGCAGACCCAGTAGAAGGTGCGGTCGCCGGCCACGGAGAAGCCGAAGATGGCGGGCTGGGGGATGTCCATGAGCCCCAGGCTGCCGCCGGTCAGCCACTCCTCGTTCAGGATCACGAGGTGGACGATGATGCTGAAGCCCAAAGTCGCCACCGCAAGGCTGGTGCCTTTGAGGCGCACGATGGGCACGAGCAGAAGGCTCGATGCGGCGGCGGCGAGCCCGCCCAGGAGCAAGGTGAGCAGGAAGGGAACGCCATAGTTTCCCGCCAGCGAGCCGGCCACATAGGCGCCGATGCCATAGAACGCGCCTTGGCCGAGGGAGAGCAGGCCAGCCATGCCCAAGAGGAGCTGCATGCCCAGCGCCAGGATGGCGGCGATGAGCGCGAGGCTGAACACGTGGAGCCAATAGGCATTGTGCTCCACCAGCGGCACGCCCGCGAGGAGGAGGGCGGCGATGAGGCGCGGGAGGGCCGGGTTCATCTTCATGTCCGCGCCCTCAGACCTGCCGGCCAAGGCGGCCGAACAGCCCCATGGGCGCCACCAGCAGGATGAGGATGAGCACCACCATGCCCACCGCATCCTTGTAGGAGGTGGAGATGAACATGGCGGAGAAGGTCTCGATGACGCCGAACAGGAGCCCGCCCACCATGGCGCCCGGCACGCTGCCGAGCCCGCCCAGCACGGCGGCGACGAAGGCCTTGATGCCGGTGGTGAAGCCCATGTTGAAGGAGGCGAAGAACAGCGAGCCCAGCAGCACGCCGGCGGCCCCTGCCATCATGCCCGAGACCGCGAAGGTGTTGACGGTGGCGCGCTCCACGCTGATGCCCATGAGGCGTGCGGCGTCCGGGTCCTGCGCGGCTGCCTGCATGGCGATGCCGGCGCGGCTGTAGCGGAAGAACAGCGCCAGCGCGGCCATGATCAGCACGCTCAGGACCACGATGCTGGCGAGCTGGGGCGAAACGGTGAAGCCGGCGATGGTGATGCCCCGCGAATGGAAGAGCTGCGGGTAGGCGAGGGGCTCCGAGCCCCAGACGAGGCGCGCCACGTTCTGGAGCACGATGGAGACGCCGATGGTGGCGATGACCACGTTGATGAGCGGGACGCGGCGGGCGCGCAGCGGGCGGTACACGCCGAGCTCCACCGCGACCGCCATGAGCCCGCCGCCCAGGGTGCCACCCACGAGCGCCAGGATGGGCGCGTTGCCGGCCCAGACACCCACGGAGAAGCCGGCCAGCGCGCCCACCATCATGACCTCGCCCTGGGCGAAATGCAGGATGTCCGTGGCGCGGACGATCATAGAAATCCCAAGTGCGATAAGGCTATAGATGCAGCCTATCGCCAGTCCGCCGAGTAGAGTCTGAACGAATTGATCGTAAATCATCCGGCTCCGGATCTTTCATTGCGAAAGTGGCGCGACTGGCAAACCGTATAGGGGTTTGGCGCACCAGCAAGAGCAAATTGCATGCGCATGCATTCTAAAAAATGGGCAGATCGCGGCCGAATGGAGTGGTCTGGCTCGTTCCACAACCTGGGATTTCCCTATGGATCACCGGCGGATTTAGCTGAATGGCGCTAATGGAGCGGCGTGAGAAGCGCTCGTCCTGTTGCTGGCTCATTTCGGATTCGCAGGATGTTTCAGGGCTCGCCGGTGCGCTCGAGTCCGATCTGCATACGCATGCATCTCCATTTTGGCATCGACATTGCACCATGTGACCCAAACGCGTTCGTATAAATCGGCAATTGCCTCGTTTTCGATCACAAGAAGGCCAGACTATGAAGAAGATCCACTTGGCATTCGACATGTCCTGGACCCAGGTGGAGACCCAGTGGCGCCAGCCGGGCTCCTGGGTCGGCCCCGATTATCCGTCTATTGGCCTGTTCGAGGACATGGCCCGCCTTGCCGAGCGGGGCGGGCTGGACATGATCTTCTTCGGCGATGGCACAGGCATTCCGGATACCTGGGAAGGCGGGATCGAGGATGCGGTGCGCTACGGTGTGGCGTGGCCCCGGCTGGACATGAGCCCGTGGATCACCCTCATGTCCCGCGTCACCAGCCATGTGGGCTTCGGGCTCACCTACGCCTCCACCTTCATGCATCCCTTCTATACGGCCCGGCTGCTCAATTCCCTCGACCACGTCACCAATGGCCGCATGGCCTTCAACGTGGTGACCTCGCAGCGCCGGTCCGATTATGCGAACTACGGCTATGACGAGCTGGTGGACCACAATTCCCGCTACGACCGGCTGGAGGAATTCGTGGATGTCTGCCGCGCCCTCTGGGACAGCCTGGATCCCGACGCCTTCGTTTGGGACCGCGCCACCGGCCATGTGGCGGACCCCGCAAAGGTGCGCCCCATCAACCACAACGGCCAGTTCTTCAAGGTGAAGGGGCCGCTCAGCGTGCTCCCCTCGCCCCAGCGCCACCCGGTGGTGATCCAGGCGGGCGGCTCGCCGCGCGGCACCCGCGCGGCCGCCCATGTGGCCGACCACGTGTTCGGCCTCACCAAGTCCGTGCCCCTCATGCAGCAGCAGCGCAACGACCTCGACGCCGCCCTGCGCGCGGAAGGGCGGGATCCCGAGGAGGTGGGCATCCTCTGGTCCATGCGCGCCATCGTGGCGGACACGGAGGCCGAGGCGCAGGCGCTGCGCGAGCGGCTGATCGAGGGCGTATCCCGCGAGGCGGTGGGCGTGTGGCTCTCCCACAATACCGGCTTCGACATGTCGACCCTGCCGCAGCGCTTCACCCTGGCGGAACTGCAGGCGCGCATCACCGCGGCCAATGCCTCGCCGGTAGGCTTTGTCGGCCTTCTCGCCAAGGAATACGGGCAGGACACGGAGATTAGCCTGGACGACTTCTTCGAGCACGGCCTGCGGCATGCCACCGGCTATGCCGTCACCATGGCGGGCACGGCCACACAGGTGGCCGACAGGATGGAAGAGATGTTCGAGGGCACGGGCAGCCGCGGCGGCTTCATGATCTCCATTTCGCAGGCGAGTCCGCGCGCGGTGCCCTACAATCTGGTGACCCAGCTGGTGCCGGAACTGCAGCGCCGGGGCCGCTACCGCACCGCCTATGAGGGGCGCACGCTGCGGGAAAACCTCGCAAGCTGAGGCGCGGATCTACGCCCGCCGCCGGGGGTCTCACCGGGCGGCGGGCAGGGCCTCGTAGCGGCCGTTGAAATAGAGCAGCGGTGCGGTCTCGCTCTCGCGTACGGAGATGTGCTGCACCTCGCCGATGAAGACGGTGTGGGAATGCACCGCCATGGCCGCCATCACCTTGCAGTCGAAACTTGCAAGCGCGCTCGCAAGCGCCGGCGCGCCGGTGGCGAGCGTGGCCCATGCCTGCTCCGCGAAGCGGCTCTCGCGCAGATGCGGGGATGAGAACCTGTGGGCCGTCTCCACGTCCGCGTCGCTCAGAACGTTCACGCAGAAGATGCTAGTGCGGTGGATCACATCATGGCTGTGCGCGCTGCGGTTCACGCAGATGAGGAGCGTGGGGTTAGGTTCGGCCGCCACCGAGCTTACGGCGGTGGCGACGAAGCCGTGCGGAACGCCGTGTTCCCACGTGGTTATGATCGAGACGCCCGCCGCGAGGCGGCGCATGGCTTGCCTGAAATCGTTGGCCTGGACCATCAAACGCACACTCCTCCGGAAAATGGCCCCGGCTCGCGCTCGCCTTTCAGCGTAAGAGCGCCATATCCATAGTTAAGCGCACTGCAATATCCCCACAAGCTCATTATGCATGCGTATGCAAAGGCAATTGAACCTATTTTGTGCATGCGGATTTGCCTCACTTGCTTTGTGGAAGGTGAACCGTGAGGATGGCCGGCGGGACAGGGCGATGGTTCGGAGAGCATGAAGGTCAGCAAGCCGGGACGGCGAGGATCGGGTCGGATCACGGCCGAGGACGTGGCGCGGCGCCTCGGCGTCTCCCAGTCCACCATCTCGCGGGCCTTCTCGCCCTCCGCGAGCATTTCCGAGAACATGAAGAAGCGCGTGGCGAGTGCGGCGCTGGAACTCGGCTATCAGCCGAATGTCATCGCCCGCAGCCTCATTACCCGGCGCACCGACATTGTCGCCATCGTCATCGGCAATCTGGTGGACCCGTTCTACACGACGCTGCTGCGCATCCTCACCGAGCGCCTTCAGGCCAGCGGCAAGCAGACCCTCCTATTCTCTTCCTCCCAGGCGGGCGGGCTCGACGCCATCCTGCCGACGCTGCTGCAATACCAGGTGGACGGCATCGTCATCACCTCCGCCGCCGTCTCATCCGACATGGTGCGCATCTGCGCCAAGCGCGAGACGCCCGTGGTGCTGCTGAACCGCTACGTGCCGGGCATCGAGATCAGCGCGGTCTCCTGCGACAACGTCGAGGGCGGTCGGCAGATGGCCCGCTACCTCGTGGAACTCGGGCACGAGCGCCTCGCTTTCGTCTCCGGCCAGCCGGACGCCAGCACGAGCCTCGACCGCCAGCAGGGCTTTATCTCGGAGCTTGCGCAGTACGGCATCTCCTCCTGCGTCATCGAACAGGCGGGGGAATACAGCTACGAGGCCGGCTACGAGGCGGCGCTGCGGCTGATGCGCTCCGGCAACGTCCCCGACGGGGTGTTCTTCGCCAGCGACATCATGGCGATCGGCGGCATGGATGCCTTCCGCGCCAAGGGCCTATCCATTCCGCACGACATCTCGGTGGTCGGCTTCAACGACGTGCCGCTGGCCGCATGGCCCACATATTCGCTGACCACGGTGCGGCATCCGTGGGAGGAGATGGCGGACTCGGTCGTGGAGATGCTGGGCCTTGATGCCGGCGCGACGCCGAAGAAGGCGACAACGCAGCTCATTCCCGGCGCCCTTATCCAGCGCAGCTCCGCCGGCCCGCGCTCGGGTCAGGCGCCCCGCCCGTTTGCCCGAAGCGCCCGTCACGGCCCGCAGTGATATCGGCGTAACATCCATCCACATGGGCGATGACGCCGGCATCGCCGAGGCTGGCTGCACACAGGGAGCGTGGCCGCCTACGCACCACTTTTGGCGAGGGCCTTTCGGGGCTTCCCGCCGGCGGCCTTGGCGCCGCCCTGCACAACCGGTTTTACAGCCGGGGCGTCGGATGCCGGGCGGGTGCCCTTCCGGGCGGGCCGCGGGGGCGGCTCGTCCAAGCCGGCGAACAGATCCGGTGCGGATGGCGCCTTGCTGGTCCGTGATGTCCCCATCATCTCCGAGATCGAAGCGCCGGCATCGACCATGATCTTCTTGAACTCCTTCAGCCGAGAATCCATGCGGATGCTCGGGCCGGTCACGGAGATGGAGTAGTGCACCTCGTCATTGATATCGAAGATCGGCACGGAAATGGCCGTGACGCCCGGAATGCGTTGGCCCGAAGTGCAGGCGTAGCCCTGCTTCCGGATCTCGGCGAGCGCGGCCTTCAGTGCTGGGACATCGACCTTGTCGGCCCCCGGCGTGGCGGCGATGATGGCGTCGATCTCCGCATCGCCGGCATAGGCCAGGAGCAGGCGCGCCGTGGCGCCGTAAAGCAGGCTCACATGCTCGCCGGGCCGCACGATGGTCATCAGCGGGGAGGGGGTGTCCACCACGTCGATGCAGATCCGCTCGATGCCGGAGCGGATGTTCAGCGTGATGGTCTCTCCGGTCTTCCGGCACACCTCGGCCATGGTCGGGCGCGCCGCCTCGCGAATGCCCAGCGTGCTTTTCACGAGGCCCGCGAGACGCAGGATCTTCAATGAAAGGCAGTAGCGCTGGTTCTCGAGGCGTACCAGGAACCCGCCATTCTGAAGCGTGTTGACGAGCCGGAACGTCGTCGCCTTCGGCATGGCGATACGCTCGCCGATCTCCTGGAGAGACAGGCTCTGGTGATGGGTATCGAAGGCATCGAAGATGGCGAGAGCCCGTTCAACCGCTCGGATCATGACATCACCTTCGCCACAGCGCTTTCATTAAGCACGCATCACCAGTCATTCCGCCGCCTGGCGCGCCGGCTGGCGCGTCTCCGGGCGCAGGGCGTTCAGTCCCGTCAGCTCCCGTCCGAGGATAAGGGTCAGGATTTCGTTGGTTCCGTCGGGGATCGGCAGCATGCGCACATCCCGATAGAGCCGCTCCAACCCTGTCTCCTCCGCAATTCCCATGGCGCCGTGCACCTGCATCGCCAGGGAGATCGCATCCGCGCACGCTGTCGTCGCATACCTCTTGGCCATGGCCGAGGTCCCGTCCGCGCGCGCGCCATCATCGATTAACGACAAGGCGTGATAGCAGAGGAGGCGACTGGTTGTCACCGCGGTTGCAATGTCCGCCAACCGGCCCTGCACAAGCTGTTTCTGGCCGATCGCCTCGCCGAACTGGCGGCGCACGCCGGCATATTTCACGGCGATATCCAGGGCGCACTGGGCCATGTGGACGGCGGAGAGGCCGAGTAAGGGCCGGTTGCCGACCCAGGTGCTCTGGAGGATCCGTGCAGCATCGCCGCCCGTGCCCAGCACATTCTCCTTCGGTACCCGGCAATCGTCGAGGACGATCTCGGAGAGATGGCCCTGCCGGAAGCCAAGCACAGGGATTTCGCGGGCCTGATAGGGCGACTTGCTCCGCTCCAGCAGCACGCGCTGCATCACCGCCGCGCCGTGCTCGGCCCGGCCGGTGGCGCACGTGGCGATCATCACGTCGCTGATGGTTCCGTTGGTGATCCACATCTTGGAGCCGGTAACGCTGCATTCCTCGCCAAGGTCCGTGAGGCGCGTGGCGATGCCGCGCGGATCAGATCCGGTATTGGGCTCGGTTGATCCCGTGCAGCAGATCTTGCGGCCGGCGATAAGGTCGGGAAGCAGGTTCCTCGCATGCTCGGCCCCTCCCTCCGCGTGGATGCGCGCGATGGTGCATTCGTGGGAAATGAGCGAGATGGCGATGACGGGCGGCAATTGCTCGAAGGCGATGCCGTAATCGAGCATCCGCATCTCCCCGCCGCCCACGGAGGCCGGCAGGCGCGGCGCGGTGAGGCCTATGTGGGCGAGCGCGGCATAGATCTCCAGCATCACCGCCTTGGGCAGCGGCCGGTCGGGATCGTTTGCCATCAGGCGCGGCTCGATCTCCGTGCGAACCATGCGGCGCACCGCCTCGCGCAGGAGCTCCTGTTCTTCGCTGAGCTTGAAGTCCATGTCAGTCGATCCCGAAACGTTGTCTCATTCGCCCCTCAGGGCATCACGAACCCGCCATTGACGCTGAGCACCTGGCCGGTGACCCAGGACGCCTCGTCGCTGCACAGGAAGGCGATGGCGGCAGCGATGTCCTCGGGTTCGCCGATGCGGCCCGTCGGATAGAGCTTCAGCACGCTCTGGACGCGCCGGGCATACTTCTCCTCGCCCATCTGTGCCCGCATGCTCTCCTCCCGGTTGATCCGCAGCGGCGTGTTTGTGGCGCCGGGCGAGACCACGTTGAGGGTGACCCCGCTGCGCCCCACCTCCTGCGCCACCGACTTCATCAGGGCGATCACGCCAGCCTTGGCGGCGGCATAATAGGACAGGCGCGCCTGCCCGATGCGCGCGGAATCGGAGGCAAGGCACACCACCCGCCCGTAGCCGCGATCGACCATGCCCGGCAGCACGGTGCGCAGGCCGAGCATGGGCCCGTGCAGGCACACGCTCATCATGCGCTCCCAGTCGGCCGGGCTCGATTCCAGGAACAGCTTGTCGTCGAGCACCGCCGCGCTGTTGACGAAGATGTCGACGGGGCCGAGCTCGCTTTCGGCGTGCGCCACCATGGCCTGCACATCGTCCTCGCGGGTAATGTTGCAGGCGATGCCGATGGCGCCCGGCAGGGTGGTCGCCGCCTCGGCGGCCGCCGCGCCGTCGATGTCCGCAAGCGCCAGCCTTCCGCCTTCGGACGCGATGCGCTGGGCGGCCGCAAAGCCGATGCCCCGCGCGCCGCCGGTGACCAGCGCGACGCGGCCCTCGAAACGTCCCCGAACGCTCATCAGACCGGCCTCCGGAAGCGCCGGAAATCCGGCTTACGCTTTTCCAGGAAGGCGTTGATGCCTTCCATATTCTCCTCGTTGCCATAGATCGAGGCGAGCAGTTCCGCGCTGGGGAAGAAGGCGGAATAGAAGTCGCGGTCGGAGCCGGAATTGAGCGCTATCTTGGCGATCCGAATGCTTTGCGGGCTCTTGTCGAGGATGTCCGAGCACAGGGCGTCCACCGTGGCGTCGAGCTCCTCCGCGGGCACCACCTGGTTGATGAGGCCCATGTCGAGCGCCTCGGCGGCGCTGTAGAGGCGGCAGGTAAACACCATCTCGCGCGCCTTGCGCTCGCCCACAAAGCGGGTGAGGAGCTGGCACGCGCCCCAGATCGGAATGGAGCCGACGCGCGGGCCGGTCTGGCCGAACTTCGCGTCCGTGCTCGCCACCGTCATGTCGCAGAACAGATTGATCTCGTTCCCGCCGCCGACGCAGAAGCCGCGCACCTTGGCGATCACCGGCTTGTCCATCATGCGCATCACGCTGGAGAGGTTGAACAGGCGGCGCATGTGCTTGCGGCCCACGGGCGGCACGCGTTTCGACTGGTCACGGATATCGCCGCCGGAGCAGAACGCCTTGTCGCCCGCGCCGGAGAGCACGACGACGCCCACTTCCGGGTCGTCGGCAGCCCGCGCCATGGCGTCGGTCAGCTCCTCGTAGGTCCTCGGCCGCACCGCGTTCCGCACGTCCTCGCGGTTGATCGTGATGCGGGCGATCCCGCCCTCCGCCTCGTAGAGAACGTCCTCGTAGGGCATCTGCGTCTCCCTGTTTCCTTCGGCCCGGATTCCACTAGACGGATCAGGTTCCAAACTGATATATCCGTCGTAATGCCGACGATCAACTCAAGATCGGCCCTTAGGGAGAAAAGCATGCATCGACTTTCCTCACTCGGAATCCTGTCGTGCCTAGCCTTCGCGGGTGCGCTCGCCACGGCGCCTGCCTTCGCGCAGGAGAGCATCAAGATCGGCGTTCCCATGGAGCTGAGCGGCCGGTTCGTCGCCTACGGCGCTTCCGGACGGCGCGGTGTCGAGCTCGCGGCCGAGGTGTATGGCGGCAAGGTTGCCGGCAAGAAGATCGATCTGCTGGTCCGGGATATCCAGTCGGAATCCCAGGCGACCATCTCGGTGTTCAACGAACTGATCAGTAAAGAGAAGGTCAACTACATCATCGGGCCGATCGGCAGCCCCACGGTGGCGGCCGCGATCCCGGCTTGGCGCCAGGGCAAGCCCATCTGGCTCGTGCCCGGCTCCTCGAGCACCAAGCTCGAGGAGGAGATCGGCCAGGAACCGGAATTCTTCCACACCTTCCCGTATGCCTATAACTACCACGAGAGCGTGGCCGCAGCGCTCAAGAGCCAGCTGCCGCCCGGCCAGAAGGTGGCCATCGTCTATACCGATGACAATTACGGCCGCACCCACCAGCCCTACGCCAAGAAATACCTTACCGACGCCGGCTTCGAGATCGTCGCCGAGGAGATCGTGCGGACCAACGCGGCGGACATGAATCCGCTGCTCACCAAGATTGCCCGCCTGAAGCCGGATGTGCTGCTCGGCTTGGTCCAGACCACGGACGCGGTCACGCTCGCCAAGCAGATCTACACCCGCAAGCTGCCCGTGCCGTATCTGGTGGGCACCGCCGCGACCCAGCTCGATGAATGGCAGAAGGCGGTGGGCCCGGCGCAGGAAGGCTGGGTCGGCGTGACCACCTATCTCCCCGGTCTGCACCGCCCCGGCAATACGGAATATCCCAAGCTGTTCCCGCCGAGCGACGAATGGGAGGCCGCGTTCGTGAAGAAGTACGGCCAGCAGCCGGACTTCGAGGATGCCGGCTGCTACGTGACCGCCATGCTGCTGTTCCTCGCCATCGACAAGGCAGGCGGCGACGACAAGGACAAGGTCGCGGCCGAGCTGCGCAAGATGGATATTCCGAACACGCTCCTCGGCACCGCCAAATTCGTCGCCACGCCGAGCGGCACCAAGCAGCAGGCCTTCACCAACATGGTCGTGTTCCAGCGCCACGACGGCAAGGACCTGATGCTGTACCCGCCGGGTCCCGAGACCGGCAAGATCCACGCCGTGAAGTACTGAGGCCAGCCTCCGGCTCGGGCGATGCCCGAGCCGCTTCGGGATGAGATCCACATGGACTTTCTGCCCCAACTGATCGTGGACGCGCTGCTTTTGGGCGGCATCTACACCCTGATGGTGATCGGCCTCGCCCTGAGCTTCGGGGTGACGCGGGTGATCAACTTCGCCCACGGCGAGGGTGTCATGCTCGGAGCCTACGGCGCCTACACCGTGTTCGTGCTCTCCGGCATCGACCCTCTGGTCGCCATGCCGTTCCTCATGGTCGCCGGCTGCCTGCTCGGGATGGGCCTGTTCCGCATTTCCATCGCGCGCGTCCTCAAGGAGCCGCACGTCAACCAGATCCTCCTCACCTTCGGCATCGGCCTCGTGCTCCAGAACGCCGCCCTCATCGCCTGGAAGGCCGACGAGCGCTCGGTGGTGCCCCCCTATGCCTATTCCTCGTTCGAGCTCGGCGAGGTGATCGTGCCGGGTGGGCGGCTGATCGGCTTCGGCGTGGCGCTCACGCTCGTGCTGATCCTGTTCGTCTGGCTGAAGCGCACGGAGTTCGGCCGCGCCACCCGCGCGCTCGCCGAGCAGCGCGAGGCAGCGGTGCTGATGGGCATCAACGTGTCCCAGATGTACGCGCTCGCCTTTGGCCTCAGTGTGTCGCTCGGCGTCGCCACCGGCGTCATCATGAGCTTCCTCGGATCGATCTCGCCCTTCATGGGCTTCCACATCCTAGTGAAGGGCTTCGCCATCATCGTGCTGGGCGGTCTGGGCAGCATCGTCGGCGCGGTCATCGGCGCGTTCCTCCTCGCCTTCGCCGAGACTGCCGTCAGCTATTACGTGCCGAACGGCACGGGCTGGGCCGAGGCGGTGGCATTCGCAACTCTCTTCCTCGTCCTGGTGCTGCGCCCGCGCGGCATCATCGGACAAGCGGTGGCGGACTGAACCATGACGCGCCACGCACACATCACCATCGGCCTTGGCCTCCTCTCAGCCGCCCTGCTGATCGCCTCCACCTTCTGGGATGCGCCGCAGATCAACAACTGGCTGTTCCGCATCTCGATGCTCATCATGCTGGCGACGAGCTGGAACCTCATGGCGAATGCGGGGCTGGTCTCGCTCGGCCATTCCGCCTTCTGGGGCGTGGGCAGCTATACCGCGATCCTGGCCGCCAATGCCTTGAGCGGCTCGGTGTTCACCACGGTCGCCGTCTCCCTCGTCGTGGGCGCGGCCATGGGGGCGCTCCTGGCCTTGGTCACGGGCTCGCTGAAGGGCATCTTCTTCGCCATCTGCACCCTTGCCCTGTCCGAGGGGCTACGCATTTCCGCGCTCATGGTGCCGGAGGTGACGGGTGGGGCGGTCGGGCTGTTCCTGAAGCAGGAATTGCGGCCCAGCCAGCACGCGCTCTACCTTTTCGGCGCACTGGCGGCGGTGGCGAGCGTCGGGGTGGCGATCCTGATCTCGTGCTCGAAGCTCCAGTTCGCCTCGCGCGCAATGCGCGACAACGAGGCGGCGGCGCAGATGCTCGGCATCGCCCCGCGCCGCCAGCGCCTGATCATCGTCGCCATCTCCGGCGCCATGGCGTCCGCCGCGGGCGCCATCAATGCCTGGTACGGCGGTTATCTCGATCCGGAGGTGGCCTTCACGCTGCACAACACCATCCTCGCGCAGATCGCCCCCATCCTCGGCGGCATCCATACGCTGGCGGGCCCGGTGATCGGCTCGGTCGCCATCATCGCGCTCTCGGAGGCGACGCGCATCTGGTTCGGCAGCATGGAGGGCATCAGCCAGCTCACCTTCGGCCTGGTGCTGATCGTCTGCATCCTGTTCCTGCCCAAGGGCATCGAGGGGCTGATACGCGGCCGCGACGGGCGGCCCAAGCCGGAGCCCACCCCGGCCCTGCCGGTCAGCTCCATGAAGGAGGCAAAGCCGTGAGCGCCCTTCTCTCGGTGAATGGCCTGCATGCGGGCTACGGCGAATCCGCCGTCCTCCAGGGGCTCGATTTCGAGCTGCACAGAGGCGAGGTGATCTGCCTGCTCGGCGCCAACGGCGCGGGAAAGACCACCACCATGGGCGTCCTGTCGGGCCTCGTGGAAGCGAGTGCCGGGCGGGTCCGCTACGACGGCATGGACCTGCTCGCCATGCCCTCCCACGAGCGGGTGAAGGCGGGCATCGCGCTCTCGCCCGAGGGCCGCAAGGTGTTTCCCAACCTGACGGTCGAGGAGAACCTCATTCTCGGCTCCTTCAACGTGAATGCCCGCGCCGGGCGGAAGGGGAAGCTGGAGGAGGTCTACACCCTGTTCCCGCGCCTCGCCGAGCGGCGCGTCCAGAGCTCGGGCCTCATGTCAGGCGGCGAGCAGCAGATGCTGGCGCTCGGCCGGGCACTCATGTCCAATCCCCGCCTGCTGCTGCTGGACGAGCCCTCGCTCGGGCTCGCACCGAAGATCGTGCAGATGGTGTTCGAGGCGATCCGTACCATCGCCGCCACCAGCATCAGCATTCTTCTCGTGGAGCAGAACACCCACGCCGCGCTCAGCGTCGCGACGCGCGGCTACGTGATGGCGGCGGGCCGAATCGTCCATGCCGGCGACACCACGGAGTTGCGCCAGTCGGCGGAGGTCCGCGACGCGTTCATCGGCGGCAAGTCCGCCCGCGCCGCGGAGGCGAACCATGCTTGAGGTCCGCAATCTCTCGAAATCCTTCGGCGGCCTGAAGGCAGTCGGGGACCTCTCCATGAGCGTGGCGCAGGGCGAGTTCGTCGGTGTGATCGGCCCCAACGGCGCCGGCAAGACGACGGTGATGAACCTCGTCACCGGCTACATGCGGCCCAGTTCCGGCGACGTGCTGTTCGAGGGCAAGTCCCTCGTCGGGCTTGCCCCCTACAAGATCTCCCACCGGGGCGTGGGGCGCACCTTCCAGGTGGTGCGGCCATTCTCCGAGATGTCGGTCGAGGACAACGTGATGACCGGGGCGCTGTTCTCCGGTTCGCGCACCAACAACCTGTCCAAGGCCCGCAAGGCGGCGCAGTTGCCGATGGAGCTGACCGGCCTCACCCACAAGCGCAACATGCATGCCGGTGCGCTGACGCTGGGCGAGAAGAAGAAGCTCGAACTCGCCCGCGCCCTGGCGACGGAGCCGCGCCTGCTGCTTCTCGACGAGGTGATGGGCGGGGTCACGCGCGGGGAGGTCGACGACCTCATGGTGGTGCTTCAGCGCATCCACGCCTCGGGCGTGACCATCGTGATGATCGAGCATCTGGTGGAGGTCATCATGGCGCTCTCGAAGCGCGTCGTGGTGCTGAATTTCGGCCAGAAGCTGTTCGAGGGCACGCCCGCGGACGTGGTGCAGCATCCCGCGGTGATCGAATCCTATCTTGGCCGGTCGCTGGAGGCTGACGCCGCATGAACGCGCCGTTGCGCACTCCCTCCAGCCCGGCGCCGGTCATCGTCGGCGCGCTCGCCGTGCGCCGCTTCGGGGCTGGCGCGCCGCTGGTGCTCGTGCATGGCGGCGTCGGCTCATGGACCCATTGGCTCGCCAACATCGATGGCCTGTCCCGGGCCTTCGCGCTCACCGTCGTGGACCTTCCAGGCTATGGCGATGCCCCGGCTCCACCCGCCAGGGAGCCCGAAGCCTATCTCGACGGCGTCGCCGCCGACCTGTTGCGCGTCATGGAGGGGGAGGGCAGCTTCGGACTCGTCGGCTTCAGCTACGGCGCGGTGATCTCCGCCGCCGTCGCGCGGCGCATCGGTGACCGCGTGAACGCCATGTCGCTGCTCGGGCCGGGCGGCTTTGGCGTGCCGGTGGGGCGGAAGGTGGAACTGGTCCCGGTGCCGTCTGCTGCCGAGGATCCGGATGGGCACCGCGCGGCGGTCGCCCACAATCTCGGCCAGTTCATGCTCTCGCGCACGCCGGCGCCGGCCGATCCCGTGGTGGATCTCCAGAGCGCCAACATCGCTCGCCTGCGGTTCGACAGCCGCAAGATCAGCCTACAGGACCGGATCGTCGGCGACCTGTCCGGGCTCTTCAGCCCGCTCCAGGTCATCTGGGGGGCGCAGGACCATCTTCCGGTCCCCTCGATAGAGGCGCGGGCCGAGCGCATCGTGCAGGCGCGGCCGGACGCGGAAATCCACGTCGTGCCGGATGCCGGGCACTGGGTGCAGTACGAGGCGCCCGAGGCCATCGACGCGCTGCTGACAGACTTTCACAACCGGGTGACGAGATGAGTGACTACGAGACCATCCGCGTCGAGCGCCAGGGGCCGGCGTTGGTGCTGCACCTCAACCGGCCGGAGCGCCGCAACGCCGTCAGCCTGAAGATGATGGCGGAGATCATCGCTGCCGTTACCGCCGCCGAGGACGATGCGGAAAGCCGCGTCATCATCCTCTATGGCGGGCGGGAATATTTCTCGGCCGGCGCGGACCTGACGGAAGCGGTGAAGGTGAAGACCGCCACCGACGGCACCCGCTATTTCAACCAGTGGCATGCCCTCAATTCCGCCCTGGAGAATTCCTCCAAACCCGTGATTGCCGCCATCGAGGGCTTCTGCATGACGGGCGGGCTGGAGCTTGCACTCGCGGCGGACCTGCGGGTCGCGGGCGAAGGCTCCACCTTCGCCATCACCAGCGCCCGCATTGGGACGGTGGCCGGTGCCGGCGGCACGCAGCGCCTGCCGCGGATCGTGGGCATGGCGAACGCCTTCGAGATGCTGTTCGCCGCCGAGCCCATCAGCGCTGCCGAAGCGCTGCGCATGGGGCTGATCAATCGCATGACACAACCGGGAGGCGCGCTGGACGCGGCCAGGGAGATGGCTGCCCTCTACGCCACCCGCGCACCGCTCAGCCTTGCCTTCGTGAAGCGCGCCGTGCATCGCGGCATGCAGATGGACCTCGCCTCGGCCATCGAGTTCGAGACCTTCCTCGTCACCACTGTCTACGGCACGCGCGACAAGCAGGAGGGCATCACGGCCTTCCTGGAGAAGCGCCGCCCGAACTTCGTGGGGTCGTGACGATGGGGTCCGAAAAGCTGCCGCTGGCCGGCATCAAGGTGGCTGATTTCAGCCGCCTCCTGCCCGGTCCCTGGTGCACCCAGATGCTGGGCGACCTCGGAGCCGAGGTGATCAAGGTGGAGCGTCCGGATGGCGATCCGAGCCGCCACAACGCACCGCTTTACAACAGAGAAAGCGTCTATTTCTGCTCCGTAAATGGCGGCAAGCAATCGCTCGCCCTCGATCTGTCGAAGCCGGATCACCGCACGGAGGCACACCGGCTGATCGCCGACGCCGATGTGCTTGTGGAGAGCTTCGGCCGGGGCGGCGCGGAGAAGCTGGACGTGCACTGGGATCGCGCGAAGGCGCTCAATCCTCGCCTGATCTATTGCAGCATCACGGGCTTCGGCCAAAGCGGCACGCTGGCGCCCATCGCCGGCCACGACCTTGCCATTCAGGCCGCCACGGGCCTGCTTTCGCTCTCCGACGCGCCGGCGCCGGCCTTCCAGGCGGGCGACTATGCCGCCGCCACCATGGCGGTCATCGGCATTCTCGGCGCGCTGCGCAACCGGGACCGGGACGGCGCCGGCGCCTATCTCGACGTCGCCATGTTCGATGCCATGTTCGGCATGGGGAATATCGGCCTCGCCAGCGCGCTGGGGCGCCTCGCGGGGGGAACCGGCACGCCGGCCATGGAAGTGTGGGGCGGCAACCCGCGCTACACCACCTATCCGACGCGGGACGGCAAGCGGGTCGCTGTGTGCCTGCTGGAGGCAAAGATCTGGCGGCGCTTCTGCGAGGCCATCGGCCGGACCGATCTCGCGTTCGCCGACGAGGACCCCGCCGCCCGTCTGTCGAGCCACGGCCCTCGCGCTGAGCTGTTCCGCGCCGTCCTCTCGGAATACTGCCTCGCCCACGACCGGGACGAGATCGGCGCCCGCATGATCGCGCTGTCGCTGCCGGTCATGCCGGTGCTGACGCCAGACGAGGCGGTGGCCAGCGACCACGTGCGCAGCCGGGGCCTCTTGGAGCAGGTGGACCATCCCACGGAAGGGCGCACCTTCGTGCTGCGCAACGGCCTCATGGAAGCGGGCATCACCCGCAGAAGCCGAGGGCCCGCGCCGACCATCGGCAATGCGCATTTCCCGGACGACGCGCAGCCTTCGCGCCGCACAGTCTCCAAGGCGGGCTAGGGGATTTCCATGGATTTCAACCTCACCGAAGAACAATCCCTGTTCCGCGACAGCGTCCGCGCCTTCGCCGAGCGGCATCTCGCCGCCGGAGCGCTGGAACGCGCGCACAGCGACGACTATCCCTGGGATGTGGCGAAGATGATGGCCGAGCAGGGCCTGCTCGGCATCACCACGAGCGAGGAGAACGGCGGCATCGGCGGGACGCTCATGGATGCCGTAATCGCCATCCAGGAGGTCGCACGATCCTGCCCGCGCTCGGCCGACGTGGTGCAGGCGGGGAATTTCGGCGCCATACGGGTGCTGATGCAATACGGCACGCCGGAGCAGAAGGAGCGCTACCTGAAGCCGCTGCTCGAAGGGCGCGGCCTGATTTCGGTGGCCATGACCGAGCCTAATGCCGGCTCCGCCGTTACCGAGCTGACCACCTCCGTAAAGCCGGACGGCGCGGGCTTCCGGCTCAACGGCAGCAAGGTCTTCACCACCCACGGCACCCACGCCACGGTGTTCCTGGTCTATGTCCGCTTCGGGCCGGGCGTCGGCAATATCGGCTCGGTTCTGGTGGAGCGGGGCACCGAGGGCTTCACCTTCGGCGGCCAGGTGCGCTTCCTCTCCCGCGAGGAGTGGAACCCGCTGTTCTTCGACAATGTCTACATCCCTCCGGAGAACGTGCTGCTGGGGCCGGGTGGCTTCAAGAAGCAGATGTCCGGCTTCAACGTGGAGCGGATCGGCAATTCCTCCCGCGCCCTCGCGCTCGGCCGCTATGCCTACGAGACCGCCCGCGAGCACGTCCTCACCCGGCGCCAGTTCGGCCGTCCGCTCGCCGACTTCCAGGGCATGCAGTGGAAGTTCTCCGAGATGAAGATCCAGCTCGATGCCGCGCAATTGCTGCTCTACCGCGCGGCGGCGAGCGCGGACCGGGGGTTTCCCTCGGCCGAGGAGACCGCGATCGCCAAGGTCGCCTGCAACCGCGCCGGCTTCAACGTGGCGAACGAAGCCATGCAGGCCATGGGCGGGGCCGGCTACAGTCAGGATTCCCTGGTGGAATACTGCTTCCGCCGCACCCGCGGCTGGATGATCGCCGGCGGCACCATCGAGATCCTGCTCAACCGCATCGCCGAGCACGTGTTCGACCAGAGCTTCCCGCAGCGGCTGAAAACCGCCGAAGCGCCGGTCTCCAAGGAGGCCGTATGAGCCTGCAAGCGCCCATCGCCGACGCCCTGTTCCGGCCCCGCAGCATCGCCCTCGTCGGCGCCTCCGGGGACCAGAACAAGCACGCCTCGCTGCCGCACCAGTATCTGCGCCGGCACGGCTATGGCGGCGACATCTTCCCCATCAACGCGAACCGCGATTCCGTTTTCGGCGAGCGGGCGTTCAAGAACATCTTCCAGGTCGGCCGGCCGGTGGACCATGCTTTCATCATGCTGCCCACGGACGCGGTGTTCGAAGCGGTGTCGGACTGCTGCAAGGCGGGGGTGCGCTGTGCCACCATCCTCTCGAATGGCTTCGCCGAGAGCGGGGAGAGCGGGCGCCGGCGCCAGCACGAGCTGGTGGACATGGCGCGGGATGGCGGGCTGCGCCTGCTCGGCCCCAACTCGCTCGGCATCATTAACCTGCCGGACCGCGTCGCGCTGTCCGCCAACGAGATCCTGTCGCTGCCGGAGCTGCGGCCCGGCCGCACGAGCCTGATCTCGCAGAGCGGCAGCCTGATCGGCGCGGTGCTCTCACGCGGACAAGCGCGGGGCCTGGGCTTCGCCAAGATGATCTCGGTGGGCAACGAGGCCGATCTCGGCGTCGCCGAGATGGGCGACATGCTGGTGGACGACCCCGGCACCGACGCCATCCTTCTGTTCCTCGAAACCGTGCGCAACGCGGATGGTCTCGCCACCATGGCCCGTCGCGCGTTCACCGCAGGCAAGCCGGTGATCGCGTTCCGGGTGGGCCGCTCGGAGGTGGGTGAGCAGCTCGCAGCGTCCCACACCGGCGCCCTGGTGGGGAGCGGCGCCGCCATGGATGCCTTCCTGCGCGATATCGGCATCGTGCGGGTGGAGACAATCGACGCCTTCCTCGAAGTGGCCCCGTTGGTGAAGGGGCATCGCCCCGCCGGTGGTCGGCGCGTCTCGGTGGTCAGCACCACCGGCGGCGGCGGCACGCTGGTCATCGACGCCGTCTCCCACCACGACATCACCATCGTGCCGCCTTCGGAGGCGGTGGTGGAGCGGCTGGCCGGGCAGGGCATCGCCATCTCGCGCACGCCGCTCATCGACCTCACCCTCGCCGGCACCAACCCACGCACCTATGGTGCCGTGCTGCGCGAGCTGATGGCCTCGCCGGACTGCGACCTCGTGGTGTCGGTGGTCGGCTCGTCCTCGCAGTTCCGGCCGGACCGCGCGGTGCTGCCGATCACGGCTGCCACGCAGGAAAACGCCGACAAGCCCGTGGCGGTGTTTCTCACGCCCCATGCGGAGACCTCGCTAAGCCTTCTCGCTGAGGCGCACGTTGCGGCGTTCCGTACGCCGGAATCCTGCGCCGACGCCCTGCGGGCCTTTTTCGACTGGAAGGCGCCGCGCGATATGGCGGGGCAAGACATGCCCCATGCCGCGGCCGCCGAATTGCGCGGGGTGCCCGGCGACACGCTCGATGCCGTTGCGGCCGGACGGGTGTTCGCGCAACTCGGCGTTCCGGTGGCGGGCGAGGAGGTGCTTCCCGCCGACATCGCCGCCATCGACGCGCTCGCGCTCGATGCCCTCGCTTATCCTGTGGTCGCCAAGATCCTGTCGCCGGATATCGCCCACAAGACCGAAGCGGGCGGCGTGGTGGTGGGCTGCGAGGATCCCCAGGCGCTGAAGGCGGCCTGCCGACGCATCCTGGAGAGCGTCACCCGCGCGTCGCCCGGGGCCCGGCTCTCCGGCATCCAGGTGCAGCCCCTGCTGCACGGCATCGGCGAGGCCCTGCTCGGCTTCCGCCGCGATCCCTCGGTGGGCGCGGTGGTGACGCTCGGCGCCGGCGGCGTGCTCACGGAAATCTATCGCGACATCAGCGTGCGCGTGGCGCCGGTGGACGAGGCCGCCGCGCGCGAGATGATCGCGGAAGTGCGCGGCTTTGCGCCCCTGCGCGGCTATCGCGGCCTGCCGAAGGGCGATCTCGGCGCGCTGGCGCAGGCGGTCGCGGCGTTCTCGCGCCTCGCATTGCTGGATGTCGCCGAGGCCGAGATCAACCCCGTCCTTATCCGCCCGGAGGGGCAGGGCGTCGTGGCGCTCGACGCATTGCTGGTCAAAGGAGAAACCCATGCGGGCTGAAGCTCCCGTGCGTGGCCCCACCGCGCGTCTCGCCGATTTCTGTGCCCATCTGCGGTTCGATGCCCTCGATGAGGCCGCGCGCCACGCGGTGCGCCGGCACTTGCTCGACACGCTCGGCGCGGCCATTGCCGGCACGCGGGGCTTGCCGGCGCGGATCGCGGCCCGCACGCTGGCCGAACAGGAGACCGGCGGCGAGATTCCGGTGCCCGGCATCGAGGGGCGCTGGTCGCGCCTCACCGCAGCCTATCTCATGGGCGCCAGCGCCCACGGCCTGGAGCTGGATGACGGCTTCCGCGCCGGCTCGGTGCATCCCGGCGCGCCAGTGATCCCTGCGGTGCTCGCTGCCGCGTGGGGCAACAACGTGGACGGCACACGGATTGCTGCCGCCATCGCCGCCGGCTACGAGGTGGTGACGCGGGTCGCCGCCACCGCCCATCCCGCCTCGCGCAAGCGCGGCTTCCACAATACGCCGATTACCGGCGTCCTCGGTGCCGCGGTCGCCTCCGCCTCGATCCTCGGCCTCGACGGGGCGCAGACCGCGCAGGCGCTCGGCATCGCGGCGAGTTCCGCGGCCGGCCTGTTCGCCTTCCTGCACGGCGGCGGCGAGATCAAGCGGCTGCATCCCGGCTTCGCCGCCCGCGAGGGCCTGTTCGCGGCGCTGCTGGCGCGCAACGGCATGACCGGCCCCGCCGGGGTGCTGGAGATCGAGGACGGGTTCCTGCAAGCCTATAGCGGCGCGGTGGATCCGGAGAAGCTGACGGAAGGATTGGGCGAGGGCTTCAACGTCGCGCGCTGCTACATCAAGCCTTATGCCTGCTGCCGGCACCTCCATCCCGGCATGGATGCGGTGATCGCAGTGGCCCGCGAGGAAGGCGTCCGGCCGGAGGACATCGCCGCCATCGAGGTCGGCACCTATGGCATCGCCGCAGGCCACGCACATGGCGGGTGGGAGGACATGCCCTCAGCCCAGATGAACTACCGCTTCTGCATCGCGCTCGCCGCCGGCGAGGGGCGTGCCGGCATCGCCGAGTTCGACGACGCCTACCTCTCGAGCCCCGCTCTGGGGGACCTCGCCGAACGCGTGACAGTCAGCGTCGACGCGGCCTGCGAGGCGGAATACCCGCGCCTGCGCTCGGCAAACGTCACCGTCGTCACCAAGGCCGGCGCGCGCCACCATCGCTATATCGACGAACCGCTCGGCTCGGCCCGCCACCCGCTCAGCGACGACGCGCTGGTGGAGAAGTTCCGTGCGCTCGCGGAGCCGGTCCTCGGTGCCGCCGAAGCCGAGCGGCTGCGCGCGGCGATCTGGTCGCTCGATACGCTTTCCAACGCCGACATCTTGCTGAAGGCCTCCGTCTGAGAGGTCACGGCCGCACTCCGAAGCAGGAGCAGGAAATGCCCAAGACGACGCTTTTCTCCCCCATCAGCTTGCGTTCGGTGACGTTCCACAACCGCATCGTCGTCTCGCCCATGGGCCAGTATTCCGCCGATGAGAACGGCTTTGCTACCCGCTGGCACACCATGCACCTCGGCCACCTTTCCTTGTCCGGGGCGGGCCTGGTTTTCACCGAGGCGACCGCCGTCGAACCGCGGGGCCGGGTCAGCGGACGCTGCCTCGGCATCTGGTCCGACGACCATGTGGCGGGCCTGGAGGAGATGGTCTCGTTCTGTCACCGAAATGGCGGCGCGAAGCTCGGCATGCAGCTCGCCCATTCCGGCCGGAAGGGATCGGTGACGGTGCCGTGGGAGAAGCAGCTTGGCATGCAGGACGGGGAGGGGGGCTGGCTCATGGCGAGCCCCTCCGACGTCGCCTATCCCGGCCGCCCGGTGCCGCAGGCGCTGGATGACGAGGGCCTTGCCGAGGTGCGCGATGCGTTCGTCGCCGCCGCGCGGCGGGCCGATGCGGCGGGCTTCGAGGTGATCGAGATCCACAACGCCCACGGCTACCTGCTGCACTCCTTCCTCTCGCCGTTCGCCAATGCCCGCACCGACCAATACGGCGGCAGTCTGGAAAACCGCATGCGCTTCCCGCTGGAGGTGTTCGACGCCGTGCGCGCGGCGTGGCCGGATCACAAACCGCTCGGCGTGCGCGTGTCCGCCACCGATTGGGACGAGGGCGGCTGGACTCCCCAGGAAACGGTTATCTTCGCCAAGGCGCTCAAGGCGCGCGGCTGCGACTATATCTGCGCCTCCAGCGGCGGCGCCTCGGCGACGCAGAAGATCCCGGTCGGCCCCGGCTACCAAGTGCCGTTCGCCGAACAGATACGCCGCGAGGCAGGCCTCCCCACCATGGCGGTGGGCCTCATCACCCAGCCGCAGCAGGCCGAGGACATCCTCAAGAATGGCCAGGCGGACTTCGTCGCCCTGGGCCGGGGCATGCTCTACAACCCGCGCTGGCCCTGGCATGCGGCGGCCCATTTCGGCGAGGAGGTGTATTTCCCGCCTCAGTACGAACGCGCGCATCCGTCCATGCGGGCGGGGGACTTCCTCAAGCCCTTCCGCGAGCGCCAGGCGGCGGAATGAGGAGCCGGCCATGACCCAGGATCGCACCATGCAGGACACGGATTTCACCCACGCCCTCGCGGCCGAGCTGGTCGCGCTGACGCCGGCCGATCTGTCCGCGTCCGACATCGCCCAGCTCGAACTGCTGGTGCTCGATTATTGCGGCGTCGCCTATGGCGGGGCCGCGCGGCCCTGGATCGCGGCCCTGCACGGCTGGGCCGAGCGCTATCGTGGCACCGGGCCGGCCCGCATCATCGCCGGCGATATCACGGCAACCTCCGAGGTCGCCGCCTTCGTGAACGGGGCCGCCGGCCATTCCTTCGAGCTGGACGACACCCACGACCCCTCCATGAGCCATCCCGGCGCGGTGGTGATCCCCTCGGCTCTGGCGGTGGCGTCGGAAACCGGCGCGTCGGGTGCGCAGGTGCTGGCCGCCATCGCCGCCGGCTACGAGGCCATGGCGCGCATCGGGATCGCCGCGCGCGCCGAGCGGGTGATCGCGGCCGGCTATCATCCCACCGCCGTGCTCGGCGTGTTCGGCGCCGCCGTCACCGCCGGCAAGCTGCTGGGTTTCACGCCGGAGCAGGTGGCGGGTGCCTGGGGGCATTGCCTGTCGCTTTCGGCGGGCTCCATGCAGTTCTCGCAGGAGACCTCCGGCGCCGAGGTGAAGCGCCTGCATGCCGGCTATGCCGCCCGCAACGGACTGCTCGCGGCGCAGATGATCGGAGCCGGTATTTCCGCCCCGCTCCGCAGCCTCGATGGCAAGTACGGCTTCCTCACCCTCTATGGTCACGATCCCATGCCGTGGGAGCTGGTGCGCATGGGCGCGCGCGGCCTGTCCATCCACGACATCTCCATCAAGCCCTATGCCTGCTGCCGCCTGCTGCATTCCATGATCGATGGGTTGCGCACGGCCACTGACGGGTTCGCAGTCCAGAATGCCGACATCACTGGCATCCTGGTGCGCGGGCCGCAGAAGCTGGCCGAGCAGCATGTGGTGACGCGCCCGCGCACCCCGATGGCGGCCCAATACAGCCTGCCCTTCACGGTAGGCGCGGCCATGGCCTTCGGTCCCGACCGCTTCGACGCGTTCGAGCCGCAGAATCTGGAGGATCCAGGCATCCTCGCCTGGGCCGACCGTGTCCGGGTCGAGACCGACGCGGACCTTGAAGCGTCCTATCCCAGTCATTTCGGCACCGAGGTTGAAATCACCTTCGCCGATGGCAGCACGCGGTCCGAGCGCATCCTCGACAGCATCGGCACGCCGGAGAACCCCATGACGGCCGAAGCTCTGCGCTTCAAGGCGAAAGCCCTCGTTGGCGAGCGCCTTGGCGAGACCGCGTTCGACCGCATGGTCGACGAGGTATACGCCCTTGCCCGCGCCGACAGCGTCGAGGCGCTCCAGCGGGCCTGCGCGAGATGACGCTGACGACGCCCTTCTCCGATCTGGTCGTGCTGGAATGGGGGCGGCGGGATGCGGTCCGCGCCTGTGGCAGCCTTCTGGCACAGGTGGGCGCGCGGGTGATCGTGGCGGGACGCATGGATCCCGAGGACCCGTTCGCCCGCTTCAAGGCCTTCGTCGGCGACACGCCCGAGGCCAGGGCGGCCGCGCTTGCAGACGCGAACATCATCCTGTTCTCCTCTGACCGCCGTGATGAAGCCCGCTTGCCGGAGCTTCGGCCCGACGTGATCGCCTGCGACATCACCGTCTCCGGCGATCCAGCGCATGGTGCGTGGAGCGAGGCGCTGCTCCAGGCCGCGACCGGCATCGCGGACATCACCGGCACGAAGGACAGCCCGCCGACCATTTGCGAAGCCCCGGTCATCGAGCTTCAAACCGGCATCTTCGCGGCGGCAGGCATCCTCGCCGCATGGCGTCAGCGGGCCGAAACGGGAATGGGGCAGGCCGTCGGGCTCTCGGCGCTGGATTGCGGCCTGAACGGTCTGTCTTCTTTCCTGCCGCTGGTGTTCGCCGGAAAATCCCCGAAGCGCTCGGGGAACCGGCATCCCATGGCGGTCCCGTGGAACAGCTATCGGGCGCGCGACGGCTGGATCCTTCTATGCTCCGCCACCGATGAGCACTGGGTGCGGCTGTGCGCACTCATGGGCCGGGAGGAACTAGGTCGGGGCGCCTTCGAGAAGCTCGCGGACCGCGTCGCACAGTGCGATGCCGTGGACGCCGAGGTCGAGGCCTGGACCCGCACGCTGAGCGTCCGGGACTGCATCGCGGCGCTGGGCGGCGCGGGCCTTGCGGCTGGTCCCATCCTCACCCTCGACGGGCTCAAGGAGGACGCCAACCTCGCGCATCGCGGATCCATTTCCGGCGGCGACCGGCCGCTGCCCCTGTCGTTCGCGAAGACCGCCTTTCCACCGGACCGGCCGGAAAGCGCGCCGGCCCCCCGCAGCTCGACAGATGGGCGTCCGGGCTTGCCGCTCGCTGGCATGCTGGTGATCGAGATCGGCCAGTACACCACGGCGCCGCTCGCGGCGAAGCAACTCGCGCTGCTGGGCGCAGAGGTCATCAAGATTGAGCCGCCCGGTGGTGAGGCCTCGCGCGCCTGGCCCCCGCACCAGGACGGGCAGGGCTATTTCTTCACCATGAACAACGCCAACAAGCGCAGCTGCTTGCTGGACCTGCGAACAGACCAGGGCCGCGACGCGTTCGGCCGCCTGGTCGCGCGGGCGGACGTGCTGCTGGAAAATCTCAAGCCGGGCTCGCTGGCGCGCCTCGGCTTCGACGAACAGACACTCCAGACGCTCAATCCCCGTCTCGTCTATTGCGCCATATCTGGTTTCGGCCAGTCGTCCGCCTATCCGGGCCGCCCCGCCTTCGACACGGTGGTCCAGGCCATGTCCGGCCTGATGGACGTGACCTGGGCCAAAGACGTGCCGGTGAAGCTCGGCATATCCGCCGCCGACGTGACCGGTGGCATCGCCGGCCTGTTCGCGGTTCTCGCCGGGCTGGAGCAACGCCGGCGCACGGGATCCGGGATGGCGATCGACCTCGCCATGCAGGACATCGCCGTATGGCTCACGCAGACCGCCTGGAACGGCGCGCCGCGCCCGGCTTATTCCATGCTGGAATGCGCGGACGGCTTCGTGGTCGCCGACCGGCCGGCCACCGCGCTCGGCGCGTTGGACGCGCGCGCAAAAGGCTTGTCCCGCGATGCCGTGATTGCGGCGCTGGACGCGCAAGGTATTTCAGCCGCCGCCGTGCGCACGCTCGCCGAGATCGCCGCCGATCCCGGCGTCGTCGGCGATGGTGCGGTCGCCATGTTCACGGGGCCGGACGGGCGCACATGGCCGCTGTTCCGGTCGCCCTATCGCTTCTCGGCCATGCCGTCGGTCCCGCTGGCACCGATCGGCCCGCTCGGGGAGGCGAACCCCTATATCGAGGCCCTCTGCCGTGAGCCGGCCATTCCCTAGGTCGATCTGTCGGGCGCGCGATTCCACTCCTGATCCCGATCTCGGATGTGCTCAACGAGACGCCGTCAATCTAGGCCAGAACTGATCCGTTCCGCTGCGGGCGAGAGCACGGCCAAAGGCGATCTGCGATAGCTCCAGACGTCAGGTCGGCTGCCCAAAAATCAAGCGACTTGATCAAAGATCAAGCGGCTTGAACGAGCGAGAAAACCTGCTAGCGTCTCAAGACGTGCGCCGAGTAAACATCTGTTTTCCCCACAGCTTTCTCACCCATCGCAGCCCTGGCGACAGCTTTAGCGTCGCATTGGCTCGATCGCCTCGAAGGGATCCGCAATGGCACAGAATGACGATCGCACAACCGCTTCGAAATCTGCCGCCGATGCTGAGAGGGTCGTCGGTGTCATGGAGGGGGGCGGTACGGTGCCTTTTCGACTGCCGGCCGGCGCTTTGAATTATCTCGACCGCAATCAGTACATCTCCAACATGGAGATCATCTCCTATTTCCCGTCGATCAAGTTTTCGATCTTCGGGGATGAGCATTCCTGCATGTGGGCGAAGGGCGCGCGCCGCCTGATCGCCATGCAGGGCGGCTGGGTGGACATCACGGAGCCTAAGAATGCGACGGTGATCAGTGAAAGCGGCCTCGCCACGTTCCAAAGCTGCGTCTACAACAATAAACTCAAGAAGTGGATCCGCGTCGTTTCCCATCAGATGCCGCTGACGCCGGGGACGCAGGAATATCCGCGCGGCAAGTATCACGCGGACTATGCGAAGAAGTCGATCGAGGATTCCGGCTTCCGCGGCATCAAGACCTACGATGTGACAAATCCCGAAAAGCCCGAACTGCTCAACGAATTCGAGACCGGCAGGACCGGCCATGGCGTCCACTTGCCGTTCTATGACGGTGGCCAATACGCCTATCTGGCGTGCGGCTGGGACGACCAGCTGCGCATGGAAAGCACGGAGCGCGTCTACAGCAACGCCTTGATGATCGTCGACATGTCCGACCCCGCGAAGGTGAAGGAAGTGTCGAGATGGTGGGTTCCCGGCCAGAGGCTCGACGAGGAAGACCTTTATCGCACGACGTATCCGTTCGCCGGCGATCAATCCTCATGGACCTGCAACCGGACGCCTTGCATCGTCCCAGTCAGGGTCGAAGACGGTGGCACTGTGGGGTATGGCGGCTGGGGACATTTCGGGATGTATGTCCACGACTTGTCTGACATTCGTAACCCTAAGATCTATGGCAAGGTGACCCACCCGCTCGAGGCCATCGGCGGCATTCCCTATCATCATGTCGTGCCTGTGAATGCCGATCCGGTGCGCTATCCGCAGCTTCAGAATCTCGTCATCGGAATTCCTGAATCCCTTGAAGCCGACTGCCGCGAGCCGTTCCACACGAGCTACGTCATCGACGTGAAGGATCCGGCCAAACCGCGGATCATCGGACTGTTTCCGCGCCCGATGCCGCATCCCGATGCGCCTTATAAGGATTTTGCGATGGCGCGCGGGCGCTTCAGCTCCCGCGTGATGCAGCACTGGATTGCGCCTGGAAAAGCGCGCCCGGACGTTGTCGCCCTGTCGTATCTCAATGCAGGGCTCCGCCTCTTCGACATTTCGGACCCGACGGAGCCGAAGGAGGTTGCCTACTTCGTTCCCCCACGGGACGGCGATATCGGCGACTATATGAGCTGGCGCCGCGGCACGACGGAAGCGGTCTTCATCGAATGGGACCGGAACCTGATCTGGGTGTCCACGCATGCGGGCCTTTACTGCCTGTCGGCTCCGTTCCTCGGCCCGCCGGTGCTTGAGCCGATGGCCGTTGTACAGTGGTCGGTCCCGCATGTGAACGTCGGCTGGGACGGATGAAGTGAGGACGGGGTTGTGCGCTTCCCGCGTCCCATACATTGATCCAACCGGCCGCGGTGGATTTCACGTCTTTGCAGACAGCGCGCCGAGCTCCTCAAGATCGAGGTCCCGCTCGAGTTCCTGAAGCGTCTCCTCGTCGATCTCGCCGCTGCGGTGGAGCCGCAGCAGTTCGGCCCGCCCGGCGGCGACCGCTTCCAGCACGAGATCGAAATGCGCATGAAGTGTCGGCCCATAGTCGACCTCACGTCCGGCATAGTCCGCCATGTGGGCCGCCTTTCGCTGGTAGCGTTCGAGCAGTATGGGGTGGATCAGCTTGCCGTCCGCATCATGGGCGCGCGTCTCGACCAGCGTCGCCTGCGCGCGCGCCATCGCCGCCTCGGCCTGGCCCATGGTGAGGCGGGCCCGGTCGGTGGCAGGCTCCTTCAGATCCGCCCATCGGATGAGGCTGCCGAGCGTCGTTCCTTGAATAAGGACCGTGCCGAGGATCACCGCAAAGGCCGTCACGAGCATGAAGTCCCGGCCGGGAAAATCCTCCGGCACGCTGAGCGCCACGGCGAGCGTCACCACACCGCGCATGCCTGCCCAAGAGAGCACCGTGGCACAGCGCGGGCCGAGCGGCGTGCAGCGGCGAACGCCAATGGCGCGGGCCATGGCGATGATCGCATCTGAGCCGAAAACCCAGACAAAGCGCGCGGCTGTCAGGGCGAGGAGGATGACGAGGATCGGCACGGCCATCTCGGCGAGCACCACGTTGAAGCCGCCGACCCGCTCGATCACGCCCCGCAGCGAGAGGCCGATCAGCATGAAGACGAGCGCCTCCATCAGGAAGACCATCACCGTCCAGAAGGACGTGCCCCGCATCCTGACCGAGGCCGGGAAGAGCACGTGCTGGTACCATCCACAGACGAGCCCGGTCACCACGGTGGCGATGACGCCCGAGACATGGATGCTCTCCGCGAGGAGATAGGCCGCCCAGGGCGAGAGCACCGAGGCTGCGATGATCAGATAGTCGTCGCCGAGCCGCCGGACGAGCACGACCCAGATCGCGCTCACAATGACGCCAATAAAAGCGCCGCCGATGGCGAGGACGAAGAAGCTCTGCAGCGCCTCGGTTGCGCTGAATGCGCCCGTCACGCCTGCGGCGATCGCGAAGCGGAACAGCACCAGGCCGGTCGCATCGTTGAGCAGGCTCTCGCCCTCGAGCAGGATCGAAAGCCGCCGCGGCAGCTTGAGCTGGCTTAGCACGGCCCGCGCCGAGACGGCATCGGGCGGCGAGACGATGGCGCCCAGCGCAGCGCAGGCCGCCCAGGGCAAAGACGGCATCAGCGCATGGGTGACCACGGCGACGACGATCGTCGTGAACAGCACGGCGCCGACCGCGAGCGCCGTAATGCCGATCATGTGCCGGCGCAACGGACCAAGTGCGATGAACCAGGCTCCGTCCATCAGGAGCGGCGGCAGGAAGATGACAAGCACCAATTCGGGATCGAGCGTGATGGTGGGGATGCCCGGCAGGAATGCGAGGACCGTTCCACCCGCCAGCAGCGCCACGGCGGGCGGCAGCTTCAGACGTGCCGCGAGGTAGTGGAGCGCGATGGTTGCGATCAGCACCGCAATCATCAGCTCGAACACATGGATCGACTGCATCTCCCCCTCCGATGCTCGGGTGGCATTCCGCACATTGCCGATGGCGCGTTGCCCGGAAGGGCGGTCTCTCGTCGTTTAGGCGTGCTCAGGTCGGCAGGATACACCGACGGACACGACGACAGCCACACGGGGTATCAGCTCAGAATGGCGGCTGTGGCCTTCGCTCCGAGCTTCGGCCTCCAAGGCAGCCCGCGTCGCTTTGGAGTTCGCGGGCGCAGGTCTGTAGAGTTAACCGCTTCGTGGCGCGGTTTGGCTACAGATTTTGTTCGCGAACCACGGCCGGCTTCAGGCATTGGTGTCCAAACATGCGGCCCTGTCTCCGACAGTCCGGTTTGATATTGTCCCTGACGACGGCGCCGGCGAATATGACCTCGCGCAGATGGTCTTTGGACCTCGACCCCAGAAACCAAAGTATTGAGTTATCAATTCCCTCGCTTCGCTGGGGGTAGTCCCGCCAACCGAGATGTTCGCGTGTCATGGAGCAATCGAGACGAAGCGAAACTCCTCTCGGCGGGTGGCCCGTCGCTGAAACAGCGACAGCTGGCGGAGGAGCTTCGGTGCCCGATCGGGATGTGCTGAAAGCACCGTCGCAGGTTCGATGCCCTCCACCTTCAAAAAACGGGTTTCTGCCTCAAGAGCGCCAGCGCGTTGTAACTAGGCGCCTCTAGGCGCACGCGTGAGTATGCATGTCGACGGGTGGATCTATCACAAGTTTCAGGCAAGGCTCATGTGAATTAATGCGCGTTGCGCACACTTTCACCAAAGCGGGCACATGGATATTCCCGCATTGAGCTCAGGTGTTTCGTGATGAAGATATTTAATGCTCGCGTATCAAAATATCATCAATTTACTCACGAGCGTATATATGGTGAATACAAAGAAGATATTAAAGAAATGCTTTGCGACTTGAAAGGCATATATTTCATAACGCAAACGAAAAATGTATATTCGACATCAGAAAATTTCGGGTCGCAGATAATTTTGAAATCAAAGGAGATGCAATTATAAACGGGACCAGAGAGGCCGTAGTTATCAATATAGCAGAATATTGGTATAATAATCCCAAACTAAATAGCCGCTTCAACGACAAGCGCGAGATGTGCAAAGACTTAATGCGTAATTCGTCAGTCTCGTCGTTTCGCACTTTGGGGGGTGACGGTAAATATAAGAAGCTAACATCTATCAATCGTTCTGCATCAACTGATACGTGGCTCGGGCGCCGGGACAAGGCGCTGGAAGCGCGGGAGGCGGCCCGAAGCGCGGATCGTGATCTTCGGGCTGTGCAGACGGATGCCGCAGCAGCGCAGGACCGCATCCGCATCGCGCTCGACCGGGCGGGCGTACCCCATGAGGCAGTCGGAGGCTTCGATGCCCTTCTCGCGACCGCGCAGGCGGCGCTTGACCGCGAGGCCGAGTTCCAGCGCCTTCGGGCGGAGCTGAGAGAGAGAGGGAGCGCGACGTCTCGGCGCGCGAGGGCGCGGCAAGGCAGCCGCTGACGAGGTCGAGCAGGAGATTCTCGATGCCATGCGGGCCTCCAGCCTCGCCGATGCCGAGGCTGCGCTCGATGGGCTGGACAGGGCGGCTCTCGATGCCGAGCTGATCGAGCTGAAAGCCCGGTTCGAGGATCAGGACCAGCGGTGCCAGGAGCTTTTCGCCGCCCGCTCGGCGGCGGCCGACAAGGTCGAGGCGATCGGCGGCGACGCGAAGGTCGCTGAGATCGAAGAGCGCCGGCGAACGACCCTGCTGGAGATCGAGGACGGCGCGGTGCGCTATCTTCAGTTGCGCGCCGGCATCGCCGCGACGGAGCGCGCACTCGCCAGTTATCGCGAGCATCACCGCAGCTCGATGATGCAGCGTGCGTCCGCAGCCTTCAGCACCATCAGCCGCGGTGCTTATAGGGGCCTTGCCGCTCAACCTGGAAAGGATGGCGAGACGCTCATCGCACTCTCCTCGACCGGCGGGTCAAAGGCTGCCGATGAACTCTCGAAAGGAACACGCTTCCAACTCTACCTGGCCCTCAGGGTGGCGGGCTATCAGGAGTTCGTGCGGAGCCGCAGCACGGTGCCGTTCGTTGCGGACGACATCATGGAGACCTTCGATGATTTCCGGGCAGAGGAGGCATTTTGGCCTGCCGCCGGTTTTGTGGACACCAGGTTAAGCTAATTTAGCTCGCTCCTCGAACTCGATCGGGCTCAGATAGCCTAGCGTCGAGTGCCTGCGTCGGCGATTGTAGAAGCGCTCGATGTAGT
>NZ_JBDZDT010000016.1:0-52238 GCF_040049275.1 Aquabacter albus | reverse complement strand
CGACTACATCGAGCGCTTCTACAATCGCCGACGCAGGCACTCGACGCTAGGCTATCTGAGCCCGATCGAGTTCGAGGAGCGAGCTAAATTAGCTTAACCTGGTGTCCACAAAACCGGCGGCAGGCCACATGGAGCAAAACACGAATTCATGACGGCTTTGGGTGGAAGACGGACGTTGCGGACGCTGTGGAAACCGGCCCTCAGAAAGGGCTAAGCGAATATTCGTTCACGCGCTCGCCCCAGGATCGCCTAGCTCGCTGAAACAAGAATCCTAGTCAGTTCATTTGGCGCGTCGATCATGATGTCGTGACCGCACTCGACCTCGAACACCTTCCAGCCCTTGCGCTTCTTCGCGAGTTCGTACTGCTTGGCGATCTGAGTATTTCCCCAGCTCGCAGCGTAGATATAGGTGTGGTTTGTGATGCGGTCGGCATTGTTTCCGATCCGGATCTTCTCGCGGAGTGTCGCGTACGGATGCGCCGTGAGACGTCGGTTCACCATGGCCCGATCCGCCTTGTTCACCTTGAAATACCAGGCCGGTGGCGGCGGCGTCAGCTTGTAGCCGCGACCAAACAGCCAGACCGTAATCAGGATCGGCAGCAGCCGCCAACCGGGAAAGACATAGTCGTTCATGCATTTGCCGTTCTCAGGCACGACGGCGTCGAGGAATACGAGATTTCTGATGCGATCCGGGATTCGGTCTGCAACGCCGGCTATGACCATGCCGCCATAGGAATGGCCGCACAGGATCACGTCGCCAAGGTTTTCCCGTTCGAACAGCTCGACGATTTCGTCAACATGGGTGGTCAGGTTGATCCGGCGAGCATCCATGGAAGCGCGCTCCGCCAACCCGGCAAGCGTCGGCGTGAACACCTCATGCCCCTGTGATCGCATGATCGCAGCGACCCGGTCGTAGCACCAGCCGCCGTGGCTCGCGCCGTGGATGAGAACGAAAGTTTTGGCGGGCTGGGGCAGAGTGGTCACGCGCACCTCCTCAAGGCGCCCGCCACCTATCGCTGATCGATTGATCAGTCAACGCTGATCATGCGATCAGCGCAATGGATTCGACTGGAGACCCGCCAATGCCGGAACTGCGCCCCACCTTTCCGCAAGGCGACGCCCGCAACGCCATCGTTGAAGCCGCGCTCGCCGTATTCGCGGCCGAGGGGTTCCATGGCGCCGGCACCCGCCAGATCGCCCAGGCGGCGGGCGTCTCCCAGCCGCTGCTCAATCACCATTTCGGGGGCAAGGAAGCGTTGTGGCGTGTGGTTGGGGAACAGATCACCGCCGATTTCATGGCCTTTATGACTGACGCCGTGGACTTGGCCCTACCTCCGGGTGACGGTGTCACGGCGATGCTTCGAGCCTACCTGGCGTTCTGGAAGGCCCGGCCGTTATCGTTCCGGTTCAACCTCTGGCGACGGTTGGACGGCCTTCAGGATGAGCGCGTGTCCCGCTCCGAGCAAATGACGCGGCCGGTCGTCGCCTTCATGCAACGAGCCCAAGACGCTGGCTTTATCCGCAATGACTTGCCGCCCGGCCTCGCCGCGATCATGGGCGGTGCTCTGGTACAGTTCTTGCTTGACAGCCAGCTTGAGATTCGCGCGGCCTTGGCGGTCACCGGCGATGAAGGGCTCGCAGACGAGGACGCCATCGGCCACATTGTTCGCCTGCTCCGCGCCCCAAGCTGACGAGCGGGGTGCGCAAGACGAGCCGCCTGAGAGCGGACCTTCCAAACGTCCGACATGGGCCGAAAGCGGCCGATCAAGGCAATGCTGCTAATCACCCCAAAACCTCAGGCGGCCAGCACCACCCGGTTGCGGCCCTGGTCCTTGGCCCGGTAGAGGGCCTGGTCGGCGGCCTCCAGAAGCTGGTTCACCGACTGGTCCTGCGAGGGGCGCACGGATTTCACGCCGATGCTCACGGTGAATTTCGGCAGATCGAGGCCGGCAATCTCGCAGGATCTGGCGCGGATGGTTTCGGCGATGCCCATGGCGGCGTTGTGGTCGGTGTCCGGCAGCACCACCGCGAACTCCTCCCCGCCATAGCGCGCGCCGAGATCGCCGGGGCGGCGGATGCTCTCGTCGATGACCCGCGCCAGGGCTTTCAGCACCTCATCGCCCCTGGAGTGGCCGTATTTGTCGTTCAGCTCCTTGAAGCGGTCCACGTCGATCATCAGCAGCGCGAGGGACGCGCCGGTGCGGCCGGTGCGCCGCCATTCCCGCTGGATCACCTCATCGAAGCGCCGGCGGTTGGCGAGGCCGGTCAGCCCGTCGGTGACGGAGAGGAAGGCGAGGTCCGCCTCCGCGATGACGCGGCGACGAAGCTCTCCGCGCAGCATCACCGCCAGAACCACCATGGCGAGGCAGACGAGCAGCGTGATGGCGCCGATGACCGTGGAGCGCCACCACCAATCTTCGAAAATGTCCTCGGTGGAGAGCGCGACGTCCACGATCAGCGGCTGGTTCGGCACGCGGGCGAAGGTGTAGAAGCGCTCCACCCCGTCCACCGAGGCCGTGCCCACGAAGGATCCGGAAACCTTGGTGCGCATCTGCTGGAAGTTCGGGCTTTTCGAGAGGTCCGTCCCCACATCGCCCTGCCCGTCCTTGGGCGGCTGCCGCGTGAGGATGCGTCCCTCTGTGCTCAAAAGGAGGAGCGCGCCCCTCCGGCCCATGTCGAGATTGGCGAAGAAGGCATCGATATAAGCCAGACGGATCGCGATCAGGATGACGCCGGCAAAGCTGCCGTCAGGATTGTTGAGACGGCGGCTCAAGGCGATGCTGGGATCGCCGCCACGCAGGCGGCTGCGGAAGGGCTCGCTCACATACAGGCCGAGGTCCGGATTGTCGCGCTGGATCCAGAAATAGTCGCGATCCGCGAAATTGGCGGAGCGCGGAATGTCGGAGCCGGAATCCAGCTGGATGTTGCCGTTCGCATCCAGCACCAGCATGGAGCCCACATAGTCGGCGCTCGCGGCGATGGATGCCAGCATGCGGTGCTTCGCGCTGTCCGAGAGCAGCGCGCCCTCCGCATCGCTGAGCGCGCCCACGGCAAGGTCGAGGGCGAAGGTGTAGAGGCGCATGTGCCGGTCGATATGGCCGACCACGCCGTGGAGCAGGTTCTCGGAGGAATGCTCCGCCCGCTCCCACGCATCCTCGCGCGCCTGCCAGAGCGTGACGCCCACCACGAGCATGACGATGAAGGCCGCGGCCAAGCTGCCGGTGAACAGGAAATGGGCGATCCTCGGCAAAGCGGGGCGGGACCGCTCCGGCGCCGTATCCTTCAACCCTGCCGTTTCCGGCCTCGACCCTCTCATGGACCTGCAACTACCAGACGAAACGCGGGCGGAGGTCGCCATTTCGGCTGCGTCTCAGCGCCTCGAATGGCCCACCTGGATACATGTTATGCTAGCACGATTAAGGCGTTATCGTGAGCTGCGCTGCGTCAGGTCCCTGCGTTATCCCCCGCATCGCATGTATATTTCTGTCATCGCCGAGGGCGAGCATGGGGCCGGGCGGAGGCGATCCTGCCGGAACCGCCTCGCCTCGCCACGCGCTATATTGCGGATGCCCGAACAGGCGCCTTGCCAAGGGCTGGGAGACACAGGTGAAGACAGCATCCATCGCGCTCGCCGCGCTTTTGTGCGCCGCCCCCACCCTTGCTTCGGCGGACGACCTCACCGTGCCCATGCCCGAGGGCACCAAGGTCCAACGCCTGAAGGCGAGCTATGTCTGCCCCGGCATCGGCCCGTTCACGGCGGAATACGTGACGGCGGGGGACATCTCGCTGGCCTTGCTGCCGGTGGATGGCCGGCCGCTGGTGTTCGCCAATGTGCTGTCCGGCTCGGGGGTGCGCTATGCCGCCGGGCCCTATGTCTGGTGGACCAAGGGCAACAGCGCCGCGCTCTATGACGTGCGCAAGGGCGAAAAGGCCGAGCCGGTGCAATGCGAGGAGAAGCAGTAGGCCTCCGCCGCGCTCAGACCTTCTTCTCCGCCATCTGCATCGCGGCCGCTGCCCTCTTCTGGCTCTGACTGGGGCGCCCGGAGGCCAGCGGGAGCTGGGTATGCGTGTTGATGGGCGTGCAATACTCGGGATGCCCGAAGAGATGGGCCACGAGAATCTGCTCGTGCCACCATTGGGGGATATGGTCGCCGTAGAAGCGCAACCCGTTCACGGGCGCGATCTTCATAGCCTCGCTTGCCGCGTTGAATTCCTTGATGGCGAGAAGTTCGCCGGTGAATTCGTTGTAGGCCTCGTCGACGGGACCCACCGTATCATCGAAATAGCAGATGACGCGCGGAAGCAGCCTGTGGTGGTCCATGTCGAATATCTTCAGCGCGGCCACCGTGGAAGAGTAATAGTCGAGATCGAAGGAGATGAAGCCGACGGGGGCGACATCGTCACGGTCGGCAAAGTCTCTCAGGGTCTGCGCGACGTCACCGAGAACAAGCTGCGCCGAGGTCAATCTGGCCCTCAAGGCGGGGACATCCATTTCGAAATAGCCCTGCTGGAAGACATAGGGCATGTCGCGATAGTCCTGCGGCGGAGGCATGCCTGTGCCGGTGTCGAAGCCATAGACCGTCACCGCGACGCCGGTCTCGGCCTTCACCGCCTCGGCATGCTGCTCCAGCGCCACGAGGCCGTTGCCGCCCGCCACGCCGAACTCGATCGCCGAGATGGTCTTCTTCCCCAGCTTCTTCGCTAAAAGCGCGGCCTGCAGCAGGCCGACGCCGTAAAAGGGGCGCTCGACTGTCAGATAGTCCAGCTTCCGCTGATAGCTCAGCACATTGAAGCGACGATCAATGGCACGCAGAAGCTGATAGCGCGCCGGCATGTGGGGGCTGAACAGGAGTTTACGCAGCCTGGTGAGGACATTGTCGCGATGTTGAGGCTCCATTGGCATCACCTCCGTGCCGATGTGCAGACATGGCCGCGCGGTTCAATCCCGGAGTTGCGCAAATATCGGTGCGACAGAGTACCGAATGCTGCATTCGGCCATCGGGCAAAATACGGGTCATCCCATGATGCGTAAGTGTGGAGGCTGGCCGCTTCGCTGGCATTGACTTGCGGCCATGCAGGGTAAGGCCTCCTCCTTTTGGGTATTTGGCCAGATCATGCACACCGGTCTGACGGATGTGCGGTTCGCGCCGGGCACGTCGGTTCCGACGCGCCTCAGTCCGCCTCGGCCTCGAACGCCGCCACGAACGCCGCCACCCGCCGGTCGAACCTGATGTCCGAATGCCGGATGGGCCGCACCAGGGACAGCCCCTCCATGGAGCGGGCGCGGGAGAGGGCCACATAGGCCTGCCCCGCCGCGAAGGCGCCGTTCTCGAAGTCGATGCGCACATCCTCCAGGGTCAGCCCCTGCGCCTTGTGCATGGTCATGGCCCAGGCGGGCGCCAAAGGAAGCTGGCTGTAGGTGCCCACCACCTGCGCCTCGATGCGCCCCGTCGCCTCGTCCCAGCCGTAGCGCGTGCGTTCCCAGGTGAAGCTCTCGATCTCCACGGTCGGCCCCGCATCGAGCCGCACCAGGGCCGAATGGGCGCCGATGCCCGCGACCGTGCCCACCGAGCCGTTCACCCAGCGTCGCGCGGGGTCGTTGCGCAGCGCCATCACCCGCGCGCCGGGCTTCAGCACGAGGCGCTCGGGCACCGGCAGCCGGTCGCCCTCCAGGCCGAACTCGCCCTTCAGCAGGCCGGCGAAGGTGCGCTCCGCCCCGCCCAGCGCCGCAAGCCCCTGCTGGTTGTAGGCGTCCGCCCGCGCATTGGTTGGCGTCAACAGCACCGGCAGGGCGCCGGCCCGATGCGGCCGCACGCAGGCCGCGTTCAGCGCCTCGATGGCCTCGCGCAGGCTGATGCCGCGCCTGAGGCACCCGAGGATGGCGATGAAGGCATCGTCGGACTGGCGGTGCACCTTGGTGAAGGGGGCGCGGGCCACCTCCCGCTCCATCAGCGCCTTGGCGTCGAACGCGAACGGCCCGCCATAGCCCATGCGCGCCAGCATCTCCTGCTCGGCGAGGGGCACCACGGGCGGAAGCTGGAGGAAATCCCCCACCAGCAGCATCTGCACACCGCCGAACGGCTCGTTCGTGTCGCGGGCGATGCGCAGGGTGCGGTCCACCGTGTCCAGAAGGTCCGCGCGCACCATGGAGATCTCGTCGATCACCATGCGGTCCAGCTTCTTCGCCAGCCGGCGCACCTGCACGCGCGGCTTCACCTCGTCCGGATTAAGGATGCGCGGCGGGATGCCGAGGAAGGAATGGATGGTCTGGCCGCCGAGCTGGAGCGCGGCGACGCCGGTGGGCGCCAGGAACACCTGGCGGCCACGCGGCGTCTTGCGCAGCTCGTGCAGGAAAGTGGTCTTCCCCGTGCCGGCCCCGCCCAGGACCATGATGGTCCCCGCGCCGGCCTCGATGTGGCGCAGCGCGCGCGCCGCGCCCGCGCCGGGATCGACATCCGTGCTCACGTGATGAAGCCGGCCTCCTTGGCAAGGTCCGCCAAGGTCTTCTGGGGCCGCGCGCCGATATGGGAGATCACCTCAGCCGCCGCCAGCGCGCCGAGCCGGAGCGAGGTGGCGGGATCGACGCCGCGGGCATGGCCGAACAGGAAGCCGGCGGCGAACAGATCGCCCGCGCCCGTGGTGTCCACCACCTCGGCCACCGGATGGGCGGGAACGGTCACTGCGGCGCCGTCAGTGGTGAAGAGCGCGCCCTTCTCGCTGCGCGTCACCACGGCCTGCTTGGCGTCGGCGCGCAGCTGCACCAGAGCCGCGTCGAAATCGGCGGTCTCGTAGAGCGACTTCACTTCCGATTCATTGGCGAACACGAGATCCACCACGCCCTTGCGCAGCAGATCGAGGAATTCCGCCCGGTAGCGGCTGACGCAGAAGGCGTCCGAGAGCGTGAGCGCCACCTGCCGGCCCGCGTTGTGGGCGATCTCGGCGGCGGCGAGGAAGGCCTGCTTGGCCGGCGGCGGGTCCCACAGATAGCCTTCGAGATAGGTGATGGACGCGCTCTCTACGAAGGCGCGGTCGATGTGGGCGGTGGTGAGGTTCTGCGCCGCGCCGAGATAGGTGTTCATGGTGCGCTCGCCGTCGGGCGTCACCAGGATGAGGCAGCGCGCCGTGGCCGGGCCGTCCGCGGCGGCTTGCGTCTCATAGGCAACGCCAGCGGCGCGGATGTCGTGACCGAACACCCCGCCCAGCCCGTCATTGCGCACCAGCCCGACAAAGCCCGCGCGTCCGCCAAGCGAGGCGACACCGGCGGCCGTGTTGGCGGCGGACCCGCCCGAGATCTCGATGCCCGGCCCCATGGCCTGGTAGACCGCCTCGGCCCGCGCCTCGTCGATCAGGGTCATGGAGCCCTTCGGCATCCCCTGGGCGAGGAGGAAGTCCTCCTCAGCGCGGGAGAGGACGTCGACGATGGCGTTGCCGATGGTGAGGACATCGAGGGTCGCGGTGGACACGGGCGCGCAGCTCCAGATAAGGCGTGCAAGGCAAAAGGACGCGCAGCCCTAGCACTGCCTCCACCATCGGGGCAACGCAGCCGGGCGCCCCTTGGCCGGCAAAGCCGCAAATTCCGCTTGAAAAGGCCGCGAACCCCCGCAATGTCACCTTCGCTCATAAAAATTGAGCGGCGGAAGCCGTTTGGAATGGGTAAAGGGCGAATCGCATAGGTTCGGGGGCGATTCACGCCTTGAGCGGGTGTCGTCCTGAGAGGGAAGCAGAGAATGTCGCGAAAGTATTTCGGCACGGACGGCGTGCGCGGCCGCGCGAACGCCACGCTCACGGCCGATCTTGCGCTGCGTGTCGGCATGGCAGCCGGCCTTGTGTTCCGCCGCGGCGAGCACCGCCACCGGGTGGTGATCGGCAAGGACACCCGGCTCTCCGGCTACATGATCGAGACCGCCCTGGTGGCCGGCTTCACCTCCGTGGGCATGGACGTGCTCCTGCTCGGCCCCATGCCGACGCCGGCGGTGGGCATGCTCACCCGCTCCATGCGCGCCGACCTCGGCGTGATGATCTCCGCCTCCCACAACCCCTACGACGATAACGGCATCAAGCTGTTCGGCCCGGACGGGTTCAAGCTCTCCGACGCCATCGAGCACGAGATCGAGGAACTGATCGACCAGGAGCTGGCGAAGAAGCTCGCCAAGCCCGCCGAGATCGGCCGCGCCCGGCGCCTGGAAGGCGTGCATGCGCGCTATATCGAATATGCCAAGCGCACCCTGCCCCGGAACCAGTCCTTCGACGGGCTGCGGGTGGTGGTGGACTGCGCCAACGGCGCCGCCTACCGCGTGGCGCCGGAGGCGCTGTGGGAGCTGGGGGCGGACGTGGTGGCCATCGGCACCGAGCCGGACGGCCTCAACATCAACCGCGACGTGGGCTCCACCTCCCCCGCGGCGCTCGCCGCCAAGGTGCGCGAAGTGCGCGCCGACATCGGCATCGCCCTCGACGGCGATGCGGACCGCGTCATCATCGTGGACGAGAAGGGCCACGTGATCGACGGCGACCAGATCATGGCCGTGGTGGCCGAGAGCTTCAAGGAAGACGGCCGCCTCTCTCGCGACGGCATCGTTGCGACCGTCATGTCCAATCTCGGCCTGGAGCGCCATCTGAAGGACGTGGGGCTCACCCTGTCCCGCACCGCCGTGGGCGACCGCTATGTGCTCGAGCGCATGCGCAGCGACGGCTACAATGTGGGCGGCGAGCAGTCGGGCCACATCATCCTGTCCGACTATTCCACCACCGGCGACGGCCTCCTCGCCGCGCTCCAGGTGCTCGCGGTGGTGGCGCGCCAGAAGCGCCCGGTGTCCGAGGTCTGCCACCGCTTCGAGCCGCTGCCGCAAATCCTGAAGAACGTGCGCTACCAGTCCGGCCAGCCCCTGGAGAATGCGGCGGTCATCACGGCCATCGCGGATGCCGAGCGCCGCCTCGCCAATCACGGCCGCCTCCTCATCCGTCCTTCCGGCACCGAGCCGGTGATCCGCGTCATGGGCGAAGGCGATGACCGCGAGCTGGTGGAGACGGTGGTGGACGAGGTGATCGACGCGCTCCAGCGCGTGGCGGCGTGATGTCACCAAAGGGGCGTGGCAGGGCCTGACCCGGCCACCTCCTGCGCTTCGCGCCAAAGCCCAGAAAAGTTCAGCGACCGGCCGTGATCCCTCACGGCCGGTCGCTTGTCTTCACCCGTCGATGTCCAGCCCCAGCGTGACGCGCCCGGTGTAGCGCAGTTGCGGCATTTCCTGGAGCGGGTGGAACCGCGCGCCCTGAACGTCGCGGAAGGCGCGTTCAAGCCCGAGGTCGCGATAGAAGGCGGCGCCTCCCACCACTTCCATGGCGCGCTCCACGGTCTCGATCGCGGCCTTGCCCACCAAGGTGCGGCCGATCATGACGCGGCTCGTCATCTCCGGCCCGGGCGTGCCCGTTTCGGCGCATTGGACCATGTGGTCGAACGCCATGGCGGTGGCGGCGGCGGCGTTCTCCATCTCGCCCAAGAGATAGGCCAGATTGCCGTCGTCCGGCTTCTTGCGCGCGATCTCCAAAGCTTTCGCCCGCGCGCCGTCTGCGACCCCCACATAGGCCGAGTAGATGAGCGGGAACGCGATCATGCTGATGATGTGGAACAGCATGTGCCATTTGCCCTGGGGGCGCCGGCCGGAGATAGACGCCTCCGGCACGAACACGTCCTTCAGCAGGACCTCGTGCGAGCCGGTGCCGCGCATGCCCAGCGCGTGCCATGTATCCAGAATGGTGACGCCCGGCGCCTTGAGCGAAACGGCGAAATGCAGCACGGTCGGCCCGGCATCGAGATCGTCATAGACCGCGCTCGTCACCAGAAGGTCGCCCGCGGGGCTGCCGCTGGAGAAGATCTTCCGCGCATTGACCAGAAACCCGCCTTCGCTCTTCACCGCCGTGCCGGCGCTTTTGAGCCAGTCCGATCCGCCGCTCGAGACGAGGATGAGATCTTCCGCCACCACGCGCTTCAGGAGCCCTTCCGTCGGCGCCTTCTGGTTCCGCCAACGCCAGGCGGCGACGGCTACCAAATGGGAATGCATCGAGAAGGCGAGCGCCGTGGAGCCGCATCCCGCGCCAAGCCGGCGAATGGCCTGGCAGACCTCCGTGACGGTGGCGCCGCCGCCGCCGAACTCCACGGGAACGAGGGCCTTGAAGAAGCCCTCGTCCTTGAGCTTCTGATAGGTCTCGAACACGAAGCTGTCGTTCGCATCGTGATCGGCCGCCCCCACGCCGAATTCCCCGGCAAGGCGCGCGCTGCGGGCCGCCCAATCAATGGGGGCCGGTTCGATTTTTGCCATAGGTTCAATTGCCATCTGCTTCCTCCGACTGGGTAGTACCGCAGTACTCACTCCCGCCGACAAGCATTCCAAGGCTGGGTTGGTGCGGCAAGTTCAGGAACTGAATCTCGCCAATACAGAAAATGAACTTGGCTCCTTCGAGCCATTAGCTTACTCTCATTTTCTATTCCGCAGGGAAAGAAATGACCCAGGGCAGCTACAAGCAATTTTGCCCGGTGGCGATGGCGGCGGAGATTCTGTGCACGCGCTGGACCGTGGTTCTGTTGCGCGAGCTCGTTGCCGGCTCGGCCCGTTTCAACGATCTGCGGCGCGGCGTGCCGCGGATGTCGCCGGCGCTTTTATCCCAGCGGCTTAAGGAGCTCGAAGCCGCCGGCATCATTTCCCGCACGCCCTCGCGCACGGAAGCCGGGGTGTCCGAATATCGCCTGACCGCCGCCGGCCAGGAACTGAAGCCGCTGGTGGAGGCGTTCGGCATCTGGGGCCAGCGCTGGGTCGAAACCGAGCTTTCGCTTCAGCACCTCGACGTGTCCCTGCTCATGTGGGACATGCGCCGCAATCTGGACCCCACGCCCATGCCGGCACGGCGCAGCGTGATCAAGTTCCAGTATCCTGAACTGTCTGCGGCACAGCGGTCCTGGTGGCTCGTGGTCGCTCCCGGCGCCGACGTCGACCTCTGCGGGATCGATCCCGGCTTCGACGTCGATCTTTACGTCTCCACTGACCTTCGGACCATGACGGCGATCTGGATGGGCCTTGATACCGTCCACAACGCGATCAAGGGCCGGCGCCTGATGCTGACCGGTGATCGCATGCTCACCGCCGACATGCAGGCCTGGCTCGGCCTCAGTCCCTTCGCGAAGGAGCGCAAGCTGGCGAGCTGACACCATGCTTCCGCAACTTAAAAAATTGCCCGATCGCATCATTTTCAGTTCAAGGGATGAAGCGTATCATTTCGGCAGCGAACATTACCTCAAGGCACAGTCCAAGAATTGAATCTCCAATTTGCGGTTACCCGCTCTTTGGGATGAGTTTTGTGCGGCCTGAGATCTCATCCAGGGACAACAAGCAAACGGCGAATAAGAACTAGGCATACCCAATAAGAATGAGGGCGGGGGTTGAGGGGGCACCCCAAAGGAGGTGCAACATGGCAACCCCAAGCCGCTCCGGGACATGGCACGCCGCACTGGCGGCGGGGCTTTCCATTGGATGCCTGATGGGCCTGCCGGGCCCGGCGTCCGCGCAGCAGCCCTCCCAGCCCAACATCCTCTTCATCATGGGCGACGATATCGGCTGGATGCAGCCGAGCATCTATCATCGCGGCCTGATGGTGGGAGAGACGCCCAATATCGACCGCATCGGTCAGGAGGGCGCGATCTTCATGACCTATTATGCCGAGCAGAGCTGCACGGCCGGCCGCAACGCCTTCTTCACCGGCATGCATCCGCTGCGCACCGGCATGATCCCGCCCCAACTGCCGGGCAGCCCCTCCTATCTGCGGCCCGGCACGCCGGCACTCGCCAAATTCCTGCTGGATCTTGGATACAACACGGGAGAGTTCGGAAAGAACCATCTGGGCGACCACACCGACGCTCTGCCCACAGCCCATGGTTTCCAGGAATTCTGGGGCTACCTCTACCACCTCGATGCCATGCAGGGCGTGAGCTTCCCCGACATCAACAGGACCCCGACCGAGCAGACCATCGCCCCGCCGTGCCGGAACACGCCCATCCCGGGCCTTGCGGAGGTTCCCGGCGCCGTGGACCCCCGGACCACCATCTGCCTGACGCCGCCGCGCCCGGTCATCGCCTGCACCTCCTCTGATGGCTCGGCGGCCAACCAGCGGTGCAGCGACCAGGGCCCGCTGACACTGGAGCGCTCGAAGACGGTGGACGAGGAGATTTCGGCCAAGGTCATCGACTTCCTCGACCGCAACGATCCGCGCCGCACCAGCAAGCCCTTCTTCGTCTGGTACAACCCCGCGCGCATGCACATCACGACGGTGCTGTCGGACAAGTACATGGCCATGGTGGGTCAGCCTGGCGGGAAGGACTGGGGCATCAACGAAGCTGGCATGAAGCAGATGGACGACAATATCGGCCTCGTCCTCCAGAAGATCGAGGACATGGGGCAGACCAACAACACCATCGTCGTCTTCACCACCGACAACGGCGCCGAGGTGATCACCTTCCCCGATGGCGGCACGACCCCCTTCAAGGGCGGGAAGCTGACCACCTGGGAGGGCGGCATGCGCGCGCCCATGGTGATCCGCTGGCCCGGCGTCATCAGGCCCGGCACGATCAAGAACGACATCTTCGCGTCCCTCGACTGGGTGCCGACCTTCGTCGACATCGCCGGCGGGCCGAAGGGTGACGGGCTGAAGCGGCAGATCGAGGCCGGCCAGTATCCCGGCATCGTGAAGACCACCCTCGATGGCGTCGACCAGCGCGACTATCTCGAAGGCAAGTCGGAGACATCGGCGCGCGACACCTTCTTCTACTATACCGGCGCGACGCCTTCGGCGGTGCGCTACAAGAACTGGAAGATCTACTTCTCCATGGCGGGCGCCTGCGCGAATTGCGGCCTGAAGGGGGTGGAGAACTACAAATGGGCCCAAGTGGACAATATCCGGCGCGATCCCTTCGAGACCGCCGTCGGCTTTGATCAGGGAACCATGTTCGGCATGAGCGGCGCGCTCGGCGGCCCGGTGACCGCTTACGTCTATGACTGGAACATCCTGCCCATCGGCCAGGCGCTGTGGCTGAAGGAGTTGGAGACCTACCAGCAGTTCCCGCCCATGCAGGATCCGGCGAGCTACAACCTCTCCCAGGTTCTCGACGAGCTGAAAAAGAACGGACACCGCAACCCGAGTGAATAGTGGTGCCCGAGCAGCGGGGATCGAAACGGGCGCTCCTCGGCGGGCGCCCGGAGCCCGCCGCCGGCTGACGGCGTCATTTCCAGGCAAAGGAAACGACGATGAAACCGACCTTTCCTGCCACCGGCCTCAATCGCCGAAGCCTGCTTACGGCCCTGGCGCTTCTCCCGGCGTTTCCTCACGTGTTTGGCCCCGTCTCCGCGCTGGCGCAGACGACAACGACAGACCCGCTTCCCGCCTGGAATGACGGGGCGCCGAAGCGGGCGATCCTTTCGTTCGTGCAGGCCACTACGGACCGGGCAAGCGCGAACTTCGTGCCGGCGGAAGCGCGCGTCGCCACGTTCGACCAGGACGGCACGCTGTGGGTGGAGCACCCCATGTACACCCAGGTGGTCTACTGCCTGGACCGCGTCCCGGCTGTGGCGGCGGAGAAGCCGGCCTTGAAGCGCGCCGAACCGTTCAAGACCGTGCTCTCCGGCAACCGCGCGGCGATCGCCAAGCTGTCCATGCGCGATCTGGAGACGATCCTCGCCGTGACGCTCTCGGGCATGAGCGTCGAGCAGTTCGGCTCCGAGGTGAAGGAGTGGCTGGCGAAGGCGAGGCACCCGCGCTGGGATCGTCCCTATACCGAGCTGGTCTACCAGCCGATGCTCGAACTGATGCAGTATCTGCGCACCAATGGCTACCGGACCTATATCGTGACCGGCGGCGGCCAGGATTTCGTGCGCGTCTACTCCGGAGATGTCTACGGCACCCCGCCCGAGCAGGTGGTGGGCACGGCGGGCGGCACCCATTACGGCTATGATGCGAAGGGGCGGCCGCTCCTCACCAAGGAGCCCAGACTCCTGCTGAACGACAACAATGCGGGCAAGCCCGAAGGAATTCACCTCCTCATCGGCCGCCGGCCCCAGGCGGCGTTCGGCAATTCGACGGGCGACCGGCAGATGCTGGAATACACCCAGGTCGGTGGTGGCGCACGGCTCGGCATGCTGGTTCTGCACGACGATAAGGAGCGCGAGTATGCCTATGGCCCCGCAGGCGGCCTGCCGGACACGCGGGTAGGCACCTTCTCCAACGATCTGATGAAGGAAGCGGGCTCGAGGGGCTGGACGGTGATCAGCATGAAGAGCGACTGGAAGCGCATCTTCCCGTTCGAGCAGGCCTGAGCAAGCAGGTGCCCGAGATAGCCGGTCCCCAAAAGGCTTTCCGTTTCCAATCCATTAGGGTTAACCGGCGCTTAAGCGTCCCATGCGAGCTTGCCGAAGCCGCGACACCCCCGCGGCGCACGGACGCCACGTATGTCGTATTGCTTCCGCCCGGCCCTCCTCCTTGCCTCCGCGCTGATCGCCGGGCTGCTTCTGCGCACGCCCGCGCACGCAGCCGATCCTGATGTGTCCGCCCCCGGCCGCGCCGGTGACTTCACGCTTGAGGTTCCGGAAATTGAGGATGAGGGGCCGCTGTCGGGCTGGTATCTGCGCCTCGATGGCGGCGGCTCGCGCGTCAGCGAGGGAATGGCGAAATTCGGCCCCGCGTCGCGGCCCTATAGCGGGGGCGGCGGCTGGACCGTGGGCGGCGGCATCGGCTATCGCGTCCTGCCCCAGCTTCGCCTCGACGTCACAGCCGATTATATCAGCCACAACAGGGTGCATGAGGCCGCCTACCTCGCGAACGTCTATTGGGATCTCGCCACCTGGGGCAAGGTCACGCCCTATGTGGGCGCTGGCCTCGGCATGGGCTTCATCTCGCTTTCGACCCGCGCCCCCGTGGGCCTTATTTCCGGGCTCGACCGCGACGACTGGCAGCCTGCCTGGGCCCTCATGGCGGGCGTCGGCTGGGCGCTGACGCCTGATATCACCCTGAATATGGGCTATCGCTACCTCAACCTGGGCGCGCCGGCCTTCAGCACCCCGTCGCCGGCCTGGGCGCTGACGCTTTCCAAGATCGATGAGCAGCAGTTCCGCATCGGCCTGCGCTACGCCTTCAAGTGAGCCGTCAGGTCTCCGGCAGGCGCGCGCTCTGCCGTGCCGCCATCAGCCGCCGGATCTCGTTCAACGCAAGCTGCGGATCGTAGGGGCGCGCCAGGGTCGGCCCCTCCTCGCAGAGGTCCGCCGCCTCGTCCACCGCCCGGGCCGGCGTGCCCGCGAGGATAACGTCGACAGAAGGAAAGAACTCCCGCACATGCCGCGCCAGCGCGAAGCCCATGGTGGCGCCCGGCGCGGTCACATCGGCCAGCAGGGTGTCCACGCGCGGCTCGCCATGGGTGAGGATCGCCAGGGCCTCGTCGGAGGAGACGGCCTCCACCACCTGATAGCCGCAGGCGCGCAGATATTCGGCGAGCACGTGGCGCACCACCACGTCGGCGTCCAGAAGAAGGACGCAGGGGCGCGGTTCGGGACGCGGCTGTTCCGATGTCATTCCATTGCCTCCTTCCGGATGAGGGAAAAGATCAAGGCGAGGGCGTCCGCGGGCAGATAGGGTTTCCGCAGGAAGCCCGTCGCCCCGTTCGCGCCGGCCTGGTCCAGGCGGCCGGACGTGACGAGGACGGGCAGGTCGGGACGCCGCAGCCTGAGGCGCCGGGCCAGTTCCAGGCCATCGAACGTGCCCGGCATATGCACGTCGGTGAACACGAGATCCACGGCGAGGCCCGAGGCGAGCACCGCCTCCGCCTCCTCCGCACTGGCCGCTTCGACCACGGTGAACCCCTGCTCGCGCAACGCCTCGCAGATGACGAGTCGCACGAGCGCCTCATCCTCGACGACGAGGATGGCCTTCGACCGCCCCGCCAATTCGGGCACCGCCTGCGCCTTTGTCATTCTTCCCCGGTCCTTGTCTCTCTCGGCAGAAACGACCCGTTCACCATAACGGTTCCGCTCAAGTCTTCACCCGGCCGTGAGGTCGCGCACCAGGCGTGGCGCAGCGCTCGCAGTCTGAAACCGCGGGTGCGCGCTTGACGCCCCGGACGCGCTTCTATTAACTATCGAGTTAATAAAAATACAGACTGCATAGCTCCAGGGAGGAGCGCCATGGCGCAAGCGAAAAGCCGCCTTTCGGTCGGCGAGATTCTGCAGGGCCCCTGGATTCGTCCGGTCCTGTTCCTCATTGCATTGATCGTGGTGTGGGACCTAGCGATCCGGGTCTTCAACATCCCGCCCTATCAGGTCCCCTCGCCTGTGGACGTGGTGATCACCCTCTACAAGGAATGGCCCCTGCTGCTGCGCGAGGCCATGCCGACCACGGGGGCGACGATTGCGGGCTTCCTGCTCTCCGCCGCCTTCGGCATCCCCGTCGCCATGCTCATCGCCTCGTCCAAGACGGTGGAGAGCTATGTCTATCCCCTCCTCGTCTTCTCTCAGTCCATCCCGAAGATCGCCATCGCGCCTTTGTTCGTGGTGTGGTTCGGCTTCGGCATCTTTCCGAAGGTGATCTCGGCCTTCCTCCTGGGCTTCTTCCCGGTGGTGGTTTCCGCCGTGCAGGGCTTCAAGTCCGTGGACCCTGACCTCCTCGACCTCGCCCGCGCCATGGAGGCGAAACGGTTCCAGACTTTCCGGATGGTGAGCCTGCCCTTCGCCACCCCCGCCATCTTCGCCGGCCTGAAGGTGTCGGTGACGCTGGCTGTGGTGGGTGCGGTGGTGGGCGAGTTCGTGGGCTCGAACTCCGGCATCGGCTTCGTGCTCCAGCGCTCCATCGGCAATTTCGAACTGCCCATGATGTTCGCGGCCCTGGTGGTGCTGTCGCTCATCGGCGTCATCCTGTTCTGGCTGGTGGACGTGATCGAGCGCGTCGCCATTCCCTGGCATGCGAGCCAAAGGCACGACTTCGTGGTCGCGGCCTGAGCCCCGTGAAACCGGACCGTTCTTCGAGGATGTCCTGAAATGGCCCGAACCCAATTGCGGCTTGTCAGCGAAGCCCACATGCCACAGAGCACACGCCCGATCATCGAGATGAAGGGGGTCTCCAAGACCTACCGCACCCGCGACGGCGACGTGCCCTCGCTGAAGCCCATCGACTTCACCATCAATGAGGGCGAGTTCCTCGTGGTGGTGGGGCCATCCGGCTGCGGCAAGTCCACCTTGCTGAAGATGGTGGCTGGCCTCCTGCCGCCCTCCACGGGCGAGATCCGGGTGCAGGGGAAGGTGATCGTCCAGCCCCATTCGGGGGTGGGCGTGGTGTTCCAGCAGCCCTTGCTACTCCCCTGGCGCAGCGTGTTCTCCAACGTGATGATGCCGGTGGAGGTGAAGGGCCTCGACAAGGACGTCTACGGCAAGCGCGCCCACGAGCTTCTGGAGATGGCCGGCCTGAAGGACTTCGCCCGCAAATATCCCTGGCAGCTTTCCGGCGGCATGCAGCAGCGCGCCTCCATCTGCCGCGCTTTGGTCCACGACCCCAAGATCGTGCTCATGGACGAGCCCTTCGGCGCGCTCGATGCCATGACGCGCGAGAAGATGAACGTGGAACTCCAGCGCATTCAGCGCGCCACGGGCAAGACGGTGCTGTTCATCACCCATTCCATTCCCGAGGCGGTGTTCCTGGCCGACCGGGTGATGGTGATGAGCGAGCGCCCCGGCACCATCGCGGCCGTGTATGACGTGGAGCTGGAGCGCCCCCGCACCCTCGACGTGATGGCGGACCCGCGCTTCGTGGCGCTGACCCAGAAGATCCGCCACCATTTCTACGCCCATGGCGGCCTCGACTGATGGACGCCCCCCGCCTCGCGGTGCGCGACATCGCGCTGTTCGAGCGCCGGGTGGAGTTCCGCACGCCGTTCCGCTTCGGCGCCGTCACTGTTGAAGGCGCTTCCCAGGCCTTCGTGCGGGTGGAGGTGGAGCTGGAAGACGGCCGCCGCGCCATGGGCGGCACGGCCGAGCTGATGGTGCCCAAATGGTTCGACAAGCGGCCCCATCTCTCCGTAGAGGACACGGTGGACGAACTGCGCGCCGCACTCGACAGCGCGCGTGAGCTTTATCTCGCCGCCGGCCGCGACACCGCCTTCGGCCTCAGCGCCGCGTGCTATTCCGCCCACATGGCGCGCTGCGCGGATGCCGGCCTTCCCGCACTCGCCGCCGCCTTCGGCCCGGCGGAGATGGACAAGGCCATTCTCGACGCGCTCCTGCGCGCGCTGGGGCTCAATGTCTTCGAGGGCTTTTCGGCCAATGTGATGGGGCTCGACGCGCGATTGGCGCCTGATATCTCCGACGCCGCCGTCTCGGCCTTCCTCTCCTCCCGCCGTCCGGCCGGGCGCGTCGCGCTGCGCCACACCGTGGGCATGATGGACCCGCTGGACGGCCCCGAGGGCATCGCGGCTTTGGGCGAGCGCGAGAAGGTGGGCTTCTTCAAGCTGAAACTCTCCGGCACCCTCGATGCGGACCGGCAACGCCTCGCCGCCATCGCTGCGCGCCTGCCGGCGGACAGCCGGGTGACGCTGGACGCCAACGAGCAATATGCCGACGCGGCCGCGCTGACCGCCCTTGCGGACCTCATCGCCCGCGACCCGGACCTCGCCCCCATCAGGGACCGCCTGCTCTATCTGGAGCAGCCTCTGCCCCGCGAGAAGACCTTCGACGAGCCGCTGGCCGCCATCCCCTTTGACGTCATAATCGACGAGGCGGACGACGGCTATGGCGCCTTCGCGGCGGCGCGCGCGCTCGGCTATGCGGGCGTCTCCTCCAAATCCTGCAAGGGGCTCTACAAGTCCCTCGTCAATGGCGCGCGCGCCCAGGCCAATGGCGGGTTCCTCACCGCCGAGGATCTCACCTGCCAGGCGGGCCTCGCCGTGCAGCAGGATACGGCGCTGGTCGCCTTCCTCGGCCTAACCCATGCCGAGCGCAACGGCCACCATTATGCCGACGGCTTTTCCGGCGCGCCGGAGGCGGACGCCTTTCTCGCTGCCCATCCCGAATTCTATGAGCGCTCGGATGGCGACGTGCGGCTCGACGTGAAGGACGGCGCCTTCCACATCGCCACCCTCGCCGTGCCGGGCTTCGCCTCCGCCGTGCTGCCGGACTGGGGGCGCCTTGCACCGCTCAAGACGCGCGAGCCCGCTTTTGCCGGGGAAGACAGATGAGCCAACCGCCCAATTACATGATCGCGCGCCTGGACGAGGTGCCGGCGGTGCCCTGCCCCTGCGGCTTTGCCCGCCGCGCCTTCGGCACGGACGACAACAAGCTGGCCACAGTGCACCTCACGGACATCACCGAGGATGCGCAGGTCCACTACCACAAGCACATGACCGAGATTTACGTCATATTGGAGGGTGAGGGAGAGATGGAGCTGGATGGCGAGCGGGTGCCCGTGTCGCCTCTGACCTCCATCTTCATCAAGCCGGGATGCCGCCACCGCGCCATCGGCCGCATGCGCATCCTGAACATCCCGATCCCTGCGTTCGATCCTCACGACGAATGGTTTGACTGATGCCCACGCTCCATCTGCCCACCGCCTCCGGCAGCATCGAGACCTATCGCACCCGCGATCCCTCGCCCTTCCCCACGCGGAAGGCCGGCCCGTTCAACCGCATCGCCTTTGGCGCCGCGCACATTGTTGCGGACCCGCTGCGCGCGCAAAATCCCTGGGTCGACACCGCCATCGACTGGGACCGCACCATCGCCTATCGCGAGCACCTGTGGGACCTCGGCCTCTCGGTGGCCGAGGCCATGGACACCGCCCAGCGCGGCATGGGCGTTGACTGGCCCACCTCGCTGGAATTGATCCGCCGCTCGGTCGCCGCCGCCAAGGCGCGGGGCGCGGGCGTCTATTCCGGGGCCGGCACGGACCATCTCGCCCCCGAGGCCGCCCGCTCGCTGGACGACGTGATCCGCGCCTATGAGGAGCAGATCGAGGCCATCGAGAAGGTGGACGGCAAGATCATCCTCATGGCGTCGCGCGCGCTCGCCCGCGTGGCGAAGAGCCCGGAGGATTACGGCCGGGTCTATGACCGCGTGCTCTCCCAGGTGAGGGAGCCGGTGATCATCCACTGGCTGGGCGATATGTTCGACCCCGCGCTCGCCGGCTATTGGGGCACGCGCGACCTTGGCGCCGCCCTCGACACCGCCATCGACGTGATCAACCGCAACGCCGCCAAGGTGGACGGCGTGAAGGTCTCGCTGCTGGACAAGGATTTCGAGATCGCCATGCGCCGCCGGCTCGGCAAAGGCGTGCGCATGTATACGGGCGACGACTTCAATTATGCGGAGCTGATCGCCGGCGACGACCAGGGCTATTCGGACGCGCTGCTCGGCATCTTCGACGCCATCGCGCCGGCGGCCTCTGCCGCGCTCACCGCGCTGGCGAAGGGCGATGAAAGTGCGTTCCACCGCATCCTCGCGCCCACCGTGCCGCTCTCGCGCCACATCTTCCAGGCGCCCACGCGCTTCTACAAGACGGGCATCGTCTTCATGGCGTACCTGAACGGCCACCAGGACCATTTCACCATGGTGGGCGGCCAGGAAAGCGCCCGCTCCACGCTGCATCTGGCGGACCTATTCCGGCTGGCGGATGCCGCCGGGCTGCTGCGGGATCCAGATCTTGCGGCGGCGCGGGCGCGGCCGGTGTTCGCGGCGCATGGGGTGGCGGCTTAGCTTGAACGAACCCCTCGGATTTTGCCCTCCCCCCTTGCGGGGGAGGGTTGGGGGGGTGAAACACTTTCCACTCGCGCGACGCATGACGCGCCAAGCGGCACCATACCCCCCTCCCCGACCCTCCCCCGCAAGGAGGGAGGGAGTTTTCCCCGAGCTACTTCTCCACGAACGCCTTCTCGATCACATAATGCCCCGGCTCGGACATGCTGCCCTCGGCAAAGCCCCGCTCATCCAGCAACGCGCGGATATCCTGGATCATGGCCGGACTGCCGCACATCATCACCCGGTCGGCGTCCATAGCGAGCGGCGCAAGGCCCACGTCGGAATAGAGCTTTTCGGAGAGCATGAGGTCGGTGATGCGACCGGTGTTGCGGAAGGGCTCGCGCGTCACGGTCGGATAGTAGACGAGCTTTTCCTTGACCGCCTCACCGAGGAATTCGTCCTCCGGCAGCGCGCGCGTGATGAGGTCGCCATAGGCTAGTTCCCCCACCGTGCGGCAGCCATGCACCAGCACCACCTTCTCGAACCGCTCATAGGTTTCGGGATCGCGGATGATGCTCATGAAGGGCGCAAGGCCCGTGCCGGTGCCGAGGAGGTAAAGGTGCCGGCCCGGCAGCAGATTGTCGTGGATCAGCGTGCCCGTGGGCTTGCGCCCCACGAGGATGCGGTCGCCCACCTTCAAATGCTGGAGGCGCGAGGTGAGCGGGCCGTCCTGGACCTTGATGGAGAAGAATTCGAGCTGTTCGTCATAGTTCGGTGACACCATGGAATAGGCGCGCAGCAGCGGGCGCCCGTCCACTTCCAGGCCGATCATGGTGAACTGGCCGTTGATGAACCTGAGGCTCTGGCTGCGGGTGGTGCGGAAGCTGAAAAGGGTGTCGGTCCAGTGGTGGACGGAGAGGACTTCTTCGTGGTCGAAATTGCTCATGGGGCGCTCGGGGTTCTGGATGCGGGGCGCACGATGACAGCGCGTCCGGTGGGGCCGGACGATTTGACGGATCGATGGCGCAAGTTATATAACTAACTAGTGAGTTACACAAGGCACGCAGCGCGAGGCAAGCTTCCGCAGCGGCGTCCGCGGGCCCTTCAGAAGGCCCGAACCGGGAGGATCGAGATGGCGATGCGGGTGGTGAGCGCCGAGGACGCGGCGCGGGTGGTGCAGTCGGGCGACACGATCCTCATCGGCGGGTCCGGCGGCGGCCATGCGGTGCCCGACACCCTCATCGCCGCGGTGGCCGAGCGCTTCCTCAAAGAAGGCGCGCCCCGCAACATCACCACCGTCCACCCCGTGGGCCTCGGCGACCGCAAGACCCGCGGCGTCGGCCACCTCGCCCATGACGGCCTCCTGAAGCGCGTGGTGTGCGGCACGCTGGTGGATTCCCCGCCGGTGGAAAAGATGGCGCTGGAGGACCGCGTCGAGGCCTATACCCTGCCCCAGGGCGCCCTCTCCCAGCTCACCCGCGAGATGGCCTCCGGCCGCCCCGGCCTCGTCACCCATGTGGGGCTGAACACTTTCATCGACCCGCGCCTCGGCGGCGGGCGGCAGAGCCCGAGCGCCACGGAAGACCTTGTGGAAGTGGTGGAGCTGGCCGGCCGGGAATGGCTCTTCTACAAGCCCTTCGTGCCCAATGTGGCCTTCCTGCGCGGCACCACGGCGGACGAGGACGGCAACGTCACCATGGAGCAGGAGGCCATCTTCGGCGAGATGATCTCCATGGCCCAGGCCACCAAGCGCATCGGCGGCACCGTCATCGTCCAGGTGAAGCGGCTCGCCAAGCGCGGCACCCTGAACCCCAAGCAGGTGAAGATCCCCGGCATCCTCGTGGATCTCGTGGTGGTGGACCCCGCCCAGACCCAGACCTATGTGTCCGACTACAACCCGGCCTATGCGGGCGAACTGAAGATCCCGCTGTCCGCCATCGCCCCCCTGCCCTTCGACCCGCGCAAGGTCATCGCCCGGCGCGCAGCGCTGGAGCTGTATGAAGGCGCGGTGTGCAATCTCGGCTCGGGCATCTCCACCGGCATCGCCACCGTGGCGGCGGAGGAAGGCTGCCTCGACGCCATCACGCTCACCAACGAGCAAGGCCTCATCGGCGGCGCACCGGCCTCGGGCAACGAGGTGGGCGCGAGCCGCAACTTCCACGCCATGATCGACCAGCCCTACCAGTTCGATTTCTATGATGGCGGCGGGCTGGACGTGGCCTTCCTCTCCTTCGCCGAGGTGGACGCCACCGGCTCGGTCAACGTCTCGCGCTTCTCGGACCGCATCATCGGCCCCGGCGGCTTCATCAACATCTCGCAGAACGCCAAGAAGGTGGTGTTCTCCGGCACCTTCACCTCCGGCGCCCTGGACATCGCCTGGCCGGACGGCAAGGCCGTGATCGCCCGCGAGGGACGGGACAAGAAGTTCGTCGAGACCCTCCAGCAGCTCACCTATAGCGGCCTCTATGCCGCGAAGATCGGCCAGGAGGCGCTCTACGTCACCGAGCGCGCCGTGTTCCGCCGCAACGGGGCGGGCCGGCTGGAGCTGATCGAGATCGCCCCCGGCATCGATCTCGACCGCGACGTGCTCGCCCAGATGGAACTCAGGCCGGATATCGCCCCGGACTTGCGCCTCATGGATGCCAGCCTGTTCCGCCCCGGCTCAATCGGGCTTGAACAGCGGCTGAAGGTGTCGCAACGTCCGGATCGCGCAGCGCGGCCCCGACTCAGCGCCTGACCGGCGCAAGCGGGGCGTTTTTGGAAGTCCCATGACCGCCCCCACCCTCAGCCCCCGCAAGGCGACCCGCACCAAGACCGCCGCCGCTCCCGCCAGGGAAGTGGCGACGCGGGATGCCGACAAGACGCGGCTGAAGATCCTGGAAGCGGCGGAGGCCGAATTCGCCCGCAAGGGGCTCGCGGGGGCGCGCGTCGACCTCGTGGCCGAGGAGGCCGGCGCCAACAAGCGCATGATCTATTATTATTTCGGCAGCAAGGAGGACCTTTATGTGGCGGTCCTCGAGCGCGTCTATACCGACATGCGCATTGCCGAGGCCGGGCTGGAACTGGAAGACCTGCCGCCGCTGGACGCCATCACGCGGCTCGTGGAGTTCAAGTTCGACTATCCCGCCGCCCACCCCCACCTCATCACGCTTCTGAACGGCGAGAACATGCTGGGCGGGGAATATCTGCGCCGCTCCACGCGGCTGCGGGAGATGCAGATTTCTCTTATTGAGCGGCTCAAAACCATCCTCGCCCATGGCGAGAAGGACGGCACGGTGCGGCCGGGCATCGACCCGCTGCACCTCTACATGACCATTTCCGCGGTCAGCTATTTCTACTTCTCCAACACCCCCACTTTGTCCACCGCCTTCGGCCGCAACCTCGCGACGCCAAAGGAGCGGGAGATCAGGCGCAAGCATGTGGTGGATGTGGTGAGCCACTACATCAAGGCTGGCTGAAAAACCTCTCTTCTTTGTCCCGGTTTCGATCCGACACGCTCCCGCCACGCGTGATGCTGCGCCGTCGCGGCCGAGGATGTTTGGGCGGCGCGCTATGGGACCCTGCACTTATATAGGAATTTAATCTTGCAATCGGCGCGGACGCGATATAGGATTAATTACCTAAATCCATCGAGCGCGCCCCATGTTTCCCTCCTCGACACCCGCAAACGACATCCAGCTCCTCACCCGGTCGATCGCCTCCGGCGAACGGGCCCTGCGGCTCCTGCAGCCCCTTCCACCCACCGAACAGCGCCGGATCAAGATGCGCCGGATTGAATCGAACCTGGCCTTTCAGCAGCTTCAGCTCGCCTTGGCCCGATATGAGATGGTTCGGCGGAAGTTCAATCCCGCACAGTTGCGCGTCCCCGCCGGCCATCCCGACGGCGGCCAGTGGACCGACGAAGGCGGCGCTGCTGGCTCTTTTGTCAGCGCCGGCGGACGCAGCGGCCGCATTGGGAGCGATCGCTCTGCGCGAGACACCATGCGCGATGAAGCCGGGGAGCAGCCCTGGAAGGCGGTGGAAACCATCCGTCGCGCCGACGGCTCGCTGTCCCGGCAGACCGTCGTCAATCGCGACGACAAGACTGCGATCCACTCCGAATTCTCCGCTCCGACCGACTCCACTGATTGGGACGAGCGCCACACGGTGCAAATGCCCGATGGCACCTTCACGACGTTCCAGACCTCAGGGCTTTCGCAAACTGTCTTTGATACCAACCACAACGTCATCAGCAGCACGGTCTGGACCGACAACGGACTGGAGCCCGAGGCGACGGTGCAACTGGCGCTTTACGTGCCGCCGGTGCCCTTACTCAACCCGGTCGGGGCAGCGATAACGGTCATCGCCGGGGCCGTTGCCCTCTACAATATGATGTCGAGCCGGAACTCGGCCAATGAGACCGCGGTCTTTGCATTTCGCTCTGACGCTTATGTTCCGGGAGCGAAGGCGCAGAATAATGCCATCTGGGTCGGGTCCTTGACCAAGGATAAAGTGGACAAGGCTTGTCCCCGCCACACGGAAGTGCAGAGCATAACCGACGAGGCCGTCGGGAGCGTCAGCCGTGATATGTACACCTCTGCGGCACAATACGGTACGGCGGTGCACAAATGGATCGAAAGATCGGTCAACGGACCGGATCCCGAGTATCCGAAGGATCCAGATTTCCGGGCCGAAGTATCGTTGACAAAATCTAATTACACAACCTATGGTAGCGAAAATTCGAAGCGAGTTGACGTGCTCGAAAATCCGGGGAATGGCACCGTGTGCGTCTACGACATCAAGACTGGCAAGAGCGGTCTCTCGCCAGCCCGCGCTGTCGAACTGGCAAGCACGGTCCAGCATTATTGGCCGGGTACACAGCAAATCATCGTCACTGAAGTGAGGCCGCACTGATGACGACGGCAGCAGAAGTGAAGGCCATAGTGCGGCCGTTGCTTGATCGAAATCCGGATCTCGCGCTTGTTGGGCGCTGGCTTTATTTAAAGCCGGTGCAGCATTTTGCACGTGCGGTCTTAATTGATCGCACAGCTTACAAAGAGCGCTTTAATCCGCAGTGGGCGGTGATCCATCTTTTTGAGTTGCGCACCTCCTTTACCCTGAGCTGGGGGAGTTGGCTTGTCAATCGACGCTCTTCTCTTCCCGGAATCTGGAGAACTTTCGACCCCGACGTGCAACTCTCTCTTATCGAGGCAGTCGAGGAACAGGCCCTACCAATATTACGAGAGATTAAAACACTTGATGAATACATTAATTTAGTTAGGAATAATACATTCTATCATCAATTATTTGAGTGGCCACATTGCAGAATAATATATGATATTGCCATCGGAGATTTGGAGAATGCGCGAAAAATACGTGATGATAATATTGAATATTGGTCCACGGAACATACGCAGTTCGATGAACAGGACAAGGCTTTGCACCGTCGCCTACGGGAATTATGTGCCCGCCTTGCCTTAGATGACCGGGCCGGGCTTGTGCAACTTTTGCGCCAATGGGAGGCTGAATCGGTTCGGAATTTGAAGATAGCGCATCTATGGAGACCGACGCCATTTCCCATCGAAGAGCTGTTTTGATGGCGATGGCTTCTGCCGGCTGAGACGCAGGCTTCAGCGCAACGCGATTGCGCGCTGCGGTCCGCTCCTTCGAGACTGCAGCGCGGGCGAGGCCGGCCCAGCATTATTGACCGGGCACGCAGCAAATCATCGCCACAGAAGTGGGGCCGCACTAATGACGACAGCAGCCGAGGCGAGGGCCATGGTGCAGCCCCTGCTCGAACGCCATCCCGATCTCGCACTCGTCGGCCGCTGGCTCTACTTGAAGCCGATCCATCACTTTGCTCGCGGAATCCTTATCGATCGCGGCTATTACAAGGAGCGGTTCCACCCGCGGTGGGCCGTGCTCCATCTATTTCAGATTCACCAGCACCACATCATGAGTTGGGGAGGGGACCTGACCAACCGGCGATCCCCTTACCCGGGGATCTGGAGCATGTCGGACACGGATGTACAACTTTCACTTATAGAAGAGGTCGAGAAAGTCGCGCTTCCAAACTTGAGATCGATTAAAATACTCGATGATTACCTGAAATTCGTTGCAGGACATACATTTTGGAATCATCTATTTGAAAGGCCGAGTCGTAAAATTATCATAGATATAGCAATAGGTAATCTTGAACCCGCCAAAGAGATCTGTAAAAGAAAAATCGATTATTGGTCAATAGATCATTCTCATTTGGACGCCTACGATAAAGCAAATTACCACCGGCTGCGGGAGTTGTGCGCGCGTCTTGTCGCGAACAACCGGACGGGGCTCGCGCAGCTTTTACATGAGTGGGAGGCGGAAACAGTGCGCTCCTTTAAGATCGCGCACCTTTGGGAGCCGACGCCGTTTCCGCTTGAGGATCAGTTCTGACGGTAATGGCTTTATCCCCGCGGCGGCGCATCGAGACCCTCGCATAACAAGCCCGGGCATGACGGTAGCGAGGGGGGCGACGCGCCCCCTCTCCCCTTGCGGGAGAGGGCTGGGGTGAGGGGGCGTCTGCGCTGGCCTCGACCTCCAGGACTCCACCCGGCGGTGCCGCCCCCTCACTGCACTCGGCACCCTCTCCTGCAAGGGGAGAGGGGAAGACGGCGGCCGAGGCGCAACCCCGCGCACGAAAATAATCCTAAGGACTATATTCCTTTCTGCGTGAACCCCTGCTATGGTCCCCTTACCTTGCACCAAGGAGGGGCGCGTCCGGAGCGGCCTGACGGGTGGTGCAGGGCAGCGGGTGTCCGACCCGGTGGGGAGTAACGCACTCCGCCGGGCGAGAAAGGAGGCCGAAGGGGTCTGCGCACCGATCCGGCGCTGGTCCGGCCGGTGGTGATGGGGAGGACTGATCACCCACGCGGCGCAGCCGACACGCCATAAATCCCCGCGCGGGAGCGGACGGAGCACCGGCTCCGACGTCACCTGTACTCCCAAGGCATGCCTGCCGGCGTGCCGGCCGCTCCCGCATCCCTCCACCCCGCCGGAAACGGCGGGGATAGGGGCGCTGGAGACACAGCGCCCTCTCATAAGCCACCCCGTCCAGCCGTCATCCCCAGGCTTGACCCCGGGATCTCTTGGGAATCCGGGCGCACCCGGCCCTGAAGGAGATGGCCGGATCAAGTCCGGCCATGACGGAAAAGAAGAAGGTGGGCCTGGGCACGACGGCCACCGGCGCGGGCCGACAATGAAACCTCTTCAGCGTGGAGCCGTTCCAGACCACATTGACAGCCGGAAACCCATGTTTTAACTAACTAGTTACATAAAGAGGCACAGAGCCCCGCCGTCCAAGGAGCCGCCCATGAAGTATGGGGATTTCCCGAAGATCACCTCGCTGAGCGGTGTCGCCGGCTTCCGCGCGCATCTCAGCGAACTGGGCATCGACATGCCGTGCGACGACATCGTCGCCGGCGGCCCGGATTCGCCGCTGGCCGCCCCGCTCACCGTGGACGGCATGACCATCGGCAACCGCTTCGCCATCCACCCCATGGAAGGCTGGGACGGCACGCGGGACGGTGCGCCTTCAGAGAACACGGCGCGCCGCTGGCGCCGGTTCGGCGAGAGCGGCGCGAAGCTCATCTATGGCGGCGAGGCGGTGGCGGTGCGCCCGGACGGGCGCGCCAACCCCCTTCAATTGGTGATGACCGAGGACACCCAGGGCGCCATCGCCGCGCTGCGCGAGACCGTCATCGACGCGCACAGGCAGGCGACCGGGTCCGACGACGGCCTCGTCATCGGCCTCCAGCTCACCCATTCGGGCCGCTTCTGCAAGCCCAACGACAACCGCAAGTTCGAGCAGCGCATCCTCTACCGCCACCCCGTCCTGGACCGGAAGTTCGGCATCCCCGCCGACTATCCCGTGCTCTCCGACGACGATATCTGGCGGCTGATCGACGACTACATCCTCGCCGCCAAGCGGGCGCAGGCCTGCGGCTATGACTTCGTCGATCTCAAGCACTGCCACGGCTATCTCGGCCACGAATTCCTTTCCGCCAAGACCCGCCCCGGCCCGTTCGGCGGCCCGCTGGAGAACCGCACGCGCTTCCTGCGCGAGCTGGCCGCCGGCATCCGCGCGGCCTGCCCGGGCCTCAAGCTCGCGAGCCGCATCAGCGCCATCGACCTCATCTCCTTCAGGCCCGACCCGGCGCGCTCGCTGCCCGGGGCGCTGGGGCCCGGTGTGCCCGACGACGACACGGGCGCCCTGCCCTATGAGTATGGCTTCGGCACCATGCCCGAAGACCCCACCGCCTATGACCTCACTGAGACCTTCGCCTTGTTCGAGGTGCTGCGGGATCTGGGCATCCGGCTGGTCAACATCACTTTGGGCAGCCCCTATTACAACCCGCACGTCACGCGCCCCGCGAGCTATCCGCCCTCCGACGGCTACCACCCGCCGGAAGACCCGCTCATGGGCGTGATGCGGCACCTGGACGTGGTGCGCGAGCTGAAGGCCCGCTTCCCCGATTTCACCCTGCTGGGCTCGGGCTACACCTATCTCCAGGAGTTCCTGCCCAACGTCGCCCAGGCCGTCGTGCGGCAGGGCTGGACCGACATGGTGGGCCTCGGCCGCATGGTGCTGTCCTATCCGGACCTGCCCATGGACATCCTGGCCGGGCGCGGGGCGCAGAAGAAGAAGATCTGCCGCACCTTCTCCGACTGCACCACGGCGCCGCGCAACGGCATCGTCTCGGGCTGCTATCCCCTCGATTCCTTCTACAAGCAGTCGGACGAGTTCAAGCAGCTCGCCGCCATCAAGAAGGCCGCGAAGACGGCCTGATAAAATTCGAGGAAACCGCCATGGAGGAAGTCTCACCGGGCGCGAAGGTGGCGTTTCTCGGCACCGGCATCATGGGCGGGCACATGGCCCGCCGGCTGGCGCAGGCGGGGTTCAAGGTCTCCGCCTGGAACCGCAGCCCGGACAAGGCGCAGAGCGTTGCGGAGCACGGCGCCACCATTGCCGCGACACCGCAGGCGGCGCTGACGGGGGCACGGGTGGCGGTGGTGATGCTCTCCACCGGCGCGGTGGTGGACGAGGTGCTGTTTTCCGGCCCCTCCCCCGCCATCACGGCGCTCGGGCCCGGTGGAACGCTGGTGGTGATGAGCTCCATTCCCGTGGAGACCTGCCGCGCCCAGGCGGCCATCTGCGCCGCCCGGGATATTGCTTATGTGGATGCGCCCGTCTCCGGGGGAGAAGTGGGCGCGCGCGAGGGCACGCTTGCCATCATGGCCGGGGGGGAACCGGAGGTGATCGCTGCCCTCGCGCCTCTCTTCGCGCCGCTCGGGCGGCCGACCCGCATCGGCCCGGTGGGCACGGGCCAGCTCGCCAAGCTCGCCAACCAGATCATCGTCGGCGCCGCAATGGTGGGCATTGCCGAGGCGTTCAACTTCGCCGCCAAGGGGGGCGCGGACCTTGTGGGGCTGCGCACGGCGCTCATGGGTGGCTTCGGGGATTCGAAGGTGCTGAACATCCACGGCGCCCGCATGGCGACGGGGGATTTCGTGCCCGGCTCCCCGGCGCAGTATCAACTGAAGGATCTGCGCACGGCGCAGGCATTGGCGGCTGATCTCGGCCTGTCTTTGACCCTGCTCGACACCATGACCGACATCTTCGCGGACATGATGGCCAATGGCGGGACGGACCGCGACGTCTCTGCCGTGTTCGAGGAAGTGGCGCGGCGCTCCGCGCGCCCATAGGAGAATTCAGATGGCCGAGAACACCGACGGCGTGGTGCGGGTGGAAACGGACGGGCATGTGGCCCGCATCGTCATCGACCGCCCCCGCAAGCACAACGCCATCACGCCGCCCATGGCCCGCAGCCTGGGGGAGAGCTGCGCCGCCTTGGATGCGGACGAGGCGGTGCGCATCGTCATCATCACCGGCGGCGGCGAGCGGGCCTTTTCCGCCGGCTCGGACATGAATGCGCTGGGCGAGATCACTGACCTCTGGGCGTTCCGCAACCGCGTGGAATATGCCGCCGTGGTGCGGGACATGAGGAAGCCCGTCATCGCTTCCCTGCGCGGCTGGGTGCTGGGCGGCGGGCTTGAGATCGCGCTTGGCGCGGACATCCGCATCGCCGGGGCCAGCGCCAAGCTCGGCGCGCCGGAAGTGACGCGTGGCTGGGTCGGCGGCGGGGGCGCCTCGCAGATGCTGCCGCGCCTTGTGGGCTACGGCCAGGCCATGCGCCTGCTGCTATCCGGCGACACCATCGACGCCGCCCAGGCATTGCGCATCGGCCTCGTGGAAGAGGTGGTGGAGGATGCGGACCTGGACGCCCATGTGATGGCGCTGGCCCAGCGCATGGCGAGCTTCAGCCCCATCGCCACCCAGACGGTGAAGGCCGCCACCCGCGCCGCCCTCTCCATGCCGCTGGAAGCGGGCATCCGCCACGAGAACGAGTTGCACGTCATCTGCATGTCCGATCGCGGCCGCCATGAGGGCATCGCCGCCTTCCAGGAGAAGCGCACGGCGAAGTTCGGGGAGTAGGTTTCGGTGCTGTTTGCCCCTCTCCCGCTTGCGGGGGAGGGCTGGGGAGGGGGGGCCGTGAAGCAGACCAACGCTCGGCACCTAGGACGGCCGCCTCCTTCCCCCTCCCTAACCCTCTCCCGCAACCGGGAGAGGGAATCCGGCTGCGGCCTCGGTCATGCTGTCAGTCTCAGCGAAATCATCCCCAGCGGCCCGAAATCGGCCATTGCGAGGCAAGGCTTGTCGACCCGCAAGGGCATCGTCGCGGAGCCGGTGGTGACGATCTGGCCGGCCAGAAGCGGGCTCGACAGAGGCTGCGCATTGGCCAGCGCCTGCACCGCCTTCAGCGGGTCGCCAAGGATGCGCCCGCCACTCCCCTCCCCCACGAACACGCCGTCGAGACTCAGCGAGACCGTCCCTGCCCGGTCGAAGCTGCGCCAGTCCCTCAGCGGCGCGCCGTAAACGAACGCGCCGTTTCCCATGCTGTCCGCAAGCCGCAGCGCGCCCGGCGCCTGGGATGGCACGCGGCCGTCCGCGATCTCGAAGGCCGGGACCATGGCCGCCACCGCATCCGCCACCTCGTCCAGCGTGTAAGGCGCCGCCCGCGCGGGCAAATCGCGCCCCAGCAGGAAGGCGAATTCGCATTCGAGAATGGGGGCGAGAAAATGGGAAAGGGCCAGCTCTGTCGGCGCCGCGTACACCGCCCCCGCCAGCAGCGGCCCCGCCACGGGGCGCTCGCCGCCATAGGCGCTCTGGTCGGCCGGCTTCAGCGCCGTCACCTTCCAGCCGCGCACCTTTTCGCCAGACAGCCGCACGATCTCGGCCTGGACGGCATAGGCTTCATCCGGGTTCGCGGGCACCCTATCGCCCACGGTCGCCCAGACCGCGGCGCGGCGCGCTGCATGGAGCTGCGCCGCGAGGGCGCGAACGGCGTCCGGGCTCATCGCGGCGCCGGCGCGGGGTTGAACTCGCCTGCTTTATCCGGGGCGCCGTTCCAGATGTCCGCATCGCCCGGCGCCGGCAGGCGCTTGGTCAGGTTCGGCCATTGGGCGGCGAAGGTGCGGTTGTGGTCCAGCCATTCCGCATGGCCCTCATCGCCCTCGGCCTTGATGGCGTCCGCCGGGCATTCCGGCTCGCACACCCCACAATCGATGCATTCGTCGGGGTGGATGACGAGCATGTTCTCGCCTTCATAGAAGCAATCGACCGGGCAGACCTCCACGCAGTCGGTGTATTTGCAGCGGATACAGTTCTCGGTGACGACATAGGCCATGGCAAATCTCGCTTGGGCAAATCTCGTTTGGAAAGATCAGGCCGCAGCGGCGGGGCGGGCGAGGCCGAAATAGGCCATCATCAGATCGCGCTGGCCGTCGAGCATGTGCTTGCCCTGGTGGATGCGGCAGCCCTTCGCGGCGGCCGCATGGAGCAGAGCGGTGGTCTCAGGCTTCATAAGCACCTCGGCCACCAGCATGGGCGGCTCCGCCTTCTCCACGTCGAAGGAGAAGCCGTCCTGGGGCTCAAGGCCGAGGGGCGTTGCATTCACCGCAAGGTCATGGCCGCGCGGGTCGCGGGTGCCGAACGCCACCTCCACCGCGGGAAACGCGGCCTTCACGCGCGCCAGCAACTCCTCACCCCGTTCCCGCGTGCGGTTGAAGATGGTCAGCGCCTTGATGCCGGATCCCGCCAGCGCGAACGCAAGCGCGCTCGAGGCGCCCCCGGCGCCGGCCATGTAGACGCGCTTGCCGCGCACCTCATAGCCCGCCCGCGCGAGCCCGGTGACGAAGCCGTGGCCATCCAGCATGGTGCCGGTATAGGAGCCGTCCTGCTCCCGGCGCACGGTGTTCACCGCGCCCACAAGCTCCCCGTCGAGGCCGAGCTGGTCCATCATCTGCATCACCCGCGCCTTGTGGGGGGCGGTGACGATGAAGCCGTCGAGATTGGCGATGGCCTTGAGGCCGGCGATCCCCGCCTCAAGGTCCTCGGGCCGGATATGGATCGGCACGCAGACGGCGTCGATGCCGTGCTCGGCGAAATAGGCGTTGAACACGATAGGGGTGCGCACATGGCCGACGGGATCACCGATGATGGCAAAGAGACGGGCAGTGCCGGCGACCATGGCGCGCTTCCTTATTAACTATCTAGTTAGGTGTTTAAGGGGGTGTGCCCGGCCTGTCAATTTGCCCGGCGCCCCTTCGCGGAGAAGCGACGACCGTCGCCTGACACAGCCGTCATGCCCGGGCTCGGCCCGGGCATCCACGCTTGTCCATTGGCTCCGGCCCGGCGGAGCCACGTGGATGGCCGGGACAAGCCCGGCCATGACGACTGGTGTACGGAGATGAGACAGCCTGCCTCGGAACCGCCCCTTACTTCGGCAGGAAGTCATTCGTGTAGAACTTGTCGCCCTGCGCGGGGTCCACTTCCACGCCGCTATATTTGGACAGGATGTCCAGCGTGCCGGAAATGTCCTTGGGGTCGGTCCAGAGCGGCGGCTTGTTCTCGGTGAGGGCCGTGTGGAGCAGCGGCAGCGTCACCGTCCAGCTCGCCAGCAGCGTCTCGCGCTTGCCGGCCTTCGGGTTCACCTTCAGCATGGCATCCACCGCTGCTTCCGGGTTCTTCTTCGCGTCCTCCACCGAGGCCTGCACGGCGCTCAGGAAGCGCTTCACGAGGTCCGGATTGCTGGCGAGAAGGTCCGGCTTCACGATGAAGGCCCCGTTCACGGTGTTCACGCCATAGTCCGCGAACAGCATGGCATAGACCGGCTTGCCGGTGGCCTCCTCGATCAGCGGCTTCTGGTCGTTCACATTGCCCAGAAGGAAGTCCGCCTGGCCGGAAATCACCGCATTGCGCTTGGTGGCCGCATCGCCGGAGATCACCTTGACCTGGTTCTCCTGGAGGCCGTTCACCTTCAGCAGAGCCGGCCACAGCTGAGAGAAGCTGTCGCCCGGCGTATAGACCACGGTCTTGCCGATCATGTCCTTAGGGGTGCGGATGTTCTTGTCCGCGAAGCCCTCCACCGCCATGGGACTCTTCTGGAGCATGATGCCGACCGCCTTGATGGGCGCACCCTTCACGGCGGCCTTCACCATGGTGCCGAAATCCGCATAGCCGAAAGTGGCCGAGCCGGCCGCGGTGGCCTGCACCGTGATGCCCGAGCCGCGCCCTTCCTGGACTTCCAGCTCGATGCCGTTCTTCGCGAAATAGCCCTTCTCGATGCCGAGATAGAAGGGCGCGTGCTCACCATAATTGTACCAGTTGAGCAGCAGCGTCACCTTGTCGGCGGCGGATGCCGCCAGGGTGCTTGCGAGAAGCGCCGCGGCGCCACACAGCAACCCGCCGAGCCTTGCTTTCAGCCTCATGTCTTCCTCCCGTGATGATGGCGGCGCGCCTGAAGCGCGTCTCGTTCTCTGGTGCTTCTCCGCCCCACCTTTGGCGCGGTGGGACGTCGTCTCGAAGGGTTGCCCTTCCCTTCCATGATAGCCGCCCCTCAGCCGCTTCGCAGGCCCGATGCGCAACCTGGACAGCGGAGTTTGGCATTTATCTAACTGTATAGTTACGTCGCGAGCCAGCCCTGTCAAATGAGCTTCCCTTAGCGCCGGCGGGCAGAATTCCGGCGTCCTGCCCCGCCCCATCGTCCGGTCGAGCGCAGGATCTGCGGCGATCGAGCGGGATATCCTTGTGGCGCGAGCGACATAGGCCGGTTTCCTCGCGAAGACCGTCGGGGAGCGCGGTGGCCCGGACGGGATAAGCCAGCCATCTCGGGGATGGCGATTTATGGCCGCGTCAGGTCAAGGTCATTGAGGTGACACGGATCGGAACCAAGAGTTACCGCCAAGCTCAAACTTGGTAATCGGCGAAAATGGCGTCCATCAGCGAAAAAGATCGACTGACGCGACAGGACTTATTTGCCAGCTTAGCTTTGCTGGTTCCCATGACTTATGCCGCGATCGTCAGCAACTCATCTGCCGTGTTTGCCGATGTTCTCGGCCTGGGGATGGATACTTGCGCCATGTTCCTTTCATGGCTGGTGGTTCGGCGGCTCGAACACGGTCGCACCGAAAACTACAATTACGGTTTTGACAAGCTCGAGAACCTTCTGGCCGTTGGATTGGCGCTCGCCAATCTCGTGTTCGTGGGGCTGGTCCTGGCGCAGGCGATCAAAGGGCTGAGGCGGCCGGTGCCGCTGGAGGGCACAACCGCCGCCATCATCCTCAACACCGCGTCGGTCGCCCTCTTCGCCTGGATGTGGTGGCGGGTCCGGCAGGTTGATAAAGCCCAGCAATCGCCGGTGATCGACGCCCAACGCCGCTTCTATCTGATGGGCATCGCCGACAGCCTGACCCTCGTCATTCCCATCTCGCTCGGAACCTGGTTCAAGGATTATAACTGGGCAGCCTATATCGACCCGCTCACCGCCATCGCGCTCTGCGGCTTCTTCGTCTTCCATGTCTGGGGCATGTGTCGGGGTCGGTTTGCGACCTCCTCGACCGGGCGCTCGAAGAACGCCTTCAGCTTGCCCTCCTGCGCGTGCTGGCCAACCATTACGACGACTATGATGCGCTCCACGGCATCCGTACCCGCCGTGCCGGTGGGGTCAACTTCATCGAGTTGATGCTGGGTTATAACCCCGAGCTCGCCATGGGATGCGTGCAGCAGCGGATCAACGCAATGACCACGAAGCTGCAGCAGGCCATTCCCAACTCTGTCGTCCTCATCTGCCCGACGGACGCGGCTATGGATGGCGTGCGGCAAAGCGAGGCGCTGGCCGTTCCTGCTGCCGCGTAAGCGGCGCAACCGTGATGTGATGAGACGTCGTCACACGCCGCCAGAGCCGACTCTGGATCCTCAGCGCTCTGTCGCCGCTATAGGAAAGGCAAACATATCAGAACGATATGGAAAGTTGCTGGTGGAGCCGAGGGGAATCGAACCCCTGACCTCTGCAGTGCGATTGCAGCGCTCTCCCATCTGAGCTACGGCCCCGAACCGTGGGAGGCGCCATTTAGAGTCCCGACCCCTACACTGTCAAGCGAACCACGCAGCCTCTGCGCACCATTCACAGCCTGTACGCCGCTCAGATGTCGACGCCCTTCGGCCCGCCCCCCGACGCATAGGTGACGGTGAGCACCCGCGAGGCCACCACGCGCCCCAGATCCGGGCTCATCCGCACCGGCGTGCAGCTCGACAGTGCGGTCAGCGCTGCGGCCACGAAGGCGCGCTGCGCATCCCGGTCCCCCATCAGTTGGGAATAGGTGGCACGCGGAGCGCCCTTCAGCTCGCCCTTGGCCGTGAGGCCGAAGCGCAAGGTGATGCGCGAGCCTGCCGAGCCCGGCGGCGCCTTCCAGCAGGCCTGGAAGCTGGCGCCGAGCTGCGACAGATTGGAAATGGGCGCATCCTGCGCCCGTGCCGGCAGGCCGGCGAAAAGCAAGCCCGCGAGCAGCGCGCACGCGCCCCATGCGCGCGGTGGCAGGCTGCCGTGTCCCGAAGCGGTCCGCGCGCGCATCTGACCCTCCTCAGCTCGGCCGCGTGCCCTTCTCGATATGCTCGGCCACCTCGTTCAGCGCCTCGGCGAGCGCGCGAAGCTGCTGGGGATCAAGCGAGATCTGCACCGCGGGCGAGGGCAGCCCAGGGCCGCGCGGCAGCCCGACCTCGAACCGTATGCCCCCGGCCCTACCGTCGAATACCGCCGTTGTAAAAGCCTGGAGCGGCCACACCTTCAGCCGGCCCGCCTCGTCCTTGTCCCAGTCCTCGAACGCCATCTTCGGCCCCTCCCTGATGGCCGCCGGCTTCTTCGGCCGGGGCAAAACTCTTGCGCTGCAAGGATCGACGCGCGATCCCCAGGGCATTATAGCTTAGGTAAGTAAGGGTTGCTGCCGCTTGATCTCCATCGTCATCCCCACGCAGAATTCGGAACGCCAGTTGGTCCCGACCCTCGCCGCTTTGGTGCAGGGGGTGACGGGCGGCATTCTGCGCGACGTGATTCTGGCGGATGGCGGGTCGAGCGACGACACGGCCGCCATCGCAGATGCGGCGGGCTGCGTTTTCCTACCGGGAATCAATGATCCCGGCGTGCGCCTGCGGCAGGGCGCGGCGCAGGGGCGCGGGCGCTGGCTGCTATTCCTCAGCCCGGCCTCCATCCTGGAGGAAGGCTGGGCGCGCGAAGTGTCGAGTTTCCTGGAAATGGTGGAGCGGTGCGGAATGGGCGATCGCGCGACGGCGACCTTCCGCCTGTCCGTGGACGGCTATGGATTCGGCCCGCGCCTCGGGGAAGCTGTGGCGGCGGCGCGCCTTGCGGTGCTCGGCCGGCCGCGTCCGGGCCAGGGGCTTTTGATCTCGAAGCGGCATTATGAGCGCATCGGCGGCCATCCCGCCGGATTGGCGGCGGAGCGCCGTCTCATCGCCCGCATCGGGCGGCGGCATATTCACGTGTTGCGCGCACGGGTCCTGCTGCCGGTGCCCGGAAGCGTGCCTGCGGACCCGGAACAAGCCGGACCCTGAACTAACTCCTCCGGCCGGGAGGGGCCGCGCGTGCGCGGTCTATCCCGTGGTGCCGGAGCCTTTTTGCCTCAGTGGGCGCGGACGATCGCCTGCGGGATCTCATCGCGGGCGATGCCGATACGCGCCAGATCGGCGTCGGACAGCCGCGAGAGGTGTTCGTAGCGGGCCGCCATGGTGCGGGCCTCGCCGACCGCAGCGACGAAATCCGACACCAACGTGCCGAACCGGCCGAACAGGCTGGTTTCGCGAACCGGGTGTGCAGTCATCGTGGTCATAGGTGCCTCCGTCTTTCGTCCTCTTACATAAGGGAAGAGTTTGCATTGCAACATAGACGATTGTGCATGGCACCATTGCGGGCGTGGTATACCGCCGACCAAGGTAGGAATCGTTTAACCACGCTGGAACGCACGTCAGCGGGGGCGTGGCCCTCCCCTTTCCATAGCCGGCAGGAATTGCCCCCAAACTCTTTCACATGACCTCTGGACCCGCAGGCTCGAATTGCGTATAGAGCGCCCTCGCCCGCCGGCCTCGCGCCCGCGGGCCTCCGGCTGCCCTGCTCGGGCCCGCTTGGGGGATAGTTCAACGGTAGAACTGCGGACTCTGACTCCGTCAATCTAGGTTCGAATCCTAGTCCCCCAGCCAGCTTTCCACGAAGCCTTCGTTGCCAACACTTCGGCCGGTCCGCACCTGCGGATTGGGCCTGTTGCTACAATCCGCTGCTACAAAGCCCGCCCTCGGCGGGCTCATTGGGAGCAGCATGAGTGCGATTGCGAATGTGACGCGCCGGGGCGGCGTCTATCACTTCAGGCGGGCCGTTCCGGAAGCGCTTCGTCGGCAAATGCGGCGCCGTGAGTTGATGGTGAGCCTGCGTACGCGTGAGAGCTGCAGTGCCAAGCTCGGGGCGGCTCAGCTATATGTCGCGTCGGAAACCCTTTTTGCGAAGATTCGCTCGACGCCTATGCTCAACGACGACCAGCTTGCCCGTCTGGTGCAGGACTTTTATCGGACCATCCTGGACCGGGAAAACCTCGCCCGGCTCAATCAGGGCTATCTTGACGACGAATCCCGGATCAAGCGGCGCGACTATTATGCGAATGTCGCAGAAAGAGCTCGATCCGACCTAGGCAGCAACCGGCTTGATGCCGGCCGCGTGGTTACCGAAGCGATGCTCCACAAGCAGGGCATGACGGTGGCTGAACTCGACCGGGTTGAACGCGCCCAAGCTCAGCAGGCGGTGCTGCGTGCTGGTATCGACCTCGCGGAGGCCCTGACCGCGCGCTACAACGGCGACTTCAACTACGAGCCCAAGGACAAGCTCCTTCGGCAGGAGCTCAAAGCGGCCGACGCAGCCAGCCCTCCCCAGAAAGACCTCGTTGAAGTTACCGGGCCCGCACCGAAGCCTGCCCTTGGGGAGCCACTGTCAAAGGTGGGGGAGACGTTTCGCGAGGCACAGGTCCTCACGAAAGCATGGGACGCACAAACCGCATTACAGGCAAGAGCCACCTACCGGCTGTTCATCGAAGTATGCGGGGATAAACCTCTTGCGGAATATACGCGCGCGGATGCGGGCAAATTCCGGGAGCAGATCGAACGCCTCCCAAGCGATTATGGCAAGGCAGCCGCTTACAAAAGCATGACTGTCGCACAGATCCTGGCGGTCTTCGGTGCTGCATCGCCTGACACGCGCGGTGGCGTGATCTCGCAGACCACCGTCAAACGGCATTTCTCCGCTCTCTCGGCGCTTTGGGCGGCCAAGGTTCCTTCTGAGGAAGTGGCCAATAACATCTTCTCCGGGTTCCGCTTCGCGAATGCAAAGAAGGCGCGTGAACAGCGCGACATGTGGACCACCGCCGAACTGAAGGCCCTCTTTGCCTCGCCGGTTTGGACAGGCTGCCGCTCATACGCTCGCAGGTCAGCGCCCGGTGACGAGATCATCAAGGACGCCAAGTTCTGGTTGCCGTTGGTGGCTGTGTTTACCGGCATGCGGCAGGAGGAGATCTGCCAGCTTCATGTCAGCGACATTCGCCGCGAAAGCGGTATCGACTATATCGACATCAATGAAGCCCCTCCCCGCAAGCTGAAGAATGCCAATGCGATGAGGCGAGTGCCGATACATTCCAAGCTTGTTGAGCTCGGCTTACTTGACTATGTCGTCTCCATGAAGGCGGCGAATTCTGAAAGGCTTTTTCCGGAGCTCGAGCCCGGTGGTGCCGACGGTCGACTAGGTCACGGCTATACTAAGTGGTTTACGCGATATCGCCGAGATGTAGATCTCTATCGGGAGAAGTTGGATTTTCATTCATTTCGTCACACGGCTACGACGCTACTGAGCCAGGCCGGTGTGGAGAACGCACTGATAGATCAACTGACGGGCCACGCCACGCCCGGAGAAACCGCACGCTATAATAAGGGCGCGACCCTCGATCAGCTGAAGAAGGGTATTGAGGCTATAGATCTTAACTTCGACATAGGATTGCTTTGTCGCGGCAACGGCGCAGCCCGCCCCGCCACTTAAACTGAGTGCAAGCCGAGACGCATTCGAACCGCAGCGCAGCAATGACGAATTCTTCTGCTTGTGAACGTCGTTTTCTGACCCATAGCGGCCATTCGGCTGCTCTCTCATTATGTCGGCTTGCGACCCCATTTGCGCCGTACAGATCGCCGGCACGTCTAGCCGAAAGCAGCCATTCACTTGCCGAACGATATCTTCGGCTCGGGGGGTGGATTACTGTCGGTGTCCCCTCGGCAGAGACCGACATTCAGCAGCGTGCCCATGGCGGTCACCTAGGCCGGTTACGACATTTCGCGAAAGCCAATATTGGGAGCCAAACGAGAGCTGGCGTCGTGCTTCGCCGAACCGGCCTAGCCGGAGGAGACCTGGGAGCGCAACGTGGTCGAGCAGTTAGGCCAGGTGAACAGTACCCGCTATCAGAAGTTGGCCGACGCCTACACGACCCGTTTGGTGTTCTCTTCGAACCAGAGAAAGATTCTCACCTCACAGATCGCGAGCAGCAAAATGAGCGAATATTCCTCGGTGTCGTAGGTCAGGTTCATCCCGTGCAGCACCGGGTTACGGTTGAAGCCGTCGTTCTTTTGCCCTTCGTACAGTTTCGATATGAAGGCATTGAAAGCCCCCACGGCGTCCTCTATCGCAAAGAGGAGGCGGTTGCCCCAAATGTCCCTTTTGATGGTTGGCTTGATGTTGTCCTTGTAAGTCAGAGCTCCGATCTGGCGCAGGATGCCTTCAAGTTGAGCAAAAAACACTGGCACGGACAACGTATATTTGCCTGCGAAGTGCGCTTCGACTGCGTCGAGCAGGATCTTTTCGCGACCCGCGAAGCTGCTGAACTTCGCACAAGCGTCCTTGACGTATCCCTCAACTACGTGCCGGAGTGAGCGCTTAATGACGGCGTCCAGCAGTTCCTGTTTGGTGAGCGTGCCGGCCATCAAATGATTGTAGGCGGTCTCCATGTCGCCGACGGTCAGTGTCGATCCAAACAAGTAGAAATCGTTTTCCTGACAAAAACGATGCAGCGGGCCATGGAAGGATGCCATGATGTTCGCGAAATCATTTTTGTAGTTAATTTGAGATGGAGTACCGGGCGGATGTAATCCGGCATCTATGCTGACGATACGGTCGCGATCCGAGTGGTAATGACAGTATTTGTACTTCTTGCCGGAGTTGCACCAGCAGGGTGAATTACGGCTAGGCTTAGCCTTGCTTCCAGCTCTTGGCGTCCCGGACGACGCCCCTCCGCTTCCCTTAACCAACGTCGTCCCCTATCGTGCACTAAACAATTCTGGATGTTCTAATCCGCGCTCGTCGGAAATCCGCTAACGATATAGCCGCGGACGGCGACACTGGACTTCCGAACCATGTAAGCGCCGCTTTCAGTCGACGGTTCTGAAGTCGCGTACGCGAACGCTTTCATAAGTGCTTAGGTCCCGGTGCTGACGCTCAGACGCGAAACATTGGCCGTCCAATTTAATCAGTAGCGCTCTTAAAGGCGGTCCGGCAGCTTTGGCCATTCGCCCGTAGCGGGCATATCAAGGCGCCCACCGGCGGACCTTCTGAACTTCCCCCATGGGTTGTGAGCGGGTACGGAGATGAAATCCACTTCCACGCGATGCAACTCAATATCGGACCAGCGGAACCCATCCATGCCAGCCTTTTGGAATTGGCCGAAAGTCAGAGTGCGAGGTAGGCGATCTTGGGTTCCAACGCCGTTTGCGTCGCCGAGCGCCACCCTCTTCACCCGACGAACATGCCGTGTCATGAGAAGTAATCGAACAGGAGGAGCTTATGGCCCCGTCGGTTGTGGAACGTCGTAATGAGCTCGCACGGCGACTGGCGCAGTCCTTGACCAATGACTTTGTGGTCGTCGCGGCACCGGACCACCCGCTGGTGTTGCGCTCGGTGGATTTGTTAATCGGAGGACGGTCCGGTCTGACCGCAGTCATGATGTCGACCGCGGAGGAACGTCGCCAGCCTGCATTATTCGCCGCGCGACTGGCACTGAACATGATGGCGCTTCCCCCGCACACCACTTTCGTGAGACTCGTGCACGAAGACGATGAACCCTCCGGAGCGGACAATGCGTTCGCCGCCGAACTCGAACTTGGCGCTCGTGGCACCCAGCCGGCGCTCCTTAGCATCGCGAACGCCCCCGCGCACTCCCGACATCGGGACCGCGCCGAGAAGGCCCAGAAACGATCGGAAGAGCGCTTCGCAAACACCTACCGCCTCGCCCGGGTTCTGCGACGCGGTTTCGAGGCGAAAGAAGGGCAGGAACGCGGAGGGCCGGCCTCGCGTAACCCGTTGCGTGATCGGATCGGTAATGGGGTGGACGCCGCGTTTTTCTTGGCGACGCCCACCCTGGCGGCCATGAACAGCCTAGCGATGTCGGAAGCTGGGCGGTGGTATGATATCGTCGATGGCGAGGCGGAACCGCGAAATGTGACGGCCAGCGCGATTTTCGTGCCCGACTATCCGGAAGTCAGGGGCGATCCCGACAAGGCGCTCCGAGCCGCCGCGTTCGCGGGCTGGGTTCTGGCACCGTCACGATCTATGAGGTCCCTTGACGATGTCGCCGTACTGATCGAACGATATGCGAGGCTGAAGTGAGCGCTCGAAAGTCCCGCCATCTGCTAATGCAGGCCCTGGTGAGAGGCGCTCCGACTTATACTACAGACCCCCTTATGCAGGCGGTGGACAGAGAACTCCAAGAACTCGGTCGATGCCTTCGGCTCCAGCCGGTGACGCGTCAACGCCTCCTTCAGGTTATTCATGCCAGCCGGGCTTTCGACACCTGCCTCGGGTCGATACTTCGCGCTCACGGCAAGACTCCGCAGTCCGGGATCGGGCAGATGCTCCACCAACTGCGCACCCTGCCCCCTGCGACGCGTGGCTATCTGAACCACTCCGGAGCCCTCGCCTTTTCTACCTCCATCGCCCACCCTCGTAACAAATACGCTCACACTGCAGGCAGTTTTCCCACCTCCACACAGGAAGTCGATAGGCTGGTTTCCGAGGTACACGCGTGCATGACCATCATCCTTTGATAACTTAACCTGTTGTGAAGAGTGTCGGGGCTGGCTCTGGCTTGGTACCTTCAAGCGGCAGCTTTATTCTCGCTCCGACCATAAACTGACTGTCCGATTCCCACCCCAAAGCAGACATTGATTGCCACCGCGGTGAACTTCCGCTTCTGGCGCTCGGCGGACCTCCCCATAGCGGCCGGCCCTATCTGCTCTACAGGTGGTCAGTCCCCATTTGGCAATAGCCAGACCCCTCATGGGCATCCGAGTCTCCACCGCTAGCCAGGCGGGGCGGAGAATACCGGGTCAATTTCCGGAAGGCACCGGAAGCAAGCGGATCGTTGATCCGCAGGATGGAGGAACGGGTAGCCCCAACCCTCCTGGACGACCGAGCCCACTACAGATCGGAAGGGCGAAGTCCGTCCGCGCTGGCGCTCTCGCGAGCGGAAGCGGTGCGGAAAGGCCGACAGCCCAGCCCCGGCCTGCCTGTAACAAGGTTGCACCTCCGATCTGACGGCTGACGACGGCGTGGCTCCGGGGTTAGAAACCTTGACCAACCTTCGGCATCCAAGGCTTCGCCGCCGGACCGGCGAAGCCTTGCTCCGCAAGACGGCCTCCCCCAGCGTTCTCCAAAGTTAGAGGGAAAGGGAAAAAGAAAAAGAAAAAGAGAAAAAGAAGAAGGAAAATCAAATAGTCGCGCTCCACCTCGGTGTGTCTACTTGCCTGGGCAAGGCCTCGATGGCGCGCCACCCCGCGGGGTGACCTAAGCTTCTTCTTCCAAAGCCGTCTGGGCGGAGCGCGTGATGGATGATCACGGCTACTCGGAGCGCCGGGCCTGCAGGCTAATCGGGGTGGATCGGTCGAGCTTCCAGTACCAGCGCGAGGCGGATAGTGATGCTGCCATCCGCTCGCGCCTGCGCGAGCTTTGGTAGCCACCAGGTCGGCATGATGCCGGCAATCGGCGCGCGGGTTGGCCCGACTTCGGCGGACTCGGACCGCTGCGGGATCGTTGGCCTCTGCTCGCGGCGCGCTGAGCATAAAGAGCGAAGTCGGCAGAGGGTACATCGTTGGCGTCGCGGTCCCCTGGATATGGCTGCAGCTAGGGCTACGCCGGTGTGTGGGGCGAATGCACAGCCTGCGTAACTGGTTAAGTCCTTGAATGCAGATTCGTTTTGTCCCGGAACAAGGATGCTGCCAAAGCGGTTGGTTGACTCGCGATAGTTGCATCGGAGCGGGAGATGGCGACAGCGCGGGCAAACTGGAAAGGCTTCATCAAGTTCGGCGAAGTCGCATTCGCGGTGGGACTTTACACGGCCGCCTCATCGTCCGAACGCATCGCATTCAACACTCTGAACCGCGCCACCGGAAACCGTGTCCGCCGCGAGTTCGTCGACAGCGAGACCGGCGATCCGGTCGAGCGCGACGAGCAGGTCAAAGGGTATGAGGTCGAGAACGGCAATTATGTCGTGCTGGAGCCCGAGGAAATCGCGGCCGCGATCCCGGACAGCGACAAGACCCTGAGGATTGACGCATTCATCCCCTGCAACGAGATCGACGACGTCTATTTCGACAAACCTTATTATCTGGCGCCCGACAAAATGGGTACGGATGCCTTCAGGCTGCTTCGTGATGGCATGCGCCAAGCGAAGGTCGCCGCGTTGGCGCAGACCGTCCTGTTCCGGCGACTGCGCACGGTCCTGATCCGCCCTCATGGGAACGGCCTGATTGGGACGACGCTGAACTTCGATTATGAGGTGCGCTCTTCGCAGGAGGCCTTTGATGATCTGCCGGATTTGAAGATCGGAGGCGAGATGCTCGATCTAGCAAAGCACATCATCACCACGAAGAAGGGTTCGTTCGACGCCAAGGCCTTCGACGACCGGTATGACGCCGCCGTCGCGGAGCTCGTCAAGGCGAAGATCGAAGGTCGCAGCTTACCGAAGAGGAAGGCACCGCCGCCATCGAAGCAGAGCGACCTTCTCCAAGCGCTGCGGCAGAGCGCGGGAATGAAGTCGCCGGCAAAGCCGAAGCGCGCCTCCGCAAAGGCCGATGCCGGCGATGGCCCACCGAAGGCAAAGCGACCCTCCCGCTCCAAACGAGCAGCTTAATCGGAGGGCGTCATGGCTTTGCGTCCGTACTGGAAAGGCTATCTCAAGCTCTCGCTCGTCACCTGTCCCGTTCAGATGATGCCGGCAACATCGGAGAACGAAAAGGTCCGCTTCCATACGCTTAATCGCGCCACGCACAATCGCGTCGTCAGCCATTATGTGGACGCCGTCACGGGCAGGGAGGTCAAGGACGAAGACGAGGTCAAGGGCTATCAGCGCGGCGAGGACGACTACATCATTCTCGAGGACGAAGAGCTGGAGAACGTCGCGCTCGACAGCACGAAGACCATCGACATCGACGTCTTCTCGCCGCGCGATTCCGTCGAGTGGATTTGGCTCGACACCCCCTATTACCTGTCTCCCGACGATCCAGTGGGCCAGGAAGCGTTCTCGGTCATCCGCGACGCCATGGCCGCCGAGGACATGGTCGGAATTTCCAGCCTCGTGATCTCACGGCGCGAGCGCGCGGTCATGCTCGAGCCGCGCGGGAAGGGCATCGTCCTCTGGACGCTACGCTACGGCGATGAGGTGCGGGACGAGGAGGCCTATTTCTCCGGCATCGACGATGCCCCATCCGATTCCCAGGTAATGCCGCTCATCCAGCAGTTGATCAAGAAACAGACCCGCCATTGGGACCCCAAGCTGGTGGCGGACCCGGTTCAGGACAAGCTCCTGGAGATCATCGAGGCCAAACGGAAGAAGACCAAGCGGCCGACGAAGGCGAAGTCATCCGAGCCGAAAGCCACACCGAACAACGTCATCAACATCATGGATGCGCTGCGAAAGTCCGTTGAGGCGGAGGATCGTCCCCGCAAGCGCTAGGCGGCGGTCACCAAGCTGGCGGGTTCGCGGAGCCGCCGGGACCGGATGTCCGATCAGGCCGCCTGCTTCATCGACTTCGACAGCCGCTTGATCGCCTGCTCCAACGGGCGATAAGCATCGCCATAGTCCTGCCAGGCGGTGGTCTTCGCGAGCAATTTGGGCACGGTGCGGATCGTGAAACGCTTGGGGTCGAGGCCGGATTTGACCTGTGACCAGGTCAACGGCATCGACACGGTGGCGCCGGGCCGGGCACGGGGAGAGAGCGGGGCCACCGCCGTCGCCATGCGATCATTGCGCAGATAGTCCAGGAAGATGCGGCCGCCCCGAAGGCTCTTCGTCATCTTGATCAAATAGAGGTCCGGGTTGTCTCGAGCCATCTTCATGCAGACGTCATGCGCGAAGCCCTTTGCCTCCGGCCACGAAAGCTTGTTCCGCTTGGCGACTGCCAGCGGCGTGACCACGTGCAGTCCCTTCCCGCCCGTCGTCTTGCAGAAGCTGACGAGACCGAGTTCGTCGAGGCGGTCGCGCATCTCCCGTGCGGCCTCTATCACGGCCGAGAACGGGACGTCCGGGCCGGGATCGAGATCGAAGACGAGCCGTCCCGGGACGTCCGGCTGATGAGGCTCGCAGTTCCAGGGATGCAGTTCGAGGGCGGCGACCTGGGCGACGGCGGCAAGGCCTTCCACCCGGTCAATCTGGAGATAGGGCTTCTTGTCACCGAAGACCGTCACCAACTCCAACAGGTTTGAAGAGCCGGGCATGGCGTGTCGCTGGAAGAACTCCTCCCCGCCGATCCCGTCCGGTGCGCGGATGATCGAACACGGCCGCCCTCGGATGTGTTCGATCAGCCAGGGCCCGACCGCCTCATAATAGCGGGCCAGATCCTCCTTCGTGACCGGCTTGCCGTCGTTAGCGTCCGGCCAGAGCGGCTTGTCGGGGTTGGAGATCAGCACGCCCATGACATCGACTTTCCCACCGCGGCGGGCGGGCTTCGATGACGCCGGAACGGCCGGTTGAGGAACGTCTGTCTTCGTCGGGGGCGCCGGCTTTTCAGCCTCCACCTCGGCCGCCGGCTTGTCTTCACGCAAGCCTTTGAACGCCGCCTGGCGGACGAGACCGTCCGCCGTCCAACCAGCGAACTCGATCTCGGCCACGAGTTCTGGCTTGAGCCACTCGACGCCGGCTTCCTTCTTCGGGGCGCCGATGCCGGTGAAGGGGGACTTCGCCGTCTCGATCGTGCGCAGCTTCGGCAGCAGCGCCTTGACCTTCTCCGCCCCGTAGCCGGTCCCGACCCGCCCGACATAGACGAAGTTGTCCCCGCGATTGACGCCGACGAGAAGCGACCGGAATATGCCTTGCGTTGTCGCGTAGGCGCCGATCACGACTTCATGGCCCGCGCGGCACTTCGACTTCGCCCAGGTGTCGGTGCGGCCGGAGACATAAGGCGCATCGCCGCGCTTCGACACGATGCCTTCCAATGACAGCCGGCAGGCTGAGCGCAGGACGGCTTCCCCGCCATTCTCGAAATGCTCGACGAAGCGAAGACGGGCGTCCTCCCCGGCCTCGGAGAGAAATTGCTTCAATCGTGCCTTTCGATCGGCCACCGGAAGGGCCCGCAGGTCGTCACCGCCCGAGAACAGCAGGTCGAAGGCGAAATAGACCAGTGCGTCAGTCTTGCCTTCCGAGAGCGCCGCCTGGAGGGCCGCGAAGTCCGGTGCGCCGTTCTCGTCCAGGGCGCATATCTCACCGTCGATGATGGCGTCCGGGAGCTTGCCGGCGGCGCGGGCGATCGCCGGGTATTTGGCGGTCCAATCGAGGCCCTTGCGGGTCTTCAAGGTCACCTCGCCGTCCTGGACGCGCATCTGGATGCGGTAGCCATCGAACTTGATCTCGTGGATCCACCCGTGCGCGGATGGCGGGCGGTCAAGGGTTTCGCAAAGCTGTGGCGCGATGAAATCCGGGAGGTCGGCGGTCGCGACAGGCTTCTTCCCGGCAGCCTCTGCCTTGCGCTCTTGGGCAGCGAGGCCCGTGCGGCTGTCCCATACGGCATCCGCCTCGACCTTTCCCCCACGAAGCATGAAGGGCTTCGGTTTGCGGCCCTTTCCAGCCGCGATTGCGTCCATCGCTCGGCCGGATGCCACTGAGGTGGCTTTCTCGTCGAGGATCGCAGCGCCGTTCGCTTCGACCGCGAACGCATCGCGATGCTTGATCAGCAGCCAGTTGGTGCGCTTTCCGCGCTCCCGATCGTTGGCCATCCGGACCAGGACGAAGCTGCCATGCAGCCGTTCGCCGTCGAGCGTGAACTTGAAATCGCCCTTCGCCAGGGCCTGCTCGGGGCTCTTGTTTCCCTCCGGCTCCCAATAGCCGCGGTCCCATAGCATCACCGTGCCGCCGCCGTATTGTCCCTTGGGAATCGTGCCTTCGAAGTCGCCATAGTCGAGGGGATGATCTTCGACCTCCACCGCGAGGCGTTTGTCATGGGGGTCGAGCGAAGGGCCTTTCGTCACAGCCCAGGATTTGAAGACGCCGTCGAGCTCGAGCCGCAGATCGTAATGGAGCCGGGTCGCGTCGTGCTTCTGGATGACGAACCGACGGCGGTTCGACGAAGTCACGTTCCCCTGACCGCTCGGCTCCTGCGTCTGCCGGAAATCCCGCTTGGCCTTGTAGGTCGTGAGCTTGTCGTTTGGCATGAGTGACCTCGGGCTTCAGGGCATCGCCCCTCAGCCAAGAATGCGAGGCGTGAGAACAGGTTCCGTATTGAACTGGCAAGAGCTCCCTGCTCATCACGACCAGGCCTTATCCGGCCATCAGAGCTTTCGTCTCTCGAGGAGGTCGAGCGTCTGAGGGTCTGGTTCGCCCTCGAAAAATCGATCCAACGCCGCCTGGAACGGAGAGGCGGCCGTTCCTTCCGCGGCGAGGCCGAACAGCGTCATCGAGGATCGAAATTTCGTATCGTCGGGCGAGCCGAAGATTGCGTGCGCCGAGCGACCTTCGACCACGAGCGCTGCCGCGGTGGCGAGTCGCAAGCGTTCCCCGAGGATCGGGTCTTCAAGATAGGCGTGGGCCTCGTCGATGGAGGATATCCCGTAGAACTGCGCAGTCGGCGAGTGCCCGAGACCTCGCATTTGGGGGAAGATGAACCACATCCAGTGTGTCTGCTTGCGACCGGCACGCAGTTCGGCGAGGGCCGCCTCAAAGACAGGCTGTTGTGCCGTTCTGAAGCGCGGCAAGTCATAGGGGTCGGAGACGTTCATAGTGCGCTATCTCGCATCCGTGTCGGTGAGCTCAATCCAGACGGGCGCATGATCGCTCGCCTTCTCCCAGCCGCGCACGGCCCGATCCACATCGGCGGCCTTGAGACGGCCGGCGATGGCAGGGCTCAGGAGCAAGTGGTCGAGCCGCAAGCCTGCATTGCGGCCCCACGCATTCCGGAAGTAGTCCCAGAAAGTGTAGATGCGCTCGTCCGGGTGCAGTATGCGCAGCGCGTCGGTCCACCCCTGCTCGACCAGCGTGTGGAAGGCACTTCGGACCTCGGGCCGGAAGAGCGCATCGTCGCGCCAGCGCTCCGGTTTATAGACGTCGAGGTCGGTCGGCATGACATTGTAGTCGCCAACCAGCATCACCGGGACGTCGAGCTCCAGCAGCTCTGACGCGTAGCTGGTGAGGCGCTCGAACCAGCGGAGCTTATAGTCGAACTTCGGCCCGGGTGCGGGATTGCCATTGGGCAGGTACAGACACCCGATGAGCAGGCCGCCGATTGCCGCCTCGATATAGCGGCTGTGGCTGTCATCCGGATCCCCCGGAAGACCGCGCCGGGTCTCTATCGGCTCCGAGTCGCGCGCAAGGATGGCCACGCCGTTCCAGCTTTTCTGGCCGTGCCAGATCGCGCCATAGCCCGCCTTCTCGATCTCCCGGTGCGGGAAACGCGCGTCCGGCGACTTCAGCTCCTGGAGACAGACGACATCGGGCTCCGCCTCGGCCAGCCATCGCAGCAGCACGGGCATCCGGCCATTCACGCCGTTGACGTTGAAGGTCCCGATCTTCATCACGGCAGAGCTAACGTTTCCGATCGCCCTTGTCGCCCTCGCCGGCCTTCACCTTCGTCTTGGCCGATTTGCGCACATCCTGCGCCAGCGATTTGCCGACGTCGTCGGATTCCTTGAATTGGCCCTTCTCGTCGCGGCGGACGTAGCGTTTATCGCTGCCGGTATCGATAAGCTCGCGTTTGGTCATGGCGCTCTCCCTTGCGCATTCGCGAGTTCAACGCGCGAGACGGGTTTTCGACCAAGTGGGGTTGAGAATCTTCAAGGGGCGCGGGTCGTCATGTTCGGTCCCCTTGGTCGGATTTGGGTCCTGGCCCTCGGAGAATCGGACCGCTCAGCGTCACCATAACGGTCCGCAGACATCAATGAAGCGTGCGGCGGCTCGGGGTATAGGATCCACCATCCACCCGCGCGGCTACTATCACGAACCCTCCGTCTCTCCGCGGAACCACAGCACGCCGAGAGACGGCTTCGCGTTTGTTAGGCCGCCTTTGCTTTTTGATTGGCCGCTGTTTCTGCGAGGGCGGTAAGCGCCTCGTCGGTCTTGACCTCTTCGTCCAAGGTCAGGGCCAGAAGGGAGGCGGCATCATTTAGACCAAGTTCTTCAGCCCAGCGCCGGAGAGTTCCATAGCGCGCAATCTCATAGTGCTCGACAGCCTGTGCGGCCGAGACCAAGCCAGCGTCCAGAGCCGGCGCTCCCTTGTACTCCTCGAGGATTTCTTCCCCTTCCTCAAGGATTCCCTCGATCGCCGGGCAGGTCTTGCCCTGGGGGCGCTTGCCAAGCCGCTCAAAGACCTCTTGCAAACGCTCGACATGTATTTCGGTCTCGTCGCGGTGCTTCACAAAGGCTGCCTTCAACTCCGGCGACTGTGCACCGCGCGCCATTTTCGGAAGTGCTTTCAGGATCTTGCGCTCGGCATAATAGATATCCTTGAGTGTATCTTGAAATAGGCTCTCAAGATTCTTTTCAGCCATTTTATTCTCCATTAGCGTAGAGGCGATTGTTGTGAACTTTGCAAAATTTTCGCCCGTGAATTGATCCAGATGAACAGGCGGGTCGGATTACGAGATTCCGGGCATGCGCTTCCGCGGGTCATAGAGATTTCTGCCCGCAGCGGATGCCAAGAGGTGTAATGCTCAAAGTAAAGAAGCTAGCTTCAAGAGGCCGTTAAACACACCTCACGAACACACCTCATCGTGTAAGTGCGACCCACATCATTAAAGCACAGCATATCGCGCCGGCAGCTAGCACACTGCCTAATACCAACGGTTCCATGATGGCGCCTCACATCCACTACGATACTTTGGGGCCGAGGCGTTGTAATTATCCTCAATCAATATTTCGCGCTGGGCGGAAGAAAATAAAATTCCGGTATTCTAAGCCAATTGGGAAACTCAAGCTGCACGGTGTGATTTCGACGGCGGGAGAAGCTGATCCAGGAGGGGAAAAAGCGCCGCGCTTCCGTCAACTATGGCGACGTTCAGCCCGACGCACTCTCGACACGCGGCCCCCCGACAGAGGCGCAATCTGCTTGCGCGTGTATTGCCGAGGCGCCTTATCCGGGCGCCATCGGATCAGCTTCGTGCCGTGACGAAACCGATTGCCGGTGACATGATCAAAGCGCACCTCCACTACCAGATCGGGCCGCACCGCCCCCACTCTCACTCCGTTACATGTTCCAGCGGCTCGGGCCGCCGGGAGCCTTTCCTGTGAAGCCTGGAGATTGGTGTATCCGTTCAAGCCGACGGGTCAGTTCAGCCCGCTCTAATGCCCAGGATCGTCGGAAGGTCGGCTCTCATCGGCGCCGTATCGACCAGCAGCGCTCTGGCGTCGCGCCGTGGGCTCGGCTTATCAAAGATGCATCATCCGCATGTTGCGTACCCCTCCGGCGCGGGCCGCCTTGCGGGTTGAGGCGCTGACGTGAAGTCCTAGGGATAATCCTAGGAGTAGTCATTTGACCCTGTCGCGAGTGGAGGTGATCACCTCGGTGGAGCGCCGGCGGCG
>NZ_JBDZDT010000015.1:0-52428 GCF_040049275.1 Aquabacter albus | reverse complement strand
CGGCGGCGCCCTACTTCATGGCGCAGACCATAGTCGTGCAGGAATACGCGCTCCAGGAGGCCCAGCGCCGCATCGAGGAGCTGGAGCGCCGCCCGGCCGGCGGTGGCGGCTTCCTCTCCGGCCTGTTCGGCGGCGGGCAGAGCGACAACCGGTCCTCGACGGGCTCCCCGTACCAGTCCCAGCGTGGACCCGTGCCGCCCATGGGCGGCATGCAGCCGGGCCAGGGCGGGATGATGCAGCAAGGCCGCGGCGGCGGCTTCCTCGCGGGCGCCGCCCAGACCGCCATGGGTGTTGCCGGCGGCCTGCTGCTGGGCAACGTCATCGCCGGCATGTTCGATGGCGGTGGGGAAGCAAATGCCGCAGAACCAAGTGCGGAGCCGGCCGCCGACGAAGGTGGAGGCGTTTTCGGCGGAGACGAAGAGTACTGATCTTCGCAAGCGTGCCAGGGCCGGTCGCGGATCGGCCCTTCTTCGCATCTCGGTAACAACGGGGCAAAAGCCAAAGTTCACCGGCGTGATCGTGTTGGGTTCCAGTGCCACCTTGTCCGGAAGGGCGAGCTGGCCGACGGCGACACGAAGAGAACCGACAGCGCCGGAAGAAGCAACGATGTGGAAGTCCATCGCGGCGAGGAGAGCGTGCGGTTCGGCATACCGAAATCCGCCGCCAGTTCGCCACGATGGGGCGGGTCCGGAAGCCGGCATCGAAACGCGCCATCAGCCGACCCGCGAGCTCGTTGCCGTTTGCAAGCGCCGCCGGAACGTTAAACTGCGCCTGCGACTGCCGCGCATCGATCACCATGGCGCGCGACACTGCATCAGCGAGCGCCGGGTTGAGCCTGGTGCGAGTAGATGAAGCATCAGGCCGATAAGGGCGAAGGCCGCGAAATCTGCTCAGAAACTGACCGTAAAGCTACCCTTGACCATGTTGCTGGTGTCGGTCTCGGAGAGCTGCCCGGCATAGAACAGTGCCAGCGAGATGTTGGCGGTGAACGCCATGTCGAGCCCCGCCTCCACCAGAGCGGCGTCCGCGGCGATGGGAACACCCGAGACCGCGAACGGCTGGGCCCCCGGCCCGAACGCGAACAGCGCCTCGGGCGTGGTGTCGCCGAACGCATGCTGCCACGCCAGTGTCCCCTTGAAGGCCGTGGGAAAAGTGCCAAAGGCGAATGGCACGGACATGCGGGCGCCCAGGGTGGAATAGGTCACCCCCTCGCTGCCACCATAGCCCGTGAGCGCCGCAGGGCCGCCGTTCTCGGTGAAGTCGCTGAGGTTCACGTTCACATATGCGAGGCCAACAAACGGCTCGACGTTCACTGCGGCAAAGGAGAGGCCGTACCCCACCTCGCCGAATACTTGTCCCGTGCGGGCCGAGGTGTCGGCAGTGAGCGCGTTGTAGAAGCCGGGGAAGACCACGCTGCGGCTCGCACTGATGTCCGCCCAGCTATAGGCGCCACCGAGCCTGATGCCGAGCGCGCCGAAATTCGTCGCGCCATAAACGGCCACATGGGCATTGTCGCTGGAGAAGGAGGAGGAGCGAGCATCCACCTGATAGCTGGAGAAGGAATAGCCGGCCGTAAAACCGACGCGCCAGTCGCTCGTCCCCGTGGAGAAGGCGCGGTCATAGCCTACGAAGATGCCGGCGGTGTCGCCGGAGATAGTGGCGGCATTGCCGTTGCCGTCGATCTGGCTCCAGGCGCCAAACCCCTGGGCCCAGAAGGCGTTGGGCGTACCCGGCACCTCCAGCACGTCGGTGCCGGCCTTGGTGGCGTAAGCCAGCGGGGTGCTGGCGGGAGCCTGCACCGGCACCCGGGCCCGGTCGAGCACGGCCCGGCGCAGGAACAGGCTTTCATCCTGCAGCACCGACATGGCAGAGGGATAGATTTCCCCCGAGAGCGAATTGAAGGCCTGCTGGGCGCCCGCCGCCGTGGTTTGCGAGACCACGGCATTATAGACCGCGTTGCCCTGGCCAAGGGCTTCCACCGCCGTGGCGGTGGAAATCTGGTTGGGGGTCACCGCTACATTGGGGAACGAAGTCTGGTTGCGCACCACGTTCAGATAAACGTCGTTCGGATCGTAGGAGAGCGCCAGTTCGACGAAGGGCAGGTTCTGGGTCGGTGCCGCGAAGCTGCCGAAGACCCCGCCTTGCGCCGTGAGAATGGCATACTGCGTGCCCGGCAGGTAGCTGCCCGGTGCCTTGGCCACCGCGACATTGGCCCCGTTCAGGGTCGCGCTGCCATTGACCACGATTAAGTCCGACTGTCCCGCCGGATTGATCTCCACCGCATAGGTCGAGCCCGATGCAAAGCTCAGAGCACCATTCACCGTCAGCGTGCCGATGGACTTGCCCGGCGCGATCGTGCCGCCGGCCGCCAAGGTAGTCGGACCCACGGTCCCGTTGCCCTTCAGCGTCCCGCCCGAAAGCACGCCGGTGGTGCCACCCAGCGAGCCACTCACCAAGAGAGTCCCGGAGCTGACCGATGTATGTCCAGTGAACCCGCTGGAGTTTCCCGCCAGCGCTGTCGTGCCCGAGACCACGTCGACCACTCCAGAGCCGCTAATGCTCGGCGCAAACAGGTAGCTGTCCGATGTGTGATTGAAGACAAGTGTTCCGGCACCCGGGCCGAAGGCCAGCGACCCTGTGGCGAGGGCGCCAGGCGCAGCTGCTGCCTGTCCCGCGGCCGCGCCGATATTCAGCGTGCCGGACGAGCCTGCGGTGGATGCGATGGTGGTTGTGCCGTTAACGGCAACCTTTCCGCCACTCGCAATGGTCAGGCTGCCGCTCCCCTGGCCGCCGACCGCGAGGTTGCCGGCAATGCTCCAAGCAGAGCCGGTTCCATTGACGCCGACATTGCCGGTCTCCCCGGCGGCCTGCCCGACATAACCGTTCTGGCTGTTCACAGTCCCGCCGGCGACGACGAACAGATTGCCACCACCGACACCACCAATGGTCATGTTGCCCGTCGTCGCGTTGCCGAGACTGCCGCTCACGACGAGTGTGCCGCCGCTGACGGCGGTCGTACCGGTGAAGTTGGCCGAATTGCCGCTCAGCATCGTCGTCCCGGACAGAGCCTGGATGGTTCCCGCGCCCGAGATGCCGGAAGCGAACTGGTAGCCGTCCGACGTGTGGTTGAAGACGAGCGTGCCGGTTCCCGCTCCAAATGCCACCGAACCCACCGTGAACGCTCCCGGGGCCGCGGCTGCGAGGCCGTTGGCCGCGCCGATGTTCAGCGTTCCGGAGGATCCCGCCGCAGCGGCGAGGTGGGTCGTGCCGCCAACCGTGACCGTGCTGCCGTTGGAAGCGGTCAGCACGCCGGTTCCCTCGCTGCCCACATAGAGATCGGAAGCGACGGCCCAGATGGAGCCGGAACCCGTCACGGTCGCTTCGCCGATGCTGCCTGCGTGCGCACCGAGGACACCGTTGCTTGCGCTCACCGCGCCGCCTGCCTGGACGAACATCACGCCGGTGCCGTTGAAGCCGATGAAGAGATCCGAGCCATTGACGAGGGTCGAGCCGGCGCCACTGACCGTAATGCTCCCCGTGGAGCCGGCCTCGCGGGCCACATGAACGCTCTGGGCGGCCACCGTGCCGCCGGCCGAGACCGAAAGAGCTCCGGTGCCAAACGTGCCGATGGTCATCTCACCCATAGTAGTCAGCCGCGACCCTGTCCCGGCGACGTTGACGAGGCCGACGCCCGTAGCGGCATCGCCGAGTGAGGTTGTCGCCGCGCTGACTGTACCGCCAGCCTTGATGTTCAGCGTGCCGGTGCCGCGAGATCCGACGGTGAAGACGTCGTCCGTCGTCCAGCTTGTGCCGGCGCCTGTGACAGTCACGACAGACGTCGAGGGCTGCTTGCTGGCGACGGTTGCTTCACCGCTCGTCACTGAGGCGCCATCGGCCACGGTCAGCGTCGCCGAGCCCGCATCGCCGACAAAAATGCCTCCGTTTGACTGAATCCGCGATCCCACTCCCGTCACGGTTCCGGTTGCTGTGCCCGAGGTGCCCACGGCAAATACCAGGCTGTTCACGTCCAGCAAGGCGCCCGACTGAATCAGAAGCTCGCCGGCGCCAGCATCGGCGATGAAGACGGAGGCCGTGGTGGTCCATGAGGATCCACCGGAGAGGGCGAGGCTGCCCGTGCTCCCGACTTCCCGCGCGAGAACGGTGGTCACGGCCGTGACGGTCGCGCCGTCGGACACTGTCACCGTGCCGCTGCCTTGACGACCGATCTCAAGAAGGATCCCGGAGACATCCAGGGTCGAGCTCGCCCCGGTAATGTTGAGGATCCCCTCCGCGCCCACCTCCGTGCCGAGCATCAGGCTCTGGAACATGACGGCACCGCCATCGCTGATTTCCAGGGTGCCTATGCCCTGGTGGCCGAGGGTCACAAGGTCTGTGACCGTCCAGGTGGAGTTCGGGCCCGTAACGGTGACGAGCCCGGTGCCTGTTCCGGCATATCCCACATAGGCCTCGTTATCGCCCTCCACCGCACCGCCAAAGGCGATGACCAGCTGGCCATTGCCCTGATCGCCGACGAACAAGTTTCTGGTGGTCCACAGGGAGTTCGGGCCGACAACGGCGAGCCCGCCGTTCACGCCCGCATTGGCACCGATATAACCGACGTCCGTGAGCAGGGAGCCGCCGCCCTGGACATACAGAGTGCCGTTGGATGTCGTCCCGAGCGTGAGATCGTTCGCGATGGCGCCCAGCCCGGCAATGACCGGCGTATCCGTGGGCGTGTTGTTTATCGCCGCATCCACGCCCATGGATGGCATGCCAGCGGTCCAATTGCCGTTATCGAACCAGTTGTCCGAATTCTGGCCGGTCCAGGCGGTCTGCCCCTGCGCGGCCGGCGCAATCGCGACCAAGGCACTTGTGGCGAGGAGCAAGGCGCCAAGGCGCGGCCTGCCGCAGAACCGCCGGAGGTCCGGCCCGGCAGCGCCTTTGACCAGCGCCCTGCGGGCCACGTCACGCTTCACCCCCTGGAAACCCCAGCTTACCCGCGCCATGAATACGCCCTCGACAATGCCACGCGAGAGGCGAAATCCAAGGCGTGTCGACACTCGCGGTGCGCGCGTGGTGACACTCCTCAGGGCAGCCCCTTGAGAAGCTTGTGCGTGGGCCGCAGGTGAGCTTGCAAGGAAATGAAGCGGGGCGGTGCCAGATGTATCTTAGGGTGCTGAATTCGTATCTATAGCTGCAACCTGCCCGCTCCGCCCGAGGAGCGGCAGCCCGTCATCACCGGATCTCGTGGCGGCATCCGGACATGCCGCGGATCACCGGAGCTGGCGAATCCAATGCCACATACTGGGTCCGCGCGCGTGCCGGTCGATTGCGACGCGTCCCTCCGCCGCGTGCGCACGAACCTCTCGCGGTGTCACACCAAACAAGTTGCGAAAAGCGCGGGCAAAGTTGGTGCGATAGGCGAAGCCACAGTGCGACGCGATGTCCGCAATGCTCCATCCCTGCTGGCTCGGATCAGTCAGCATCTCCCGTGCGCGGTGCAATCTTCCGCTGGTCACATAAGCGGACACCCCGCCATAGGGCTCGAAGAGGTGGTAAAGCCGGCGCGTCGAGATACCAAACGCAGCAGCAATTGCCTCAGCCGACAGTCCATGATCTGTTATGTGGCTGTCGATGTAGCGGCGGATCTGCCAGGTCAACACCAATTGAACTGAAGCAGTGCTCTCTTCCGTCACCTCCATATTAATGGCGGCCGCAGCCAGCTCCAGAGTCGGTCGGATGACAGCTTCGGCCTCCTCACGGCTCATGCGTGGTGCTTCTCGATGCAGGTTCTCGACGTGGTTCCGGAGCAAGGCGGTGAGCGGCGCCTTGCCTGAAATGACGCGCAGGTTTTGCTCGTCGGGTGCCTTAAGGAGAGGGGCGAGCAGGCGGCGCGGCGCAGTGAGGTTGTAGCTGTCCAGGTTGGATGCGGTCATCGCCTGAGCCTGTGCTAGATCTGCGATCAGCAGATCACCGGCGCCGGCCTGTTCGTGCGCTCCCCCCTCACGCCGGCCATTGCTTCCGCTGATGCAGAACTGCAGTGTCACATGGTCGAGACCATCTCGGCCAATTCTGGCACGTGAGCGATCATAGTAATTATCAACCGCACACTGATACCGCGTGAGAACAGTTTCACAGAGATGCGAGGCATCGGCATAAAAGAAGAAGCGATCATCAACTTTCTTCAGGATGCGCACATCATAAAAGAGGCCGATGCTTTCGAGCCACGCCGCGACTGCCTCCTTCGTCGGAAGTCCCTTCGTGTTAATCGCCGAATGAAGGACTCTGGTTGCGACCTCTGCGTCTTCCGATGAGACCGCTGTGGCATCTCTCGCCATTTTTTCCCCACCGTAACTTCCAGCCCCCTCCTTGTCTGAATTTGTGCCGGAGGGCAATGCGCTTCGCAGCCATGCTCGACCCACGTCCGGCATGCCGACGATGAGATCAACTGCGATGATCTTTCGGATGGCGCGATCTATGCGCCGGCCAGGCGCGCCTATACATGGTCGGCGCCCGTGCCACCGTGAGGATGTCGTTGCCAGTACCGCCGGCGATGATGTTGCCGCCGGCGTTGCGGGAGCCGGGGAAGGCGCGGGTGAAGGTGAGGCACCCACGTTGAGCCAGCTGGCCATGGAGAGGGGGTTGAGGCTGGCGCGGACCTCATCGTCGCCACCGCAGGCCAAGTCTAAGGCCGTGGCGCTCTGGGCATAGGTGTCATTGCCGGTGCCAACCTCCTTGCCATCGCAGCCACAGTGATCTCCTGACTTTGATTAAGGAGTCCTGAGCCTAGGTCGAAATGCCCGAGGAGCGACTTCGGATGAACCGGGTGCGAGATGCGTAGACGGGCAGTTTCCCATCCGCCGCCTACCAGCGGCCAGCTTAAAAGCACTCCATCGCGCGAGGCCTGCCGCCCCGTGCGCGCCGGCATCGCGCCGCCAAAGTCGGGACCAGACAGTCCAAGGCATCGACAAAAGCCTCTATCACACGAACCGGGTTATTCCCGTCCACTCAGTTGTCGAGGCACGCGGGTAGGAAGCACAGCTGTTTATCGATCTGGGCCTTCGACAGTGCCAGGCTCCAGCTCAGGCGGCTGGCGCGCAACCGGGCGCAGAGCCGGGTGCCGGCCAATCCTAAGAGCTCTCCTCCCCCTTGCGTCGCCCGCGTGCTCGGCGTCTGATCTGGCCGTTACAGCGGGCCGGACTTTTTCTTAGAACAAAGTTCACACATGACATCTCGATTGGAAATGCGATGACACGGGGCGCTGGCATTTCGGCCATCAGGATCGACCTTGGCAGCGACACCTCCACACGCCCCTCGCCGGAGATGCTCCAGACGATGATGCGTGCACCGCTCGGCGACGAGCAGATGGGCGAGGATCCCACCACTCGCACTTTGGAGGAGCGAACCGCCGAATTGCTCGGCCAGGAGAGCGCCGTCTTCCTGCCCTCCGGCACCATGTGCAACCAGATCGCCTTACTGGTCCATTGTCGGCCAGGCGACGAGATCATCGCCGCGCAGCAAGCGCATATCTACGGCTCGGAAGGCGCCGGCGCCGCCGCGCTGGCGGGCGCCTTCGTGCGTCCCATCGAGGCGCCCGAAGGCATCTTCGACGGGGATGCGATGGTCCGCGTCATCCGCCCCGCCCGCCCGCGCGCACCGCGCAGCCGCGTCGTGGTGATCGAGCAGACCTCCAACCGGGGCGGCGGCGCGGTCTGGCCCCTCGCCCTGGTGGAGGACGTGGCCAAGCGCGCCCATGAGAACGGCCTCGCCGTACACATGGACGGCGCGCGGCTCCTCAACGCGGTGGTGGCGTCGAACGTGGCTGCGCAGGATTTCGGCCGCCCCTGCGACAGCGTTTGGCTCGATTTCTCGAAGGGCCTCGGCTGCCCGGTCGGTGCGGTGCTCGCGGGCCCCCGCGACTTTATTGCCGAAGCCTGGACCTGGAAGCACAGGCTGGGTGGCGCTATGCGCCAATCTGGCATCCTCTCCGCCGCCTGCCTCTACGCGCTCGACCACAACGTTGCCCGCTTGGCACAAGACCATAGCAATGCCCGGCGCCTCGGGGGTCTGGTCTCACAGATTCCTGGCGTGCGCCTCGCTTTCCCGCAATTGGAGACGAACATCGTCTTCATCGACATCGGCTCAACTGGCTGCACCGCCCCGAATGCACTGGACGGGCTTCGCACGCGCGGCATCCGCATGTCCCTGGAAGGCCCCCAACTGATGCGCGCGGTCACCCACCTCGACATCGCTGCAGCGGACATCGAGCCAGCAGCAGAAGCGCTGGCAGATGTGCTCCGAGGCCGGTCGGAAGCCACTCGCAAGTATCCACCGCAACCAAAGCCCGAATAGGCGCCACGACCGCCATTCTTGCAGAGCCGGCGAAATTTTGGCCCGCCCGCGCGGCGCGCTGCTGCGCGCCATTTTTTTGTTGCAAGGCGCCATCTTGCGTCGTGCAACGCACAATTTCCAGGCAGCACCTGACAACGATCACACATTGACCATTTGTTCGTCGCCACGTTATACAGGGTCCAGTATCCAATAATGGAGGCCGGACGTGCAGCACAAAGCGTGGCTCGGGATCGACACCGGCGGAACCTTCACAGACCTTGTGCTGGTCGACGTGGAAAGCGGCGCCCAGTGGCTGCATAAAACCCCGACCACGCCCGAAGACGCTTCCCGCGGCATCCTCGGCGGCATGGAGGAAATCCTCCGTCTCGCTGAGCTTGACCCGTCGGAGTTGGCGCTCGTCTGCCACGGCACGACCCTCGCCACCAACGCAGTGCTGGAGCGCAAATGGGTGCGCACCGGTATGATCACGACGGACGGCTTCCGGGATGTGATCGAGCTCGCGCGCCAGCGGCGCCCCAGTTTCTTCAACCTTGATCTGGAGAAACCTGCGCCACCGTCCAGCCGCGACCTGCGCATTGAGGTGGCCGAACGGATCGCGCCCGATGGTGCCGTCGTGACCCCTCTGGACGAGGCGACGGTGCGCACCGCCGTCACCCAGCTGAAGGCGCGCGGCGCCCAGGCCATCTCCATCTGCTTCCTGCACGCCTATGCCAACCAGACCCATGAGCGCCGTGCAGCCGAGATCGTGCGCGAGATATGGCCGGACGCGTTCGTCTGCACCTCCTCCGACATCCTGGCGGAATTCCGCGAGTATGAGCGCTTCGCCACCTCTACGGTGAATGCCAGCCTGCTGCCGGTAATCGACCGCTACCTCGAGCGGTTCGAGCGCGGCGTGGCGGCGCTCGGCATCAGCGCACCGCCCACCATCATGCAGTCCAATGGCGGGGCAGTTTCCCCGGCTGCGGTGCGACGCGCGCCCATCAACACCTTCTTCTCCGGCCCGGCCGGCGGGGTGATCGGCGCGGTGGGCCTCGGCGCCGCCGTGGACGTGAAGGACATCATCACCTTCGACATGGGCGGCACCTCGACCGACGTGGCGCTGATCCGCAACGGCGTCCCCGCCAAGCACAACGTCCGCGAGATGGGCGGCTTCCCGGTGCGCACCCGCACCCTCGACATCCACACCATCGGCGCCGGGGGCGGCTCGATCGCCTGGGTCGATCCCGGCGGGCTCCTGAAGGTCGGGCCGCAGAGTGCCGGCGCCATGCCCGGCCCTGCCGCCTACGGCAAGGGCGGCGAGCGCCCCACCGTCACGGACGCCAACATGGTGCTCGGCCGCCTGAACCAGAAGGCACTTCTCCAGGGCCGCATGGAGGTGTTCCCCGAGCTCGGGCGCAAGGCCATCGAGACCCATCTGTGCGAGCGGCTCGGCATGGACCTCGTACGGGCAGCCTCGGGCATCATCGAGATCGTCAACGTCAATATGATGGGCGCGGTGCGGGTCATCTCTGTGGAGCGCGGGGAGGATCCACGTGACTTTGCACTGATGCCGTTCGGCGGCGCCGGCCCGCTGCATGCGGCGGATGTGGCAGTGATGATGGGCATGCCGCGGGTGTTCGTGCCGCAGCGGCCGGGCCTGCTCTCGGCCATGGGGCTGCTGCATGCGGACGCGCGGGGCGATTTCAGCCTCACGCGCCTCGTCCTGGCCCACCCGTCCTCCATCGGCGTGCTCAATGCCGGCCTCGGCGAGCTGGAGCGGCGTGGCGCCGCCTGGCTGGAGCAGGAGGCCGCGGGCGCGCCGGCACTGTTCGAATGGCAGGGGGACCTGCGCTATTTCGGCCAGAACTTCGAGCTGCCCGCGATCCTTCCCACCGGCCGCCTCGATGACGAGACGCTGGCCTCCGTGGTGGCACGCTTCCATGCCGCCCACGCGGCCGCCTACGGGTATGCCATGCCGGACCGGCCAGTGGAGATCGTCAACCTGCGCCTCGCGGTGACCGTCCAGCGGCCAATTCCCCCCCTCAACGCACACGTGCCGCGCGGCGCGCTTCGCGACGCAGTGATCGACGAGCGGGACGTATGGTTCTTCGGCGCCGGCTTCGCGCCCACCCCGGTCTATGATCGCGACCGCGTGCCGGCGGAGACCCGCTTCCAGGGCCCCGCAATCGTCGAGCAGATGGACACCACCACCGTCGTCCCGCCGGGCGCCACGGTGGATGTGGACAGCGCCGGCAACCTCATGATCGAGATTCCCACCGCTTCGGAAGGACTGATGCAATGACCATGAAGCGCGTGGATTCCATCACGGCCGAGGTCGTCTCCCGCCACCTCCTCTCCATCGCCGAGGAGATGGCAGCAACCCTGATCCGCACCTCGTTCTCGCCGAACATCAAGGAGCGCGCCGACTGCTCCACCGCGGTGTTCGACGCGAAGGGCCGGGTGATCGCCCAGGCCCAGCGGGTGCCTATTCATCTCGGCTCCATGATCGGGGCCGTGCACGCCGTGACGGCCCGCTTCCCGGTGGAAGAGATCACCCCCGGCGACATGTTCGTGGCGAACGATCCCTATTCCGGCGGGGGCTCGCACCTGCCGGACATCAACATCATCGCGCCGGTGTTCTGGCGCGGGCACATCGTCGCCTATGTGGCGAACATCGCCCACCACGCGGACGTGGGCGGCATGGTGCCGGGCAGCGAGGCGGCCGTGTGCCGCTCCATCTTCCAGGAGGGACTGCGCATCCCGCCGGTGCGCATCATGCGCGGCGGGGAGATCAACCGCGACGTCTTCGACATCATCCTCCTCAATTCCCGCACCGCCGACGAGCGCAACGGCGACCTGCGCGCACAGTTCGCCTCCAACGTCACGGGCATCCGGGCCATGGAGGGCCTGTTCGCTCGCTACGGCGATGACACCGAGCCCGCCATCGAGGCCTATGTGGACTTTACCCGTCGCCGCTTCGCCGCCGCCATCGGCCGCATCAAGCCGGGCGTCTACCTCATGGAGGACTTCCTCGACGGCGATGCTCCGGGCGAGACCGCGCGCATCGCGCTGAAGCTCACCATCGAGGGTGAGCGCATGGCGCTCGACTTCGCGGGCTCGGCGCCCCAATTGAGTTGGGCCCGGAACATTCCGCACCAGGCGCTCATCGCCACGGTCTATACCGTGGCCAAGAGCCTTCTCGACCCCGACGTTCCGGCCAATGCCGGATATTTCGACACGATCACCATCAGTGCGCCGCAAGGTACAGTGGTGCAGCCTGTGGCGCCCGCACCGGTCGGCTGCCGCTCCATCAGCGCGGGTGTCCTGGGCGACGTGATCGCCCTCGCTTTGTCGCAGGCCATGCCAGAGCGCGCCATCGCCGGCAGCGGGCCGCATCATCTCGCCGTCTTCGCGGGGCCAGACCCGAGGAATGACGGCTACTTCGTAAACTACGAGACCATTGCGGGCGGCATGGGTGCGCGGCCGAACCGGGACGGCATCGATGCGGTGCGCGTCCACGCTTCCGGCGCCTCCAACCTGCCGGTCGAGGCGCTGGAGCACGCCTATCCGCTCCGGATCGAGCGTTATGCCATCCGAGACGGCTCGGGCGGGCCGGGAGAACGGCGCGGCGGAGCCGGCGTGATCCGTGAATACCGCGCCCTCGCTGAAGGCATTACGGTGAGCCTTTCCGCCGAGCGGCAGAGCGTACCCGCGCCCGGCCTTGCCGGCGGAGCCCATGGCGGCCTCGGGGTGTTCGTGCTCGATCCCGGCACGCCGCGCGAGCGCATTCTCGGCGCGGCGGAAGCCGACGTCGCCCTGCCGCCTCACTCTGTGCTTTCCATCCGCACGCCGGGCGGCGGCGGCTACGGGCCGCCGGCACACCGCCCGAGCACCCTGATGGACAAGGACATCCGCGAGGACCGCGTCTCCCCGTCCCCTGCCGCAGGTGCCGTGCTGGATACAGAGGATGCAGCATGAGCAAGCTTGCTACGGCCGAAATCTTCGCGGCGCGCCGTCCTGCCTATCCCGGCACCGAACGCTATGCCTATCTGGACGTGGCGGCCCGCGGCCTCATATCGGTGGGTGTGCGCGGCGCCATCGACGCCTATCTCGACCACCGCATGAGCGAGGGGGGCGACAAGGCCTGGATGTTCTCGCTGGCCGAGGACAGCCGCCTGCGCTTCGCCGAACTGATCGGCGCGAGTGTCGATGAGATCAGCCTCACCAAGAACATCTCCGAGGGCATCAACGCCTTCGGCACCGCCCTGCCCTGGCAGGCCGGCGAGAATGTGGTGGTGTGCCAGGCGCTGGAGCACCCGGCCAACATCTTCCCGTGGCAGAACCTCGCCTTGCAGCGCGGCGTCGAGGTGAAGGTGGTACGCCCGGTGGGCGGGCGCGTGCCGCTGGACCAGGTGATCGATGCCATCGACGCCAGGACCCGGCTCGTCACCGTCTCCACCGTCTCCTTCGCCCCCGGCTTCCGGTTCCCGGTATCCGAGCTGTCGCGCCATTGCCGTCCGCTCGGCGTGCGGGTGCTGGTGGACGCTGCGCAGTCGGCGGGAATCCTGCACACGGATGTCGAGGCGCTGGGTGTGGACGGCTTTGCCGCCTCCACCCAGAAAGGTCTTCTAGGGCTCTACGGCTCAGGCTTTCTCTATGTGCGGCGCGCACTCGCTGACACGCTGGCGCCGGTCTATCTGTCCCGGGCCGGAGTGCACATCGCAGCCGAGCATGAGGCCGCCTCGGGGGACCCGGACGCCTTCGGCTACGCTCTGGGCGCCCGTCGCTTCGACGTCGGTAATTTCAACTTCGTCGGCGCGGTCGCCGTGCGCCAGTCACTGGAAGAGATCGCCGCGCTCGGCACGCGGGCCATCGAGGCGCGGGTCTGCAGCCTCGCCCAGCGGCTCGCGGAAGGCCTATGCGCCGTGGGTGTGCCGGTGTTCGGCGGCCCATCCTGCGCCGACCGTGCTCATATCGTCGCCATCGGCGAGAGCCTGAGCGAGGAGCACGATTCCGTCGGCGACGAGATGTTGCTTGCGCTCAATGCGCGGCTCAACGCGGCGCATGTACGCCACACCATTCGCCGCGGCATGCTCCGCCTGTCGCTGCATCTCTACAACAACGAAGACGACGTGGACCGGGTGGTCGAGGTCGCACGGGATTTCATGGCCAGCAAGAGCCGCCGCCCGGCGAATGTCGGAGCCGGCACCTAGGGAGACCACCGCACATTCGACTCCAGTCTCACAAAAAAGAGGGGAAGACAGGATGTTCAGGATCGCACAACGTCTCGGCTGTTCGCTGCTCGTTTCTGCTGCATGCCTCGCCTCCGTGGCCCATCCGGCATACGCGGAGACCGACGAGATCCGCATCGTCAAGCAGTACGGGCTCGCCTTCCTTCCGCTCATGGTGATGGAGAAGGAGAAGCTGTACGAGAAGCGCGCGGCCGAGCTCGGCATCACCACCAAGCCGGTCTACATGACGCTCGGCAACAATACGGCGGTGAACGAAGCGCTCATCTCCGGCAACGTGAACGTGGTCACCAACGGGCCGCCCGGCTTCCTCACCGTGTGGTCCAAGACCAAGGGCACGCCCTCCGAGATCAAGGGCATCGCATCCCTTCTCAGTCAGTCGAGCTGGCTCAACACGCGCAATCCCGACGTGAAGACCATCAAGGACTTCACCGAGAAGGACCGCATTGCGCTTTCGGCGGTGAAGATCTCCATTCCCGCCATCATCCTGCAGATGGCTGCGGCGAAGGAATGGGGGCAGAGCCAGTACAACAAGCTCGATCCCCTCACCGTCTCCCTGCCCCATCCCGATGGCATGAGCGCCCTGCTGTCGGGCAAGACCGAGATCACGGCGCACTTCACTTCGCCGCCATTCCAGAACGTCGAGGCGAAAAGCCCCGGCATCCACACCGTGCTTACCTCCGAGGACGTGATGGGCGGGCCCTCCACCTGGTCCATCCTGTTCAGCACGGTGAAGTTCAAGGAAGAGAATCCGAAGACCATGCAGGCGTTCGTCCAGGCCCTCGGCGATGCCCAGAAGCTCATCAACGAAGACAAGGGCAAGGCTGCCGACATCTACCTCTCCGTTTCGAAGGAGGGCGGCGCCAAGAAGGAAGATATCGTTGCGCTCCTGAGCGATCCTGGCACCATCTATACGATGACGCCGCAGAAGATGATGAAGTATGCGGAGTTTCTGAAGACCGTGGGCTCCCTGAAGGTGATCCCCGCAACCTGGAACGAGCCGTTCTTTGAGTATGTTCAGAACCTTCCAGGTGACTGAACCCGCATCGGGCGAGGCTTTGGCCTCGCCCGTCCCGACGCTCATGGAAGGATTCCGCGATGCCGGCTTTGTCTTCTGACGCCCTTGTGCAAGTTCGCGACGTGACGCTGCAGTACAAGACGCCGGACCATCTGGTGACCGCCACCTACAAGGTCTCCTGCACCGTCGAGCAGGGTGACCGCTATGTCATCCTCGGACCGTCGGGATGCGGCAAGTCCACACTCCTCAAAGCCGTCGGCGGCTTCATCCGCCCGGTCGCCGGATCCATCGTCGTCAACGGCCGCGAGGTCCGCGAACCCGGGCCCGACCGCATGATGGTGTTCCAGGAGTTCGAGCAGCTCATGCCCTGGAAGACCGTCCTCCAGAACGTCATGTTCCCCATGCAGGCCGCAGGGAAATACTGGAAGTCCGAGACCCGCGACCGCGCGCTCGCCGCCATCGACAAGGTCAACCTCACCAAGTTCAAGGACGTCTACCCCCACATGCTCTCCGGCGGCATGAAGATGCGCGTCGCCATCGCACGCGCCATGGCCCTCGAGCCCGACGTCCTCCTCATGGACGAGCCCTTCGCCGCCCTCGACGCCCTCACCCGGCGCAAGATGCAGGAAGAGCTCCTCGCCCTCTGGGACCAGCTCCACTTCACCGTCCTGTTCGTCACCCACTCCATCGAGGAAGCCATCGTCGTCGGCTCCCGCATCCTCATCCTCTCCCCCCATCCCGGGCGCGTCCGCGCCGAGCTCGAGGCCGGCGCCCTCTCCTATGCCGATGTCGACAGCCCGGCCTTCGGCGCCCTCTCCAAGCGCATCCACGCCCTCCTGTTCGAGGAGGAGCCGCACCACGCCCCCGCCGCCGGCTCCGCACGCCATCTCGCCGCCGCCGCAAGCTGAGGGACCATCCATGGCCATCACCCAGACCTTCCCCGGCAACACCTCCACCGCAGCGGCCAAGCCCAAGGCCCCCCTGCCCCGCCCCCGCGCCGACTTCGAGTGCACCCTCGCCGACGCCAGCGGCATCGGCGAGGTCCAGCGCCGCCTCTCCCTCCCCGAACGCCTCGCCAACAACGACGCCGTCCGCCGCGCCGGTGTCCTCCTCCTCCTCATCGTGGTCTGGGAGGTCTATGCACGGTGGGCCGACAACCCCCTCCTCTTCCCCACCTTCAGCCTCACCCTCGAGACCTTCCTCCGCGACCTCCTCGACGGCACCCTCATCGACCGCACCCGCACCTCGCTCTATCCCCTCGCGCTCGGCTATCTCGGCGGCATCGTCCTCGCCGCGATCCTCACATCGCTCGCCGTATCCTCCCGCATCGGCGCCGACATCCTCACAACCCTCACCGCCATGTTCAACCCGCTCCCCGCCATCGCCGTCCTGCCCCTCGCCCTCATCTGGTTCGGCCTCGGCATCCCCTCCCTGGTCTTCGTCATCATCCACTCGGTGCTCTGGGCGGTCTCGCTCTCCACCCTCACCGGCTTCCGCTCGGTCCCCGAGACCCTGCGCCTGTCCGGCCGCAATTACGGCCTGAAGGGGGTACGCTACGTCGCCCTTATCCTCATCCCCGCCGCCTTCCCCGCCATCCTCGCCGGCCTCAAGATCGGCTGGGCCTTCGCCTGGCGCACCCTGGTTGCCGCAGAGCTCGTATTCGGCGTCTCATCCCGCTCCGGCGGCCTTGGATGGTACATCTTCGAGGCCCGCTCCGAGCTCGACACCCCAAAGGTCTTCGCCGGCCTCCTCACCGTCATCCTCATCGGCCTCTTCGTCGAATCCATCATCTTCAGGTCAATCGAGGCCAGAACCGTCCAAAAATGGGGAATGCAGCGCTGAAAGCGCGCACGCCCGCAACCAGGACAGCCGTCGTCATCCCCAGGCCTGACCAGGGGACGATGACTGCGAGATCACCAAAAACGTAACCGCGGGAAGAGCGAAACAACGCAAGGGCGAACCGAGACAGCGGTTCGCGGACCTGAGCCCGTCCCTCAGGCACCAGCCGCGACGGCCGGCACCGCCTGCGTCGCGCGCTCGAAGAGGATGCTCATGTCCTCCGCGGTCTGGAACAGATGCTGTTCCATGGACCGGGCCGCGCCCTCGTAATCCCCGGCTTTCAGCCCGTCGAGGATCGCCACGTGATAAGACTGGCTGCGGCCAAGATGCTCGGCATACATGCCGCTCAGGCTGTCGCTCTGCTCGATCAGTGTACGCAGCGTGGAGCGGGCGAACAGGATCAGCCGCCGGATGTTCTCCAGCAGCAGCAGCAGATAGGTGTTGCCGCTCAGCGTCGTCAGGCGCTGGTGGAACTCGGTGTTGAGCTGGAACGCGCTGCGGAAGTCGCTCTCATCGATGGCCACCTGGGTCTTGTCCACCAGGGTCGTGAGGGCGGCGAGATCACGGGACTTCAGGTGGCCCTTCAGATCCTGCACTGCCAGGGCCTCCAGCACCGCGCGGCAGCGGTAGAGCGCCCGCAGCTCGGTGGGGCTGATGCGCTTCAGCACATAGCGGCCGTGACCGATTGGCTCAAGAATGCCGTCCTTCTGGAGCTTGCGTAGCGCCTCGCGCACTGGGGTCCGGCTGACCTCCAGCTTTTCAGCCCATTCGACGTCCCGCAGGCGCGCGCCTGCAAGGATTTCCAGGGCGAGAATCTTCTCCCACAGGATCTCGTAGATCTGATCGTACAGAGGCTCGGTTCGGACCAGGCTGGGCATGTGGCGCTCATTCCCCTGACAGACACAAGGGGCAGCCGGCATGCCACCTTGCCATCAAAGCCTTTTCCGCCGCTCCAGACGCCCCGGCGCGCCGTCCTCCAACGGGCCCGAGGTGCGGGCAACAGGATGTCCGGGAGAACACCCCTGATCGCACCGCCGATCTTTACCAGAGCGAATCTGGACTGCCGCAATCTTCGACACGGTATGCGTCACTCCTGCTCGTCACGCAATCTGCCGCAATGGGCGTGGTGCCGCACGGCGGTTGTCGGAGAGCGAACGCAGCAGGCTGCCGCAATTGGTGATGCCCGGATCAATTCCAAGCGCCTCATAGGCCATCCACGCACTCGCCTGGTTGGCGGAATAGACCGGCTTGCCGAGGTCGCGCTCCAGCATGTCCACCACTTCCAGAGCGCGCAGCTGCGTGCAGGCCACGAACACCGCGGTGGAATCCTCGGTTACCGTCTCCTTCACCCTGCGATAGATCTCGTCCGGACGGATCTTCGCGTGGTCGAACATGTCCAGCATGTCGAAGGTGGCGAGGCTCGTGACCTCGACGCCGAAGGAGCGCAGGAACTGCTTCAGCCGCTCGTTTGTCAGCTCGACGTAGGGCGTCACCACGTCCACCTTGGTGTGGCCGTGGCGCGTCAGGCACTCCGCCATCGCGCCCGCCGTAGTGACGGTGGGGGCGCCGGTGATCTTGGTGAGCTCGTCGCAGATCATGCGGTTCCACTCCGGGCCCTCGAAGAAGCTGCCGGAGGTGCAGCCATAGACAACCACGTTGGGCTCGGTCTTGGCGACGCGCGCGGCGGCGGCCCGGGATTCCTTCTCCATCCCCCGCAGTTCCTCCGGCGTCCCGTGGCGCCCGCCGGCGATACGCGCCGTGCTCACCGAGACGCCTTCCGGCGCGATGCGCCAGAATTCCGGTTCCATGGTGTTGTTGATGGAGGGCACCAGAAGCCCGATCCGTCCGCGCCAGCCGTACATGTCGTCCTCCAATCCGTGAGACGTGAAGTTCAGTTCGGGAAATCGCGCGCCAGCGCCGAAACGTCCGGCATATCCTCCAGCGCCAGCAGTCGCTCGGCGAAGGGACGGGCCCGCTGCACATCCAGCCCGAGGCCGGACGCGGCGCAGCCCTCGAACTTGGCGACGATGTCCGCCTCGCTCATGGGCGCGTCAGGGCTGCCTGGAATGAGCCGGCTCGCTACGGTGAGCACGCTGCCATCGGTGCGGGTGACGGTGACGCGGGCCGGCGCCATGTCGGTGGCCGCCTCCCCCTGGTCGATGATGGCCGTGACCTTCTCTGCGAGCGCGGCGATGCCCGGTTCGGTGATGTTGGAGCGGGTGAAGGTGGAGAGGTCCACCTTGCCATCGGTGAGCGCCCGCGCGAACGTATAGGCGACGCTGAACTGGGCATGGACCACGGAATCGCGCTTCGCCTCATAGGGCTGGCCGACAGTCTGGTAATTAACCTTGCCGAGAGCGATCTCCACCGAAGCCACCTCCTGCGGTGTCACGCCAAGCCGGCGCAGCTCGAAGCCGAGGCCGATGGCCGTGTGGGTGCAGCGGCAGCAGGGGAACGGCTTGAAGGAATAATCCCGCAGCCGCCATTCCTCGCGCAGCCCGCCCATCAGCTCGCCGAGGCGGACTTCGCCGCGCTCCAGGAACGGGAATAGCCCCGCATCCCCTTCCAGGGGGCGGAACGAGCCGGTGACGCCGTCGTTGGCCAGAAAGCCGGCGGTGACTGCGCCGCGCGCGGCGATGCCGGCCCCGAGGCGTTTCGCAAGCACGCCGTCGAGCATGGGCTGCGCCGTGCCACTGGCCTGGTGCAAGGCGAGGCCGAGGGCGTTCAGCATACCATGCTCGTCCAGGCCGAGCAGGCTGCCGACCCCGAGCGACCCCGCGAGCGCCCCTAGGGTCATGGTGGGGTGCCAGCCCTTGCCGAGGCAATTGTAGGCAGCCAGCCCGAGACGCGCATGTAGTTCGCCGCCGATGGCCAGAGCAAGGATGAAGCGCTTGCCGTCAATATTACCAATGTCCTCCGCCGCCGCGAGCATGGCGGGAAGCATCACGCAGAAGGTGTGGACGCGCGCCGGGTCGTGGATGTCATCGAAGTCGAGCGCATGGGCGGCAGCACCGTTCACGAGGGCGGCGTGCGGCGGGGACATGCGGTTCTTGCCGATGAGTACGGTCGCGCTGCCGTCCTTCTCCCAACGTGTGAAGCGCCCGCGCACCTCGGCGATGCCCGGCGCTTGCGCGGCTCCGGCGATCACGCCGAACGTGTCCACCAGGAACAGCTTGACGGTGCGGACCACATCCTCGGGCAGGTCTTCGTAGCGCCAGCTGGCGACTTCCGCGCAGAGGCGGGCGCTGAGCCCTTCGCTGTCATCGAGCGGTGCGGTTGCAAGGGCCAGCTTCGTCGCCATGACTGCTCTCCGGAAGTTAGCGCGGCGGTGCCGCCATTAGGTCCTCGATATCCTGTGTCGCCTTGAGGCCGCTGCCGGTGAGCACCAGCACCACGGTCTCTTCGGGACCTATGCGGCCTTGCATCTGGAGCTTTTGGAGCCCGGCAGCACCGGCAGCCGAGGTCGGCTCCACGAACAGTCCCCCCGCCAGGAGGCCATGCAGCCCGGCAGCGATCTCCTCTTCCGACACCCGTACCAGCCCGCCGCCGCTGTCGCGCATGGCGGACAGGACCTCCGACACGCGGACCGGCTTCTGCGAGGCGATCCCACCCGCCACCGTCGGCCGGGGCTGGAAATGCACGGCATGGTCGACGCCCGCATCCTCCGCCGCGCCGAAGGCGGAGCAGTTGGACGCCTGCACGCCGAAGATGCGCGGAATGCGGTCGATCTCGCCCCGCCGCATCAGCTCCTCGAAGCCGATGCGCAGGCCGAGCACATTGCTGCCATAGCCCAGCGGGACGACCACCGTATCGGGAACCGCGAAGCCGCATTGCTCCCACAGCTCGAAGGCCAGTGTCTTGGTGCCTTCGATGAAGAAGGGCTGCCAGTTGTGGCTGGAGTAGAAAATTTCCTCGGCCTCGCGGAGCGCCCGGTCTGCGACGTCCTGGCGGGTGCCGGAAACCGGCACCACTTCGGCACCCATGGCGCGCATCTGCACCAGTTTGCCGGACGGGGCCGAGGCCGGGACGAGGATACGGCAATCCATGCCGCAGGCCGCCGCATAGGCCGCCATCGAGGCCCCCGCATTGCCCGAGGAATCCTCGAGGATGCGGGTGACGCCGGCGCTGCGCAGGTAGGTCATGAGCACCGTCATGCCCCGATCCTTGAACGACCCGGTGGGCGCCATGAATTCGAGCTTCATGTGCACGTCGCGGCCGCCGAAGCGGGCGGCGACCAGGGGCGTGAAGCCTTCGCCCAGCGTGACACGGTGCGCGGCATCCACGCGGATCGCGGAGGCATAGCGCCAGAGGGAATTCTCCTGCGGCGCGATGTCGGAGCGGGACAGGCCAGTACCCGGCGACAGGCCGAGCGGTCCACCATCGGGCGCGCGCCAGAGCGGCTCCGCGACGGGGAACGTTGCGCCAGAGGCCGAGACGTAGCGCACGTCCAGGTCCGCGCCCGTGCAAATTTTGGTGGCAGCTAACATGATGGCCAACAAGCCGAAAAACGATACTCTGATTTTAAGTATCCAGGATCCAGGATGTCAATCGCTGCGACGGCAAATCATCACGCTTTCAGCCTCGACCCCGTCACAGGGGCACAAGGAAGCGGGTCTCGCTCAGGGCGCGCTTGGTTAGGCGGATGAGGGCGGTGATGTTTGTGCTGGTCGCCTCCAGCCGATAGGCCGCATACATCATCGAGCTGGCGACCGGCGGGTGCGCCTCCAGAACGCACAGCTTGCCGTCGGCATTCTCCGCCTCGATCAGCGGCAGCGGCAGGATGCCGATGCCGATGCCGCGCTTGATGAGCTGGGCGATCACATAGACGCTGTTGCAGGGGATAAGCCGGGTGGGCTCCGCGCCCCCGCTCTGGAACCACCGGGTCACCGTGGTCTCCGGCGAGCCGCGTGGCGGGATCGTGAGGATGGGCATGTCGCGGATCTCTTCCGCCATCAGGGGCTGCTTCACGCCGGCTTTCAGCCCGCCCACCCAGCGGCGTTCCAGGTAGCCCAGCGGCACCATGTGGAGGTGCAACGCCTTTACCGGATCGATGACGAAGCCGAGGTCGATGCGCCGCTCCTTCACGTCCTCCACCAGTTCGGCGCTGGTGGAGATGTGCAGTTCCACCCGCAGATAGGGGTGCGCCACCCCGAGGCTGGCCAGCAAGGCGGGCAGGCAGCGCACGGCGAATACCTCGGGCATGCCGATCCTCAGCGTCCCGCGCACTGGCTCTTCGGATTTCGCGAGGTTGCGGATGCGCTCCGCCTCGCCCAGCATGAGGAAGGCGCGCTCCATCAACTCCGTGCCGTCGTCGGTAAGCCGCATCCCGCTTCGCGAGCGCTCGAACAGCGTGGTGGCGAGTGCGGTTTCCAGCTCGCGGATTCTGAGCGAGACCGATGGCTGGGAGAGGTTCAGATGCAGGGCGGCATCCCGCACGGTGCCCTGCTTGGCGACCCAGTAGAACGCTTCAAGCTGCGCGAGGGTGAATCGCATCGATTGTATTTTCCTATCTCATCACCTCAATTATTCAAATTAGATTTGATATTTTTTGTGTCTACACTTCAATAGTCAGTGGCCAAAAAGAGCCATTGAAAACGATAATCCAGAGACTTGAACAGCGCCGGAGCCCTCGTTTCCGGCAATAGACGCATATTCTCCCAAGAGAATCTGCATGAACAAAATGTATTCGATTCCATCCTCGGCGACAAAACCGCCCGACCCGGAACCGATACACCCGCACGTCTGCAATATCTCCGGGGTGCATCGGTGCCTCTCGGGAGCCGGTGCTTCCAGTTCCGCCCGAGCTTGTTTCATCATCAACATTTCAGGCAGTGAAGAAGAGAGCCGATGAAATCCAATGCCGTGAGCGACCTCGCCCAGAACGAAGTCTCCGACAAACTTCGCGCGACTATCCGCAAGGAGCTCCAGCCGGAGCTCGATGAAATCCGCAGCGACACCCTGCGAGACCAGGTGGTGGAAGCCTGGGCGGTGGCCATCGCCCATACCTCCTTCACCTGCATCAGCGACCTGCGTGCCTCGGGCATGTGGAACACCGACCGGCTGATCCGCGGCACCCAGGCGGACCACCTGCGGGGCGTCGCCGCCATCGCCATCCAGATCGCCCATGCGCTGAAGCAGCAATTTCCCGAGTTGCCGGTGGACCGCGACATCCTGGTGGCCGGCGCGCTGTGCCATGACGTGGGCAAGCCCTACGAATACGACCCGGTGAAGCAGGCCCGCCGCAAGGCGCAGCCGAGCAAGGCCGGTTGGCCGATCTTCCGCCACCCGCCCTACGGCATGCATGTCTGCCTCACCGTCGGCCTGCCGGACGAGGTGGCGCAGATCGCACTCGGCCATTCCTATGAGGGCGAGGTGCTAGCCCGCAGCCCGGAATGCACCATCGTCCACTACGCCGACAAATCCTATTGGCAGACCCTGCGCATCAGCGGCCTCATGGTCGACGACTACAAGGACCAGGGTGCGGCATGAGTAAAGCCCAACTCGCAGGCCTCGATCGGGGGCGAAGCCCTGACACGCCTCCGGTGAGCGGCCCGGGGCGTCCCTCGTGGCGCCTCGGGCCGAATGCCGGCCTGATCGGGCAGCCCCACTCGCGGGAGCAGTTGCAGACGCCGACCCTGCTGGTCGACCTCGACGCCCTGGAGCGCAATGTGGGGCACATGGCCGGTTGGTGCCGCGCCAACGGCATCGCGCTGCGCCCCCACGCCAAGACCCATAAGTCCGTGGACATCGCCCGTCTCCAACTCGCCGCCGGCGCGGTGGGCATCTGCACCGCCACGATCGGCGAGGCGGAGGCTATGGTCGAAGGCGGCATCACCGGCCTCCTCGTCACTTCGCCCGCCGTGGGGCCGACGAAGATCCGCCGCTTCATGGCCCTCGCCCACCTCGCGCCGGATTTGATGATCGTCGCCGACGCCCCGGAGAACGTGGCCGCGCTGGCGAACGCCGCGGCGGCGGAAGGCGTGGCGCTGAATGTTGTGGTCGCGCTCGATGTGGGCCTCCATCGCATCGGTACGGCGACGCCGGCGGATGCCCTGGGCCTGGCCCAGCAGATCGTCCGGTCCGGGCCGCTGGTCTTCGCCGGGGTCCACGCCTATGCAGGCGGGCTGCAGCATGTGGAGGACTATGAGGCGCGGCTCCAGGGCGCCGCCAGGGTCCACGAGACCATTGCCCTGCTCCTTTCCCTGCTCCGGGATGCGGGCCTTCCGCCGCCTGTGGTGAGCGGTGCGGGAACCGGAACCCACGAGATCGACGCCCGCTCCGGCACCTTCACTGAGATGCAGGCCGGCAGCTACGTCTTCACCGATGTGGAGTATGACGCGGTCGCCCTGCGACGGGACACAGCACGGCCGTTCGATCCCGCGCTGTTCGTGCGCACCACAGTAGTGAGCGCCAACCACACGGGTTTCGTCACCACGGACGCGGGCACGAAGCGCTTCTCCATGGGCGGTGCCATGCCGCGGGTGGCCCAGGGCGCCGCGCTCACGGCCAGCTACGGCTTTATGGGCGACGAGCACGGCCGCCTCGGCTTCAAGCGCCCAGAGGACTGCCTGCCGGTCGGTGCCGCCATCGAGGTGGTGCCGCCCCACTGCGACCCCACCGTCAACCTCTACGACGTGTACCACGTGGTGCGTGGCGACCGGCTGGTGGACATCTGGCCGGTGTCGGCTCGCGGCGCGATCTAGGCGCCGGAGATGGACCCTCATGCGCCATTGGAGCCAAATGGGCTCCCCGACCCCAGGCATATGCGAGAAAGCCGAATGCTCCAGGACCTCGCCGATCATTCCATTGACCCGCCGGACCGCGTCGACGCTCTCGACACGCCCTGCCTTCTACTGGATGAAGGCCGGCTCGACGCGAACATCGCGCGCATGAGCCGGCGCCTCGCCACGCTTGGCGTCGCCTTCCGGCCGCACCTGAAGACCGCGAAATCCCTTGAGGTGACGCGGCGCGTCCTCACGCTCCCTTCCGGCCCCGCCACCGTCTCCACCCTCAAGGAGGCGGAGGTGTTCGCGCGCGCCGGCGTGACGGACATGATCTACGCCGTGGGCATCGCCCCGGCGAAGCTCCCGCGCGTGGCCGCCTTGCGGCGCGCCGGCATCGATATCGCCATTGTGGCGGATTCGCGCGCGCAGGCCGCCGCCATCGCAGCCGCCTCGGCGGAAGGAACGCCGCTCCCCACTCTGATCGAGATCGATTGCGACGGCCACCGCTCCGGCCTCACGCCGGATGAAGGCGAGGAGATTGTCGCCATCGGCCGGCTCCTCCATGCGGCCGGCGCGCTGCGCGGCGTGCTCACCCATGCCGGTGGCAGCTATGGCGACCGCACTGTGGCCGAATACGAGGCCAGCGCCGAACGGGAGCGGGCGGCAGCGGAGCAGGCGGCCGAGACGCTGCGGGCGGCGGGCCTCCTCTGCCCTGTAGTGAGCGTAGGCGCCACCCCCACCGCCTTGTATGGCCGGGACTTCACCGGCGTCACGGAGGTGCGGGCGGGCGTCTTCATGTTCTTCGATCTTGTGCAGGCCGGCGTCGGCGTCTGCACGCCCGAAGACATCGCCCTGTCGGTACTCACCACCGTCATCGGCCACCGCAAGGATCGGGACTGGATCATCGTGGACGCCGGCTGGATGGCCATGTCGCGCGACCTCGGCACGGCGTCCCAGGCCGTGAACCAGGGCTACGGCCTGGTCTGCGGCCCGGACGGGCGGCCCTTCCCCGACCTCATCATGATCGCCGCCAACCAGGAGCACGGCATCATTTCGCGCCGTCCCGGCAGCGAAGCGCCGATCCCCGACCTGCCCATCGGCGCCAAGCTGCGCATCCTGCCCAACCACGCCTGCGCCACCGCCGCCCAGCACGATGGATATGTGGTGGTGCGCGAAGGCTCCGACCGCACGCACGGCTACTGGCCCCGCTTCAGAGGATGGTGACCGCCATGTCCCCCACCCCAGACGACCTGATTCCGATCCTGTCCCGGGATGCCCCGGCTCCGGGCGGGCATTATTCGCAGGCCATCGTCCATGGCGGCGTCGTCTATGTCTCAGGCCAGCTTCCCACCGTCATCGGCAGCCCCCACGACCCGGCGGCGCCGTTCGACACCCAATTGCGCCGCGTGCTCGCCAACCTCACCGCCATCCTGGCCGCGGCGGGCTCCGGGCCGGACCGGATCCTGAAGGTCTCGGCCTATATCGTCGGCGGCGAGAACTGGCCGGCCTTCAACCGCATCTATGCCGAAGTTCTCGGCGGCGCCCGCCCGGCGCGCTCGGTCGTGCCGGTGCCAGAGCTGCACTATGGCTATCTGGTCGAGATCGATGCCATAGCCGCTCAATATCCAGAATAAAAATACGAACACTCGGCCACTTCCGGCAACAAGAAACAGAAAACAAACTCGGAACAGGGGAAGAAACTCTCAAGGCGTGCAACTCAAAAAACAAAGGGGAACTCGCATGCTTATGACATCTCGACTTGGAATTGGGCTGGCTGTTGCGGCCGGCCTTGCAATGGCGTCGTCCGTTGCAACGGCGGAGACAGGTGAAATCCGCATCGCCAAGCAGTACGGGCTTGCCTACCTGCCGCTGATGATCATGGAGAACCAGAAGCTATACGAGAAGCGAGCGGCGGAGCTCGGCATCGCCACCAAGCCAGTCTACATGACGCTCGGCAACAACACGGCGGCCAACGAGGCTCTGATCTCCGGCAACCTCGATGTGATCACCAACGGTCCCCCGGGCTTCCTGATCTTCTGGGCGCGCACCAAGGGCACCAGGAACGAGATCAAGGGCATCGCTCCGCTGCTCAGCCAGTCCATGTGGCTCAACACGCGCGACCCCAACGTCAAGTCGGTGCGCGACCTCACCGAGAAGGACCGCATCGCGGTGACGGCGGTGAAGACCTCCACCCCCGCCATCCTTCTCCAGATGGCCGCGGCGAAGGCCTATGGGGATGCGGAATATGCCAAGTTCGATCCGCTGACCGTCTCCCTCTCCCACCCCGACGGCATGAACACGCTGCTCTCCGGCAAGACCGAGATCACGGCGCACTTCACCTCTCCGCCCTATCAAAACATGGAGGTCAAGACGCCGGGCGTCCGCACTATCCTCACGTCCGAAGAGGTGATGGGCGGGCCCTCGACCTTCAACCTGCTCTTCACCACTACGAAGTTCGGCGAGGACAATCCCAAGGCCGTGGAGGCGCTGGTGAAGTCGCTCGACGACGCCCAGGCGTTCATTCGCAACAACAAGGAGCACGCGGCGGAAATCTACTTGGAGATGTCCAACAGCAAAAACACGTCGAAGGCGGAGATCCTCGAACTGCTGAACGACCCGGGGACGACCTACACCCTCACCCCACAGAAGTTCATGACCTTCGTGCAGTTCCTCAAGCGCATCGGCACCATGAAGACGACGCCGGAGAACTGGAAGGACCTGTTCTTCGTCTACGTCCACAGCCAACCGGGCGACTGAAGCCCCCGGGCCTAGCCGCAACCACCGAACGGCTCGTCCTCTCGCGGGCGAGCCCCTCCCCAAGTCGCCGTTCCCAGTCCTAAAGGATTCCGCGATGCCGGCTTTGTCTTCTGACGCCCTTGTGCAAGTTCGCGACGTGACGCTGCAGTACAAGACGCCGGACCATCTGGTGACCGCCACCTACAAGGTCTCCTGCACCGTCGAGCAGGGTGACCGCTATGTCATCCTCGGACCGTCGGGATGCGGCAAGTCCACACTCCTCAAAGCCGTCGGCGGCTTCATCCGCCCGGTCGCCGGATCCATCGTCGTCAACGGCCGCGAGGTCCGCGAACCCGGGCCCGACCGCATGATGGTGTTCCAGGAGTTCGAGCAGCTCATGCCCTGGAAGACCGTCCTCCAGAACGTCATGTTCCCCATGCAGGCCGCAGGGAAATACTGGAAGTCCGAGACCCGCGACCGCGCGCTCGCCGCCATCGACAAGGTCAACCTCACCAAGTTCAAGGACGTCTACCCCCACATGCTCTCCGGCGGCATGAAGATGCGCGTCGCCATCGCACGCGCCATGGCCCTCGAGCCCGACGTCCTCCTCATGGACGAGCCCTTCGCCGCCCTCGACGCCCTCACCCGGCGCAAGATGCAGGAAGAGCTCCTCGCCCTCTGGGACCAGCTCCACTTCACCGTCCTGTTCGTCACCCACTCCATCGAGGAAGCCATCGTCGTCGGCTCCCGCATCCTCATCCTCTCCCCCCATCCCGGGCGCGTCCGCGCCGAGCTCGAGGCCGGCGCCCTCTCCTATGCCGATGTCGACAGCCCGGCCTTCGGCGCCCTCTCCAAGCGCATCCACGCCCTCCTGTTCGAGGAGGAGCCGCACCACGCCCCCGCCGCCGGCTCCGCACGCCATCTCGCCGCCGCCGCAAGCTGAGGGACCATCCATGGCCATCACCCAGACCTTCCCCGGCAACACCTCCACCGCAGCGGCCAAGCCCAAGGCCCCCCTGCCCCGCCCCCGCGCCGACTTCGAGTGCACCCTCGCCGACGCCAGCGGCATCGGCGAGGTCCAGCGCCGCCTCTCCCTCCCCGAACGCCTCGCCAACAACGACGCCGTCCGCCGCGCCGGTGTCCTCCTCCTCCTCATCGTGGTCTGGGAGGTCTATGCACGGTGGGCCGACAACCCCCTCCTCTTCCCCACCTTCAGCCTCACCCTCGAGACCTTCCTCCGCGACCTCCTCGACGGCACCCTCATCGACCGCACCCGCACCTCGCTCTATCCCCTCGCGCTCGGCTATCTCGGCGGCATCGTCCTCGCCGCGATCCTCACATCGCTCGCCGTATCCTCCCGCATCGGCGCCGACATCCTCACAACCCTCACCGCCATGTTCAACCCGCTCCCCGCCATCGCCGTCCTGCCCCTCGCCCTCATCTGGTTCGGCCTCGGCATCCCCTCCCTGGTCTTCGTCATCATCCACTCGGTGCTCTGGGCGGTCTCGCTCTCCACCCTCACCGGCTTCCGCTCGGTCCCCGAGACCCTGCGCCTGTCCGGCCGCAATTACGGCCTGAAGGGGGTACGCTACGTCGCCCTTATCCTCATCCCCGCCGCCTTCCCCGCCATCCTCGCCGGCCTCAAGATCGGCTGGGCCTTCGCCTGGCGCACCCTGGTTGCCGCAGAGCTCGTATTCGGCGTCTCATCCCGCTCCGGCGGCCTTGGATGGTACATCTTCGAGGCCCGCTCCGAGCTCGACACCCCAAAGGTCTTCGCCGGCCTCCTCACCGTCATCCTCATCGGCCTCTTCGTCGAATCCATCATCTTCAGGTCAATCGAGGCCAGAACCGTCCAAAAATGGGGAATGCAGCGCTGAAAGCGCGCACGCCCGCAACCAGGACAGCCGTCGTCATCCCCAGGCCTGACCAGGGGACGATGACTGCGAGATCACCAAAAACGTAACCGCGGGAAGAACGAGACAACGCAAGAGCAACCGAAGACAGCCACTAGGCTATGCTGAGCTGTCCGGTGTTCGTGGGAATTCCGCTTCGCGTTGGTGAGCGCGGACGATGTCGTCGAAGTCGGCATCGGCGCTCATGCCGAGTTCGCGTGCGCGCCCCCAGTCAAAGTGCGCTGGCCAGCTACCGACGACGCGCTCGACCGTAGCATCAGGCACCCACTCAAGCCGTGCCGCTGCTTCGTGGCCGGCAATACGCTCGAGTGCCGCAGCCATCTCGCCGACCGTGACGGTCAGCGAAGGCAAGTTCACGGCCAGCGGCGGACCCCATACCTCGTCGCTCGTCTCTGCAGCACGCAGCAGGCCGCACATCGTGCTGTCCGGCGACGCGAGTGCAACCGCGAGCCCGCGCGACACCGGCACGACCGCGCGCATGCCGGCCAGCGGTTCGCGGATCATCCCGCTAAGGAAACTGGAGGCCGCTCCGTTAGGACGTCCGGGGCGCACGCTCACGGTCATCAGTCGCACGCTGCGACCAGCGATGAAGCCCTTGCGCGCGTAATCAGCGACGAGTTGCTCACACACAAACTTCTGGATTCCGTACTGCTCTGCGGTGTCGGCAAGGTGTCGTCGCGGATCGGCTCGGGCAGCCCGCCGGGCACGCGGCCGAAGACCGCGAGTGAACTGGCGAAAGCGAAGACCGGCCGCCCACCGATGCGCCGGCAGGCCTCAAGCAGTGCGCGCGTCGTGTCGATGTTACTGCGCAGGCCGAGGTCGAAATCGGCTTCGCATTCGCCACTGACGGCGGCCGCGAAATGGAATACGAGCGCGCTGTTGCTGGGAACCAGCGTGCTCGCGACCAATCCGGCGCTGTACCCGCGCCTGAACTTCAATCCGATGACCGACTTCTCCGTGGAGCCGAAGACAAAGGGCACCTCCAGCGTGCGGCGTCTTCAGCACACCGCCATAGACCGGGGTGCGCCAGTCGAAGACGTAATAATAGACCGGCGCGGAACCCTGGGCCGCCCGCATGGCAGCGAAATTCATGGTGTTCTTGCGGAACTGGTAGTTGGACAATGCACATCGATCAGCGGGTTCTCAAACTCCCCACAGGCCACGAAGGTCGGGAGCGTATCCGGGCCGACGTGCGAAACCGGTGAGAGCCGGTCGAGGGCCTCGGCATCGCTTGTCCCGTAATAGGTCTCGACGCGCCGGGCGTTCGGGTTTTCCGGCCGGTTCTCGGCGCGCACCCGTCCGCTCACCACGATGTGGCCCGCAAGCCCCGAACCCTCGGCGGGCTGGAGTGCCCTGTCATAGGCATAGGCCGCGGTATGGGCGGCGCCGGCCGAATGGCCCATCAGGAAGATCCGATCCCGGTCAACGCCGATCCACATTTCCGAAGTTCCAGTCGTGGTACGTCGCGTAATGGGCGAATTGAAATGAAAAGCCCCGCTCGCTCGTGAGAGCGGCGGGGCTAGTGACTGAGATGTCTTGGCGGCTATCGCTTACCGAGTTGTTCCTGGCGTGGCCCCGCTACGGCCGCCTTCCACTGCCGGGCCCTTGTGGGTGTCTTGACCGGGGGCCGTGCCACCGGTTGTGCGAGGCGCGGAATTCGAAGTGTCGGGAGCGCCGCCCATCGTGCTACTTCCCCCCGGCGTTGCCTGGGTTCGCCCCCCTTCTTGGGCGGCGCCAGATTGGGTATTGGGGCTGGAGGTAGTCCCGCTGCGAGTTGGTTGAGCAGCGGGGTCACTCGGATTCACAGTGCCTGAACCGCGGACGCCGGGAGTGGTACTGGTGCGCCCGCCTTCTTGGGCTGGACCTTTATGAGGGTCCTGCCCGGGGGCTGTGCCGCTGGTTTGGGAAGTCGCGGCGACGGTGGACAAGGTGAGAATCGCGGCCACCGCCAAAGATATATTACGCATTCGAGCTCTCCCATTTAAGTCGTAGGGGTAATGCCCTGCCCATCCAATTGGTTCTTAACAATGTTTTTTATTAGAAGTTTACTTTTATCCCCGCCGCGGCCGCGATGAAAATCACAGCCACCCAGTCGACGCGGAAAGCCGACCAAACGGCCGTGTCAGTGTCGCGGGGATGATGGGCGGCGGAGGATGAAGCGGTCTCTTCGGCGAACAACAGCCCCGCACCGCGATGGCCGGCGGGGACTGTGATTGCTTTATACTATTTTAAGCGTGCCATATCGTCTTCGCGTGACCTACCACCAATCGCACCTGCTACCGATGCGATGAAAGCACCGAGAACCATCGACAGGACGGTGAATAGCGCGAACGTAGCGCCCGCCTTCCGGGCAGCATCGGCCGCTTCCTTGACCTTCTGCTTTGCTGCCTGTGCGTTGGCAATGACTTCGCTCACCCGCTTCTCCGCTTCGGGCTGAGCGATACCGGCTCGTGATGCGACCAGTTGCGCCAGATAGGCGCGATCTGGCTGCGAAATGTCACCCGCAGCGAGCCCGGTTGCAAGAATGCGCGAGGCCTCGCTCCGCACGTCGCGGTCGCTTTCGGGCTGGGAGGAACTGCGGAACAGCGTGTCGACAAAGTACCCCATAGGGTCCGCTTGGCCCGCACTCTGCGCTATGCCCTGCTGGGCGGCACCTTCACTCGCTCCTTGCACCGCACTCGCGGCCAAGCCTCCCACTGCGCGCGCGCCTCCGGAAACCAATGCGCTTGTCGAAGATGCCAACAGGGCGAACACGATGAGAGTGGATACGCACCAGGCCAGGAAGCCATGAACGGTGTCGCGAAAGAACACTTCGTCAGTGTGGATGCCGCTCCACTTAATCCGCAGCCGCCCGGCGAGGTAGCCCCCGAGCGCGGAGGACAGCCACTGCATGATCAGCAACCAAATCACGGCGGATATTGCTAAAGTGGTGCCTGATGGTGGCCCCGTCCATGGAGATAGGGTTGTGAGTCCAATGCCTGCTCCGAGAAGCGCGAGCATGGCCGTGGCGGTCGAGGCACCCAGAGCCCCGGCGATTACTGCGGCCCATGAAACACTGGATGCCGCGGATTCGCGTGAATCTGATGCAACGACCTGTGAGGCGACGGCCATTTTGGCTCCCTTCAATGAAAAAAGAGGAGAAAGAGGATAATGATTGGGATCGGAATCCCTAATAGCCAAAGCAGGATGGCAGGCATCTCACTCTCCCAAGGTGTTGGTGGGAGATGAACAACCGCCGCCAACTTGTGTTCCGCGGATTTTCACCTGGCACCCTGGTGGCGCCCCGCCGACATATGGCGGCGATTGTCACGGGGACGGCGAGACTTCAGCTGTCTCGGACGCTTGCGGGGCCGTGCGGCCATCCTCTCGTGGCGCACTGGGCATAAGGCGCGGTCAGCAGAGGGCGCATCGTTGCCGTGGGAGGTCACCTAGTGACGCCGAAGGATAGGCTACGTCTTTGTGTGCATGTCAACTTGCAGTCTTAAAATGCCAATGCCTCAAAAGACGTAGAAACTTCATGCGTGACGTAACGTTGCCGCTCCTCTGGTTTAGGCAACAAATGAGAACCGCCATGCATCCTCATCGGGCACTATCCGATCACTGGAACAAGCCACTTGCGCGCGTGATAACTGTAAGATCCCCAATATGCGGGGAAATCTCGTGTTTGCGCGAAGCTGGAATCTTTCTTCTGACACACTTCCAAGGTGTGAGCTCCAGCAATTCGCTTTCCCATACGATTCACTTAACGTTGGAGGCCGCGAAGAGCGGTAATAAACGCGATATCGAAGCGGCTACGACGCAGCTTGAACACTTTCTCACCGAGAGAATGATGCGCTGAAGAAGCCTTTGCACTCGACATCTTCGATATTGGATAGGTGGCGGCACCCAGCACATAAATTCGCGGGGCATTAGCGGCGCGCGCTCGACGCTCCTGAAAAATCCGCAAGCATTAAGCCTTTTTGATCCTGGCCGTCTGCCGCGAACACCCAGTGGTCCCCCAGACGAGTGTCCGGTTCTGTCCTTGAATGCAGATTTGTTTCGACGCCGGAACAACGAGCTGCAGAAGCAGTTTGTCGAGTCGCAGTGGTTGTGTCGGAGTCTGCTAGATGGCGACAGCGCGGGCAAACTGGAAAGGCTTCATCAAGTTCGGCGAAGTCGCGTTCGCGGTGGGACTTTACACGGCAGCCTCATCGTCCGAACGCATCGCATTCAACACTCTGAACCGCGCCACCGGAAACCGTGTCCGCCGCGAGTTCGTCGACAGCGAGACCGGCGACCGGGTCGAGCGCGACGAGCAGGTCAAAGGGTATGAGGTCGAGAACGGCGATTACGTCGTCCTGGAGCCCGAGGAGATCGCGGCCGCGATCCCGGACAGCGACAAGACCCTAAGGATCGAAGCCTTCATCCCCTGCAACGAGATCGACGACGTCTATTTGGACAAACCTTATTATCTCGCGCCCGACAAAATGGGTACGGATGCCTTCAGGCTGCTTCGTGATGGCATGCGCCAAGCGAAGGTCGCCGCGTTGGCGCAGACCGTCCTGTTCCGGCGACTGCGCACGGTCCTGATCCGCCCTCATGGGAACGGCCTGATTGGGACGACGCTGAACTTCGATTATGAGGTGCGCTCTTCGCAGGAGGCCTTTGATGATCTGCCGGATTTGAAGATCGAAGGCGAGATGCTCGATCTAGCAAAGCACATCATCACCACGAAGAAGGGTTCGTTCGACGCCAAGGCCTTCGACGACCGGTATGACGCCGCCGTCGCGGAGCTCGTCAAGGCGAAGATCGAAGGTCGCAGCTTACCGAAGAGGAAGGCACCGCCGCCATCGAAGCAGAGCGACCTTCTCCAAGCGCTGCGGCAGAGCGCGGGAATGAAGTCGCCGGCAAAGCCGAAGCGCGCCTCCGCAAAGGCCGATGCCGGCGATGGCCCACCGAAGGCAAAGCGACCCTCCCGCTCCAAACGAGCAGCTTAATCGGAGGGCGTCATGGCTTTGCGTCCGTACTGGAAAGGCTATCTCAAGCTCTCGCTCGTCACCTGTCCCGTTCAGATGATGCCGGCAACATCGGAGAACGAAAAGGTCCGCTTCCATACGCTTAATCGCGCCACGCACAATCGCGTCGTAAGCCATTATGTGGACGCCGTCACGGGCAAGGAGGTCAAGGACGAAGACGAGGTCAAGGGCTATCAGCGCGGCGAGGATGACTACATCATTCTCGAGGACGAAGAGCTGGAGAACGTCGCGCTCGACAGCACGAAGACCATCGACATCGACGTCTTCTCGCCGCGCGATTCCGTCGAGTGGATTTGGCTCGACACCCCCTATTACCTGTCTCCCGACGATCCAGTGGGCCAGGAAGCGTTCTCGGTCATCCGCGACGCCATGGCCGCCGAGGACATGGTCGGAATTTCCAGCCTCGTGATCTCACGGCGCGAGCGTGCGGTCATGCTCGAGCCGCGCGGCAAGGGCATCGTCCTCTGGACGCTACGCTACGGCGATGAGGTGCGGGACGAGGAGGCCTATTTCTCCGGCATCGACGATGCCCCATCCGATTCCCAGGTAATGCCGCTCATCCAGCAGTTGATCAAGAAACAGACCCGCCATTGGGACCCCAAGCTGGTGGCGGACCCGGTTCAGGACAAGCTCCTGGAGATCATCGAGGCCAAACGGAAGAAGACCAAGCGGCCGACGAAGGCGAAGTCATCCGAGCCGAAAGCCACACCGAACAACGTCATCAACATCATGGATGCGCTGCGAAAGTCCGTTGAGGCGGAGGATCGTCCCCGCAAGCGCTAGGTGGCGGTCACCAAGCTGGCGGCTTCGCGGAGCCGCCGGGACCGGGTGTCCAATCAGGCCGCCTGCTTCATCGACTTCGACAGCCGCTTGATCGCCTGCTCCAGCGGGCGATGAGCATCGCCATAGTCCTGCCAGGCGGTGGTCTTCGCGAGCAATTTGGGCACAGTGCGGATCGTGAAACGCTTGGGGTCGAGGCCGGATTTGACCTGTGACCAGGTCAACGGCATCGACACGGTGGCGCCGGGCCGGGCACGGGGAGAGAGCGGGGCCACCGCCGTCGCCATGCGATCATTGCGCAGATAGTCCAGGAAGATGCGGCCGCCCCGAAGGCTCTTCGTCATCTTGATCAAATAGAGGTCCGGGTTGTCTCGAGCCATCTTCATGCAGACGTCATGCGCGAAGCCCTTTGCCTCCGGCCAGGAGAGCTTGTTCCGCTTGGCGACCGCCAGCGGCGTGACCACATGCAGGCCCTTCCCGCCCGTCGTCTTGCAGAAGCTGACGAGACCGAGTTCGTCGAGGCGGTCGCGCATCTCCCGTGCGGCCTCTATCACGGCCGAGAACGGGACGTCCGGGCCGGGATCGAGATCGAAGACGAGCCGTCCTGGGACGTCCGGCTGATTCGGCTCGCAATTCCAGGGATGCAATTCGAGGGCGGCGACCTGGGCGACGGCGGCAAGGCCCTGCACCCGATCGATCTGGAGATAGGGCTTCTTGTCACCGAAGACCGTCACCAACTCCAACAGGTTGGAAGAGCCGCGCATGGCGTGTCGCTGGAAGAACTCCTCGCCGCCGATCCCGTCCGGTGCCCGGATGATCGAACACGGCCGCCCTCGGATGTGTTCGATCAGCCAGGGCCCGACCGCCTCATAATAGCGGGCCAGATCCTCCTTCGTGACCGGCTTGCCGTCGTTAGCGTTGGGCCAGAGCGGCTTGTCGGGGTTGGAGATCCGCACGCCCATGACATCGACTTTCCCACCGCGGCGGGCGGGCTTCGATGACGCCGGAACGGCCGGTTGGGGAACGTCCGTCTTCGTCGGGGACGCTGGCTTATCGGCTTCCACCTCGGCCGCCGGCTTGTCTTCACGCAAGCCTTTGAACGCCGCCTGGCGGACGAGACCGTCCGCCGTCCAACCAGCGAACTCGATCTCGGCCACGAGTTCTGGCTTGAGCCACTCGACGCCGGCTTCCTTCTTCGGGGCGCCGATGCCGGTGAAGGGGGACTTCGCCGTCTCGATCGTGCGCAGCTTCGGCAGCAGCGCCTTGACCTTCTCCGCCCCGTAGCCGGTCCCGACCCGCCCGACATAGACGAAGTTGTCCCCGCGATTGACGCCGACGAGAAGCGACCGGAATCTGCCTTGGGTTGTTGCGTAGGCGCCGATCACGACCTCATGGCCCGCGCGGCACTTCGACTTCGCCCAGGTGTCGGTGCGGCCGGAGACATAAGGCGCATCGCCGCGCTTCGACACGATGCCTTCAAGTGACAGCCGGCAGGCAGAGCGCAGGACGGCTTCCCCGCCATTCTCGAAATGCTCGACGAAGCGAAGACGGGCGTCCTCCCCCGCCTCGGAGAGAAATTGCTTCAACCGTGCCTTGCGATCGGCCAGCGGAAGGGACCGCAGGTCCTCACCGCCCTCGAACAGCAGGTCGAAGGCGAAATAGACGAGTGCATCGGTCTTGCCTTCCGAAAGCGCCGCCTGGAGCGCGGCGAAGTCCGGTGCACCGTTCTCGTCCAGCGCGCATATCTCACCGTCGATGATGGCGTCCGGCAGCTTGCCGGCGGCGCGGGCGATCGCCGGATATTTGGCGGTCCAATCGAGGCCCTTGCGGGTCTTCAAGGTCACCTCGCCATCCTGGACGCGCATCTGAATGCGGTAGCCATCGAACTTGATCTCGTGGATCCACCCTTTCACGGATGGCGGGCGTTCGAGGGTTTCGCAAAGCTGCGGGGCGATGAAATCCGGGAGGTCGGCGGTCGCGACAGGCTTCCTCCCGCCGGCCTCTGCCTTGCGTTCTTCGGCAGCGAGCCCCGTGCGGCTGTCCCACACGGCATCCGCCTCGACCTTTCCCCCCTGAAGCATGAAGGGCTTCGGTTTGCGGCCCTTTCCATCCGCTATTGCCTTCATCGCTCGGCCGGATGCCACCGAGGTGGCCTTCTCGTCGAGGATCGCAGCGCCGTTGGCCTCCACCGCGAACGCGTCGCGATGCTTGATGAGCAGCCAGTTTGTGCGCTTTCCGCGCTCCCGATCGTTGGCCATCCGGACCAGGACGAAGCTGCCATGCAACCGTTCGCCGTCGAGCGTGAACTTGAAATCGCCCTTCGCCAGGGCCAGCTCGGGGCTCTTGTTTCCCTCCGGCTCCCAATAGCCGCGGTCCCACAGCATCACCGTGCCGCCCCCGTATTGTCCTTTCGGGATCGTCCCCTCGAAGTCGCCGTAGTCGAGGGGATGATCTTCGACCTCCACCGCGAGGCGTTTGTCGTGGGGGTCGAGCGAGGGACCCTTGGTAACCGCCCAGGATTTGAAGACACCGTCGAGCTCGAGCCGCAGATCGTAATGGAGCCGGGTCGCGTCGTGCTTCTGGATGACGAAGCGACGGCGGTTCGACAGTTTAACCGCGTCCTGGCCGCTCGGCTCCTGCGTCTGCCGAAAATCGCGCTTGGCTTTGTAGGTCGTGAGCTTGTCGTTTGGCATGGGTGACCTCGGGCTTCAGCGCATCGCCCCTCAGCCAAGAATGCGAGGCGTGAGAACAGGTTCCGTATTGAACTGGGCAAGAGCTCCCCGCTCAGCACGACCAGGCCCTATCCGGCCATCAGGGCTTTTGTCTCTCGAGGAGGTCGAGCGTCTGAGGGTCTGGTTCGCCCTCGAAAAATCGATCCAACGCCGCCTGGAACGGAGAGGCGGCCGTTCCTTCCGCGGCGAGGCTGAACAGCGTCATTGAGGATCGAAATTTCATATCGTCGGGCGCGCCGAAGATTGCGTGCGCCGAGCGGCCTTCGACCACGAGCGCTGCCGCGGTGGCGAGTCGCAAGCGTTCCCCAAGGATCGGGTCCTCAAGATAGGCGTGGGCCTCGTCGATGGAGGATATCCCGTAGAACTGCGCAGTCGGCGAGTGCCCGAGACCTCGCATTTGGGGGAAGATGAACCACATCCAGTGTGTCTGCTTGCGACCGGCACGCAGCTCGGCGAGGGCTGCCTCAAAGATGGACCGTTGCGCCGTTCTGAAGCGTGCCAAGTCATAGGGATCGGAGACGTTCATGTTGGCTATCCCGCATCCGCGTCGGTGAGCTCGATCCAGACGGGCGCGTGATCGCTCGCCTTCTCCCACCCGCGCACCGCTCGATCTACATCGGCAGCCTCAAGACGATCAGCGATGGCAGGGCTCAGGAGGAGGTGGTCGAGCCGCAAGCCCGCATTGCGGGCCCATGCATTCCGAAAGTAGTCCCAGAAAGTGTAGATGCGCTCGTCCGGATGCAGTGTGCGCAGCGCGTCGGTCCAGCCCTGCTCGACCAACGTGTGGAAGGCACTTCGGACCTCGGGCCGGAAAAGCGCATCGTCGCGCCAACGCTCCGGCTTGTAGACATCGAGGTCGGTCGGCATGACGTTGTAGTCGCCGACGAGCACCACCGGAATGTCGAGGTCAAGCAATTCCAAGGCATAGCTGGTGAGGCGTTCGAACCAGCGGAGCTTGTAGTCGAATTTCGGCCCAGGTGCGGGATTGCCATTCGGCAGGTACAGGCACCCGATGAGCAGGCCGCCGACGGCCGCCTCGATGTAGCGGCTGTGGCTGTCATCCGGATCCCCCGGGAGCCCGCGCCGGGTCTCTACCGGTTCGGCGTCACGCGCGAGGATCGCGACACCGTTCCAGCTTTTCTGGCCGTGCCAGATCGCGCCATAGCCCGCCTTCTCGATCTCTCGGTGCGGGAAACGCGCGTCCGGCGACTTCAGCTCCTGGAGACAGACGACATCGGGCTCCGCCTCGGCCAGCCATCGCAGCAGCACGGGCAGCCTGCCATTCACGCCGTTGACGTTGAAGGTCGCGATCTTCATCACGGCAGAGCTAACGCTTCCGATCGCCCTTGTCGCCCTCGCCCGCCTTCACCTTCGTCTTGGCCGATTTACGCACATCCTGCGCGAGCGACTTGCCGACGTCGTCGGATTCCTTGAATTGGCCCTTCTCGTCGCGGCGGACATAGCGTTTGTCGCTGCCGGTATCGATAAGCTCGCGTTTGGTCATGGGGCTCTCCCTTGCGCCCTCCGCGAACCGGCCGAAGAGCATCCCTGCCGGTACATCCGCAGTCAGGTTTTCGTTACCTCAAGTCGGTTCGAGGCGGAAAACGCGCGGCCGGAAAGCCGGTTCCCCTGCCAATGTCGAAGTGGCCACCAAGGGGTCACTCTTACTGGCCTCGCCGCTGGCGGCGCGGTGATCGGGCCAAAAGAGTAAGGCTCGCCACCCATTGTTGTTCATCGCAGCAAACGTCTTGCGATGAGGAGCAATGCGCAGCAGCACGCCAGCGTTATGATTACCGTGAGGCTGAAGACTGCGAGTTCCATCTCACCCTCCTCAGCGAGAGGAATGAGAACTGTAGCTCCAACACAATCCAGCGCAAATGACAGCCGGTTGAAATTTGACTTCAACGCCGATTTCTCAGTGCTAGCCAAAGCACGCCTGCGCACAGGGCCATGGTGGCAGCACCGACCACACTCAAAGTCGCTAGGTCGTTTTCGGAGATACCCATCGAGACCCGTTAATACGGTGGGGCTGAATTCCTTGAAAAGAAACCGGCCGAGGGGGGCGCACGCCCGCCCGTACATCCGCGGTCAGGCTGGCTTCCTCGATGGCGGTTCGAGGTGCCAAACGCCTGGCAACAGGCAAGGTTCCTGAGGTTCAGAACTTGGAGGAGCGATGACCCAAGAACCGTTCCGGAGTGTAGGGTGGAAGGTCAATCTAGCCGCGGTAGGGGGCGCGATGTGACCCCGTGGGACTATCCCGGCTTTTCATTCACCCATAAGGTCCGGCGGCAGATGAAGGAGCCGGTATTGGAAAATGGACGGTGGTTTGAGGAGCCCTTGACCGAGGAAGGGCGATATCGCCTGCTGGTCGAGGCGGTCGTCGATTATGCGATCTACATGCTCGACCCAACTGGGATCGTGACGAGCTGGAACGCCGGCGCCAAACGCTTCAAGGGCTATGAACCGTCGGAAATTATCGGCCAACATTTTTCTCGATTTTATACCGACGAGGACAAAGCGGCAGGCTTGCCGGAGGCCGCCTTGAACACCGCCGCTGCCGAAGGAAAATTCGAGCACGAGGGCTGGCGCGTGCGCAAGGATGGAACGCGCATTTGGGCACATGTTGTTATCGACGCCATTCGTAGTCCCGCGGGTAACATCATTGGTTTCGCGAAGATCACGCGGGACATATCTGATCGACATGTAGCTGAGAACAACCTACGGCAAAGCGAGCGACAGTTCCGGCTTCTCGTCCAGAGCGTCACGGACTACGCAATCTTCATGCTCGATCCGACTGGTCGCGTTTCAAGCTGGAACATCGGCGCTCAACGAATAAAGGGCTATCAGCCACACGAAATCATTGGCGAGCACTTTTCGCGCTTTTACACCGAAGAGGACCGGCAAGCGGGTCTACCCACCACAGCGCTTGAAATTGCGACCACTCTAGGACGTTTCGAGAAAGAAGGGTGGCGTGTCCGTAAGGATGGCAGCCGCTTCCTTGCCAACGTCGTGATCGATGCAATTCGCGAGGATGATGGCACCCTGGTTGGCTTTGCCAAGATCACTCGCGATGTAACTGAGCAGCGGGAGGCGCAGCAAGCGTTGGAGCAGGCTCGCAACGCCCTTTTCCAATCCCAGAAGATGGAAGCGATGGGCCAACTCACGGGTGGCATCGCGCATGACTTCAACAACCTGCTGCACGTTATCGGAGGCAATCTCCAACTCCTGTCGAGGGATATCTTCGGAAACGACCGCGCGGAGCAGCGTGTCCAAGCTGCGATGTCCGGCGTTGCTCGCGGGGCCAAGCTTGCGTCGCAATTGCTCGCGTTCGGACGACGTCAGCCCCTCATGCCGAAAGTCGTGAACATCGGCCGTCTCATCCGCGACATGGACGAAATCCTGCGGCGCAGCCTGGGCGAGGCGATCCAGATCGAGACCATGGTCTCGGGAGGTCTCTGGAACACCCTCATCGATCCGAGCAACATCGAGAATGCCCTGCTGAACCTCGCAATCAATGCTCGTGACGCGATGGAGGGACGGGGCAAGCTGACGATCGAAGTGGGAAATGCGTTTCTGGATGACGATTATTCTCGCGCGCACTCCGAGGTTACCCCCGGCCAGTACGTGATGCTTGCGGTGACGGACACCGGCTGCGGAATTCCCTCCGACATTATCGATAAAGTTTTTGATCCGTTTTTCACCACCAAGCCGGAGGGCAAAGGCACGGGCCTCGGTCTGTCCATGGTTTATGGGTTCGTCAAACAATCCGGCGGGCACATCAAGATCTACAGCGAGTCCGGTGACGGCACGACGATCAAACTTTATCTCCCACGCTCGACCGGTGACGAAGAGGCCGCCATTATTGTTGAAGACCGTTCAATCATTGGCGGCAGCGAGACGGTGCTCGTGGCGGAGGACGACGAAGAAGTCCGCGAGATGGTCGCAGCGATGCTGAGCGACCTTGGATATCGCGTTTTGCGAGCAAAGGACGCCGACAGCGCGCTCGCGATCGTGGAAAGCGGCGTGCCGGTCGACCTTCTGTTCACTGACGTCGTGATGCCCGGAAAACTTAGGAGTCCTGAGCTCGCGCGAAAGGCACGGGAGCGGCTGCCCCATCTGCAAGTTCTGTTCACATCCGGATATACCGAGAATGCGATCGTCCATGGTGGCCGTCTGGATGAGAATGTCGAGCTGATCAGCAAGCCGTACACACGCGAGGCTCTGGCGAGGAAACTCCGGCATGTGCTGGCGAACGCCCAGCAGCGAAGGGTTGGCCTCAGTCCAACTCCATCCGTAAAGCCCGGTGTGCCGGCATCTCCTGCGCTCACGTTGACCATCCTGGTGTGCGAGGACGACCCCTTGATCCGAAGCAACACCGCGGAGATGCTTCAGACACTTGGCCACGTCGTTTTCGAAGCTGGCGACGGGAAGACTGCTGTCGCAATCGCCGAGCAGCACACCATCGACGTCTTGCTGACCGATGTTGGGCTGCCAGACGTCTCCGGCATACAACTTGCCGACGCGTTGCGGTCTCGAACGCCGGGATTGAGAGTCATCTTCGCGACCGGAAAGGATTACATCGCCGGGAGCATGCCGGATCCATTGGTCAGACTTCTCATGAAGCCCTATAGCTTGGAGGACCTGAAGGCTGTCGTTTCAGACATTGCCTGATGCTCCGCACAACCAAGCAGCCGAACGTCCCTACGGAAACGCGCCTTCGCCTCCTGAGGCCCGACGTCCCTGAAAAGCTTCTCGGGCGTTCGGACGAGCTCCTTTGATCTTGAATCTCCAGACGCGTGAGGGAACGCCATTAGATCGACCAATGCGATGGGCTGAATATTCCGATCACCGCCACATGCTTCGCATGCGGGCACCCACATCGATCCGGACGTTCCGGGCGGCCGCCTGGGCCTGTGTTTCCCGGCTGGCGAGGGGCCACGTCACCTGCTCGAAATGCCCGAGCAGGGTCTTCGGAATGAATCGGGTGCGGGAGGCATAGACGTGCCTGTCCCCCTGCGCCGCCTGCCCATGAGTGAAGAAGCGTTGCGGGACCATGAGGTGAAGGCGGTCCTTCGCCCGGGTCATTCCCACATAGAGCAGCCGCCGCTCTTCTTCGATCTCGTCCACATGCCCGACGCCGAGATCGCTCGGGATGCAACCGTCGACGACATTCAGGATGAAGATCGTCTTCCACTCCTGCCCCTTGGCCGAATGGAGCGTGGACAGGATCAGGTAGTCCTCGTCGAGTGTCGGAACGCCCGCCTGGTCGCTCGTTGCGTCTGGAGGATCGAGCGTCAGTTCGGTGAGGAAGCGTTCGCGCGACGGGTAACCTGACGCAATCTGCTCGAGTTGGATCAGATCGGCGAGCCGGGTGCTGGCATCCTCGCGAATTCGCTCGAGGTGGGGCTCGTACCACCGCCTCACTGCTTCGATCTCGGCGGGCCATCCGACGTCGTCGGCACTCACCTCGCGAAGCATGGCGATGAAGGCGGTCCACTGGTCGCCCGCCCGCACGGGCGGTGGAGCTTCGGCCAGCGCTTCCATGGGGCTGGGGTGTGCGCCAGCGGCATCGAGCGCCCGCTGGGCGGACGCAGGGCCGACGCCGGGGATCAACTGCATGACCCGGAAGCCCGCAACGCGGTCCCGCGGATTCTGGACGAACCGCAGGGCCGCCAGCAGGTCCTTCACATGCGCCGCATCCAGGAACTTGAGCCCGCCGAATTTCACGAAAGGGATGTTGCGGCGGGTGAGCTCGACCTCCAGGGGACCACTGTGACTGGACGTCCGGAAAAGAATTGCCTGCTGCTTCAGGGCGACGCCTTCTTCCCGGTTCTCGAGCACCCGGTCGGCGATGAACCTCGCTTGATCCATCTCATCCCGGACGGTCACGAGTTGCGGCCGCTCGGCGGACGTGCGGTCGGTCCAGAGGTTCTTCGTGAACCTCTCGGGGGCGAGCTCGATCACTGCATTCGCTGCGGAGAGGATGGACTGTGTCGAGCGATAGTTCTGCTCCAGGGTCACGACCTCGGCGGGAGGACTGAACTGGCCGGGAAAGTCGAGGATGTTGCGCACCGTGGCCGCGCGAAACGCGTAGATCGATTGGGCATCGTCGCCGACCACGGTCAGCCCCTTCCCGTCGGGCTTCAGGGCAAGGAGAATCGTCGACTGAAGGCGGTTCGTGTCCTGGTATTCGTCGACCATGACGTGGTCGAACCGACTGCCAATATCCTCGGCGAGAATGGGATCGGTGACGAGCTGGGACCAGTAGAGAAGCAGGTCGTCGTAATCGAGGACGTTCTGTGCCTGCTTGGCTTCCACATAGCCCGCGAAGAGCTGGCGGAGCTCATCATGCCATCCCGCGCACCAGGGGAAGGAGCGCCGGAGGACATTCTCCAGCGGCATCTCAGCGTTCACGGCGCGGGAGTAGATGGACAGGCACGTGCCCTTCGCCGGAAACCGGCTCTCGGTCTTCGAGAAACCGAGATCGTGGCGGGCGAGGTTCATCAGGTCGGCAGAATCTTCGCGGTCATGGATGGTGAAAGCCGGGTCGAGTCCCATCTGCTCGGCATAGTCCCGCAGGATGCGGGCGCCGATCCCATGGAAGGTTCCAGCCCACATGAGGGCGTCGGCCGATAGCCCACCCCTTGTCGTTCAAGACGCGGTTGCAAATGCGTTCGACGCGGCGGGCCATCTCGGAGGCCGCGCGCCGCGAAAAGGTCATCAAAAGGATCCTGCGCGGGTCGGCACCGTTGACGATAAGATGGGCCACGCGGTGGGCCAGGGTGTTGGTCTTCCCTGAGCCCGCGCCAGCAATGATAAGGAGTGGGGTCGTCGCTGAGGCCCGATCGCCCGAGACCCCATGCTCCGTTGCACGCCGCTGCTCCGGATTGAGAGCGTCAAGGTACGCAGCGGTCGCGGCCAACGATTCAATCCCCGTCCAAGCATTGGTGGCGGGAGGTTCTCAGATTCCCGTTTTGTTCGCAATGGCCGCTGGCAGATTGCTGCCTCGCTGCGAGGAGGATATCAATCTGAGATCAACGATGGAAAGGGCGGCGGCCGTGCCCCACGATTATCAGGCCGACATCGATGCAATATCGCGCATCCCGGCGGTTGCACAAATTCTCGACGTAGTCTGCGAGACCACGGGCATGGGTTTCTCGGCGGTCGCGAGGGTGACCGAGCAGAGGTGGATCGCCTGCAATGTCAGGGACCGGATCTCATTTGGGCTGACGGCCGGAGGGGAGCTGGAGGTCAGATCGACGATCTGCCACGAGATTCGCGCGAGCCGCGAGGCCGTGGTTATCGATCATGTCGCCGAGCATCGGGAATTTTGCCAGCACCACACTCCGCTGAGATACGGCTTTCAAAGCTACATCTCGATGCCGATCATTCTGGCGGACGGGACATTCTGGGGCACGCTCTGCGCGATCGATCCCCATCCGCGCAAGCTCAACAACCCGACCATCGTCAACATGTTCAAGCTCTTCGCAGAGCTGATCGGATATCACCTCAACGCCGAGGAGCGCTTCCATCGGACGGAGGCAGCACTTGTAGACGAGCGCACGAGCTCCGAGTTGCGGGAGCAATTCATCGCCGTGTTGGGGCATGACCTGCGCAACCCCCTCGCCTCCATTGATGCGGGAGTCCGCCTGCTATCGAGGAAGCTCGTCGACGAGGAAAGCAGGTCCATCACGAATGCCGTCCAGGGGAGCGTGAGGCGAATGGCTCTCCTCATCTCCGACGTCATGGACTTCGCCCGCGGGCGCTTGGGAGGCGGCATCGCCGTGTTCGAGCAGCCGGATATCGAGCTCGGCGAGCTGCTGGAGCCAGTCATCGAGGAGTCTCGGGCAGCTCACCCCGACCGCCGCATCGTCAGTAAGTTTGCGATCCACGATACCGTCCGGTGCGATCCCTCCCGCATGCAGCAGGTCCTGTCGAATCTGATCGCGAACGCGTTGGTCCATGGTTCTGCGGCGTCACCCATTGACGTATGGGCGGCCACGAATGGAGGCACGTTCGAGCTCTCTGTCACGAACGCTGGCGAAAAGATCTCGCCCGCAGTCATGGCTGATCTCTTCAAGCCCTTCGTTCGGGAGAGGCGAAGCGCGAGCAAGCAGGGCCTTGGCCTTGGACTCTATATCTGCTCCGAGATCGCCAAGGCTCATGGCGGAACGTTGACAGCCACATCCTCGCCGTCCGAAACGCGCTTCATTCTTCGAATTCCAACGACCTAAGTTCGTGACAGGCACTTGGTGAGGACCGTCAGCAATCCGTGCGGTCGAGCGGGATATCACTGGCAATCGTTTGGCGTTTATTCACGTGGCGCCCCGGACAGAGGGGCAATCTGATCGAGCGTGCATTGCCGCGGCGCCTTGTCCGGGCGCCAGCGGATCAGCTTCGTGCCGTGGCGAAACCGATTGCCCGTAACATGGTCGAACCGCACCTCCACGACCAGTTCGGGTCGTACCGCTACCCAATCTCCTGTCCGGTCCGTGCTCCAGCGACTTGGACCGCCAGGAGCCTTCCCCGTAAAGCCCGGAGAGTGCTCCATCGATTCAAGCCGATCGGTCAGTTCTGCCCGCTCCGCATTCGAAATGGTGGACGTGAACCCGACATGGTCAAGCAAGCCATCATCGTCATAGAGGCCGAGGAGAAGAGAGCCGACCCCTCGTCGATCCTGGGCATAGCGAAATCCGCCGACGACGCAGTCTGCCGTGCGTAGGTGCTTGACCTTCACCATGGCACGCTCGCCCGTCTCATATAAACCATCACGCCGCTTGGCGATCACCCCATCGGTTCCGAGCACCCCTTCATCAAGCCATCGCTCGGCCTCCTGGTGCTCGTAGGTCAGGGGTGAGAGAGCCAAGGCTTCCGGTGCGTGGACATGGGCGAAGAAGGTCTCCAGTTTTTCCCTTCGACGATCCAACGGTTGCTTCAGAAGAGAACGCCCATCCGAGCCGGCCAGGATGTCGAACAGCATGAGCCTGGCGGGCGTCGCCGCTGTGAGCTTCCGGACGCGACTTTCGGCCGGATGAAGCCGCATCTGAAGGGCATCGAAGGCAAGATGTCCGTCGATCTCGATGAGGAGTTCACCGTCCAGCACGAACCGGCGCATGGGAAGGGATTCCAGGTGGGCGACGACTTCGGGGAAATAGCGTGCGAGCGGCTTCCCGGACTTCGCACGAAGATCCACGTCGCCGGCGACATTCCTGCTGACGCGCGATGCCGGCTTCACGGTGGCGACCGACCCCTCGATGCCCGCCCGCCTCTCGTCCGAGGTGTTAGAGGGAGCCGGCGCCTCGATCATCCCGGTGGGGGAGGGCGACGACTTCCTATTCCTCGGCGGCCATCTTAACACTGACCATGTCGGCGGGCGCCTGATGGTGGAAAGCCTGCCGGATTTCGTTCATCTCTCGGGTACGGAGAGCGACGCGGACTGGCTGGGCGCGCTGATCCGCGAGCTGGTCGCGGAAGCCGCCGACAATGCACCGGGCGCGCAGATGGCGTGCTCCAGCCTCGCCCATCTCTTAATGATCCAAATCCTGCGGCGGCATCTGTCCGGCGGGCAGCGAGGTTGAGACCGGCTGGCTGCGCGCGGCCTGCTATCCCAGGCTCGTTCCCGCCCTCCACCTTATTCACGCCGACCCTGCGCGGCGCTGGCAGCCCGCCGATCTGCGCGGGCGGCCGCTATGTCCCGCACGGCGTTCGCCACCCGTTTCAAGGCGGTGGCGGGCGTGCCGCCGCTCACCTACCTCGCCGAGTGACGCATGCGCCAGGCCGACCGCGCCTTGCGCCGACGAGGCAGTTCGGTGGCGGAAGTGGCGAGCACTGTGGGCTACGGCTCGGAGGCCACATTCAGCACGGCCTTCAAGCGCGTCGTGGGCCGCTCGCCCCGGCGCGCTGTGCAGGTGTGATGGCGGCGACTGGGCGTCGACATATCCCGTGGTCATGCACTATTTCGAGATCCGCGGCATATGGTTCTCAGCGCCGGGGCGCATGGCCTCCGCAGTGAACCTTTGAGAATTAACGATCTTCACCGCCCCTCGGCGCCGGGCGCAATTTCCGTTTGTTCCCGTTTTGTTTCCATTGAATCCATATCGCCTGTTTCAGCGACGGAGAGTGCCATGCCGAGCGACACCATACGCGCGACCGAGAGCTGTTCCCGAGCGCGCGGAATGTCTTGAGCGCTGGGTCTGGGTCATTGCTGACCGCATCCCCTGGTATATCCATGGCGAAGCGCGGGAAGCCGCGTGGCTCGAATGGGAGCAGTCCTGCCTGACGGCAACAAGCCTACGTTCTGGGGACCCCGATGGACTTAGGCAGTGAAGGCGCAGGCGTTCTGGGGGGGCGGGGTCGCGATGGGGGCGCTCCACAAAGTCGCTGGTGGCGGGAACGATGCGGTCGACGGCGCGGCGTCCCGAATCCCCGTGCTTAATCGGCTCGATGATGCGGTCTTCGATCTCGAAGAGTCATGTCGCCCGAAACCGACTCTCCGCAGTCAATCTGACGGCAAGGGGTTCTGCATCCGCCCATCGATAGATGTCGGTCCGCAGATATCTGAGTTCGTCCTCATAGGCGGCTTCGTCAATCTCCGCCCACCACGCCCGAGGTCGGCCGTCGCTACCGTCCGACCACCGATAGCCCCTGGCTTTCAATTGCTCTTTCATGTCGAAAGGACTGTTCTCGGCAAAGATGCGAACGCGTGAACGGCCGCTTGATGCGAGAAGCTCAGCGAACGGTGTCATCGCTTCGGGACCGTGAGGCTTTGCGAGGACCTCGAGCAAGGCATGGCAGTCATCCGTGGCGCGATGCCCGTCATGAAACAACCCCGCTTGGCCGACCAGGTAGCCCAGCTTGCTCCCTTCGAAACCGTGGTCCGCCCACCGGATCTCGGTGACGGAACAGGCCCATGCCTTTGGAATGAATGCAGGGCAGAGCTTTTCGCAGAAAGGACGATCGAAGCCAGCATTGTGGGCGATGATCAGGTCCGCTGGTTCGATCACCTCTGCCAGGGAGGCGAGATCAATCGTCTGCCCTGCAACCATTTCATTGGTGATGCCGGTCAACCGGGTGATCTCGGCGGGTATGGGTGAGATTGGCTCCCGAAGGCCGCCGAACACGCCGACGACGTCGCCGATGGTGCCTTGGTCATCGTAGGTGAAGGCGACTGCACCAATCTCGATTACCTCGTGGTGGAGATGCTGGAGCCCGGTCGTCTCGGTATCGACCAGAACCGCGAGACGCGGAAACGGACTCTCGCTCCGCAAGATGATGGGCCTCGGCACGAGTTTTCGCAAAATTCGGAAGCGGCCCGTGCTCTCCAAGTTACGCGCGACTATTTCGTTGTCGGATTCGGTAGCCGTGGCCGCCGTACGCGCGCGCCGTGCCACCCGCGTCGCAGAAGTGGCGTTCCGATAAACAGAATCGGAATCAAACAGTTCAAACTGGTGGGGAGGAGGTCTCGGCATCCCGTCCGCTTTAGGCGCAGCAGCATCGTGGCTGTAGGGCATAACTAATGATCACGTACGGACGTATTTCAAGTCCGGAGCAAGGATAACGATCCAAGGCGAGGACCGCCAGGAAAAGGAACTCTGGCTTCCGTTCCCGGCCGACGAGACTCGGACTCGCCGCATTCCTCAGATCGGGGCTTCACTTCCAAATAAAGAAGTTCGCCAGCAAGCCTGCGACGAGCGCAGCAGCGCCAGCCATCACGAATGCCCGCGCTATGCCCACCTGCATCCCCCGGCGCACCTTGATATACGACAGGGCCTCGGTGGCGGCGCGGATAGCCTTCTCCGGATCGTCGTAGACGAACGTGTCCGGCATTGTGATCATCAGGTTCTCGATCGCACCGAAATCCTCGATAGCGTGACCGTCTCCGTCGCGCCATCCGTTGTCTGATGGGGCTCCCGGAATCCGGTCGATGAGTTCGCTTCGGTCGACCGTCCAGAGGAACACCGGCTTGCCCCGAGCTTCGGCGTAACCGAGCTCCCAGGCAGTCCCGGGATCCATATGCGGCCCTCTCAAAGGAGAGATGTTCGCGATCACGGCGTCGGCCGTCTCGATTCCGGCGACGCATCGATCGCGTATCGTGAGCGGCCCGTCGGAAGGCCGGGATCCGTCCAGGGGGAAGATGCCGATGAGGCCGTGGGCAGCGCATTGCCTTCAGCTTTTCGCCTTGGGCGGCTGCATCGGGACGGAAGAGATCGGGACCGGCAAGATAGACGGTGGGCATGGCAGGGCGATCGCTGGCGGTTTGGAAGGGGTGGAAGCCTTGGTCGAGATAAGCTTTGTGTGTCGGTACTTGTGGGACGGTGCCCGTCACACGCCGCGATGATTTCGGTCTTCCGCCAACAAGGACCACACTGCGACGAACAACGCGGCGATTAATGGCCCTATGACAAACCCGTTGACGCCGAAGAGTGACAGACCGCCGAGCGTCGAAACGAGGACCACGTAGTCCGGCAAGCGAGTTCCCTTTCCCACCAGAGGGGGGCGCAGGATGTTGTCGATCAGGCCGATCACGAACATGCCCACGCCAAGGAGGATCGCGCCCCTGAGGTACTCTCCGGAAAGAAGGAGATAGGCCGCGGCCGGGCCCCACACCAGGAACGCGCCGACTGCCGGTACGAGCGACAGCATGGCCATCAAGACACCCCAAAGGAGGGCACCCTTGATGCCGAGCAGCCAGAAAGCGACACCACCGATCGCGCCTTGAATAATGGCGATGATGACATTGCCCTTCACCGTCGCCTGCAAGACTTCCGAGAATTTGCCAAGGATACTTTCGGTGTGATGGGGGCTGAGCGGGCTCGTCTTTCGGATTTGAGCGGCGAGCGAGCGGCCGTCTCGGAAGAGAAAGAAGAGCACGTAGAGCATCACGCCGAGGCTGATGAAGAACTGCGCGGTGCCCTGGCCGATGCTTAGCGCGCGGGAGGCAATGATTTGCGATGCTTGCCCGAGGAACGATGCGAGGCGCTGGCCGATGTCCCCCATGCTATCGAGGTTGAACGTCGGAAGGAGATCTCGCAGGAAGCTGGGCAGAGCTTCCTGAATCCGGCTGAAGATGTCTCCCGGATCGAACTCCCGCGTCGAAATTCGATGGTAAAGCCCGGTCGCTTCCTGTGCGAGCGATGCGAGGATCATCGATCCCGGTATGACGACGATGCAGATGCATGCCAGGACGCTCAACCCGGCGGCGAGATTTCGCCGTCCGTTGAACATGCCCAGGAGCCAGCGCTGGAGCGGGTTGAACAGGATGGCCAGGATCACGGCCCATAGGACCGCACCGAAGAATGGGAGAAGCAGCCAGAAGAAGGCTGCCGTGACGACGACGACGACGACGACGAAGCTGATCTGCTGAACGTTCGACGATTGCATCAGGGAACGTGCACCTCTGGTTCGAGCCCATCCTGCTTCGTTCCCCTGGCCACGACCTGAAGCATGTCGGGTGGCAACGGGCGCTGGAGCGCTTGCGCCTCGGCCCACGGGGCGCTCATCCACATCTCTACCTCATCCATTGTCGTAAGGATGACAGGCATCGCCTTCGGGTGAACGGACCAGACCGGCTCGGAGGTAGCCATCGGGATGTCTTCCTTGAGCATCGCTTCCGTAACTACGTGGCCGGAACATCCAGCGCGTGCGCCACATCGCAGGGTTGAAAAGCGCCGCACACTCATAAAGAGCGGTGGGGCAAAGGGGATTGGGAAGCGGGGAAGCCCCGCCGACCGCACAACCCGGCCGCGAGCCGCGAGTTCCACGCTATAATGGACCATGGCCGAGATTGAGCTGTTTGGCTGTGTCGCTGTCACGGCGCTCACGCTCGCGTGCTGCGGCGGGCTGGTCTGGATAGTGCCGCGGCTGGGGCGCTGAAAACAAAAAAGCCCCGCGCGGCGGTGAGCCGGCGGGGCTGATCGTGCGTGCGAACCGCCTCAGAACCTGATCGCAAAACTTCCCTTGACCATGTTGTTGGTGTCGGTCTCGGCGAGTTGGCCGGCATAGAAGACGGACAGGGTGGTGGTGGCGGTGAACGCCATGTCGAGGCCGGCTTCCACCAGGGCCGCGTCGGCGGCGATGGGGGCGCCGGAGATGGCGAAGGGCTGGGCGCCGGGGCCGAAGGCGAACAGTGCTTCTGGCGCCGTGTCGCCGAAGGCGTGCTGCCACGCCAGCGTGCCCTTGAAGCTCGTGGCGATGGTGCCGAGCGCCAGAGGGACGCTGATGCGGGCGCCCAGGGTGGAATAGGTCACGCCCTCGCTCGCCCCAGAGGAGGTCAGCGCGGACGGGCCGCCCGTCTCCGAGAAGTCGTCCAGGTCCACGTTCACGTAAGCCAGGCCCGCGAACGGCTCCAGTCCCACGGAGGCGAAGGAGAGGGCATAGCCCACCTCGCCGAACACCTGGCCCGTGCGGGCGGTGGTGTCGGCGGTGAGCTGGTTGAAGAGGCCGGGGAAGACGACGGTGCGGCTGGCGCTCATGTCGGCCCAGCTATAGGCCCCGCCGAAGCGCAGCCCCCATGCCCCGACCGTGCCGCCGCCATAGAGCGCCACATGGGCATTGTCGCTGGAGAAGGAGGAGGAGCGGGCATCCACCTGATAGCTGGAGGCGGAGTATCCCGCCGCAAAGCCCAGCCGCCAGTCGCCCAGGCCGGGGGAGAAGGTGCGGTCATAGCCCACGAACACGCCGGACGTGTTGCCGGAGATGGTGGCGGCATTGCCGTTGCCGTCGATCTGCCCCCAGGCGCCGAAGCCCTGGGCCCAGAAGGCGTTGGGAGTGCCGGGCACCGTCACCACGTCGCTGCCGGCGCTGAACGGGCCGGCAGCAGCCTTGGCGGCATAAGCGAGCGGCGCGCTGGTCGGGGTTGCCACCGGCACCCGCGCCCGGTCCAGCACCGCCCGGCGCAGGATCAGGCTCTCGTTCTGGAAGATCGACAGGGCCGAGGGATAGACCTCGCCGGACAGGGCGTTGAACGCCTGCTGGGCGCCCGCGACGCTCGTCTGTGACACCACGGCATTGTAGAGCGCATTGCCCTGCCCGAGCGCCTCCACCGCGCCCGCGGTGGCGACCTGGTTCGCCGTCACCGCCACGTTGGGGAACG
>NZ_JBDZDT010000014.1:0-63142 GCF_040049275.1 Aquabacter albus | reverse complement strand
GACTACATCGAGCGCTTCTACAATCGCCGACGCAGGCACTCGACGCTAGGCTATCTGAGCCCGATCGAGTTCGAGGAGCGAGCTAAATTAGCTTAACCTGGTGTCCACAAAACCGGCGGCAGGCCAGGTCGATCTGTTCGATGCGAATTGCTCCACTCGCAAGCGCAGCCTCCAACCCGAGGCCAAGCGTCTTGGCGCGGGCATTGATCGTGCCTTTGCCTTCATCGAACGCAAAGATGATTGCCCGTTCACCACGCTCAGCGGCTGCGATCGCGTAGGTGATCGCGATGGATGATTTGCCGACCCCGGCCGCTCCGATCAGAAGCGCATTAGTTCCACGTTCCAATCCACCGCCCAACAGGGCATCGAGTTCCGCGTTGCCACTCGCGACAAAGTCGCCCTCGAACTCCTTATGATGCTCCGCAGCCACCAAGCGCGGGTAAATCTCCAGTCCCCCGCGCTCGATGGTGAAATCATGAAAGCCGCCCTTGAAAGGGATGCCGCGCATCTTGACCACGCGCATCCGGCGGCGTTCCGCACCATAGTCGATCGCCAATTGCTCCAGCAGCACCACTCCATGTGCAATTGAATGAAGCTGGAGATCGTTCTGATGTGCGGTCAGGTCATCGAGCAGGACGACAGTGGATTGGCGACCGGAGAAGAAGTGCTTCAGGGCCAAAATCTGCCGCCGATAGCGCAATGGACTTTGGGCCAGGAGACGCAGCTCAGAGAGACTGTCAATGACGATACGATTGGGATTCAGCCCTTCCACCTTGTCGAAGATAAGTCGGCTCGTCTCGCTCAACTCCATCTCGGCCGGGTGGAGGACGGTGAGTTCCTGGCTCGGATCCAGGCTGGTTTCGGGCGGAACGAGTTCAAACACGCTAATGCCGTCCAGGGACCATCCGTGACGCTTGGCGACAAGGCGCAGTTCGCGTTCCGTCTCCGAAAGCGTAATGTAGAGCGCTCTTTCTCCGCGCCGCACACCTTCAAGCAGAAACTGCAGCGCGAGCGTTGTCTTCCCCGAGCCGGGACGCCCTTCGTAGAGGTACATACGTTCGGGATCAAAGCCACCACCTAGAACGTCGTCCAAGCCCCCGCTACCGGTTGAAATTTTAGCAGCTTCCGCGTCGGCATCACGATCTGTCAGATCGCTCGTTCGCTCGTTCATCGAAATCTCTTTCAACCGCATCAGGTTCGCTTCACCTGATAGCAGGAGTTGCCATTCTTTCCTTTGAAAATCTTACGGCAAAGCTTGGGGGAAGGCTAAGCGCGAGAAGGCACTTTTCCCCACTGGGACTAGCCGTACGTGCCCGAAGGCGTTCGAGAAGCTTATCGAGGCACCCAGATGAAAGAGGAGCCGCTGACCCGCTGAAGCATATTAGACACATTAAGGAACAGGGCCAGACTAGGCGCGTTGGTTCAGTGCAGCACTACAATCAAAATTCTTCCGGAGGCGAACCATGCGTATACGCATATGGGCGCCGCTCGCTGCGGCGCTTCTCATGACTACTATTCTCACGTCTTCGGTCTCCGCCATGGCGGACGAGGCAAACTTCCTCTCGCGCTTCGAGGGAAAGTGGACCGGCGGCGGCTCCATGAAACCGACGGCCAAGGCACCCAGCGTCCCGCTCGACTGCGTAGCCAATGGCAATTCCAGCCCGCATACCCTTTCGCTCGGCGGCAAGTGTAGCGCACTGGTTCTCAGTCGCGATCTGTCGGCCGATCTCAAGTACGATCCGCGCTCCAATCGCTACAGCGGCGTCTACATCACCGGGGGTGATCCTCCAGCGGCGCTGAATGGCATGCGGGCGGGCGATGCGCTCGTGCTGGCCGTGAAGTGGCCCAAGCCAGTTAACGGCGACAGTGACGCGACCATGATTATCCGCAATACCGGCCAGGGAAATTTCAGTTTCACCGTCCGCGATGCCGTAGAGCCCGGTGGCCCGACCGTCACGACGGCGAACTTCACTCTCAGCAGAGAGGGCCAAGACGCCCACACCGGGAAGTAGTCGTTCGAGAAATGTGGCAGATAATAGCGCTTATTTCTGTCCCCGCGAGCTGAAGTGGGGGTAATTGGACCATGTTGGTTATCTCCCGGACAGAAGCCGGCCAGCGTCACGCAATGTCTTAAAACACGTGAGGGGACGGGCGAGCTGAATTGGATAGATCAGGTCGTCGTTTCAATGGGATTCGCCGCGATCCTCGGGATTTTCACCGGGGATGTGGTCCGCGGCCATCGATAGGCCCCAGCGGAGTAGCGGACACCTCCGCCGGGCGATCACCTCCGACTTCGCCGGTGGTTCCTCCGCCCTGATAATGCCGCGCGTGGTCGACAGCGCCGGCGAGAGCTTTGAGCTTCTCCCTCGGTGGATCGACTTGGTCGATCCAGTTCTGGTACCGATCATCCGGATAGGCGCTGTCTTTACCATGGCCTCCCTCCCTCGTCCGCTGACCGCTCTTCCGCATGTTGCGTCGTGCGCCACCGGAGCAAACGCCTTCCACGATCATCATCCAGGAGGCAGGCCCACCCCGGCGTCAGCAATGCTACGCCGGCGCGGCCTCTTTGCCTCTATCCTTCCGCCGCGACGATTTCGGATGCGTTTTTCCAATGCGCCTCCGCGCGCCCTTCGGGCCGGCCTTCCGCAATCCAAAGCTCGTATGCCTTCTGCCGGATACGGGCATCTACTGCAGTGCCCGTATGCGCCTCATGGGCCACTTCCGGACCTGTAAATCTGCTGGGATTGGTCGCCGCCGGAGGATCGCTCGCAGGGAATGAGTTTTCGAGAGCATCATCGAGGTCTGCTTCTTTGTCTCTGACCATTCGTAGTCCCCATCAAGGCAGGTAAGGCCGATTGCCTTATGCGGAGACAACGCTCCGCCCCCGGCTTTCGTTCGTCGCCGGGAGGCACCCCGCTTCACCACGGAGCGGTAGGCATCCCAACATCTAGTGTTTCGTTCGGCCCATGCAAAAAGGCCGCCCGCAGGCGGCCTTCGACTGATCCAGAGCGAGCGGTCAGAGCTTGCGGTTTACCGTATCCTTCACGGCTTCCTTAGCCTTGCCCATGGCCTTTTGCCCCTCACCCTTCACTTCCTGCATCTTGCCCTCGGCTTCCATGCGATCATTGCCGACAGCCTTGCCAACACCCTGCTTGGCGTTGCCGATAACTTCGTTTGTTGAGCCTTTGATCTTGTCGTTGGTGCTGCCCATGGGAGAATGTCCTTATGTGGCCCCCTCGTCCAACCCGCCCTGCATGATTAGGTTCCGGCTTATAAGGCAGTGGCCTCAACCATCATGCCTGGCGGGCGAAGGAAGGCATCTTGGCGCCCCTTCGAAATCTGCGGCTCCGTGAGATGGCCCATGAACAGGAGTCCTCTGCGCTTTTCCGCCGAGCGGCGCATCCGCACCAACGCGTCTTCAGATATCCGGCGCTGTTCAAAACGATGAATTCGGTTCATGTCGCGACCTCAAAGCCATGCGCGAGAACAACGTATCCTGCACCTCGATGTTCCGCCTGGGACCACCCGCCGTCGCCCACGACAGCGGGCTTTTACTTAGCGCTCACCACTGCCCGATCGCTTCCTTTACGGTCCCACTTACCCGCGGCCCCCGCGTGGACCGCCGCTCCGGGGAGCGAAGGACAAGGTTCTTGCGCGTGCCAGACGGCTCGTTTGAGCGATCGATGCGTGTGGGCCTCCACCTCGGCGAAGGCCCACTTCCTTCAGCGACTACCGCGACGCTTTATAAAGCCTTGCGGCGATCTCGAGCATTTCTTCTGGGGCGTAATCCGGTGTGAACGCCGATGGGACGCCCGTTAACTGGTGGATCTTGCCGCCATCGGGCATGCCTTCGACGACCGTAAGCTCACCGGGCGGATCATCCGGCAAAGCCATCTCTCCCCTGCCCCAGATGCCGGAAATTTCCCGGTAATCGTCCGGACTGAAAGTGTAGAGCCGACGATGGGATCCCTCCTCCAGATACTTCTGACACTCCGGAATATTCCCAAGCGGGATGTTGGGGACCGGCAGCATCTTTTCGATCTCGACTCCGGTAAGTTTCTTCAGCGCCAGAGCGTAGGCATGCGCGTGAACGGAGCCGCGCACTAGCAAATAGCCACACACCTCCCGCCCAGTGGGATCTGTCAGGGACTCGTAGACTCTCAGCTTGTGCAGTCGCGCGCCGCATTCCAGATGGAAGTTATGTAGCAGGTCGAAGATCACGTTCCCGGTGGTTGTGATGAAGTCGTTATTCCACGATGCCCCGTTGCTGTTCACGGGCGTGGCACCGCCCGCGTTGGAGAAGAATGAGGCTGCGAGCCGGATGTCACTCATGCCCTCAAAGGGCGCGCCGGAGATGTCACCACCGGGCAGTTCATCCATATCGCTGTCGGGGCCATTGTTCAGCATGGCCACGCCATTGCTCACCAGCTCGACATGCCCAAGTTCTTCGGCGGTAATGCACGCCACGAGACTATAGAAAGAGCGAAGTTTCTGCTTACTTCGAAAGTTGAAGCTCTGGAACAGGTAGTTTCCCAGCGTTGACATTTCTCCGTATTTTCCGCCGAGAAGTTCCTGCAGAGCCGCAGCTGCATTCGGGTCTTGCTCAGAAGGAGCTGGAAGCTCAATCTGGAGCTTGTCTACTCTTAAAAACATGGCAAATTCTCCGGTGGACCGAAGTCAACACACCCGCACCTGATGCGTTCCGTGAGTTGCAAAATATAATCTAAGCAACCTTGGGCCAGACAGGTCATAGACGGGGGGACGATCTTGCACTCATCTAATTTTTTGTCAGAAATAGCTGACCATCGACTCACCAATTGGATGAGGCATCCGGCTCAGAAGCAGTACTTAAGCGCATCGCCCCCTGTTGGCGGCGCAGCTCTTGGGCGAGCGGTGTGTAGATGGGCCGATACCCTTGAGAGTCCACAGCTCCCAGTATTCCCACGGGACAGGAGCGGCCGTTTTCCCAGCCGGGATAGGCGGTGATGGGATAGAGGCAAATCCCAAGGATCGGCACGCCCACCCGGGAGGCGATTGCGACTTCGTCGCAAACATAATGCAGCCAGGCGGCACGCGCGCCTCCCTCCGCTCCCGTCTCGGCGATGACGAGGCTCTTCCCATAACGCCAATACACTTCAGCGAGCATGTCGCTCAAGGCGCGATAGCCATGGTTTCCAAGGGGGATCGCTCCGGTGCCAATCGCCCACTCGTTATGGGGATAGAAGTTGACGCCAACCACATCCAGGACATCCGGATGGCCCCCCAGCTCCGGTTCGAGGCGGCCGTCGAGCATATCGCATGCCTCGTACTGGGAGAGCCGGAACGCCTCCGCTTCGGCCATGTCGGCTTCTGTCTCGGTTCCACCCGCGACGTGGATAAGGGGCTCAGCATGGAGGAAGCGCGCCGTGGGTATGACCGACAAAATCTCGGCGCGCGCAGCAAGCGATGCCCGAACCAACTGGCGTTTGAGTTCACGGCCTCGTAAGACGCCCGCCGGCGCCATGTGGGCGACTTCGCCGCCAGCCCAGGACCAGAAGGACATCTCGTTCACGGGGCAGAACCACGGCGGCTCTTTGGTTTCCGACTGCACGAGGCGCGCCAGCTCGCGCGCGAAAGCACCGAAGCGACGCACGAATTCCGCGGACCAGATATCGATGCTGGATGGCCAGCCGTAATGGCATAAATCCCAGATAACCTGCACTTCGGCACGCGCCGCCGCCTGGAGCATCGGGAGGAAGCTGCTCCAATCGTAGATGCCCGGCTCCCGCTCTATGAGATGCCACCTCACGCCATCGCGTATGGTTGACATGCCAAGCGCGCGGAGCTGCCGATAATCACGCTCCGCCAATGCGTCATGGTGCGTGGCGCAAAGCATGTCGAGTTGCGTCCCGTCCAATTTTCGATGTGTCGAGCATTCAAAGCCGCCCATGAAGTAGCTTGCAAAATCCATGTGCTCCCCACGTGCTGCCGGGCGAGCATCAAGGCTTGCGCACTTGCGACCTGCTCCGTTGCCCAAAGAAGACGCGAAGAGCCCCTCCTCACTCACTGCAAAGCAAAACCGAGAGCAGGCACAGGTATCGCCGCAGTCTCGGTTTCATCGGTTATCGCATTGATCTGCGCATTCATGGCCGCCCAGGTCTTATCCCAGGAGCTGAGTGCCAGATGCTGATCCACGGCCCGCGCCCACTTCGTAGAACCGGCCCCGGATCTTTGTGATGGAAGCAGGCTATGGATTGACGCCACGACTTCAGCGGCGTTGCGGGCAATCTGGACAAGCCCCCTCTCGCCGTACGGGGCAACGACATCCGGAATTGGCGTCGAGACGACGCGGAGGCCGGCAGCCAGAAATTCCGGGGTTTTTGTCGGGCTTATGAAGCGCGTTGCGGCGTTCTGTGCGAATGGCATGAAGCCGCAGTCCCATCCCGAAAGATACTCCGGAAGCTCCGCATAGCGCTTCATGCCGAGCCAATGAATATTCGGGCGCCGCGGTAGATCCGCCGGTTCAATTTTCACGACCGGGCCAATCATGACGAAATGCCAGTCAGGCCTGAGATCCGCCACTTGCGAGACCAGATCGACATCCATTCTCTCGTCGATCACGCCAAAGAAACCGATGCGCGGATGAGGGATCAATCGCTGATCGTCCGGTGCAGTCAATCCAAGCCGGGCCGTGGAGAAATGAGGCGCATCGATGCTTGAAGGAAAGGGATGGATGTTCGCATGTCGATGACGCTTGGCCTCGTAGAGGCTCATCCCGCCGGTGAAGACCAGGTCAGCACGGGCAAATAGCTCCTCCTCCAAGGTGATCAATTCCGGAGAGGCCCCCAGGAACGCGGATAGCTCGTCCATGTTGTCATACACGACCACATCAGCGGCAAGATCTCGACTGATGCATACCGCCTGGGCCGTATAATACCAGAGGACGCGGCCCAGTGAATCGCGATCTTCCAAAAGCGTTTCCAGGAGGTCACGCACGTGGCTGACGGCCTCGGATCTGTCGCAAGCCTCATCAAGGACCGGCACCACCACCGTGACGCCCTCGTCTGTCACCTTAATCTCCAGGTGCGCGCCCTCCGCTTGTCGAAACACGGGCTCTTCAATGAAGAAGACCTGAAAGTATTTTACGGCTCGAGACATCAGATGCTGCGGCCGCTGATAAACGAAATCCCACCTTAGATGTGAGAAGCAGATTAAATCCGGTAGGGCCGCAATGCTACGATGAAGTGTCATTTTACTCACATCCAAGCGTGAGCCGGGCAGGACTCGTTGCTCCCTTGCACAGCTCGCTTCAATTTGGCCTCTTTTCCGGATATTTACATCTGGAGAAGAGAGCCCCGCCGCTGAATATGACACATGAACGGCAGCATCCGTACATTACCTATGTTAATGAAATTGTTTAATTATGATTATTCCTTTCGGGAACAATTATAATATCCCCGGGCTTTAGCCTCGAACATAACATCGGAATCCAATCACCTTCCGACTTGCTTTCTCTTATAGCATATACCGCGCGCTTCATTGGGCTCTCCCTCTGGCGACTGAGGAACTCTTCATGTTCGATTGGCTGATTGTCGGAGCGGGATTTGCAGGCAGCGTGCTGGCGGAGCGGCTCGCCGTCGAACGTGGAGACCGTGTCCTTGTCATCGATCGCAGGCCTCACATTGGAGGCAACGCTTATGATTACTATAATGACGCCGGCCTTCTCGTTCACAAGTACGGCCCGCACATCTTCCACACCAACAGCGCTGAGATATTCCGTTATCTCTCCCGATTTACGGAGTGGCGTGAATACAGCCATCGCGTTCTTGCTGAGGTGGACGGACAACGGGTTCCTGTCCCGATAAATCGCACGACGATAAACCTGCTATACGGGTGTGATTTGAAGACGGACGCTGAAGCGGAAGATTGGCTGGCTTTGCGAGCAGAGGCACGGCCCTCCATTCAAACATCCGAAGACGTTGTTATCAGTAAAATCGGACGAGAGCTCTACGAGAAAATATTCCGCGGTTACACACGAAAGCAATGGGGCCTGGATCCCAGCGAACTCGACAAATCCGTTACTGCACGCGTGCCGACGCGTGTTAATACCGATGATCGTTATTTTACAGATACATATCAAGTCATGCCCAAGAACGGCTATACGTGCTTGTTCGGGCGGATGCTCGACCATCCGAATATCACCGTTATGCTAGACACTGACTATGCTGATATCTCTAGCATTGTAGAATATGATCGAATAATATACACGGGGCAGATCGATGAATATTTCGGAAGCTGCTTTGGACCGCTACCCTACAGATCGCTGCAATTCGAGCATGTCACACGCGCCTGCGAATGGTATCAGCCAGTAGGAGTCGTAAACTTCCCGCAGACGGAAGACTACACGCGTGTGACAGAATACAAGCACCTCACCGGACAAGAACATCCGATGACGGCCCTGACATTTGAATATCCAAGCGCGAGCGGCGATCCTTACTACCCTGTTCCACGAGCGGAAAATCAGGCGCGCTACCAGCTCTATGAAGAGCTTGCGCGAAATACTCCCAATGTTTGGTTCGTCGGGCGATTGGCGACCTACCGCTATTACAATATGGATCAGGTCGTCGGACAGGCGCTCGCAACGTATCGCAAAATCAGCTTGTCAGTCCCACGCTTGGCCGGCCACGACCTCCATGCGAGCAGCCCACCTGCCAACGACCCGGTGATCAATTGACCGCCGATAGCACGTGGGCGGAGAGCACCCAGGTCATTGGTACCGAGTTCGAGCGTCAAAGCGGTGTCAGGCAGCGTGCCGCAGTCGCCGATGCAGGTAATTCTCGTCAAAGCCGGCAATCTGCACCAGCCTGGCCGGATCATCGATGAGCAGACATCCACGTTGCAAGGTCATGGCTCCGCCTAAGCGCAGCTCCTTCAGGACGCGGTTCAGATGGACCGGGGTCATTCCCAGCGAGTCCGCGATCAACAGCTGAGACAACGGGAGCGTGAGCCTGGGTTCGTGTGTCAGTCCGATGTTGCGAGCCCTGAGATACAGCTCGCACATCAGATGTGCGACGCGCTCAATGCTCGTGCGACGTCCCATGCTTGTGATCCACGCGCGCATCGTGCCCTCATCGATGAGCTGCGCCACATAGATCGCTTTTGCTATCGCTCGGCGATTGTCCATCAGCAGGTCCATCTCAGCCCGATCGATGGTCGCGACAAGAGCGGGCGTGATGGTCTGAATGCTGTGGTCCATCTCCGCGAGCAGACCCACATGATGGTCGCAGCAATCGCCCGGCATTAGGAATGCCAGCACTTGCCGCGTGCCGCTCGGCAAGATCTTATAACGATAGGCCCATCCTTCGAGGATAACGAAAACAGGGCCAGGACGGTCGCCTTCCCGGATCAGGTCGCGCCGAGCCGCAACCTGTTGCGGCCGGGAGGTTGCCGCTCCCAATGCTGCGATGTCATCCTCGCCCAACTGACCAAAGCCAGCGAGCTTCTCGATGAAGCGGTTGTCCATCTCGCCACACTCTCATGCGGCAATATTTTTTAATATTGTTTAAAGTTATAGTAGAATGTTGATATGGATGATAGCAGGGCTCACACGCCGTGCTAAGCTCCAACCATCGTCGGCCCGTTTTCAGGCTCCGGCGGCTGAGAGACGAAGCGCTCTCGCCTGAATGGAGCTACGCCCATGGCCGAGGGAATCTCCAACAAGGATCCCGCCCGCGCTGCCGCTCAGCGATCAGAACCCGACGCTCACGGCCAAGCCGCGTTGCTGCTGGTGGAGAGTCTGATTCATGCCTTGATTGCGCGTGCACTGATCAGTGCGGAGGACGCAGTCGAGATCGTGGGTGTCGCGACAGAGGTGAAGGCGGAAATTGGTGCAGATCTTGGTGACTCACCCGCCACGATGGAGAAGTCGCTTACTCTTCTCAAATCGATCAGCGCAAGCCTGATGCACGATGTAGCACGCTGATGCGTGCCTGCTTGCGCTCACGATGAATCGCAAAGCTTAGCAGTATTATTTATATACAACTTTATAACCCATGTTGTACGCAGGTATTACTTAATCGGATACATTTGATCCACGGCGAGAAAACACTTTCTCCCTCCTGCCGCCGCCATGTCTCCATAGCGAGGTCTAGTCGAGCGCCCTCGCTAGCGGCTCTGTCTTGCTTCAGGATCCGGTCCAATAATGCGCACTCACGAGTCCCTGCCAAATGCAACGTCGTCGAAACCGGCCGCAGCTTCACACCTCGATGCCATCGCTTGGATGCGGAAACTGGCCCATTATCGGCAATGCTCATTCCGACGCAGCACCTTCGAACTTATCGTCACTCTGTTTCCCTTCGCCCTTGCATGGGGCCTGATGCTGGCTGCCCTGAAGCTTGACCAGGTTTGGCTTTACGGTGCCGTGCTGTTGCCGGCGGCTGGTCTTCTGGTTCGCCTTTTCATGATCCAGCACGATTGTGGGCATGGCTCTTTCTTTCCGAGCCGGCATAGCAATGACTGGACGGGCCGTATCGTCGGCATTCTGACCCTGACGCCCTACGATCATTGGAAGCGCAGTCACGCGGTCCACCATTCCAGCTCGGGCAATCTCGATCATCGTGGCATAGGCGACATCGACACACTGACGGTCCGGGAGTATCGCGCCTTGACGCGTTGGGGCCGCGCCCGCTACCGCATGTATCGGCACCCCTTGGTGATGTTCGGCCTGGGCCCGATCTATGTGTTCCTGCTGCAAAGCAGGCTGCCCCTCGGCGCCCTGCGTGGGGGATGGCGACCTTGGACCAGCACAATGGCCACCAATCTCGCCGTGACGCTGGTGGCCGCCGCAATCATCTATATGGTCGGATTCTGGTCGTTCATCCTGGTCCATTTACCCATCGTAGCGCTCGCCGCCGCCGCGGGGGTCTGGCTCTTCTACGTCCAGCACCAGTTCGAGGGAACGCATTGGGCGGGCGATGACAGCTGGAGCTTTCACGAAGCCGCCCTGCATGGCAGCTCGCACTATGACCTGCCGGCGCCCCTGCGTTGGTTCACCGCCAATATCGGTATGCACCACGTGCACCACCTCTGCAGTCGCATTCCCTTCTACCGCTTGCCGGAAGTCCTCCGCGACCATCCCGAACTTCGGGACATCGGGCGCCTGACTCTGTGGCAAAGCTTTAGCTGTGTCAGGTTGACCTTGTGGGATGAAGAAAGCCGGCGGCTTGTGGGGTTTGAAAGCGCAGATCATGCAGCGAATATTCCGTCAAAATAACTGGGAGGTTTGCGGGCCCCTCTTTGGATGTATCACGGCCTTCCGACCGCAGTGCCAGCTGATCGTCATGGGCGCGTTTAGTCATTATAATATTATTGTGCGATGCAACATTATGGGATTCTATGCGTTACTACAAAGGTTTTATAGAAGCGTAGGACCATATGTTACACATACAGAACGAAACTAAACAGCTTACAGAACTCGTCGACTTTGGATCAAATCCAGGTTGTCTGGGTTCCTATATTTACATCCCGACCGGTCTGGAGAAAGACTCCCCGCTTGTGGTCGTCCTCCATGGCTGCGATCAGACTGCAGAGAGCTATAATCGCGGATCCGGATGGTCTGAACTAGCCGAAGAGTATCGCTTCATTGTCCTGTTCCCGGAACAGCAAAAATCCAACAATCGCACACTTGCCTTCAATTGGTTTCGGATGGCTGACTTAGATCAGGGCGATTTCGAAGCGAAATCCATCCGGCAGATGATCCAAAAAGTCTCATTAGAGAACGCCGTTGATCTATCGAAGATCTATATTACTGGCCTCTCCGCTGGAGGCGCGATGACCTCCGCAATCCTCGCCGTTTATCCAGACGTTTTTGCAGGTGCGGCGATTATTGCCGGCCTCCCATATGGCCGAGCGAACACGCTGCTCGGTGCATACTGGCTCATGCAAGGGTGGGAACTCCCATGGGAGGCCTACTTGGACAAGCCATTGAAAATGCCGAAAAATCACCCCGAGGGACGCCCCAGCATATCGGTATGGCAAGGCAGCCACGACAGGGTCGTCTCCCCTTCAAATGCTGACGCCATCGTCAGGCAATGGCAGACGGCTCACGACCTTTGCCGATCTCCGACCCGAACGGACGAAGTGTCCGGTTTTACGCGCCGCGTCTGGTGCAACGGGGACGGCCGCGAATTGATCGAGCAGTTTATCATCCCCGATATGGGGCATGGTGCTCCGTTGGACGTTGCCTCGGGACAGGGGGGCGAAGCGGCCGGTGATTATATGCTCGACATCGGCATTTCATCGACGAGGCAGATCTCACAATTCTGGGGAATTTGCCAGGGGACGACCCTCGCAATTCCCGAGATCACGCCTGATCATGACGCCTCTAGAGCGCTGGAATGCGCGCTGCAGGGCTGATCATCTCAGCCCTGTCGCTTGCCTGGAGGAAGTTATGGATGTCGCTTGCAGCGATAGCGGCATGTCCGAATGCCACAGCGATCTGGTTGATCTCGTTGACGACATCACCGGCAGCATAGAGGCCGGGGATGGCGGTGCGCTGGTGTGAATCCACAATGAGGTTGCCGGCGTCGTCGCACTCCGCCCCCAACCCTATGGCGAGTGTTGACCGGATCGTGCATCCCATCGCCGGGTAAATTGTATCGAACGTGAGCGTCCTGCCGTTGGCCAGCGTGACGCTTGCCCTTGTGCCATCTGGTCGGATCGGATCTGTTGCGCAGACTGCCAGCTGAATCCCGGCATTCGTAAGCTGGGTGCGCAAGTCAGGGTCAGTTGCTGCGTCCGTCGCGAGCACGGTGACATCGCGGCTGTAGGTTCGCATGGACAGTGCCTTCTTTGCCGCGGCCTCAAGGGTCCCCATCACGGCCACACGCTTATCGATCACCTCGTAGCCGTCGCATATCGGGCAGAGCCGCAGGGTGCCAGCCTTGAGCATTGCCGGCACGTCCGGACTGTCGGGAAGCGCATCGACGATGCCCGTCGCCATCACCACGGAGCGCGCCCGGATGGGAAATGACGCGATTGCCGTAAATGCATTTTCGGCCCGGCAAAGATCGTGCACCGTGTCATCGAGAAGCACCGCACCATACTTTACGGCCTGCTGCCGCAGTCGCTCGAGCAGGTAGGGTCCGGTGACCCCATCCGGAAAGCCGGGACAGTTGCGGGTGACGGGAATCCACTTCGCACGGCTTTCTCCGGCATCGATAACGATAGTCCGACGGCGAAACCTCCCGAGATAGGTCGCAGCTGTCAGTCCGGCCACGCCGCCACCGATGATCAGGCAGTCGAAAACACCGTCGTCATTTGTCGTGTCCAGGTCCATCACTCTAAAATCCTGACTGGTCGCGGCAATTATTGAGGTAAATGCTACGGCGGCACTTGAGCGAAACGCCGAAGCGCCCGTTTGGTTACATTCACGACGAGGAGGCGCCGCGGAAATGGGGCTGTTTGCGGGGAATGCGCTGGAACTGGCGCCGCGCCTGATCGGAATGACGCTGCTTGTCGATGGTGTCGGTGGGACAATCGTGGAGGTTGAGGCCTATCTGCGGGACGATGCCGCTTCACACAGTTTCCGAGGACAGATGAAAACCAATGGCTCCATGTTCGGCGCCTCCGGCCATGCCTATGTCTATCGGTCCTACGGCCTGCATTGGTGCTTCAATGTCGTTGCCGAGGAGCACGGTGCCGTACTTGTACGCGCCCTCGCTCCGGAATTCGGCGCCGAGCTCATGCAGGCTCGTCGCGGCACATCCATCGATCTTTGCAGCGGACCGGGGCGCCTCACCCAAGCGCTGGGGATATCGGGCGTCCACGACGGCCTTCCGCTCGACCGATCACCATTCGAGTTCAGGGATCGCGCTGAGAAGCCGGAGATCGTCGTTGGCCCTCGCATCGGTATCACCAAAGCTAGGGAGCAGCCCTGGCGTTTTGGATTGAATGGCTCCCCTTATTTGAGTCGATCCTTCGGCAAGACATCGGCACAGATATTCTATAGTATCACAATATAATCATCTGATTACTCAGATTGTAAGACATAATTATTTTAATTACCGCTCCCCGTAGGCGAGCCAAACTGGGGGTTGACCCAGACGGCATATTGCGGCGCCCAAGCCCTGCTAAGCTTCTAATCTCCCAATACCTCCATGAAAATGATAGAGCTTATTCGTAAGCTAGGCGCTGCCCATTAGATTTCGTCGTGACGGAACGTTCACTCTTGTTGTTCGTTTTCTAGGTGGAAAATGCCTCTAAATTTCACCTGTAGCCGGAGCGCGGCCATGGATTCATCAAGCCTGAAGCAACAAGCGCATCAATTCGCCGATGAGAAGAAAGAGCAGGGCGCCGAGCGGATTGATGGCTTCGCGGACGCAATCCGAGGAGCCGCCCGTTCCCTCGAAGAAGAGATGCCCATGGGCGCCTCCTATATTGATAGCGCCGCCGAACAGCTTGAGCGCGCCGCCGCCGCTTTGAAGGGGCGCAGCGTAGAGCAATTGCTCGGCGACATGGAGAACCTCACACGGGGTCGTCCCCTTGTTCTCTTTGGCGGCGCCGTTGTCGCTGGCTTCGCCCTCACGCGGTTTCTGAAGAGTTCCGCACCCGCCCCGGCCCGTGAGCTGGGGAGGCCGTGATGCAGACCGACGCAAGATCCATCCCGAGCTTGATGCTTGATGCCTGCGGGCAGTTCACCACGTTGCTCAGCAAGGAGGGGCGGCTCGCACGGGCTGAGATTTCCGGAAACATCGCGAAGGCGGCCAACGGCTTGTCCTTTCTCGTCGGCGGCGCAGTCCTGCTGATCCCGGCGCTCGTGATCCTCATGCAGACCGCCATAGAACTCATGACCCGCCAGGGGATCGATCCGGTAACGGGCGGTGCCTTGCTCGGCGGTCTCGTGCTCGTCATCGGGCTCCTGTTCCTTCTCGTCGGAGCATCCCGCCTCCGGGTGGAACAAGTGATGCCCGACAAGACCATTCACCAGCTTCAGCAGGACGCCCGTGTCGCCCAGGAACAGATGAGGCCCAGCCATGACGCACACCGACCAACTTGAGCAAGAAGCGGAGTTCGCCCGCGGCGAACTCACCGGCACACTGGATCAGCTGCGGACGCGGATGAGCGTCGGGCAGATTCTTGACGAGGTGATGGACTATACAAGGACGGGAGCGGCCGGCGAGTTTGCTGGCAATTTGCGCTCTCAAGCCATGGCCAATCCTGTTCCCCTGGTGCTGATGGGCGCCGGCATGGCGTGGATGATGTTTGCTGCCAGCAAAGGTCCATCTAGCCACCACGATATCGCTACACGGGACAGCAAAGCCGCCGAAGCCCGAGACCGGGTCTCCCCGCCGGACTGGGGCGGGGTCGAAAGCAAGGCCAGTTCGACGGCGGACAAAGCATCCAGTCTCGCGAGCACCGCCGCTGCCGGTGTGCGCAATGGAGCCCAGGCGGTCGGCGGATCGCTCTCGGCCGCTGGCGGATATCTGAAAGATGGCGCGGAGCAGGGTCGAGATACGGCTCGGCGGACATATTACGACGTGACTGACGCCGTGTCGGACACCGCGCAGCAGGCTGCCCGCGTATCGCAGAATCTTGCATCCAGCACGGCGTCAGTCAGTCAACGATTCATGGCCTTCTGCAAAGAGCAGCCGCTTGTTCTGGCGGGGCTTGGTCTCGCCATCGGGGCTGGGTTGGGTGCCCTCCTGCCCAATACGGATACAGAAAACAATGCCATGGGAGAGGCAGCAGAGGACGCCAAAACGCATCTGGCGGACGCAGCAGGAGGCGCCATGGACAAAGCTACCGCGGTGGCCGAAAGCGCCCTGACTGCCGCGATGGACGAGGCGCAGAAGCAGGGCCTCGCTGCTCCTGCCGATCAAACGGCTGAAGCGCTGGAAAAGAACGAGAATGGTGAGGCCGCTTTACCACCGTCTCCCGAACTGACCGACGGCCAGAGGCGTCAGGATCCCGTGCATTGACGCTAAGGATCGGGCCGCCCACAGAACGACCTATGAAGACTGCTGCGCCCGCATTTCTATGCGGGCGTAGATCATCATGCCGGCCACTTGCGGGAAGGCTGACAGGTGCAATCAAAGACGACCGTCATACATCCAGGAGGCTGTAGCGAGCGCCACCAGCAGAACAACCAATCCACCGAATATTACCGCCCAAGTTCGGACGTTGGGCAGAGCATTAACAGGCGCCCGGTGATCTTCTTCTCCAGGGGTCTTGCTCCATTCGGTAGACACGGGCGCACCATGTATACCTTTGCTTAGTCCTTGTGGGGTTTCGCCTGCGGCTTCATCGTCGGTACCGAGAGGTGCGGCGGCATGGTCAGGAAAGGCGACCTTATCCCTGGTCGTCCCCGCATCGATGTTTGCCCTCAACTGGGGCGGCGCTGATTTGTGTTGCATGGTGTCAATCCTTCCTGAAGGGAACCCCATACAACACCAGCTGTTCCGGCTCCTCTCCCATCACGCCGGCGTTTTGCCGGTGAGGCCGGGTTCTCTGGGGAGCGAAGCGGTAGTCCCTCAAGCCAGGGCTGGTGGAAGGCTCCAGTGGACTTCCTGGAGTTGTTCTCCATGGCTGGAAAGCGCATAGACCGCCATGCCCGGCTCGCCGACCTTGATCCTGCCGGAGGCAAGATCGTCCAGGGCGTTGCCCAGGTCAGCGCGGCCCATCCGCCATCTTGCCGCGGCCGACTCCGGCGAGAAGTCGAAGGCCTTGCGCTTATCTCTCGAACCTGATCCGAATAGGCGATGTGCAGAATGGTGACCGAAGCTACCGTGCCGTGCCGCGAACGCTCGTCGAACAGCGCAGCGCGACGTTAGAGTCGCAATATCGGCCCGATGCCTCGTTCGGGCCTGGAGACGAGAGCTCCCGCGGATCCGCTTCGGACGATGGACTTTCGGACATTTTGATTCCTCGACGGTATGGCTCCGATGTCCAATGGCGACGCTTCATTGTCTTTCCACATCGTCGCCCGCGGGCGGAGCAGTCAGCCCGTCCGCGCGACGAGGTCGATTGAGATCTGAAGCCCGACGATCCGTTTAGCCGCGTTCAGCGGCCCCAGCCCGGACCGGGAGCAGGGCCTCCCATGCCACCGCGGTATCCCGGACCACCACCAACACGCACATTAGTGCATCGCTGCACAATGATGCGATGACCATTTCGCCATGTGGTTGTGGGGCGGCATACGCGGCGCCATGCCACTTGCTCCGATCCGAAAATGCCCGTGGCGATCGAATGCTGCAAAGAAGGCGCAGCAGATAGCGGAGAGGCCGAAGCTGCGGGCGCCCCTGCGATAAGGCCTAAAAACGCGGCGCCGCATAAGGACACATTAAGGTATTTCATAAAGTCACAGCTCCTACAAATATTCGACCCTACATAAGTGGGACCAAATATTATAACGCCGGTAATCGGCATCCGTTCCAGTGAACTGGATATATTATTAGATTAACTTGAAATAATATTTTCAGTTATAAATAATTAACCAGAAATTTTACGCTGAAGGGATGATGCACAAAGCGCCAACCTGTCTCCGCCTTCGCGTATGACTGAGTAAGAGCGCCGAATGGCGGCTACGTCAGCGCGTCCGGACATGCCGGGCATCCAGTAGAAGACATGCGGGCGCGGTGTCGTCCAGCTCGGCGCGGAATTCATCGACACGGGGGAAGGTCTTCACATCCAGATCGAGGGAGCGCAAAAGCCTGCTAACCCTACACACGCGAGGCTCTGGCAAGAAAACTCCGGCATGTGCTCGCGAATGCTCCGCAGCGAAGGGCTGGCCTCACTCCAACGCCGTTCGTAAACGCCGGTACGCCGGGAACTCCCGTGCGGACGCTGACCATCCTGGTGTGCGAGGGCGATCCCCTGATCCGAAGCAGCACCGCGGAGATGCTTCAGGCACTCGGCCACGTCGTTTTCGAAGCTGGCGACGAGAAGGCTGCTGTCGCAGTCGCCGAGCAGCACATGATCGACGTCTTGCTGACCGATGTTGGTCTGCCAGACATCTCCGGCATCCAACTCGCCGACGAGTTGCGGTCCCGCAAGCAGGGATTGAGAGTCATCTTCGCGACCGGAAGGGATCACATCGCTGGAAACATGCCGGATCCATCGGTCAGACTTCTCATGAAGCCCTATAGCTTGGAGAACCTGAAGGCTGTCGTTTCAGACATTGCCTGATGCTCCGCACAACCAAGCAGCCGAACGTCCCTACGGAAGCGCGCCTTCGCCTCCGGAGGCCCGACGTCCCTGGAAAGCTTCTCGGGCGTTCGGGCGAGCTGCATTGATCTTGAATCTCCAGACGCGTGAGGGAACGCCGTTAGATTGACCAATGCGATGGGCTGAATATTCCGATCACCGCCACATGCTTCGCATGCGGGCACCCACATCGATCCGGACGTTCCGGGCGGCCGCCTCGGCCTGTGTTTCCCGGCTGGCGAGGGGCCACGTCACCTGCTCGAAATGCCCGAGCAGGGTCTTCGGAATGAAGCGGGTGCGGGAGGCATAGACATGCCTGTCCCCCTGCGCCGCCTGGCCGTGGGTGAAGAAGCGTTGCGGGATCATGAGGTGAAGGCGGTCCCTCGCCCGCGTCATTCCCACATAGAGCAGCCGCCGCTCTTCCTCGATCTCGTCCACATGCCCGACGCCGAGATCGCTCGGGATGCAACCGTCGACGACATTCAGGATGAAGGTCGTCTTCCACTCCTGCCCCTTGGCCGAATGGAGCGTGGACAGGATCAGGTAGTCCTCGTCGAGTGTCGGAACGCCCGCCTGGTCGCTCGTTGCGTCTGGGGGATCGAGCGTCAGTTCGGTGAGGAAGCGTTCGCGCGACGGGTAACCTGACGCAATCTGCTCGAGTTGGATCAGATCGGCGAGCCGGGTGCTGGCATCCTCGTGAATTCGCTCGAGGTGGGGCTCATACCACCGCCTCACTGCTTCGATCTCGGCGGGCCATCCGACGTCGTCGGCACTCACCTCGCGAAGCATGGCAATGAAGGCGGTCCACTGGTCGCCCGCCCGCGCGGGCGGTGGAGCTTCGGCCAGCGCTTCCATTGGGCTGGGGTGTGCGCCCGCGGCATCGAGCGCCCGCTGGGCGGATGCAGGGCCGACGCCGGGAATCAACTGCATGACCCGGAAGCCCGCAACGCGGTCCAGCGGATTCTGGACGAACCGCAGGGTCGCCAGCAGGTCCTTCACATGCGCCGCATCCAGGAACTTGAGGCCGCCGAATTTCACGAAAGGAATGTTGCGGCGGGTGAGCTCGACCTCCAGGGGACCGCTGTGACTGGACGTCCGGAAAAGGATTGCCTGCTGCTTCAGGGCAACGCCTTCTTCCCGGTTCTCGAGCACCCGGTCGGCGATGAACCTTGCTTGATCCATCTCATCCCGGACGGTCACGAGTTGCGGCCGCTCGGCGGACGTGCGGTCGGTCCAGAGGTTCTTGGTGAACCGCTCGGGCGCGAGCTCGATCACAGCATTCGCTGCGGAGAGGATGGACTGTGTCGAGCGATAGTTCTGCTCCAGGGTCACGACCTCGGCGGGAGGACTGAACTGGCCGGGAAAGTCGAGGATGTTGCGCACCGTGGCCGCGCGAAACGCGTAGATCGATTGGGCATCGTCGCCGACCACGGTCAGCCCCTTCCCGTCGGGCTTCAGGGCAAGGAGAATCGTCGACTGAAGGCGGTTCGTGTCCTGGTATTCGTCGACCATGACGTGGTCGAACCGACTGCCAATATCCTCGGCGAGAATGGGATCGGTGACGAGCTGGGACCAGTAGAGAAGCAGGTCGTCGTAATCGAGAACGTTCTGTGCCTGCTTGGCTTCCACATAGCCCGCGAAGAGCTGGCGGAGCTCATCATGCCATCCCGCGCACCAGGGGAAGGAGCGCCGGAGGACATTCTCCAGCGGCATCTCAGCGTTCACGGCGCGGGAGTAGATGGACAGGCACGTGCCCTTCGCCGGAAACCGGCTCTCGGTCTTCGAGAAACCGAGATCGTGGCGGGCGAGGTTCATCAGGTCGGCAGAATCTTCGCGGTCATGGATGGTGAAAGCCGGGTCGAGTCCCATCTGCTCGGCATAGTCCCGCAGGATGCGGGCGCCGATCCCATGGAAGGTTCCAGCCCACATGAGGGCGTCGGCCGATAGCCCACCCTTGTCGTTCAAGACGCGGTTGCAAATGCGTTCGACGCGGCGGGCCATCTCGGAGGCCGCGCGCCGCGAAAAGGTCATCAAAAGGATCCTGCGCGGGTCGGCACCGTTGACGATAAGATGGGCCACGCGGTGGGCCAGGGTGTTGGTCTTCCCTGAGCCCGCGCCAGCAATGATAAGGAGTGGGGTCGTCGCTGAGGCCCGATCGCCCGAGACCCCATGCTCCGTTGCACGCCGCTGCTCCGGATTGAGAGCGTCAAGGTACGCAGCGGTCGCGGCCAACGATTCAATCCCCGTCCAAGCATTGGTGGCGGGAGGTTCTCAGATTCCCGTTTTGTTCGCAATGGCCGCTGGCAGATTGCTGCCTCGCTGCCAGGAGGATATCAATCTGAGATCAACGATGGAAAGGGCGGCGGCCGTGCCCCACGATTATCAGGCCGACATTGATGCAATATCGCGCATCCCGGCGGTTGCACAAATTCTCGACGTAGTCTGCGAGACCACAGGCATGGGTTTCTCGGCGGTCGCGAGGGTGACCGAGCAGAGGTGGATCGCCTGCAATGTCAGGGACCGGATCTCATTTGGGCTGACGCCCGGAGGGGAGCTGGAAGTCAGATCGACGATCTGCCACGAGATTCGCGCGAGCCGTGAGGCGGTGATCATTGACCATGTCGCCGAAGATCAGGAATTCTGCCAGCACCACACTCCGCTGAGATACGGCTTTCAAAGCTACATCTCGATGCCGATCATTCTGGCGGACGGGACATTCTGGGGCACGCTCTGCGCGATCGATCCCCATCCGCGCAAGCTCAACAACCCGACCATCGTCAACATGTTCAAGCTCTTCGCAGAGCTGATCGGATATCACCTCAACGCCGAGGAGCGCTTCCATCGGACGGAGGCAGCACTCGTTGACGAGCGCACGAGCTCCGAGTTGCGGGAGCAATTCATCGCCGTGTTGGGGCATGACCTGCGCAACCCCCTCGCCTCCATTGATGCGGGAGTCCGCCTGCTATCGAGGAAGCTCGTCGACGAGGAAAGCAGGTCCATCACGAATGCCGTCCAGGGGAGCGTGAGGCGAATGGCTCTCCTCATCTCCGACGTCATGGATTTCGCCCGCGGGCGCTTGGGAGGCGGCATCGCCGTTTTCGAGCAGCCGGATATCGAGCTCGGCGAGCTGCTGGAGCCAGTCATCGAGGAGTCTCGGGCAGCTCACCCCGACCGCCGCATCGTCAGTAAGTTTGCGATCCACGATACCGTCCGGTGCGACCCCTCCCGCATGCAGCAGGTTCTGTCGAATCTGGTCGCGAACGCGTTGATCCATGGTTCTGCTGCGTCACCCATTGACGTATGGGCGGCCACGAATGGGGGCACGTTCGAGCTCTCGGTCACGAACGCTGGCGAACAGATTTCGCCCGCAGTCATGGCTGATCTCTTCAAGCCCTTCGTTCGGGAGAGGCGAAGCGCGAGCAAGCAGGGCCTTGGCCTTGGACTCTATATCTGCTCCGAGATCGCCAAGGCTCATGGCGGAACGTTGACAGCCACATCCTCGCCGTCCGAAACGCGCTTCACTCTTCGAATTCCAATGACCTAAGTTCGTGACAGGCACCTCGGAAGGAATGTCAGCAATCAGTGCGGACGCGCGGAGTATCACCGGCAATCTTTCGGGGTTCTAACACGTGGCGCCCCGGACAGAGGCGCAATCTGATCGAACGTGCATTGCCGCGGCGCCTTGTCCGGGCGCCAGCGGATCAGCTTCGTGCCGTGGCGAAACCGATCGCCCGTAACATGGTCAAACCGCACCTCCACGACCAGATCGGGCCGTACCGCTACCCAATCTCCTGTCCGGTCCGTGCTCCAGCGACTTGGACCGCCAGGAGCCTTCCCCGTAAAGCCCGGAGAGTGCTCCATCGATTCAAGCCGATCGGTCAGTTCTGCCCGCTCCGCATTCGAAATGGTGGACGTGAACCCGACATGATCAAGCAAGCCATCATCGTCATAGAGGCCGAGGAGAAGAGAGCCGACCCCTCGTCGATCCTGGGCATAGCGAAATCCGCCGACGACGCAGTCTGCCGTGCGTAGGTGCTTGACCTTCACCATGGCACGCTCGCCCGTCTCATATAAACCATCACGCCGCTTGGCGATCACCCCATCGGTTCCGAGCACCCCTTCATCAAGCCATCGCTCGGCTTCCTGGTGCTCGTAGGTCAGGGGTGAGAGAGCCAAGGCTTCCGGTGCGTGGACACGGGCGAAGAAGGTCTCCAGTTTTTCCCTTCGACGATCCAAAGGTTGGTTCAGAAGAGAACGCCCATCCGAGCCGGCCAGGATGTCGAACAGCATGAGCCTGGCGGGCGTCGCCGCTGCGAGCTTCCGGACGCGACTTTCGGCCGGATGAAGCCGCATCTGAAGGGCATCGAAGGCAAGATGTCCGTCGATCTCGATGAGGAGTTCACCGTCCAGCACGAACCGGCGCACGGGAAGGGATTCCAGGTGGGCGACGACTTCGGGGAAATAGCGTGCGAGCGGCTTCCCGGACTTCGCACGAAGATCCACGTCCTGCCCGTCCTTGAAGGCGAGGCATCGGAAGCCGTCCCATTTCGGTTCGTATTGCCAGGAACCGTCCTGTACCGGAAGGCTGGCGGCCGCGCGCGCCTCCATCGGCGGCGTCTCGATGGGCAACGCAAACGATGGTCGTGAAGACCTTCCAACGTCAGCGTCGCCGATCGGCTCTGGTTTGGTCTTCCGGGCTCGATTTATCACGCGTCCATCATCTGCATTTTGCCTCGTGAGCCTCAGGAACAAACACCGTCTTTCTGTGTTCCGGCGTCACCTCACATGGGAGACGGTCATGGCCAAGGACAAGACACTTCACGACCTGTTCCTGGAAACCCTGAAAGACATCTACTACGCGGAGAAGCAGATCCTCCGGGCGCTTCCGAAGATGGAGCGCGGCGCGCAGTCGCCCGAGGCCAAGAAGGCGTTCGAGACGCATCACGACGAGACCGAGATCCACGTGGAGCGCTTGGAGAAGATCTTCGACTTGCTGGGCAAGCCCGCACGCGGCAAGCAGTGCCCGGCGATCCTCGGCATCATCGAGGAGAGCAAGGAGATCATGGAAGACTTCGCCGGCAGCCCGGCGCTCGACGCCGGTCTGCTGTCCGCCGCCCAGGCGGTCGAGCATTACGAAATCACCCGCTATGGCACCCTGAAGACCTGGGCCACGCAGCTCGGCATGTCGGAGGCTGCCTCTCTCCTCGACCAGACGCTCCAGGAGGAAATCCGGACCGACAAGCTGCTCACCCAGCTTGCCCAGTCCGGAGAGAACGCCAAGGCCGCATAATCAAGGAAGGCCCGCGCGCCACTCTGGCGCACGGGCCTTGCGTCGTGTTCGGAGTTGCGTCATGGACCCGTTGGAGATCCCTTCGTCATCGGTCCGACTGCGCCCTGCGCCGTCCGTTCCGGCCCGCTGGCGCCGCGCGGCCATCTTCAAGCAATTAGGTCCAGGGCTCATAACCGGTGCCGCGGATGATGATCCCAGCGGCATCGCCACCTATTCGCAGGCCGGAGCTCAGTTCGGCTTCAACATGCTCTGGACCATGATCCTGACCTATCCGCTCATGTCGGCGGTGCAATTGGTCAGTGCCCAGATCGGTCGAGTTACCGGGAAGGGCCTTGCAAGCAATATCGGATGCATCTTCCCGAAGCCCGTCGTGCTCGGCCTCGTCCTGCTGCTGTTCGGCGCGAACACCATCAATATCGGCGCGAATCTCGCAGCCATGGGCGCCGCCTCCGAACTCGTGGCGGGGGGATGGAGCCAAGTCTACACCGTGATCTTCGCCTTGGTATCCCTGACGCTTCAGCTCTTCATTTCCTACGAGACCTATGCTCGGTATCTCAAGTGGCTGACGCTGGCTTTGCTGGCCTATGTGGCCGTCGTGTTCGTGGTGAAGCTTGACTGGGGAGCAGCGGTGAAGGGCATCATCGCGCCGAGCTTTCCGCTGAACTCGGATAGCATCACCATGATCGTCGCCATCCTGGGTACCACGATCAGCCCCTATTTGCTGTTCTGGCAGAGCAGCCAGGAAGTGGAGGAGATCGACCAGGACGAGGAGGCCAAGCCCCTGAAGGATTCCCCCACGCAGGCATCCCGGGAGATGCAGCGGATGCGGCTGGACACCTTCGTGGGCATGGCGGTCTCGAACATCGTCGCTATCGCCATCATGATCAGCACGGCCGCCACGCTGCACGCCAGCGGCAAGACCGAGATCGCGAGCGCGGCGGAAGCGGCCGAGGCGCTCAGGCCGATTGCGGGAAACTTCGCCTTCTTCCTGTTTAGTCTCGGCATCATCGGCACCGGCCTGCTTTCGCTTCCGGTCCTTGCAGGGTCCGCCGCCTATGCGTTCGGCGAAGCCCAGGGCTGGAAGTGCGGCCTGGAAAACAAGCCATGGGAGGCCATCGGGTTCTACAGCGTGATCGTGGCCGCAACCCTCCTCGGCATCGGTATTGACCTGGCTGGCATCGATCCCATGAAGGCGCTGGTTTGGAGCGCCGTCATCAACGGCTTTGCCGCCGTGCCGATGATGGCGGCAATGATGTACGTGGCGACCCGGCGCGATCAAATGGGGCGGTTTACGGTGTCGCTGCCCACCCTGATCCTCGGATGGTGTGCAACGGGACTGATGGCGCTGGCCGCGGGTGCTTCGATCATCGTTTAGGGGATCGCCGCCTTCGAAGGGCGGAGGCCGATATAGGAGCTCACGCTCGGCGCTCCGGTCTCCCTAAGTCGCTCGGAGGAACAAGGGGAAGGCCGCTCGGTTAATGCCGCAGAACACCGAGTCTCATCAGCCGCGAAACCGTTCGGAGATCGCCCATGAAAGCTCTAACTTGGCATGGCAAGGGTGACATCCGATGCGAGAGCGTGCCGGATCCTCAGATCGAGGATGGGCGGGATGCGATCATCAAGGTGACGGCCTGCGCCATCTGCGGTTCCGACCTGCACATCTATGGCGGCATCATCCCCGGCATGGAGCATGGCGACGTGCTTGGGCATGAAACCATGGGCGAGGTAGTGGAGGTCGGCCGCGAGAACACCAAGCTGAAGGTCGGCGACCGGGTGGTCGTCCCCTTCACCATCGCCTGCGGCGAGTGCTTCTTCTGCAAGCGTGGCTACTTCTCGGGATGCGAGCGGTCGAACCCGAACAAGTCCGTTGCCGAAGAGATGTGGGGCTATTCCCCTGCCGGGCTGTTCGGCTACTCGCACATCCTCGGCGGCTATGCCGGGGGGCAGGCGGAATTTCTGCGCGTGCCCTTCGCCGACAGTGGTCCGATCAAGGTGCCGGAGGGCATGTCGGACGAGCAGGCGCTGTTCCTCTCGGACATCTTCCCGACCGGCTACATGGCCGCCGATTTCTGCAATATCCAGCCGGGCGACACTATCGCCATCTGGGGCTGCGGTCCCGTCGGCCAGATGGCTATCCGCAGTGCGTTCCTCCTCGGCGCCGAACGCGTGCTTGCCATCGACACCGTACCGGAACGTCTTGCGTTGGCGCGGGCGGCCGGGGCCCAGACCCTCGATTTCATGGAAGAGGACATTTACGAGCGCATCCGCGACCTCACGCAGGGGCGCGGAGCGGATGCCTGCATCGATGCGGTGGGGACGGAGGCCGAGCCCCGCTCCTCCACCTACGCCATGATCGACCGGATCAAGACCGCCACCTTCATGGGCACCGATCGGCCCCATGTCCTGCGCCAAGCCATCCAATGCTGCCGCAACTTCGGCACCGTCTCCATCGTCGGAGTCTACGGTGGCTTCGTGGATAAGATCCCCATGGGCTCGGCCATCAACCGCGGCCTCACCTTCCGCATGGCCCAGACCCCGGTCCAGCATTACCTGCCCATCCTGATGGAGCGCATCCAGAAGGGCGAGATCGACCCTTCCTTCGTCATCACCCATCGCGCAGGCCTGGAGGAAGGGCCAGACCTCTACAAGACCTTCCGCGACAAGGAAGACGGCTGCATCAAAGTCGTCCTGAAGCCCTAAGGAGACATGCCATGGCCCATTCCCGCCAGCTTGCCGTCGTCACCGGCGCCTCCTCCGGCATCGGCTACGAACTCGCCGTCCTGTGTGCGAAGGACGGCTTCGACCTGGTCATTGCCGCTGACGACCCGGGCATCACTTCCGCGGCGGAGGCCTTGCGCGCGATCGGCGTTCAGGTGGAGGTGGTCCAGGCCGACCTGTCCACCACTCAGAGCGTGGACCGGCTCTATGAGGCGGTGCGCAGCACCGGGCGGCCGGTAAGCGCGCTGCTTGCCAATGCCGGCCATGGTCTCGGCAAAGGCTTCCTCGACCAGGACTTCTCCAAGGCCCGCCACGTGCTCGACACCAACGTGACGGGCACCATCTATCTGATCCACAAGATCGGCAACGACATGCGCGCCCGCAGCGAAGGCCGCATCCTCATCACCGGCTCCATCGCCGGCTTCATGCCGGGCGCGTTCCAGGCGGTCTACAATGGCACCAAGGCGTTCATCGACTCCTTCTCCTGGGCGCTGCGGAACGAGCTGAAGGACACGGGCGTGAGCGTCACCTGTCTCATGCCCGGCCCCACCGAGACCGAGTTCTTCGAGCGTGCGGACCTCATGGACACGAAGGTGGGCCAGCAGGAGAAGGACGATCCTGCGATGGTCGCGAAAGCCGGCTTCGACGCCATGATGAAGGGCGAAGGCGATGTGGTGGCAGGCTGGAAAAACAAGTTCCAGGCGGCCATGGCCAACGTCACGCCAGCAAGCACCCTAGCTGAGATGCACCGCAAGATGGCAGAGCCTGGCTCGGGCACGAATTGAGGGAACATCGGTGGATGAAGGGGCCGCTTTCAAAAGACCCCTAGTATTTCCGGAATTCTTCAGAGGTCCGTTGCTTTCTTGAAGGCGTCCTTGGCCTTCCCGACTGCCTTCTGGCCTTCACGCTTAAGTTCCTGCGCCTTGCCATCAGCTTCAAGGCGCTCAGAACCTGTGGCCTTTCCAGCAACCTGTTTCACGTTACCGATCGCTTCATTGGCATGGCCTTAACCTTGTCTGTCGCACTGCCCGTGCGAGTGACCTCCTATTCGACCGCGGTTTCGCGGCATGTCGAACAACGCAGAGACCACTGCCGAGTTCATCGCCGGCCCCTTTGCTACAGCCAGGAACGAACCTGCCCAAGGCGCGTTCAAACCGCACAGTTTCTAAGCATAGAGGTGGCTAAAATGAAGCGCGCTTTGCCCATCGTCATGGCAATGGCATTCGCGGGACCTGTCTTTGCACAGGCGCCCGCGGCAAATCCAAATCCCAACACCCCCGCCGTGAGCACGCAGAGCACCCCTCAGCCCGGGCAACCGGCCAAGGGATCGAATAGCTTCACGGAAGACCAGGCGAAGTCCCGCATCGAGGCCAAGGGGTTCACGAACGTGACCGGCCTCGCGAAGGACAATGACGGCATTTGGAGGGGCAAAGCTTCGAAGGGCGGCACCTCCCAAGACGTCGCCGTGGACTATCAGGGCAACGTCTTTCCGAACTGATCAGCCACGCTGAAACGCAATGGAGGAAGACATGGCAACTGTTTCTGGTCTGTTCGACAATTACGACGAAGCCCTCGCAGCCGTGAGCCGGCTGGAGGCCTTTGGGACCGACCGCTCCGATATCAGCATCGTCGCGAACAATGCTGATGATTGGTACGGTCGGCGCCCGGCCGATGTGGAAACCGACAGCAAAGCGGGTGAAGGCGCTGCTTCCGGCGCGGGTCTCGGCGCTGTCGTGGGCGGCGCCGGGGGCCTGCTTGCCGGTCTGGGCTTGCTTGCCATTCCTGGCATCGGGCCGGTCGTCGCCGCCGGATGGCTCGTGGCTACCGGCGCCGGCGCCGTTGCCGGGGCGGCTGCGGGCGGGGCGGTCGGGGGGCTTGTCGGCTCAATGGTTTCGGAGGGCGTGCCGGAGGACCGTGCGAACGTCTACGCTGAAGGCGTGCGCCGCGGCGGCACTCTCGTTTCCGCCAAGGTGCCCGACGACCGAATCGTAGAAGCCCAGGCGGCGTTGGACGATGAGGTGAGCGTGGATCTCGTCGAACGGGAGCGCGCTTATCGTGGCGAGGGATGGTCGCGGTTTGATCCCGACGCTCCCGCGTACACCACCGAAGAAGTTACCAAAGAGCGTGCGCGTTACAGGATTTAACATACAAAATCAGAGGCCAGCGATCTCTCGCTGGCCTCCTTTGGTTACTCAGATATAGGTGGCTGCATATCTTGACGCTACCGTTGGCAGTGAGACCGCGTGTACCTCGCAACACCGTCCTCGGTGGGTCACCGGAAATCCCTCGGTTTCACCTTGAGCGTGTCGATATGTAGGTCCGGGACATAGATGTCTCGCGGTCGAAGCCCTCTAGGCGGGAGATCTCGGGGATCAGGTCCGGAGCCACCGTGCCGAACCTCATCGCCGCGTCCATGCGGTATCGGGAACGATCTCTCACGTTCCCCGATGCTCGCCAGTTCCGCCGACAGATCAGTCATCCGGTGGGCAACGAGATGGACGACCTCTCCCTCCCGCTGGATCCGCCCCCACACGGCCATCATCCCGGCGCCGAGGACAGTCCGCCTATGGGCCTCGAACACCTTCGCCCACACCACCAAGTTCGCGATGCCCGTTTCGTCTTCGATCGTGATGAACATGACGCCCTTTGCTGACCCGGGCCTCTGCCTGACGAGGACGATGCCCGCCGCCTCGAGCCAGCGGCCGTCACGGGCGTCCATGGCCTGCCTGCATGAGGCGATCCGTCTCTTCCGCAGGTCCTCGCGCAGGAAGGAAATCGGGTGGGCCCGAAGCGTCAGGCCCGTATGGCCGTAGTCCTCGACGACCTCGCTTCCTGCCGTCATCGGGCGCAAAGGCACCTTCGGCTCCTCGAGTTCAGGACGGATCCTAGCCTCCCGTGCGGATGCCGCCGCGAAGAGCGGAAGCGGTTCGTCCCGTAGCGCCTTGATCGCCCAGAGTGCCTCTCGCCGAGCCAGACCAAGGGACGGACGGAAGGCATCTGCCTCGGCCATATTCACCAGGACAGCGGACGGGACGCCCGCGCGATACCGTAGCTCCTCGACGTCGGCGAAGGGTTGGTCGGCACGGGTCGCAACCAATTCCGCGGCATGTGCATTCGCAAGTCCCTTCACCATCCTCAGGCCGAGCCGAACCGCGAAACGCTGATCGTCGTCCGTGGGTTCGAGCGTGCAATCCCATCGCGAGGAATTCACGCACACCGGACGGACCTCGACGCTGTGCTCCCGCGCGTCCCTGACGATCTGCGCGGGCGCGTAAAACCCCATGGGCTGGGCATTCAGCAGCGCGGCACAGAAGACGTCGGGATGCCACGCCTTGAGCCACGCGGAGGCATAGGCGATGAGCGCGAACGAAGCCGCGTGGCTTTCCGGGAAGCCGTAGGATCCGAACCCCTCGAGTTGGGTGAAGGTCTTCTCGGCGAAGTCGCGCTCATACCCGTTCGCCACCATCCCCGAAATGAGCTTCTCCTTGAACTTCGACACGCCGCCGGTGAACTTGAAGGTGGCCATGCTTTTGCGCAGCAGGTCGGCCTCGCCGGGCGTGAACCCCGCGCACTCGATGGCGACCCGCATGGCCTGCTCCTGGAAAAGCGGGACGCCAAGAGTCTTCCCGAGGACCTTTTCCAACTCCGGCTTGGGGTAATGCACCGGCTCCTGGCCGTTCCGTCGCCGCAGATAGGGGTGGACCATGTCGCCTTGGATCGGACCCGGCCGGACGATCGCCACCTGCACGACGAGGTCGTAGAAGGTCCTCGGCTTTAGCCGTGGAAGCATGCTCATCTGGGCCCGGCTCTCGATCTGGAAAGTGCCGAGGGTGTCCGCCTTCCGGATCATCGCATAGGTGCGCGGATCCTCGGCCGGGATCGTCGCCAGATCGAGGGCGATGCCCTTGTGATCGGCCAGGAGATCGAAACCGCGCTTCATGCACGAAAGCATGCCCAACGCGAGGACGTCGACCTTCATGAACTTCAGCGCATCGATGTCGTCCTTATCCCATTCGATGACTTGGCGATCCTCCATGGCCGCGGGCTCTATGGGAACGAGCTCGTCAAGGCGATCATGGGTAAGTACGAAACCGCCCGGGTGCTGGGAGAGATGCCTTGGCGCGCCCATAAGCTGGTGCGCGAGATCGAGCGCCAGCCGAAGGCGGCGGTCGGAAAGATTGAGGTTTAGACCTTCGACGTGCTTGTCCTCGACGCCCTCCTCGGACCACCCCCAGACCTGACCGGAGAGGGTCTTGATCAGGTCTTCCGTGAGGCCCAAGGCCTTCCCGACGTCCCGCAACGCCCCCTTGGTTCGATATCGGATCACTGTCGAGCAGAGGGCGGCATGATCGCGCCCGTAGGTCTCGTAGACCCACTGCATGACGATCTCGCGCCTTTCGTGCTCGAAGTCGACGTCGATGTCCGGCGGCTCCCGCCGCTCTTCGGAAACGAACCGCTCGAAGAGGAGATCGTTACGGCCGGGATCGATGGATGTGACGCCCAATACGAAGCAGACCGCGCTGTTCGCGGCGGAGCCGCGGCCTTGGCAAAGGATGTCCTTGGATCGGGCGAACTTGACGATGGAGTTCACCGTCAGAAAGTACGGCGCGTACTTCAGCTTCGCGATGAGACCGAGCTCGTGCTCCAGTGAACGACGTACACTGTCAGGAATGCCCTCGGGATATCGTCGGCCTGCCCCTTCCCAGGTCAGCTTCTTGAGCGTCTCCTGCGGGGTCAAAGATGTGTCGTCACGTTCCTCAGGATACTGGTAGGCGAGCTCGTCCAAGCTGAACCGGCAGCGCTCGACGATCTCGACGGTCCGAGCCAAGGCCTCCGGATATCGCGAGAAGAGCCGGTGCATCTCTTCCGGCGCCTTGAGGTACCGGTCGGCGTGGCGCTCCCGACGGGAGCCGAGGCTGTCGATGGTGACGCCGTGCCGGATGCAGGTGACCACGTCCTGCAACTGGCGCCGCCCTGGCTCATGAAACAGGACGTCGTTCGTGACGACGGTAGGCACGCGCATGCGTGCTGCCAGGTTCGATAACTCATGAAGGCGAAGCTGGTCGTTCGGTCTGCGGCGGAGGGTGAGCGCGAGAAAGGCCCGCTCCCCGAAGGCGTCACGAAGCCGCCGAAGCCGCATGCCGCAGCTCTCATCGGCCTCCTCTGGGACGAGCACGCCGATCAGCCCGTCGGCATAGGCGACGAGATCGTCCCATCCGAGCACGCACTTGGCCTTGCCGCCGCGGCGCTTGCCGAGGGACAGGAGGCGGCAGAGCCGCGAATAGGCTGCCCGGTCCGTCGGGTAGACCAGGACCGGCGTGCCGTCGTGAAGGTCGATCCGGCAGCCGACGATAAGGCGGACGCCCGTGGCCTTCGCTGCTTCATGAGCCCGGACGATCCCGGCGAGGGAGTTGCGGTCGACGATCGCCAGCGCATCGATCCCGAGGGTGGCGGCGGTCGCGAACAACTCGTCGCAGGATGACGCTCCCCGCAGGAACGAGAAGTGCGAGGTGACCTGGAGCTCGGCGTACCTCACCCGAACAGCCCGTGCAGGTACCATTGGTGCGACCCGGTCGCGGCGTCCTCGCCGTCGCCTGCCCGGAAGATCCAGAATCGCTCGCCGCCAACGTTCTCCACCTGGAAGTAGTCGCGGACGGCGGACATCTCGCCGTCTCGCTTCCACCACTCCCCGAACACCCGCTCGGGGCCGTCGGCGCGCCGGACGCGGTGGCGGACGCCACGCCAGGAAAACCAGGCGGGCGGATGGTCAGGAAGGAGCGCCATCGCCTCGATGACCTCGGGCCGCGCCAAGAGCCGCGACGGGCGAGGCCAGTGCTCTGGCCACGAGGTCCCCGTCGCAGGCGCCATGGGCGCGATCCGCTTGGCCGACCTCTCGGGCACGTCGCTCGCCACGGGTGCCATCCGGTAGAGTCGACTCTCACCTACCTGGTTAACGAGGATGTCGACCAACTCGGAAATGTCGGGAACCGCTTCCTCCACGAGACTGCTGGTGGCCTGACGCTCACCCAAGGGTTCGGCAAGCGTCGCCGCCAGGGAGAGGCGCTCGATGCCGAACCCGGGTTCGATGGTCTCGAGCTTGTCGGCGAGGAGGCGCGTGAGGCGCTTCACGTCCCGAACGGGTAGCGCCGTGCCCACGCGGACGGCCTGCACCGTGTTGTCGACGCGATGGCACAGGAGATCGAGGCGCTTCGCCCCGAGGCCTCGCACACCGAGTTCCTCGCAGAGGATAACGACCAGCTTCCCAATGTAACGCTTGATCGTCTCCGGCGCGCCGATGGGTTCGGCGAAGGCACGCTGGACGTTGGCGATCTCCTGCGGCCGGATCGGGACGATCGGCTCGGCCAGCAAGCCTAGCGCTTGGTCGATGCGGCGACCGAGCTCCGGCCCGAACCTCAGTGTCAATGGGGCGCGTGGCACCTCCAGGAGGTCACCTATGCGCGCGAAGCCGAGAACGTGTAGGCCCGACAGGATCTCCATCGGCAAGCGAAGGGCCATGATGGGCAGTCTTTCGATGGCCGTCCGAGCGTCACCCGGGGGGACGGCGGCATGGGCCCGACCACCGAACCTGGCGACGGCGTGGGCGGCCCCCCAGGTTTCGGCCACGGCCGCGCGCGCCGACACGCCAGAGGCCGCCAGGCGCTGGACCATGGACACCAGCATGACCTCTTCCCCGCCATGCAGATGATCGGCCCCGGCTGTGTCGAGCACGATGCCATCGGGTGGGTCGGCAGCGACGATCGGCGCATATCGCTGAAGCATCCATAGGGCTATCCGACCGAGCCCTTCCGCATCGCCTACGGCGTCGTGTTCGTGCACGATCAGGTGGGGAACGAGGACCCGGGCCGTGGTCGCGGGCATTGCCTCGCGAAGCCCCGCCGCTCTCGCGGCGCGGTCGGCGGCGACGACCACCTGCCGCTGTCCTTGACGTCCCACCAGCACGAGCGGGACGTCATCCGGCAGCGCGGCCGCTCCGGCCTTCCGCCGTACCCGATCGGTTGGCCAGGTCGGAAGGTAGAGAGAGACGACCCTTTGCATCGCAAGCGTCCACTTCGAAATCCGCACTCTCACCCGCCCGGCAGCGGATCAGCTCGAGGAGCCAGCGATGCCGTCCGACTCCGGGTACGGGCAAAGGCGCCGAGGGCAGGACCGACACGCGCCATCTCGTCATCGCCGCCGTGGGCTGCCCGAAGTCGAGGGCTTCCGTCGGGCGCCTCCAACGCCTCAGGGCGATCCCCATCGTCCCCGTTTCCTCGGCCCGCAATTGCAGCCGTCGGGACACGGTCATCGAAAGTCTTGCGACTTCGCCGACGGCGGCTCCCAGGCCTCCATGGCGGAGCCCTTCCTCGAGGCAAGCGAGGACCGCCTTGTCGTCTCCGGCCTCAACGTAGATCACCCGATCTGGGGCGAGACCGACCTGCGCGACCGCTGGGGCGAAGAGATCCGATCTCGTAATGCACCATAGGATTTGACCACGGGTTCGCGCCGCGATCCCGGCGACGAACAAGGCTGCGGCCGCGCCGTCGACCGCGCCGTTCCCGCCACCGGCGACTTCATGAAGCGCGCCCATCGCAAGCCCGCCCCCTGGCAGCTTCTCGTCCATGGGTGGGACGCCGAAGGGCAAGACCTTCCTGATCCGCCTCTTGGTCCCTTCGATGCTTTCGATCCGCTCCCGAAGGGCGTCGAAGACCTGGCCGCGGCGCCGGTCGGCACCGTGCCCTAGAACGCCTCCGCCATCACTGCCTGAATCCATCGGGGTCGCCGGAGCGTAGGCTTGTTGCCGTCAGGCAAGACTGCTCCCATTCGAGCCAAGCGGCTTCCCGCGCTTCGCCATGGATATGCCAGGGGATGCGGTCGGCAATGACCCAGACCCAGCGCTCAAGGCATTCCGGGCGCTCAGGAACAGCCCTCTCGTTCGCGCGAATGGTGTCGCTCGGCATGGCACTCTCCGTCGCAAAAACAGGCGATATGGATTCCATGAGAACGAAACGGGAACAAGAAGAATCTGCCGACCCGACTGAAACATGGTGAATTGCGTGGATTCCTCGGGCATTTGGAACACCTATCACGGGGCCCGAGTTCGGCCGGATACGCCCGCAGGGGGAAAATTCGGAGGAGAGATGAGCCATCTGGCACATGAGGTACGCCACGAGGAGACTACGGGACACGGCCGCTATTTCATCCGCCTCGCACCCGGCGCCGAGGCGGAAATGACCTATCGGCGGTCGAGCGATCGAACGATGGTCATTGGGCATACCGAAGTCCCGCGTGCATTCGAAGGCCGTGGGATTGCGGCCCAGCTCGTCGACGCGGCGATAGCCGATGCCCGGAAGGAGGGATACAAGATCGTCCCCCTGTGCTCCTACGTATCGGCACAATTCCTCCGGCACCCGGAATGGAGGGATCTGCTCGCGTGACGGGTCCGTCATAGGCGCAGAATTGGGCTCACCTGGCTTCAGGCAGGAGCGCGAGCTGCGCCTTGACGACCGTACACGGGAGTAACTTTGAACGTACCGGTTGGCAGGGGCCGAAGGAGCTCGCCCACAGGGACCTTCGAGTCCAACCACGCCATCCGGCTGTCGCGACTCAACACTGCCATCTGCCGCTCCATGAACGGCGCGGCATCGGCGTTCGCTGGCATCGTCAGGATCGCGTAGGCTTCCGGCCAATCCCGCGTCGCGGGCCGCCAAATACCAGCGAAATAAAACCAATCACCGTCCGAAAGTGAGAAACGATACTGCTTGCCATTGGTGCGATGGAGAAGTTCAGAGGCTGGCACTAGGCAGCGATGGGTCGGAAATACTCGCCCTTCGGCACGCACCAGGGTGAAAGGACGGTCACCTACCTCACGGGGTTGAAATCCCCACGACAGTTCCACCATCTCCACATCTTCGCCGTGGCGCCGTATGATCACCCGGCGCTCGTCGATCGGCGTGTCGAGATCAAATGCCTTGACCTTCATGGACAGGAACATATCAAGAACACAAGTCCACGACAACGCCGATCCAGACGGAGGACCCCATGTGCAATGACTATCGCCTGCGGGTGGATATGGCCTCGATCTTGGACGACTTCGCGGACCTGAAGATCAAGATCCGCTTCGGCGAGGGGGCGCCCAACATCGAAGCGCGCGACGACATCACGATCACGGATCTCGGTCCCATTATCCGCACCGTCGACGGCATACGCGACGAAGGCGAATTGGTGCAGCGGCGCTGGAGCTGGCCGGGGCAGAACAAGCGTCCGGTTTATAATTTTCGCTCCGACGATCGAGAGTTTGCTTCAAGCCGCTGCTTGATCGTGGCGGATGGATTCTACGAGTTCACGGACCCCGTCGAGAAAGGCAAGAAGCGCAAGGACAAATGGCTCTTCACGAAGCGGCAGGAGCCGATCTTCTGCATTGCCGGCATCTGGCGCGCTACCAAGGACGTAGGCGAGGCGTTCACCATGCTCACCATGCCGCCCGGGCCGGACATCGCCCCCTATCACGATAGGCAGATCGTTATCCTGGAGCGCAACCTCTGGAGCGATTGGCTCGACCCAAGCGTTCCTGCGCAATCCCTGATCCGGCCGCTGGCACCCGGGACGTTGCAAGTCGAGCAGGTCGGTTGAGGTGGAAGACCGCATGCGGGCCCCTTCCCTGCACTCTCCGCTCACCTCTGAGGTGAATGAAGCCGGTGCACAGCACCGGAAGATCATCCACGTGGACATGGATGCCTTCTACGCGTCCGTCGAGCAGCGCGATAATCCGGAGCTTCGCGGGAGGCCCGTCGCCGTCGGCGGTTCGGCTGCTCGCGGTGTCGTGGCTGCCGCGAGCTATGAGGCGCGCGTCTTCGGTGTGCATTCGGCGATGCCCTCGGTCGCGGCGAAACGGAAATGCCCGGAGTTGATTTTCGTCCCGCCACGCTTTGACGTGTACCGAGCGGTCTCCGCTCAAATCCGGGAGATATTCGCCGAACACACCGACCTCATTGAGCCGCTATCCCTCGACGAGGCCTATCTCGACGTCACGGTCAATCACCGAGGAATTCCCTCCGCCACGAAGGTCGCCGAGGTGATCCGGGCGAAGATCAAGGAGGTGACCGGTCTCAATGCCTCCGCGGGGATCTCCTACTGCAAATTCCTCGCGAAGATGGCGAGCGACCTCAACAAACCGAATGGCCAGGCGGTGATAACGCCAAGCATGGGTCCTAGCTTCGTGGAGGCGTTGCCCGTGAAGAAGTTCCATGGGGTCGGTCCCGCGACCGCAGCGAAAATGGAGCGGCTCGGGATCACGACGGGCGCCGACCTGAAGGAGCAGTCGCTCGAGTTCTTGCAGAAGCACTTCGGCAAGTCCGGCTCCTGGTACTACCGCATCGCCCGCGGCATCGACAAGCGATCGGTCGAACCCAATCGGCCGCGCAAATCCATTGGCGCCGAGGATACCTTCACCACCGACATCTTCGATCTCGAGGTTGCCCGGCAGGAGATGACCGCGCTGGTCTCGAAGGTCTGGCGCCATTGCGAGGCTCACGGACTGCGTGGACGAACCGTCACGCTCAAAGTGAAATACGCCGATTTCCAGCAAATCACACGCAGCCGGTCGGCGGGCACGGCGATCCTAACGGCAGCGGATATGGAAGCGTTGGCTGGCGGGCTTCTCAAGCCACTTTTTCCGACGCCAAGGGGAGTCCGCTTGATCGGCGTGACAATCTCGTCACTTGGAGAGGGGAACGCTTCCATCGAAGGGGAAGTCCAACTCCCGCTCCTTTAGCCGAACCTTCGGCGTTTTGCGGACCGCGAGGAAGCGGATCATGGAACACGTCCGATACGGGGGAAACGATTCCACCGAGATCGGGTTGCCGTGGACGTAGAGCTTCGGGGAGGACGGAAAGGCCAGGGAAGAGCCGGTCACTGGCTTGAGCATTCTGATGCTTCTTCAAACGGCTAACCCAGCCTGATTTAAATGCTAACGCTCACACTATATCCCTACTACAATACCATTACCTGAGTAGGAGGCGTATGGCGTCAATGTTATAAGCAATTGAAATATATGGGTATTTCTATATCTGGCTGTGACGATCTGTTTTGTAGGGCGCGGTTATTGATCCATCGAGTTTTTGTGCATCGGCTGCCCGTCAGGTTCCATTACTAAGCCTGCGGGATTGAGATTCCTGTTCAGAAATTTGATGCTTTCGGGCGGCATATATTTCGAACTCCCAGCCTGAGAAGAGTTCTTGCCAGGCTCCCTCTTTGAAGGCTGAACGCACTGTCAATCCTCGCGCTTGATCGGCCTTCATCCTGGTAGCGCCGATTCCGGTCGATATCCTTAGGCGCTTGCCCTGAGGTATGCCGCTTGCTCGAAGTTCGCGCGGCTGCAGGCCGAAGGCCTTCGCCAGAGGAGTGTGTTCGGAACCAAGGCGGACGCTGAGGTCCGGATCAATTCCCCGTAGGAGCATGCGCACACCATTCCAGTGCCCCTTGATCTGTTGAGCTCGAGTTTCGCTCCGCACAGCATTGGTCCAGACCGCAGCCCGTTCGATATCAGGGGCGTTCGGAGCCATGCGCACCAGGAATCTGTCGGAAAGCCAATGGCGGCACTTTTCATGGACCTCCGAAGGTATGTGAAAAAGAACCGACCCCGTCGTCGACTTGCCGTCGGACCGCTCCAGCAGGCAGATATAATTGAAATCAAAGCCCTTGAAGCCGATGCGTCGGACGAGCTGGCCAATCTGGTGACAGAATTTCTCGCATAGCTCCCCGACGGTTATCTTATCTTCGGACGAAAGGTACGCTTCGTCAAAATGAATGAGGGTGTTGAAAACGCGTCCGCTCGACTGAATTTGATAGGATGCGGCGTCCAGAATTGTCTGAACATCGCTTCTTCCCAGATACATTTTCCGTCCGCGGGACGAGGCGACCTCGGCATTGCGTGAGCTTCGCCAGACCGGTGGGTGATGGATGCGCTCGGGGCGGCGCTGTAGATTAGGCTTTGGCGTGATGGCCGGTGTAGAGGGGCGGGCCAGCGACAGCATGTCATTGAAGCGCACGAGCTGGATGCGAAGGTTCTCTTCAGTAATTCGGAGCGGGGTAAAAGCCCAGAACTCCAGCACCTCATCGAACAGCGCTTCAATGGGAATCTCCAATTTTTCAGCGCACCTCCTAAACACTGCTGCCGCTAACGCCTCGACTTCCTTCTCGACCATCCAAGAGATAATCGCGTTGGGGATGACGCCAAAATGAGGGCCGACTGAGGAGAGCTTGATATGGGTCAAAACTCCTTGGAGAAGTGTAACTATCTCCTGAGGCATAGCCCCATCTCCCATCATCGCATCCAATTGGCCTGTATTGTCGCGATGATCGAGGGCAGTGAAATATCGCAAAAGCTTTGCCGATGTCCGCGAAAATAAGCTCTCTCGGACAATCTCCGCGGTAATGCTCGGTCCTTTCAGTGGGGTGCCGCCGATCTTCGCGTGGAGAGCGATCCTTTCCAGGTTCTCTAGCAATTCCCGGTAGCCTCTTGATGCACGGGCAATAAAGCGCATAACATCGTCACTTGCTGACGCCTCTAGATCGCGTAGAACTCTGCGTATACACAGTAGGGAATCGTCCTCGGTCGGCTGTAAAAGAGGAACATTCAGGCACCGATTCCTAAGGGGCGTGGGAACATCATTAGGCGAAATCAAGGCAAATATAAAAGTGGTCTCGTACTTTGGGTTTTCGAGCTCGAGTAGGAGGGCGCTCACCGCTTTAGGGGTAAGCTGATCTGCCTCATCAAAGAAAATCACGTGCTGACGCCCATAATCCGGCACACGATTCAGGTCTTCCACCAATTCGGCGACGGACGAAACGTTGCCGTTTTTAGCCGATGAAACAACGCTAAAGAAAGCGTGATCGTTCGTGTGATGTGCTTCGCACGATCCACACTGATTGCAGGCGCTCCCATCATGACAAGGACGCGAACATTGCAGCGCTTTGGCAAGTATGCGTGCAAGTGTCGTCTTTCCGACACCAGATGGGCCTGTGAGTAGAACTGCCCTGTGCGCGTTCGCCTTAATGAGTGTCCTAAGGAGTGCTACGGCTGAGCTTTGCCCTATCACCTCCTCGAAGCAATTAGGCCGATAAGTGGAGGGAAAATCGAGTTGCACGAAACGCTCCTCTTCACCGCAGGCAAAAAATCCATGCGACTCACAATGCGGTTTGATATATGGCGCTTACAATTGCATTGCGAGGAAGTTATGGGCAATGAAGTCGATCTCGATCTTGATAATTCAGATGTCGATGTCGATCGTGAAAGTACAAATGCAAGATTAGCTGTAAAATATTTGCATGAAGAGCAATTTGAATTTCCCGAAGCCGCTGTCTGGGACGCCAGCAATAATCTTGTCTTAAATGCGATAGAATTCTCGGTCAGGCAAGATTTAATTGATAACGCGTGTAGGGCAATATTCTTCGGAACCGCCGAAAGTCGAGGGCTGTCGATCGAGAAAACGAGTGAGATTGCCGATATTGAGGAAGACAAAGCCGCATGGTGTCTTCACATACGAAGCGATAGAGTTCAAATTTTTAATATTGTGAAGGGGTTTTCTCTTTCGGCAACTATTCCACTTATTGAAGCGGTTGCTGTTCCTCCATCGGGAGTGATTATCAGCCTGGCAGGCTACCAGTTAAATGAGCTGGTGAAGCATTCTAGCTCCGGTGCGACTGTCGAATTCGAAATCGACCTGCAAAAATCCGCCATGACGCTGACCCAGAAGGAAAGTCACTTCCGGATAAAGATTGCGCGTTTGAATGTTCAGTTGGACGCGGGCGTTGACGGCCCCGTGCACGCGTGGCCATTTAGAACGGCTGCCCGTGCGATCGATCGAGTTAGGCCGTTCGCATCTCGCAATCGTGCTCGGCCGATTTCTGGCGTTATAGAGCTTCGCGGGGGAGTGGCCTTCGCAGCCTCGGAGGGCTCTTTCGCAAGATATCAGAGTCCGCTGTTAGAGGACCTTGAGCTGCGCGTTCGATTCGAGCACGCCAAGCGACTGTGCGCGTTTTTTCGTCGCATGCATGGCTGGGCTGCAAGTATTGTTCACTCGGGAGATAATATAACGGTGAAAAATAGTATCTTGTCTTGTACATTTGATGTACCTAAGGAAAAATTTGCAAATGCGCATATTAATCCAGACCTCGATAAATGCTTCAGATCGTCGGTCGATTTTCTTAGGATGAGCTCCTTTTCGAATCTCCTCAATGCGAAGTCCACAGGAGACACCTTCGCGTGGGTTGGTTTGGAAGAGCGGGGTTCAGAGGGAAGCCTATTATTCTATCGGCAGAGTGTGCCAGAGATGGAAATATCGCTTCCGTGCACCTTCGTGTCGGACATAGAGGCGGGCACGGAACCTGCGAAAGATGCCTCCCCACTCATCAGCATTCTTACTAAGTCTCTGGTTAAAGGCATAAATGCGTCGCGCGGAGAGGATTTGCTAATCGGAATTGTGCCCATGCAACGTATGACTATTGAATCGTCCGATGGGGACGGAAATTGCTTGGTTTCTCTCTCGCATTACAAGGCGCTGAAACCTGCGAGTTTGCGCAGCATGGAACCCCACAAGGAGGACGAGGCCACCTTCTCGACTTAGGCGTCTGGGCTTCACTTGCATGGTCGGCCAACGCCAGAAACGCTGTGGGTGTGGGCTAAAATAGAGATGTGGAATGGCTGTTTAAGGAGCTTTATTTCATCACCCCCCCTACACCTCCATATCCATAACCACTCAGCGATCAGCTGAGTACAGCGTCCCTCCATCGAGGGACGCTATCCTCGTTATCGAGAGGTGACCTTTCTTTAATCTTTGATGCCTAGCCTCTAAGCTCGCTGTAAACTTAAATCTGATCTTTGGGAAAATCCTTTGTCCGCAATTCATGCGGCGATGATGCAAAGGATGCGCTTATGACTGCGCCTGCTAAGATCAAGGTTCGGACCCGTGCCAACCTCGCTGTCTCCGACACCGTGGCAGCTGAGACCGCCGGCGGTGCGGAGCGCATGCTGGAGGGGGGCGCCGCGCTTTTCGATCCCGCCGGCCTCGGTGAAATTCCCATTATCCCGCTCTTGCCCACTGAAATCCTTGAGCGCCACCACGCCTTCGTCGTCAGTGACACCCGCTTCCGCAGCGCCGCCCGCCTTCTGCAAGCTCTGTGGCGCGAGGACCATGATCTCGCCATCGGCTACGACACCGACGCCGAGGGCGAAACGCGCTGCCTCGGCTCCCTCATCGGCCGCGCAGCCGGCCGGGCCGGAGGCAACTTCTTGTCCCCCTCCATCAGCCGCCTCGTCACCCGCGAACTGGCCTATCGCGAAACCGGGGCAGTATTCGACGACGACCGCCTTCGTATGAACCTCCTGTCCAGTCAGCCTCTGGTTTTCAACCTGTTTGGCCCGCTGAAGCTGGACAAAGGCCTGGCAACTACCGTCTTCGCTTCGCTGCTGCCCGGCTTCATTGCTGAGGTGGTGGACATTCGCTTCGAGCATTCGCCCGCCCGCGGCCACAGCTCCTTCACCGCCGACGGCACCGCCTTCGATCTGCTCATCAAAGGCACCACCGCCGCCGGTAAGCGCGCCTTCATCGCGATTGAGGTCAAATACACGGAAAGCTGTTTCGAGCCGCTGCCGCGCTTCAGCGGACGCTTCGATGCCATCGCCCCCGCCAGCGGCCTGTTCAATGATCCGGAGGCGCCGGACCTGATTGCCAATCCGATCCAGCAGCTTTTTCGGCAGGCCTGCCTCGCCTCAACCATGCTGGATCAGGAGCTGTATGACGTCGGCCTCCATCTGCTCATCGCGCCGCGCCACAACCACAATGCTCAAGCCGCCGGTTCTGCATTTGCGCAGCAACTGAAAGACCCGGCCGCGGGCCGCATCCCGTTCGTCTCTCTTGACTTGGAAACCGTGATTGCGGCGATCGCCACCGCGGGCGCCTCCGACCACGCACTGGCACTTCATCGCCGCTATACCGACTGGTGGCTGCTCGACGGCGAGCTGGAGCTTGCTGACGCCGACGCCTCCTGAGCTTTTCTCGATCCGGGGGTTTCTGTGCCCCTGGATCTTTTGGCTGACCGACCAACTCGAACTCTGTGCCAGCCCCAGCCTCTTATTCATTGGGGGTTAGGGGCTGGCTCGATTCTTAAGTTAGAAGCTCGAACATCAGCGCAGAGCTCCGAAATTTGGGTGGTGCATCAGTTCTCGCTATTTGGGCTTTCGTCCGCTTCTGAGCGGCCGCGGCGGCAAATCGCCTTCCTTCGGTTTGAAGAAAAACTCGCTGATATCAATCGCGAGTGCCGCGGCTAAGCGATCCAAAATCTCGATGGACGGATTGAAAGTCCGGCGCTCTATCCCGCTGACATATCCGCGATCAACACCGGCGTCGACAGCCAAACTTTCCTGGGAAAGCTTCCGCTCAACCCGCAGCCGCCTCAGATTCCATGCCACCCGCGAGCGCCCATCCATATCGATGAGGCATCAGGTTGCACAGCATTAAACCATCGAATATGTTCGACACATTGACGATGCGGCTCGTTCCTGGGCGGCTCATTTCCAGCCCTGAGCTACCCTATGCAAATCCGCATTCATCGCGGCACCCAGGAGATCGGCGGCACCTGTATCGAGCTTGAGGCTGCGGGAAAGCGCCTGCTGCTGGACCTCGGGCTTCCCCTGGATGGGGACGTCGAAGATGATGGCATTCATCCGAAAATCGAAGGCCTTGCGGGCTCGCCTGACCTTCTCGCGCTCATCCTCTCTCATGGGCATGTGGACCATTGGGGGCTTGCCCATCTCGCAGGTCCGAACATTCCGGTCGCGCTCGGAGCCGCCACCCATCGCATCCTGCAAGCCGCCGCTCCTTTCGTCCCCCGTCCGTATCTGCCCGCCCAGCCCGTAGAGTTCACTGGCGGCACGCCTCTGACCTTCGGCCCCTTCACGGTCACACCGAACCTCGTCGATCACAGCGCCTACGATGCCTATGCACTGGAGGTGGAGGCCGGAGGATGCCGCCTCTTCTATTCCGGCGATGTCCGGGCTCACGGTCGCAAGGCGGCGCTGTTCGAACGCATGGTGGCGCACCCACCCCGCAACATCGACGTCTTGCTGTTGGAGGGCTCCACTTTCGGCCGGCTCAACGCGGAGCACCGCTTTCCCACCGAGCACGATGTCGAAGCGCAGTTCGTCGACATCTTCCAGCGCACCGAAGGCATGGCGCTGGTGGCCGCCTCCGCCCAGAACATCGACCGCATGGTCAGCCTCTACCGGGCCTGCAAGCGCACCGGCCGCACCCTCATCATCGACCTTTATGCTGCCGAGGTGCTGCGGGCCACCGGGAACGCGAACATCCCCCAATCCGATTGGCCGAACATGGCGGTCTACGTGCCGCAGTATCAGCGCGTGCGCATCAAGCAGTCCGGCCGTTTCGACCTTCTTGAGCCGCACAAGCCGCAGCGCATCTTCGGCGAGGATCTCAAGGCACGCGCCGCAACTTCGGCCTTCCTCTTTCGTCCTGCCATGCTGCCAGACCTCGATCGGGCCGAATGCCTGACCGGCGCTCGTGCGGTCTGGTCGCAATGGGACGGCTATCTGAAGCAGCCACGGGGCGAAGCGCTCTGCGCAGAGCTGGAGAAGCGGCAGATCCCGCTGGAGCACGCCCACACGTCAGGCCACGCCGCCATCTCTGATCTACAGCGCCTGGCGAAGGCGGTGGGACCGAAAATGCTGGTTCCCATCCACACCTTCGAGGCGCACCGGTTTCCCGACTTCTTCGACAATGTCACCGTCCGTCGCGATGGCGAATGGTGGTCGGCAAGAACTCAATCCGAAAGCAGCCTGGCAAGCTGAGAGGGACCACCATGAACGAGTGGGCGTCTGCGCTTGGTACGACCTCCGGTCGGGGTTTGAGCCCCAGCTTTCTCAACGCGCTGGAGGCCCTCGCTTCAAGTTCGGAGGGAGAATGGTGGCATGATGTTCTCGCCCATCGAGACGTGTTCATCGCGGTGCGCCGGGAAAGCATCAACGTTTATCACCGCGGCGCATCCATTTTTCAGGTGAATTTTGAGAATGGGAAGCTGGTCCCCGTTACGCACGCGAAGTATCTCGTCAGGCAGCAGCAGGCCTATGCCCGCCTGCGGGAGGACGGCGCCTTCTCCGCCGACGCCGCGGCGACCCTTTGGCCGCGCTACGAGGGGCCCACCACCCTGCAGGAGATGTTGCGGGCCGCCGCTGCCCTCGCTGGCCCGGAGAAGATCGGCCTTCATTCGCTCCTGATGAACAGCCCGCACGTGGTCGACGTTGAGATCGCCCTGGATGGGCTCGCTGGAGGCATGGCGATCGAATCGATCGCTCCAGGCGTTTCCAGCTTTGCCGAAGAGAATGGCGAGCGGGCTGAAATTGCCGAAGCGATCGAAGCCGCTTCAGCCGTCGCGATCGCACCAACTCGCCGCATCGATCGTTTGGATGTGGCGACGGTGGAAGAGCGCAACGGCGCTCTCGCGCTCGTCTTTCATGAAGCCAAGCACTTCGCGAACAAGGAACTGCGTGCCGCCGCCAATCGCCTGCCGCCGGTTCTGGAGCAGATGGAGCGATATGAAGCGACATTGCGCCTGCATGAACAGCGACTCCTCAGTGAGTACAGCGCGGTTTGCCGGTCACTGGTGGCGATCGATGCCATGCGACAGGCTATCTCCGCGCGGTCCGGAAGCCCGACCGCTTCTGCGCTGAGCCCACGCACTCACCGCGTTGCCGGTGGCGAACCGCTGAAGCTCGATCCTCATCCGCGTCTGGTGCTCTTCGGCTTCGACGAGGACCAAAAGAACGGCACAGTGTGGGCGAAGCACCGCGACCGCCTCCAGGAGGTCCTGGGTCCCGACCGCATCTACGCCGTGGGAAACACCCGCGCCAAGTCGAGTGCGGCTTTCAGGTAACACCCGAATTTTCTTCTCGTTTCGAGTCAATTTCTCGGGGCCATTTTTGAATATGCCATGCGGCGAGCCTCTGGCAGCTGCCGCCGGGGATGTCAGAGGTGATGCCCCGCTCCTCCAGGCTGTTCAGGAGCGCCGATGAAGGCCGTCATCTATTTTCGCACGAAGGGAAATGCGAAGGCGGACGTCGACCTGACCCAGCAGCGGGAGACTGTTGCAAGTTGGCTGGCAGAGACCGGCGCCGAAGTCGTCGGTGAGTTCGTTGAAACCGAGACCGGCCGCAACGCTCGTCCTACGTTCGGCAGAGCGCGCAGGGCCGCTCTCGAATGTGACGCCACATTGGTCGTTGCCACGACGAAGGCGTTTGGCGGCTCGGCGTTCACTCCAACATCCGGGTTCGGCGAGCGGCCAGCGATCCTCTGCCTGCGGGATGCCGAAGAGATCGCACGGGAGGCCTGGAAGCGCTCGCCTCTCCTCGTCTGCTATCTCCGTTCGGCCAGCGGCGAGGAGACCGCCTCTAGCTCCACCCTTGCCAAGCAGCGCGAACGTCTCGCCGACCTTATCGTCCCGGCCGTCCACACCGTGCTCGGCGAGTTCATCGAGGACGAGCGCCGAGATGAGGCGACATCGGCGGTTCGCCCGGCGCTCGCCGCCGCGCTGGACCTCTGCCGGCAACACAAGGCCAGGCTTCTCATTGGCACCACGGATGCCATTGGCTCCGGTGCGGCCTTCCTGCCGGAGTTTCGCGACGTCCCCTATGAGGTCGCCTATCGGCAGCAGGACGAATGGCCTGCGATCATCAAAATCTCGGACAACCCCTTCGCCGTGGGCCTTCACTTTGGCGACCATTTGGTTCGCAACTGCGTCCCCGTCTACGTCGTCAACGCAACCGGCGGCGACTTCGCAGAGGTGATCGTCGAAAGCATCGGCACCACCATGATGGACGACGAGGTTCTCAAAACTTCACTCTCCCAGAAGCTTTTGGGTCGAATCCCCGCCGGTCACGGGTGCCTATTGGAAGGCTACGACCTGTTCTTCGATAGCGACTTCACCACTGAATACGAGGTAACGGCCAGAACACCAGATGGCTCCATCTTCCAGGGGACGGCCGCAACTAACGGCCGGCCCACAAGCAGATGGTTGCCGATCTCCGATTGGGCGCAGCTGTCCGCCTCACGCGCGTAGCGCGCCACGTTCCAAGCGCCAGGTCGGAGCTCGGCGCATTCCACTTCCTCATCTCTCCGCGGAGACAATCTTGAGCACGAGCTTCTTCACCTCCTGGAAAGGGGCGTTCGTCTGTGCCGGCATCGCCGTGATCCTGGTCAGCGGCTACAAGCTTTTCTTCGGGCCTGACCGCGAAACGCGACTCCTTCAGACCCGCATGCGCATCGCCTATCCCAGCGGTGAGCCGTCGGCCGAAATCATGGATCGGCAGGTGGTCGCCGCAACACCGTGGACGCCGGTGCAATTCACATTGCGGCAGTCCACGAACTACCTCGTGGCGTCACGCTTCACTCTCACCTGGGATCCTGTCGATCCCGAAGCATTCGTGCTGCGCGCTAGCGGAGTAGATGCTCTCACACGCAAGCCCGAAGAGTACGCCTTCAGCTTCGTCCGGTTGGCCGGCCCTGAGGCGGGCGGAGGCATTCCGGGATCGTTCAAGGGACCAGCTGTTGGCCTGAGCGGCATGGCATTCAATCGGGTTCAGATTGGTGAAGGCGAGATCGCGCAGTTCCTTATCGCCAACGTAACCGACATCCGCGCGCTGCCAACCGATCTCCCCGCAAGCCAACCCTCTTCTCAACCGTCGCCGCGATAACGCGGTGCGTCCCCATCTCCGCCATTCATAAGAACGCCGAGGTACACATGAAAACGACATCCATTCGCTCATTTGCCTTGCCGGGGCTCATCTGTCTCCTGACATGGCATTCCCCGGCGAGCGCGTCCGATCTCGTCGGATCTTGGGTCAAGGCTGGCACTGCTTGCACCCGCGATACGACGATCAACGACAGCCTCTTATTCATCAATAAGGATCAGATTGTCGGCTACGAGTTCCAATGCGACATCGTTCGGCAAAGCACCACGAAGAACCGCACCACGATCCGCACGGTGTGCGCCGGAGAGGGTGAGACCTACCGCAAGACCTTCAACATCGATCGGCTTGCGAGCAGCCAAATTCGTGTGGATTCCGGCCCCGCGCTCATCAAATGTTCCACATCGGGCAACCCATCCGCCCCCGGCACTTCGTCGGACACGTCTCTCACTCGCGGGTGCCTAAAGAGCGACACCAAGATGAGCCTTAGCGGGCGGCTTTCATTGGAGGTTTTCCCGGGACCGCCGAACTTCGAGAGCATCAAGGACGGGGACCGCGAAGACCCCACTTATATTTTGACGCTGCGGCTGCCTGTCTGCCTGGACGACGGCGGAGAATTCGCGGACCCGAAGAAGCTTTTCGATCAAGTCCACGTCAGCGCGATCGACCCGACCATGTTCCCACGCCTAAAGCAGGCGATCGGCAAAGAGGTGGCCATCACCGGAGAGGCGTTCGCCGCACATACCGCACATCACCACGCGCCGCTGGTGATGTTCGCGTCGGACCTCATGCTGAAATGAGAGAAGCGGGGGAGCTGGCAACTGGATGCTTCCCCGCCTTACGGCCTAAAAGCGAGCCCGCAGATGTACGAGCAATGCAGAAACCCGGAATTAGACAAGATATGCAAGCAGCCACACGCTCGTCTTGGAAGACGCTACCGCTCCCAGTGCAACGAAAGCCGATAGACATCGCGCTGCTATACTCCGACGCCGAAGGTGAGAGAATCAGGCTCGGTCACGTGCCAGGAGATATGGACGATAGATGGTTCATATTTTTTGAGGATGATTGGCTTTATTTTCATCGTTCTTGGACAGGGGCCTGCATCTATGGCGCCCGATTTGAGGGGTCTCCGAACGGATTTAGTGTAATCGAAGCGTGGGTCACTCTTGAAAAGAAGTATCGATCTCGTGACTCGGAGCCTGATGCATGTGTCATTGAGAAACTCATTTCCTGTTTTCTGCTGTCCTGACTCCGACGTAAAACATCGTTAACTGCTGCGCAGGACCCACACCATGAGCGGCATTGAGAAATCTCAAGGCCGACGATGCTGCTGTCTGGTTCTCCGATGACCCGCGCAGCCGAAAAGAGGTCATGTCCCTGCGGCGATGGCCCCATTCCCAACCGACGGGAAAGAACAACGCGTACCCTATTCCCTCGCGCGCGACACGGGCTGTTTCCCGCGTGCAAACGAACAGCGCCTCGTGTTCCAGGCTGCTCGGAAGGCGTTTGAAGAGCTCAGCCATGGTTTCACGGGCAGCCACGAGTACCTCGCAGCGCAGATGGTCAGGATCGTCGAGACGTTCCGGAAGTTCGACCGTCTCGCTATCCCGTCCCTGTTTCACTCTGACCCTCTCCGGCGACGAATCGTCATCGCGCTGAACATCGACCTCGTCGTCCAGCATGGGTCGATAACGTCCGCGCACTTTCAGCTGCGATAGATCGCGCAAAGGCAGAGCTTTCATCTTACGAGGCCGATGTCGCTGCTGGCGCTCCCCGAACCTATCACTGGGATAACGACTGGCGGCTCTGGGAACACGGTGAACTACTCAGGAGCGAAATTGAAACCGCTGAGGCATCGCTCGTGGAGTGTTTGCAACATCGATGAAAATATCGGTGCAGGGCAGACCTTTAATTCCGCTGAGCGCCATTTTCAGACCTTGGCTCCCCGCCGGAATGCGGACCTTCGGCTTCGCGCCCGCATCTCGGCCATTGATCTGGTAACGGCCGCGGCCCAAAAGCGGACATTAGCAAGGTGGGGCACCTCGGCACCTTTGCGCCAGGAGCGGAAGTTGGCATCGGGCCAGGGAGCGGACGTTCACGCCCTCGGTTGTGAGACGCGCCATTCGCATGAGGTTCCTGGAGCTTTAAGGCCTCCCTTCGTCCGGGACTGGAGTAGACTCGGAATCTGGGAGGCCGGAGCGTGGACGAAGTACCGTTTGATCAGCTGGCGCAGGCCGATCTGCATATCGATGCGCAGTATAGAGGGGGCCGCACCGGCAATGCCGGTGATGACCCGCTGCCGCGCCTGCTGCGGGTGGACAGCCAGGGCGGATTTCGGAAGCGCGGGCGCAGCGGAACCGTCGAGCTGCTGGTGCTCACTTCGAGCATGAACGATCCGGACTGGCCGGACGCGCTGGACCCGGAGACGGGCGTCTTCACCTATTACGGCGACAACAAGAAGCCGGGCCGTGAGCTGCATGACACAGGCCGCAGAGGCAACCTCATGCTGCAGAATGTGTTCGGCAGCGCGCGGGGTGGCCCGGAAGGGCGGGCACAGCTGCCGCCGATCTTCCTGTTCTCGGGGACGGGCAGCTGGCGCGATGTCCGGTTTCTGGGACTGGCGGTGCCGGGGGTAGAGGGGCTTGAGGCGTCCGAAGAGCTGGTGGCGCTGTGGCGCAGCTCGGGCGGGCAGCGGTTTCAGAATTACAGGGCACGCTTCACGGTGCTCGACACGGAGGTGATCCGGCGGGACTGGCTCGACAGCATCATCGAAGGCAGACGTGACGACGCCCTCGCGCCGGAGGCGTGGCGCGCCTTCGTGGAACAGGGCCGACGCCGCCCGCTGCAGGCGGTCCGTTCCCTCGAATGGCGCTCGCGGAAAGAGCAGTTGCCCCGTGATGCGGAAGGGCAGCAGATGGTGGCGGCGATCCGTGACCATTTCAAAGCGCGGCCACACGGATTTGAGCACTGCGCGGCAGCACTCGCCCGGATGATGATGCCGGATATTGCGAGCCTGGATGTGACCCGGCCCTCGCGCGACGGCGGTCGGGACGCGGTCGGCCAGATGCGCATCGGCAGAGGGGCCTCTGCCGTCCTCGTGGATTTTGCTCTCGAAGCCAAATGCTTCAGCGAGAGCGCAGTCGGTGTGAAAGAGATGTCGCGGCTGATCTCGCGCCTGCGGCACCGCCAGTTCGGTGTGCTGGTGACGACAAGCTGCGTCGATCTGCAGGCCTATAAGGAGATCAAGGAAGACCGACACCCGATTGTGGTGATCGCGGCTTCCGACATTGTCGAGATCCTCAGAGCTTCCGGCTATGGCAGTGTGACTGCCGTCAGAGCTTGGCTAAGTGAGGCGTTTCCGGAGCGGTGATGAGCCCTGCTTCGCGCACGGCGTGCACGGCGTCGAGCGCGGGTTTTGCCTGTTTTGCGGAGGGTTTTCTCTGCCATTTTCCGGCAGCGTAGCCGGCAATGGTCCGGCAGATCCCGGCCACTTTCCAGTGAATGGTGCCCGTGCTCTGTCCGCGTTCGGCAACCTCCATCCAAGTAGCGCTGGTGATCGCCATGCAGGCGGCGATGCGCTCGTAATCGGCGGCGGACACACCGGGCTCCGCGGTGAAACGCGCGGGCGCGCCGTCTTCGGCAAGGCCGGGGGCAGAGGCAGTGTAGGAGAGTTCTGGCGGCAGCGGATCGGTGAAGGAGGGCAGCTGTGTCTGCAACTCATTCCAGCACTCTTCCTTTTTGTACCACTCGCTGGGATTTTTCTGGCCCGCGGAGGCGCGCATGAGAGCGTCCATCTGCGGTGCCCAGGTCTCGATTAACTGTTCGAGTTCAGGGCTGATGGCTTGGTGGGACCAGATGCGGGCAAAGTCTATTCTTCCTCCGGTCCGATGGCTTAACCCGGAGACTATGTAGGCGGCGATCTGTGCCCCGTAGGCCGGGAACCTCATGCTGCGGATTTTTTTGACGATGGCGCGGTAGAGAATGGCGATGGCAACCAGCTGTCTGAAGGTGGCGGTGTCGAGTGGCGGGAAGCGCTCGTCTTTCATGCCCTGCATGAAGTGCTGGAAGTTTTTCTGGCCCCCGAGACAGACGCGGTGCGGCAGGCCGCGCCAGGCGTTGAAGTATTTCGCGACGTCGAGCTTGGAGAGTCTTCTGGTTTTGGGGGTCTGGGTGCGGAAGGTTTTTTCTTCGGTCTTGCGGTAGGAGGCTTTCTGTTCGGCAGCGGTGTAGGAGCCGCGCGCGCGTTCATAGAACCAGCGGCCTTTGCCGTCGTCGAGCCAGGTGTTGTTGGCCAGGGTTTCGAGTTCCTGGTGGAAGGGATTGTTCGCGGAGAAGTCGGCGAGCTGGACGGTGTTCTGGCGGTTGGCAGCCCGGCTGATCGAAGAGACCATGTCGGCAAGATCGGCGCCTCCCACCTTGATGATCTTGAGGGGCACGGCGATGCGGTCGAGGTTGAGACTTTCTTTGCGCCTTGCTCTGTGCAGCGAGGCGGTGGTCTGCCCGCCATTGACGATCTGCAGACCGCGTAACCCGGTGATGGTGCACATGCCGCTGGCATCGGTCACGACGTCGAGATCATCCACGGTCGCCACCAGCCCATTATTGTAGGCGAGGAACATGGAGGGCTGTTCGACGATGGTCCGGCGCAGTTCGGCGTTAACGCTCTTGCGTCCCTGAAGACCGAGGAAAGCGCGCACGTTCAGCTCGAGCAGGCGCACCCCGTAGCGTTCATAGATAGTCGAAAGCGTCTGCCCGGGAAGGACAGCGAGATAGGCGTCGTATTCATCGTCCTGACTGGGCACGTGCAGACAGGGCACAGGCGCCCCGGTGAGCGAGACGAGATCAACAGAGATGTCGGCGCGGGTTTCACCTTCACCTAGCACACGGTGCAGGCGCACCATGTCATAGGCTTCGTGACGGACCGGCGTGCCGCACAGATCGGTGTTACTCGGCAGATTGCCGACAGTGCCGTCGGTCAGAAGGATGATGCGGATCCCGGAGAGTTCTTCGCGCCGTGTCTGGATGAGGCGCGCGAGATCACTGGCGTCGGTGTTGGAAGGCTCGAGCTGGGCGGCCAGACCGTCCACGCAGGCAGAGGCAAAGCGCAAAGCGCGCTCGAAGATCCGGGTCACATCGAGCGTTGTCAGCTTCTCCGGCTGACCGTCACCGGCGTGGAGCGTGGTGAAGAGATCGAGCTGCAGGCGGTCTTCATCAAAGGCGTAGCCGTCGATCCGGTAGGGCGCGTTGCGGATGCGGCCTTCCTGATAGAGATGGAAGGTGTTTGCGAGGTGGCCGGCCTCTTCGAGGCGTTCGAGCACGAGCTGTGTGAACACGTGTTCGGGCACAGGGCTGTCGCTGCCGACGCCTTCTTCGACGTCGCGGTTCAGATCTTCAGCAAAGCGCAGAAGTGTGTCTTCAGTCATGCGGCACCTCCGGCTGCAAAGTGGGAAAGAGACTCCTCCGAGTCAGAGGCGTGAGCGGCAAGGGCGCGCAGTTCGAGCGCGTAGGAAGCGTCAGCAACCGCCATCGGCACATCGGCGCGCAGCAGGCGCGGAAAGCGCGCATCCACCGTGTAGACATCAAGACTGCGAAGAGAGACACGCAGCCCGTGCCGCGCCTGATGGTCATCAGGATTGAGCCCGCGGCGCAGGACGGCGTTGGCCAGTGCCTGCCGTGACGTGTCACCGGGCAGCAGCGCAGACAGCACGTCGACGAGTTCTGAAAGCGTGCGCCCTTCCGGATCTTCGAGCAGGCGGACATGGACCAGATCGAGGCGGCGCAGGCCACTGTCATCCAGCTGATCGAGTGTGGAGATGCGAAGGCGCGAGGAGGCTCCGGCGCTGGTCTTGATCTCCAGCGCGTGGCCCGCATTCACAAAGTCATGCAGAGCACGATCGGGTGCAAGCCAGGTGGCAAGCAGATCAGAACGCACACCGAGCAGGCGTTCGAGCACCAGCAGCTCACCGATCAGACCGACTGTGTCTTCGCGCGACAGCCCGTGCCGGCGTTCGCGCAGGAAAGCGCGCCAGGCGTTCAGCCGCGCGTGAAACCGTCCCAGGGCCACGGTCCTGTCGGAGCCTGCAGCGTCGATCGCATCGGCACAGAGCTGTGTGAACAGATCGCGCTGCTCTGAATCTTCGAGAGCGAGCAGCAGCAGCGGCCCCTGTTCGTCGCGATCGACATAGAGGCGCAGACCGTTCAGTTCGAAGCGCAGCCCTTCCGGCGCTTCACAGCGTATCAGCAGACAGGGCGCCTCATCCGGCGCGCGTAAGCCGGCATAGGCATCCATCGGACAGGCCGGCGCCAGTGTCTGCGTGCGGTAGCGGCGGCTCTGCGCCGGCGCAACCGCCAGCGACGTCCACGCGCCTCGCAGTGTGTCCTGCCAAGCCGCACTCACTCGCCCTCCTCCAGCATCTTCACGCGGTTCAGGAGGTAGACGGTTTTGTCAGCCTTCTCGCTGGCGGGGAAGCTGATCATAACGCCGAAGACGGCGCGGTCTGAGGCAATGCCTGCCACTTTCGGATCGAGCGGATAGAGGATCAGCAGCGCGTTCTCGGGGCGTCTGCCGCGGGCCAGACGGATCTCAGAACCGGATGGGCGTTCAGAGGGATCCTTGCCCTCTTTAACGCGCTGCTCATTGGTAGCGATGAGTGCGTTCGCGTACTCATCGTCCGTCAGATCGATCGCTTCGTCTTCGGGGCTGAGAATGGTGCCGATGATGTAGCGGCCCGGTTCATCACGGTCTTCGCGCGGCGTGCGCTTTATGCTTCCGAACTCACGGCTTGCAACGGTCACTTTCGTGCCGGCGGCGGAGGGCAGGAAGACGGACCAGTCGGTCAGTTCGCCTTCGCCTATCATCGTGCTGATGTAGGCAGCGAGGCGGTTGCTTTTGATGTCCACATTCTCGGCCGGGAAGGTCAGGCGGCTGAGCAGATTGGCGATCTCACGTCCCGGAACGCCGGACCAGAGTTCGCCGCCTGCTCGTGAGTTGCCTGGACCAGGACGCTGCGGCGAGACGGTGCCGCTGCCGAGATCAGCCACAAACGCATCGACGAGGTCGGCGTTGGCGGCCACGAGCCCGGGATCGCTGAACATCACCGTCTGGATCTTGCCGGCACCTGCAAAGCTGCTCGCCCGTTCGGTGGCGTGACGCCGCTTGTTGCTGGCCGTCACGTTCATGATGTCGTGTGTCTCGACCTTCAGACCGTAGTCTTTGGGCGTACCGCCGGTGGTCTGCATGTGGAGGAAGCTGGAGCGCAGATCGCGTGTGGCGGTCGCGATATGCGTCATCCAGTCGTCCATATCGTCGGTGGTGTAGAGACGGCAGAGATCGGCGTAACGGCGACGGTAGCCGAACCAGCGACCCATCTGCAGCAGACTGTCATACTGCTTGGAGATACGCAGGAAGTAGCTGACCGAGAGGCCTTCCAGCGTGAGACCGCGCGAGAGTTTGTCACCGCCGACGGCAATCACCGAGTAGCCGGTCTTTTTATGACTGTCGTAGTCGATGTCGGTTTTGCGGGTTCCATTGGCGATCTGGACATCGATCTTGTCGGCATTATCGGCGAGCTGATCCAGAACCTCCTGCCAGCTGATCCGCTGTGTCTGCCGTCCGTAAACGGTGGGCAGAACGGCCTCAGTTGTCGGCTCGAAATCTTCCTCCCAGAGAGCCTGCAGACGGGAGAGTGTTTCAGCGTCGCCGCCGGAGATCATCGCGCGCGTTGCGTCCAGGGAGCTCTGCACCTGCCTGCGCACTCGTTCATGGACGTCTGTAAAGCGTGAGACGTGCACGAGCATCGAGTTGTGCACGGCCACGTGGCCGCGCGCGGCGCGGGCGGCACAGACTAGCAGGAAGGAGTCGATGGCCTCTTCAAGGCTGGGCGGGATCTGATCCTGTCCGTCAAAGCGTGGGCGGTGTGCTTTGTCGTGCTTCTCCGGAATCCAGTCTTCTTCGGTCTGCTGGATTTCGCGCTTGAGCGGCAGGCCGGGCTCTTCACCGTCATTGGTGCCGAACACGGCCACCGGCCCGAAATAGTCGTCGGGCGGTGTGAGCGAGACGAGGAAGGTGGCAGGGAAAAGATCCGGTCCATACTCTCTGGCACTTCGCTCGTCGTGCATAAGGATGTTGGCGAACGGCGTGGCCGTGTAACCGACATAGGCAGACCGGCCGAAGCCCATGAGCAGTTTGCGGATCTCGCCGTTGACGCGCGTCGGATCGTAGTCTTCGGCAAACGTGCCTTCAGGCAGGAAGGGCTGGTCTTTCGTATCGACCGACGCTTGGTCAGCTTCGTCGTCGATCACCACCAGCGGCACTTGGCGGGACTCATCGGGAAGGCCGGCGATCCAGCGGTTCAGGTTTTCCAGGATGCGGGCGTTCTTCTTGATCACCAGCAGACAGGGTTTGGCGATCGGTGCGAAGTTGGCCTGATTGGCAACAGCCTGGCTGAAGTCGCCTTTCGGGACCGACATGGTCAGGCTGTCGACGATGAGGCGCGGATTGATCTTCCCGACACCGAGTGAGGTGCGGGCACCGCCTTTGCGGTTGCGGGGATCGGTGTCGTAGCCGAGGAAGTCGGCGTCGAGACGCTTCTGCGTCTGTAGGCGCAGCACATCGTGCATGCCGGCGAGCACCACGATCACGCGATAGCCGGCATCGGCGGCGCGGTTGATGACCCCGGTGTAGTGGGCGGTTTTGCCGGACTGCACGTCGCCTACGACAAGCCCGCGCCAGTCCCACGGACCAGCGCGTTCCGGATCATCCAGATCTTCGAGCACGCGCGCCGTGCTGTCGCGCAGCTCGTTGAGGGAGTTTTCCGGCCAATCGTCTTCGGCGAGTTTGTCGAGGTAGCGGGTGAGGAACGGACCCGGCTTCCTCTTTTCGCCGACATACCAGCGCGGCGGACGTTTCTCTCCGCTGAGAGCGAGCGCCGGTCCCTGCTCGACGACATAGACGGTTTCGAGACGGCGGACGGCTTCAGCGAGCTCTTCGGTTGTGAATTCGTGGCGGCTGACCAGCGTGATGGCGGGCGCGTCATTGGCCACGGCGCGCTCGATCAGGGCGCGGTCGATGGTGCTGCCGTCTGCAAGGCCGAGCAGTTTGCGGGCTCGGTAGACGAGGGCCGTGACGGGATCGTTCTGGTTCATGCGGCCCTCTCTTCGAGCAGCATAAGAAGTCGGTTGCGAAGAGCGGGGGGCGGTTCGTTCATATTGGCGAGCAGCAGATCGGCCCGCTGGGCGGGGGTGAGGTCCTTCGCAAGCGCTCCGCCGAGACCAGCAAGGCGCACAGCGAGATCTTCGACGGCGTCGGCTTCCGGTGTCGGCGGCGGTGCGCCTTCCGTATCAGAGACATCGAGCCAGATGCGTTCGACGGGCACGGTCTGTTCAATGAGCGTGAACAGACCGCTGAGCAGCTTCGGGGAAATGCCCGTCGTCTCGACAAAGCCGAGCACGGCAGGGTGCTTGCGGTTGATGGCGTAGCGCGTGCCGGTTTTGACGTCATACGCCTGCCAGACAGGATCGTGGACACGTTCGGTCCGCGTGCCGCCGCCGGTACGGCGTCCGCGGAAGGCAAACACTTCGCGCGCTTCGTTGCGGCAGCTGCCGGCAATGTCGGTCAGGCGGACGCGCAGTTCGCCGGGCGGGCGTGCCTGGGATTTGCGGACATCAATGCGCCATTCATCGTCGAGATCGGTGGGCAGATCGACTTCGATACGGGCGAGGCGGTTGGCTTCTTCGCGCGTCCAGGCGCGTGAGCCTCCGAGGCCCAGCCAGCTGCCGGCCACCAGCAGGCGGTCGCCACGATAGATGTAGAAGCCCTGGCGGGCGCCCCACCCGCCGGGTCCCCCGGCATCGGCGTATTCGGTGTCGTTCGCAAACCGATCCCGGTGTGGCAGCACGTAAGGGCGCACTGTGATGCGCTTGCCGGCAAGGCGCAGGTTCACTTTGCCTAGAGCCCTGGTGGCGGCGTGGCTGCGCTGAAATGGATCCCACGGCTTCAATGCCCGCTCGTTGACGGCAATCATGAGCTTGCGCGCATCGCCCGACAGGAAGCGGTGAAACACCATACTTAGATGCGCGCGGATCTCGGCGAGGCGCAGGAAGAAGGTTTCGCGGGTGAGGCCGGTGAGACCGCTGCGCGAGTCCATCTGTTCCCAGAGGACGAGCGTGCCCCGATCCATCCCTGCAAGTCCCGTCATCAGGGGATGATCGGGCAGCGTGTCAGGCACCACCGCCACCCAGCCCTGTTTTCCGATCACATCGATGTCGAGGACAAGGGCTGCGTTCTGTCCATTACAACGGCTGACCACGGTCATGCGCCGACACTGCGAAAGGGAGGCGGTCTTCAGACCCATGCCGAACCGGCCGAGATCAGAGAGATCGCGCACCGCGGTCGGGCCGACACCGCCGAAGCGAAGAGCTGCGGCAAGGCGCGCTTCGTCCATACCTTCGCCGTCATCGAGCACAGCAAAGACAGGCGCGCCATCATTCCACTGCGCGTCGATCTCGATACGGGTGGCGTTGGCGCTGATGCTGTTGTCGAGGAGATCGGCGAGCGCGGTTTCGGTGGAGTAGCCTAGGCCGCGCAGCGACTCCACGAGGGCGGAGGCTTCCGGGACAATCGAGACAGTCCGCAGAGCCTCAGTCGTCATCAGGCGACTTTCCTCCCGGCTCCGACACTGCCTTCGTCCCTGGCTGCCTCATCGAGCTGGCGGCGCAGAACTTTTGCAACAGCAAGACCGAGCAGCGGCGGCACGGCATTGCCGATCTGGCGGAAGGCGGCGTTCATCGCGCCGGCAAAGCGGAAGCCGTCCGGGAAGGACTGCAGGCGGGCGGCTTCGCGCACCGAGACGGTGCGGCACTGCCGGCTGTCGTAGTGGATGTGGGAATAGGTGTCCTTGCCCATATGGGCGGTCAGCGTGCGCGACGGTTTGGCGGGATCAAGCTTCCACCATTTGTTGGGGAACTTGGCTGGGTCATAGGGCGGTACGATCGAGGCATAGAGATCTTGGAAGGTGGCGCTGCGCTGCGAGCGCCAGGTCATGCCGCTCTTTTTGAGCGCTTCTTCGAACATGGTTTCGGCAAGGGCGCGCGCCTGCGGATAATCGGCGCCGTGTTTCATGCGCCCGAAGATCGGAAAATCCCGCGGGGTGAGACGCACGAGGTGGCCGTCGGCCCCGTCTTTTGTGCCGAAGCCGCGCCAGTTACGCATGTGTGCGGCGTAGTCCGACATCTCCACGTTGCGGTAGGGCAGAACGTCAGAGAGCTTCCGCTTCCGGATGACCTGCGGGTCGGTGGCGTGCTCGCGGATCGCGGGCAGATCGTCGAGGGCTTCTTTGACACCGACGGCGCGCGGCAGAGACGGATCCGGCTCACGCAGTTCATGGAAGCGTCCGCTGCTGCGATCGACGTGTTTGAGAGCGACGTTGCGCGAGCCTTCATAGCCGCGCGGCAGATCGAAGAACCGGATCGGCTCTGGAAACTCGACGTCCTGACCCAGCACATCGGCGAGGGCAACGATGAAGAGGCGTTCGCGGAACTGCGGCACGCCCTGCCAGGCGGCATTCATGAGTGTGTAGCCGGTGCGGTAGCCGTGCGCTTCGAGTGTCTCGCAGATTTCTTCGGGCACGTTGTGGCTGCCGAAGTTGAGAATGTCGGGGACGTTCTCGATGAGGATGATGAGGGGCTGCGTGTCCTGCACATACTGCAGGAAGCGCCGGTAGAGGGCAGCGCGCGGATCCTTGCGGAAGGCGTCGTCGTTGCCGCCCGAGACTTCACGCAGTTTGGAGCGCCCGATGCGGGCAAAGGCCTGACAGGGCAGACCTGCGGCGAGCAGATCAAAGGCGGTGTCGGCCGAACCTAAACCGAGTTCGCTAGTCAGCTGACCGGCCGAGTAGGCTTCCATGTCGCGGGGCAGCGCCCATGGGTCACCCTCGGAGCGGCCCTTACCAAAATTAAGCGCATAAGAGGCAGCGGCCTGGGCATCGATCTCGACATGGGCGCTGAGTTCGAAGCCGGCTTCCTTGAGGCCTAAGGACAGCCCCCCGCAGCCGGAACAGATCTCGAGCGCGCGCGGCACCGAACCGGCACGCAGGCGTGCCAGTTTCTTTCGCCGAATCGACTGCTGCACGGCCGTGACCATCAACCCAGGATACCCTTCAGTGTTCCGGCGAGGCTATCGGGTTCTCCGGTTTGGCACTGCCAAATGACGGCAGTTCTCCACCCCAGCGCTTCCAGCTCTTTCCGGACGCGCTCGTCGCGCGTCACATTAGTCTGGAATTTTCTGACCCAGAACTCAACATTAGATTTGGGTTGATAACAGTACTTACAGTTGTCGTGGCGATGCCAGAAGCATCCGTGAACAAAAAGCGCGATCTTTCTTTTCGGAAATACCAGATCGGGCGAGCCGGGCAGGCTTTTATGGTGCAGGCGGAAGCGATAGCCTAGTCCGTGCGCGGCTTTGCGCACCAGGAGCTCAGGCTTTGTGTTACGGCCGCGTATGCGGCTCATGTTCTGCGAGCGGCGCTCCTGGGAAATCCTGTCCATCGCCCTCGAATTTGGTACGAAACACCCGATTTGACTAGGTGCCGGCGTCAGAAAAGATGATCACTCACGTCGTCGCTGGCACCGAAAAAACCTGGCCTTCCCGGCAACTGGCAGTCCGACGCGTCCGACAAGCGGACCTTCCGAACGCCGCCTAAGAGTCAGTTTCGGCCTCGGACATTCATCGGCGATATGTCCGCTTCTCGTTGGAAGTCCCCAATAGCGGACAGTCTGCAAGCGGCCCCTTTTCAGCCGTTTGGGTTCGGCGATGTGAAGCTCAGGAAGCGGACGCTCCGAGGGCCGGCCTTGGGTCAACTTTCGTGCTGCGGCTGGGCGTTGAGCTAGACCGACGGAAAACGGACCTCCCGAACGTCGTCAACGGGTCAAACTCCCGCCCCACGGGAATTCCAACCCTAACGGCCTCCTTCAATCTCCGTAGGGCGCCTAGCCGCAATCTGAAAGCGTTCGCACGGAACATCGCCCTACGCGGCTCTCTCGCATATCCTTGTAGAGTTTCATCAATTTCGGAAGGGTCGCGTGCCTTTTGGTTTTTCTCGGTCGTACTTTTGGATTTAGCCCGTCATTCCAGTCAACCACAGGGAGGGCACGGTCTGATTCAATTTGTCGTCCTTGTCGTGCTACAGACCTCTGCTACAAAGAGGGCGTGCGTCGGATCAAAGTGCGCTGCGCAACAATGCTTTCGTGAATGTTTGTAAAGTTGGTGTAGAATCCTAGTCCCCCAGCCAAGCGCCTCACGAAACCATCGCTGCCAACGCCTGAGCCGGTCCGCACCTGCGGATTGGGCCTGTTGCTACAATCCGCTGCTACAAAGCCCGCCCTCGGCGGGCTCATTGGGAGCAGCATGAGGGCCATCGCGAACGTGACGCGCCGGGGCGGCGTCTATCACTTCAGGCGGGCAGTTCCGGAAGCGCTTCGTCGCCATGTACGGCGCCGCGAATTGGTAGTGAGCCTGCGCACGCGTGAGAGCTGCCGTGCCAAGGTCGATGCGGCTCAGCTATATGTCGCGTCGGAAACCCTCTTCGCGAAGATTCGCTCAACGCCTATGCTCAATGACGACCAGCTTGCCCGTCTGGTGCAGGACTTTTACCGGACCATCCTGGAACGGGAAAACCTTGCCCGGCTCAATCAGGGCCATCTTGACGACGAATTCCGGATCAAGCGGCTCAACTATTATGCGAACGTCGCTGAAAGGGCCCGATCCGACCTGGGCAGCAACCGGCTGGATGCCGGCCGCGTGGTCACGGAGGCGATGCTCCACAAGCAGGGCATGACGGTGGCTGAACTCGACCGGGTTGAACGCGCCCAAGCTCAGCAGGCGGTGCTGCGTGCCGGCATCGACCTCGCGGAGGCTTTGACCGCGCGTTAGAACGGCGACTTCAACTACGAGCCCAAGGACAAGCTCCGTCGGCAGGAGCTCAAAGCGGCCGACGCAGCCAGCGCCCCCCAGAAAGACCTCGTTGAAGTTACCGGGCCCGCAGCGAAGTCCCCCCTCGGGGAGCCACTGTCCAAGGTGGGGGAGACGTTCCGCACGGCACAGGTCCTCACGAAGGCATGGGACGCGCAAACCGCGTTATAGGCACGAGCCACCTACCGGCTGTTCATCGAAGTATGCGGGGATAAGCCCCTTGCGGAATATACGCGCGGATGCGGGCAAATTCCGGGAGCAGATCGAACGCCTCCCAAGCGACTATGGCAAGGCAGCCGCTTACAAAGGCATGACTGTCGCACAGATCCTGGCGGCCTTCGGTGCTGCATCGCCTGACACGCGCGGTGGCGTGATCTCGCAGACCACCGTCAAACGGCATTTCTCCGCTCTCTCGGCGCTTTGGGCGGCCAAGGTTCCTTCATGGTTGGCGTGCGCCGCATGCCGGCTTACCGATGCCCCGACGAGCCGCCGGAGTGAGAGGCGCACACGCTGCATTAGCCTTAGCGTAACGAAAAGGCGTTCAGTCTCGCGGTTGATTGTCGAGCAACCAATCGCCAGAGTGAGCGTTGTATAACGATGGGCAACATGGCGCATCGCTCTAGTTTGGAAGGTATCGCCGATGAAAGTCTTGTCGGTACTAAAGGTCGGGCTCCTGGCATTGGCGACGCTCATCGGCGCCGTATCGATGGCGAGCGCCGCTGACGGTTCAATCAGCATCCGTATCTTGAAGGCCGGGTTCGTGGTCGGCGGATCAGCTGGAGACGGCGTGCTGACGTTTCAGGGCCGCAGATATCCACTCTCGGTCGGGGGGCTGAGTTATGGCTTCACCTTCGGCGCTTCAGAGACACGATTTCATGGAAGGGTCAGAAATATCCGACGTGCGTCTGACGTTTCTGGGGTCTATGCCCAAGGCGGTGCTGGCGCCGCCCTCGGAAAGGGCGCGCAAGTCGTCGTCCTGACTAACCAGAACGGCGCCATTTTGGAGCTGAGCGGCGAGCAAAAGGGCGTAATCGTCAGCCTTGACTTGAGCGGACTAGCTTTGTCGCTGAAGTGAGGATTTCCTTGGAGTATCGGCGCCCTCGATGAACTCCCCACCCCTTCATCAGCCCAGCGACATCGCCCGCTGGCTCGGTTCTTCTGAGCGCGCGCTGCGCCAATGACGAGAAAGGTTGGCGCATGCCGGATTTTCGGCAAGACTATGGTTCTCACCGACAACGGCGTCATGGCCCTAATGGAGGCCGCGCGTCCATGCCCATCACCATCTGTAAGCGCGGGGACGTCTGGCACTTCCGTGGCTCCGTTCTCAGACCTTGGATACGACGACTACTGACACGGCAAACCGCACGTTGAGGTGTCACCAAGACACCGCGGGCGGACTTGGGCCGCGAAATAACAGGTATTCGCCGGTGATGCGGCCACCCGACTGGCCTCTGCTGGCGCCGGCATGCCAACGCCAACCTTTTCGCGACCGGCTCTTATGGCAATAGCCTAACTAGGACTGCTCCTCGGAAGGAGGATGCCATGCGCGTCAATCAAACGCCCCACTCACAGCACGAGCCTTAGAACGCTGGCCGGATCGTCGGTGTCAAACCTCCGCTGAAACCCAGGCATATCCGGGCGTTGCGCACGCGGCTGCAGTTTGCCGATCGGGTGCGCGATCTCGCCATGTTCAACCTTGCCATCGACAGCAAATTGCGTGGCTGCGATCTGGTCACACTGAAGATAGGCGACGTATTCTCCGGAAGCGGCATTCGCGCGAGATCGGTGGTCGTCCAGCATAAGACCGGGCAGCCGGTACCCTTCGAGATCACCGAACCGACGAAGGACGCACTCACTGCGTGGCTCGCAGTCCGGCGTGCAAAGGGAAGCGACTGGCTTTGGCCGAGCCGCTGCCATAGTGGAGGACATGTCACCATCAGGCAGTATGGACGTCTCGTCGACCAATGGGTCAGACTGATTGGTCTCAACCCGGCGGATTACGGCACGCACAGCCTGCGGCGAACAAAAGTCTCCATCCTCTACACGCGGACTGGAAATCTGCGCGCCTGCCAGCTCCTGCTCGGTCATACGAAGCTCGAAAGCACGGTGTGGCCTGCTGCCGGTTTCGTGGACACCGAGATAAGGTGTTCAACGGGACTGGAGAGCTGGAATGCAACGACGGAGGTTCAGCCGCGAGTTCAAGCTTGAGGCTGTAAGATTGGTGAAGGACCGG
>NZ_JBDZDT010000013.1:0-106411 GCF_040049275.1 Aquabacter albus | reverse complement strand
CTCTGGTGTCGGCTCAAGGACTGGCGACGCATTGCTACCCGATACGACAAGCTTGCCGCCAACTACCTCGCAGGTGCCTACATTGCCGCCGTCATTGCATTCTGGTGCGATTGAGTCCCGACCCTAGTCCGCCGGCCCGCCGCGGCCCGCAATTCTCAAATCCTCGATGCGCTGCCTCATGTCCTTCGCCAGGCGCGAGGCCTTATCGACCGGCACGAAGGCGCTGTCCTGATGGGGCGGGGAGGAGGATTTCGCATCGAAGATGCGGGCACCCTCGGGCGTCATCACCACATCGCCACGGCGCAGCGTGGGGTCGTCCTTGATGGGAATGGAGGCAACGCCCAGAGGTCCGCTCCCAGTGCAGGTGCACGCGGCGTCCAGCTTGGTGCGGTAGAGATAGGCGTTGGGGATCGCACTGTAGGAGCGCCCGCTTTCGCTCGTCGCATAGTCGATGCTGGACCCGCCGCGGAAGACCTGGGTCTCGGCCTTGGGGCACAAGGCGGCGCACTGGGTCTGCGCACCCCATTCCGACGTGTTACTCAGCGGGAAATAGCGCCCGTCGCACATGCGCACGCAATAGGCCACGCCCCGGCCGGACCCGCGCGACGTCTCATCGCTCCCCGGCACGCTGTCCGGCGGCATGCCGGGCAGAATCATCATGGCCGGCGGAGGTTTCGGCCGAAGGAAGCCTCCGAACAAGGCGGCGAAGAAGTCGCCCGGACCCTGCGCGGCGGCGGGTCCCGCCACGGTGAGGCTCAGGGCCAGCACCATGACGGTGGATCGTGCTGCGTGCCGCACGGATACCTCCCATGAGCCGAAACCTCAGGCGAACGCGCTTGGGCCGTAATAGCGCTCGGGCTTCGGCGGCGGCTGGTCCGGTCCGGCGGACGAATGCGGGGCGAGAAGCGACGCTGAAGCCGACGAAATGACCGCCAGCAACGAAATGATCACGAAGGCGCGCGCAAGTGCCATGTCACCCTCCTCCGAACCCGGAACCCTCTTTTGAACCAGTGCCCCCATGGCGCCTGGAAACCCTCCGCTAACTCTGTTTCCGCGATTTCAGTTCCAGCACCAAAAGTGGTAGGAGGGCGCCAATCCCACCACTTCACGAGCATGTGCTTGAAACGCCCCTCAGATCGGGCAAGCTGGCGCGCCCACGGGCAGGGCCGCATACGCCTAAGGCAGATTGACCGCACCGGATGATCGACAAGCTTGAATATCTGATCGCCCTTGCCCGCGAGCGCCATTTCGGCCGGGCGGGCGAGGCGTGCGGTGTGACGCAGCCGACCCTTTCCGCGGGCATCAAGCAGCTGGAGGACACGCTGGGCGTGCTTTTGGTCCAGCGCGGTTCCCGCTTCATGGGCTTCACCCCCGAGGGCGAGCGCACGCTGGAATGGGCGCGCCGCATCGTCGCCGACTCTCGCGCCATGCGGCAGGACATCGATGCGCTCAAACGCGGCCTCGCCGGCCCCTTGCGCATCGCCGCCATCCCCACCGCTTTGCCCATGGTGGCGGCGCTGACCACCCCGTTCCGCGCGCGCCACCCGGATGTGCGCTTCACCGTGATCTCCCGCACCTCCATCGAGATCCTGAACCATCTGGAAAACCTGGAGATCGATGCGGGCCTGACCTATCTCGACAACGAGCCCCTCGGCCGGGTGAACACCGTGCCGCTCTATCGCGAGCGCTACCGGCTGGTGACCTCGCCCAACTCCAAATATGGCGACCGCCCGGAAGTCACCTGGGCCGAGATCGCCGAGCTGCCGCTCTGCCTTCTCACCCCAGACATGCAGAACCGGCGCATCATTGACGGGCTGCTCTCCGCCGCGGGCGGGCCGCCCAAGCCGACGCTCGAATCCAATTCCATGATCGTGCTGTTCACCCATGTGCGCACCGGCCACTGGGCGAGCGTGATGCCGGCCATGCTGGCGGATTCGCTGGGGCTGACCTCCATCGTGCGGTCCATCCCCATCGTCGATCCCGAGATCACCCATTCCATTGGCCTTGTGGTTCCTCATCGGGAGCCCACCACCCCCATCACCGCCGCCCTTGTCGCGGAGGCCCGGCGCATCGCGCCCCGGCTGGAGAGCCTGACGGACAAGGACCCGGCTCTTGCTGCACTGCAACCTTAGGCAGCCTTAGCGCGGCGCCGTTTTGCCGGCGCCGGATAGACGAAAGCAATCAGTTTTAGCTCTGGAAGCCCCGAATGCCGCAGTCTGGCAGGCGGCCAACCCTTTGCGCGCCGTCAATCAGGGCTGCGGAACGATAGAGATGTTCTATCGCAACATCCCACAGCTCGCTTGATTAGAACGATTGGTATGCCACACTCCTTGTAATCATCACAAAAAGCGCAGCGTCACGCTGCCCTATGGGAAGTGAAGAATGCCGGTTGCAGGGTACGAGCCATGGAGCGCAGAGCGCGCTTCACAGATCATAGCGTCGCACCGTGAGATGGCGGGCGCCACCATGCCGATCCTGCACGCCATCCAGGAAGCTTTCGGCTTTGTCCCCGATCCGGTCGTTCCCATGATCGCCGAGAGTCTCAACCTCTCGCGCGCCGAGGTCTATGGCGTCGTCACCTTCTATCACGACTTCCGCCGTGAGCCGCCGGGCCGACATGTCATCAAGCTCTGCGCCGCCGAGGCGTGCCAGTCCATGGGCTCGACCCAGCTCGCCGAATATGCCGAGGAGCGCCTCGGCATCGAGATGGGCGAGACCTCGCCGGACGGCCGGGTGACGCTGGAGCCCATCTACTGCCTCGGCCTGTGCGCCTGCGCGCCCTCGGCCATGATCGACGGCCGGCTCGTGGGCCGTCTCGACCGCGAGACCATCGACGAGCTCGTTGCGGAGACCAATCGATGAGCCCCGCCCGCATCTTCGTCCCCAACGACGCCACCGCCGTCGCCTGTGGCGCCGACCGCGTCGCCCTGAAGCTGGCCGATGCGCTCACCGCGCGCGGCCTTCAGGTGGACATCGTCCGCAACGGCTCGCGCGGCCTGTTCTGGCTGGAGCCCCTTTTGGAGGTGGAGACCCCCGCCGGCCGTGTCGGCTACGGCCCGGTGAAGCCTTCCGACGTGGAGAGCCTGCTGGATGCCGGCCTGCTGGAGGGCAAGGACCATCCGCTTTCCGTGGGGCTGGTGGAGGAAATCCCCTACCTCAAGAAGCAGACCCGCCTCACCTTCGCGCGTTGCGGCATCATCGATCCCCTGTCGCTGGCCGACTACAAGGCCCATGACGGATACAAGGGGCTCGCCAAGGCCATCGAGATCGGCCCGTCCGCCATCGTGGAAGAAGTGTTCCAGAGCGGCCTGCGCGGCCGTGGCGGCGCAGGCTTCCCGACCGGCATCAAGTGGCGCACCGTCGCCGGCACGAAGGCCGACCAGAGATACATCGTCTGCAATGCGGACGAGGGCGACAGCGGCACCTTCGCCGACCGCCTGATCATGGAGGCGGACCCCTTCTGCCTGATCGAGGGCATGACCATCGCCGGCATCGCGGTGGGCGCCACCAAGGGCTATGTCTACTGCCGCTCGGAATATCCCCTCTCCCTGATCGTCATGGAGAAGGCCATCGAGATCGCCCGCAAGGCGGGTCTCCTGGGCGATAACGTCGCCGGCTCCGGCTACGCCTTCGACATGGAAATGCGCATGGGCGCGGGCGCCTATGTGTGCGGCGAGGAGACGGCCCTTCTCGACAGCCTGGAAGGCAAGCGCGGCGTGGTGCGCGCCAAGCCCCCGCTGCCGGCGCTGAAGGGCCTGTTCGGCAAGCCCACCGTCATCAACAATTTGATCTCGCTGGCCACCGTGCCCGTCATCCTCGACAAGGGCGGCGCCTTCTACAAGGATTTCGGCATGGGCCGCTCGCGCGGCACCATGCCCGTTCAGCTCGCCGGCAACATCAAGTATGGCGGCCTGTTCGAGACCGCCTTCGGCATTTCGCTGGGCGAACTGGTGAACGAGATCGGCGGCGGCACGGCCTCCGGGCGCCCGGTGCGCGCGGTTCAGGCGGGCGGACCGCTCGGCGCTTATATGCCGGTGCACCAGTTCGATACGCCGTTCGACTATGAAGCGTTTGCGGCCAAGGACGCGCTCATCGGCCATGGCGGCATCGTCGTGTTCGACGACACCGTGGACATGGCCCACATGGCGCGCTTCGCCATGGAGTTCTGCTCCCACGAGAGCTGCGGCAAGTGCACCCCCTGCCGCATCGGCTCCACGCGCGGCGTGGAAACCCTCGACAAGATCATGGCCGGCGAGCGGCGCGAGGCGAACCTCGCCATCCTCACCGACCTTTGTCAGACCATGAAGCTCGGTTCGCTCTGCGCGCTCGGCGGCTTCACGCCCTACCCGGTCATCAGCGCCCTCACCCATTTCCCGGAAGACTTCGGCGCCGCGCCGAAGCTGCCCGTGGCCGCCGAATAGGAGACGCCCTGTGTCCCTCGTCCACGAAATCGACTACGGCACGCCCCTCTCCAAGTCGGAGAAGCTGGTTTCCCTCGTCATCGACGGGATGAAGGTGCAGGTGCCGGAAGGCACCTCCATCATGCGCGCGGCCATGGAGATCGGGAACCAGATCCCCAAGCTCTGCGCCACCGACATGCTGGACGCCTTCGGCTCCTGCCGTCTCTGCCTCATCGAGATCGAGGGGCGCAACGGCACGCCGGCCTCCTGCACCACGCCGGTGGGCGAGGGCATGGTGGTGAAGACCCAGACCGAGCGGCTGAAGCAGATCCGCAAGGGGGTGATGGAGCTCTACATCTCCGACCACCCGCTGGACTGCCTGACCTGCTCCGCCAATGGCGATTGCGAGCTTCAGGACATGGCCGGCGTCGTCGGCCTGCGCGAAGTGCGCTACGGCTATGAGGGCGAGAACCACACGAAGCTGGGCAAGGACGAATCCAACCCCTACTTCACCTATGAGCAGTCGAAGTGCATCGTCTGCAATCGCTGCGTCCGCGCCTGCGAAGAGGTGCAGGGCACCTTCGCGCTGACCATTTCCGGCCGCGGCTTCGGCTCGCGCGTCTCGCCGGGCATGGACGAGCCCTTCCTCAATTCGGAATGCGTCTCCTGCGGCGCCTGCGTGCAGGCCTGCCCCACCGCGACGCTGAACGAGAAGGCGATGTTCGAGATCGGCACGCCCGAGCACTCGCTGGTCACCACCTGCGCCTATTGCGGCGTCGGCTGCACCTTCAAGGCGGAGATGCGCGGCGACGAGCTGGTGCGCATGGTCCCCTACAAGGACGGCAAGGCGAACCGCGGCCATAGCTGCGTGAAGGGCCGGTTCGCCTATGGATATGCGACCCATTCGGACCGTATCCTGAAGCCCATGATCCGCTCCTCCATCCACGAGCCGTGGAAGGAAGTGAGCTATGAGGAGGCGATCAATTACGCCGCCTCCGAGTTCAAGCGCATCCAGGCGAAGTATGGCCGCCGCTCGGTGGGCGGCATCACCTCCTCGCGTTGCACCAACGAGGAGACCTACCTCGTCCAGAAGCTGATCCGCGGCGCCTTCGGCAACAACAACGTGGACACCTGCGCCCGTGTCTGCCACTCGCCCACGGGCTACGGCCTCTCCCAGACCTACGGCACCTCGGCGGGCACGCAGGACTTCGATTCGGTCGAAGACAGCGACATCATCCTGGTGATCGGCGCCAACCCCACCGACGGCCACCCGGTCTTCGGCTCGCGCATGAAGAAGCGCCTGCGCGAGGGCGCCAAACTCATCGTGGTGGATCCCCGCAAGATCGACCTCGTGCGCACCCCCCATGTGGAGGCGTCCTTCCACCTGCCGCTCCGGCCGGGCACCAACGTCGCCATCGTCACCGCTTTGGCCCATGTGATCGTCACCGAAGGCCTCGTGGACGAGGCCTTCGTGCGCGAGCGCTGCGACTGGGCGGAATTCCAGGAATGGGCCGCCTTCGTCGCCGAGGAGCGTCACAGCCCCGAAGCCATCGCCAAGCTCACGGGCGTTGACCCGGCGCTGGTGCGCGGCGCGGCCCGGCTCTATGCCACCGGCGGCAACGGCGCCATCTATTACGGCCTGGGCGTCACCGAGCATTCCCAGGGCTCGACCACGGTGATGGCCATCGCCAACCTCGCCATGGCCACCGGCAATATCGGCCGCAAGGGCGTGGGCGTGAACCCGCTGCGCGGCCAGAACAACGTGCAGGGCTCGTGCGACATGGGCTCGTTCCCCCACGAGCTGCCGGGCTACCGCCACATCTCCGACGACGCCACCCGCGCCTCCTTCGAGGCCCTGTGGGGCGTGACGCTGGACGACGAGCCGGGCCTGCGCATCCCCAATATGTTCGATGCGGCCGTCGACGGCACCTTCAAGGGCATGTACGTGCAGGGTGAGGACATCCTCCAGTCCGACCCCGACACGCGGCACGTCTCCGCCGGCCTCGGCGCCCTGGAATGCCTCGTGGTGCAGGACCTGTTCCTGAACGAGACCGCCAATTACGCCCACGTCTTCCTGCCGGGCTGCTCGTTCCTGGAGAAGGACGGCACCTTCACCAATGCGGAACGCCGCATCCAGCGCGTGCGCAAGGTGATGGCGCCGAAGAACGGCTATTCGGACTGGGAAGTCACGATGATGCTCGCCAAGGCCCTCGGCTACGAGATGGACTATGCCCATCCAAGCGAGATCATGGACGAGATCGCCCGCCTCACCCCCACCTTCAAGGGCGTGTCCTACACGAAGCTGGACGAGGTCGGCTCGGTGCAGTGGCCGTGCAACGATGCGGCGCCGGAAGGCACCCCGATCATGCACATTGACGGCTTCGTGCGCGGCAAGGGCAAGTTCATCCTCACCGAATACGTGCCCACGGACGAGCGGACCGGCCCGCGCTTCCCGCTGCTGCTGACCACGGGCCGCATCCTCTCCCACTACAATGTGGGCGCCCAGACCCGGCGCACCGCAAACGTGGCGTGGCATGCGGAAGACGTGCTGGAGATCCACCCGCACGATGCCGAGAACCGCGGCATCCGCGACGGCGATTTCGTGCGCCTCGACAGCCGCGCCGGCTCCACCTCGCTGCGCGCGGTGATCAGCGAGCGCATGCCCACGGGCGTCGTCTACACCACCTTCCACCACCCGGTGACCCAGGCGAACGTGGTGACCACTGACTTCTCCGACTGGGCCACCAACTGCCCCGAATACAAGGTGACCGCCGTGCAGGTGGCCCCCTCCAACGGGCCGTCCGAGTGGCAGGAAGAGTATGAGAAGCTCTCCCGCGAAAGCCGCCGCATCGCCGAAGCGGCGGAGTGAGCGGGTCGGCTTCGATGTCTGCCCTCTCCGGTTTGCGCACCGCGCTCCCTCTCCCGCTTGCGGGGGAGGGCTGGGGAGAGGGAAATGGTGCGCCCCCTTCGAATTTCGCAGCTGTGCTCTGCTTGAGTGCCCCCTCCCTAACCCTCCCCCGCAAGCGGGAGAGGGAATGGTGGTGCGCCCCTGCGGCGACCGCCCGCTTGAACTTCACACCAATCCACACAACCTTGAAGGCATCGGCCTTGCGCGGTGCCCATCATGCCTGACGATTTCATCATCCCCGATTTCCCCGATCCCGTCCGCCGGATTGCCCGCGATGCGTGGCGCGAAGGCGTGACCGCGCGCGGGGAACGGGCGGTGCCGGAGGAGACTCCGGTGGCGCTCACCTATAACGGCACCACCCAGGCCGTGATGATGGCGACGCCCCTCGACATCGCCGATTTCGCGCTGGGCTTCTCGCTGACCGAAGGCATCATCGCCTCCCCCGCTGACCTCCTCGGCCTGGACGTGATCGCGGTGGAGGAGGGCATCGAGGCCCGCATGTGGATCGCGGAGGAGAAGATGAAACATCTCTCCGCCCGCCGCCGGCATCTGGCCGGCCCCACCGGCTGCGGCCTGTGCGGGGTGGAGAGCCTTGCAGAGGCCATCCGGCCGGCCGCGCAGGTGACGTCCGACGCCGTCTTCACCCCCGAGGCGCTGCTGGAGGCCATGGCCCTTCTCGGCCCGGCCCAGGCGCTGAACCACGAGACCCGCGCGGTCCATGCCGCCGGCTATTTCGAGCCGGGGCGCGGGCTTTTGGCGGTGTGCGAGGATGTGGGCCGCCACAATGCCCTCGATAAATTGGTGGGCAAGGTGGTGGTGCTCGACGCCCAGCCCGCGCGCGGCCTGCTGCTCCTCACCAGCCGCGTCTCCATCGAGATGGTGCAGAAGGCGGCGGTGCTGGGGGTGGGCGTGATCGCCGCCGTCTCCGCGCCCACCTCGCTCGCCATCCGCACGGCGGACGCCGCCAGCATCACCCTCGCCGCCATCGTGCGTTCCGACGGCTTCGAAGTCTTCACCCATCCCCGCCGCATCGCGCCGGGCAAATCCTCACGGCAGGCCCATGTCGCATAAGACCACCAACGACCGCCTCGTCTATATGGCGAACCAGATCGCGACCTTCTTCTCCAGCCAGCCCTATGAGGCGGCGGTGGCGGGCACGCGGGACCATATCCAGAAGTTCTGGGACCCGCGCATGCGGGCCGGCATCGCCGATCATATCGCCCATGGCGGAGAGGGCCTCTCGCCCATCGCTAGGGAAGCGCTGGACGGACTGAAGCCGGTCAAGGCGGCGTGAGTTTCGCCGGCCTTCGCGTGGGCGGCGCGGCCTAAGTACAGCCGTCATCGCCGGACTTGATCCGGGAATCCACATTTATCCCTTAAGCCTGCACTTGCAGCGCCCCGTGGATGCCCGGGTCAAGTCCGGGCATGACGGTGGAGAGGATTAAGCTCAGCCGCAATCGTCAGGGGCCGCGGCCGCTTCCCCTCACACCACATGGGCCGGCGCGAGGGCGCAGGGCAGTTCGCCCGCCTCCACCTGGATCGCCGCATGGCCGATCTGGAACTTCTCCTTCAGCCCCGCGCAGGTCTCAGCCAGGAAAGCGTCGTCGAGCGCCGCGCCGGGTCGCACCAGATGGGCGGTCAGCGCATTCTCGGTGGTGGAGAGCGCCCAGATGTGCAGATCATGCACTTCGGTGACGCCCGGGCGCTTGGAGAGATAGGCCTCCACATCCGCCCGGTCGATGCCCGCGGGCACCGCATCCATGGCCATGTCCACGCTGTCGCGGAACAGGCCCCAGGTGCCGAGGATGATGGCGGCGGCAATGGCGAGGCTGACCAGCGGGTCGAGCCACAGCCAGCCGGTGAAGGCGATGACGGCCGCCGCGATCACAACGCCCAGGGACACCGCCGCGTCCGCCACCAGATGCACGAAGGCGCCGCGCACATTCAGGTCGCTCTTGCGGTCCGCCATGAAGAGGAGGGCCGTGCCGAAATTCACGCCGATGCCGATGAGCGCCACGATCATCACGATGCCGGTTTCCACGGGCTGGGGATCGGACAGGCGCGAGACGGCCTCGACGATGATGCCGCCGGTGCCCAGCAGCAAAATGATGGCGTTCGCCAGCGCGGCCAGGATGGAGGAGCGGCCGAAGCCGAAGGTGCGCTTGGCGGTGGGCGGCCGGGTCGACAGCCACGCGGCCGCCCAGGCCAGGAGCAGGCCGAGCACGTCGGACAGATTGTGGCCCGCATCGGCGAGCAGGGAGAGCGAGCCGGAGAGGAAGCCGAAGACGGCCTCGATGATCACGAAGCCGAAATTGACCGAGGCGCCGATGGCGAAGGCGCGCAGGGATTTCGGCATGGCATGGGCATGATCGTGCCCCGCGTGCGAATGGCCCCCATGGGAGTGCCCGCCATGGGAATGGCCGGCATGGGCCTCGTGGTCATGGTCTTCGTGATCGTGGCCTTCGTGGGCTTGCTTTTCCGGGGCATGCTTTTCGTGGGAATGCCCCTTATAGGCCTCCGCAGCGTGGGTGCCATGCTTGTGGCCGGCATGCTCCTCCCCATGGCCCGCATGGTCGTGGTCATGCTCACCATGATCGTGACCGGCATGGTCGTGCGCCCCGTGCCCCGTTCTGCTGGTGTCGCCGGCCATGGTCCTTCCCCACTCACCTCAAATACTGCTGCCCAGTAAACACCATTCGGTGTCACTGCGGTGTCGTTTTCAAGGGAAAGCGCTCACTTCAGAAAGCCTTCAACCAGGCCCGCGAAAGCTTCCGGCATCTCGATGGACGACATGTGGGCGCAGTCCAGCACCTCGCGCCGGGCGCCGGGAATGTGCTTTGCGATCAGTTCGCCCCATTCCGGCGGGGTGGAGCGGTCGCGGGCGCCGATGATCACCATGGCGGGGACGGCGACGTGCGCCAGCGCAGCGCGGAAATCCATGTCCCGCATGGCGCAGCTCGTGCCCATATAGCCCGAGGCCGGCGTGTCCACGATCATCTGGCGCACCGGCGCCACCTTTTCCGGCTGCGCTGCGCGGAACTCCGGCGTGAACCAGCTGTCGATCACCGCATCGGCCACCGAGGCGGTGCCGGCGCGGCGGATATGCTTGATGCGCCCTTCCCACAAACGCGGCGGGCCGGCATGGGCGGTGGTGTTGGCGATGACCATGCGCTTCAGGCGCTGCGGCGCGTTGAGCGCCATCCACTGGCCCACCATGCCCCCCAAGGAGAGGCCGCACAGATGTGCTGCGGGGATATTCAGCGCATCCAGGATATTGATGAGGTCGCGGCCGAGATCGCCCATGGAATAGACCGCGTCCGGCGCGGCGCTCTGGCCGTGGCCGCGCGCGTCGTAGCGGATCACGCGGAAGTGGCGCGAGAGCGCCGGGACCACACTGTCCCACATCTCCAGCGACGTGCCGAGCGAATGGGCCAGCACCAGAGGCGGCGCCGTCTCCGCGCCGTTGAGGGCGATGCGGAAGCGCTCGCCGGAAAAGTTGAGGAAGGACACGGGGAAACCTCGGGGTATTCTGTATTCCCGATCTAGCCCCAGCCGCGGCGCGAGGGAAGAGAGCGCCGGGGTCGAAACGCTCCCCGGGCGCGCCGGGGAGCGATGTGCTCAGTCCAGATCGGCGTCCAGGATGGCCATCTGGAAATTGTAGGACAGGTCGCCGTCCTCATCGTCCTTGAACAGGACGCCGATGAACTCGTCCCCGAGATAGACCTCGGCGGAATCCTTCTTCTTCGGCCGCGCGGTCACCTTGATCTGCGGGTTGCCGAACAAGGTGCGAAGATAGCGCTGCACGCGTTCCAGCTCGGTCTTTTCCAAACGTCAGTCCTCCAGGGGTACGAATGGCCGCGAGACCGCGGCCACGAATGCGGGATGCTCCCGCGTGTCAGATATCGGCGCCGGCGAAGATATGGTCGTCGAACATTTGGTCCATGGCCCGCGCCGGCTCGGCGCAGCCCGCCTCGCCCACCACCTTGGCGGGCACGCCGGCGACCGTGGTGTTGTGCGGCACAGGCTTCAGCACCACGGAGCCGGCGGCGATGCGGGCGCAATGACCCACCTCGATATTGCCGAGGATCTTGGCCCCCGCGCCGATCAGCACGCCGCGGCGGATCTTGGGGTGCCGGTCGCCGGTTTCCTTGCCGGTGCCCCCCAGGGTCACACCCTGGAGGATGGACACGTCATCCTCGATTACCGCGGTCGCGCCGACGACGATGCCGGTGGCGTGGTCGAGGAAGATCCCCCGGCCCACGGGCACCGCCGGGTGGATGTCCACGTCGAACACGGAGGAGGCGCGGCTCTGGAGATAGAGGGCGAAGTCCCGCTGCCCCTGCGTCCACAGCCAATGGGCGAGGCGATGAGTCTGGAGCGCGTGGAAACCCTTGAAATAGAGCACGGGCTCGAGCGTGCGGGTGGCGGCGGGGTCGCGGTCCACCACGGCCATGATGTCGGCGCGCACCGCCTGGGAGATGGACCGGTCACCCGCCACCGCCTCGTGATAGGCGGCGCGGATGATGGAGCCGGGCATTTCCGCATGGTCGAGCCGCGCGGCGATGCGGGCGCCGATCACACCTTCCAGGCTGTTATGGCCGAGCACGGCGCCGATGAAGAAGCCCGCCAGCAGCGGCTCCTTGCCGGACGCCTCGTCGGCCTCGTTGCGCAGGCGCGCCCAGACCGGGTCCACCACGTCGTGCCAACGCTCGTTCGACACTTTCGCGACGGCCGGAACCGGCGTCTGGAACAGGGATTGGGGCATTCCTGCCTCCCGAATGGATCGTTTTCGCCACACTTCTAGCACAGCCGGAGGCATGGGCGCACCCCGGCGGACGCGGGGCGGCCCTTCACGGCCTGCGGGCCAGGAACTCCAGCACTGCCTGCTTGAACACCTTGTCGCCCACGGCGGGGTTGTGGTCCCGGTTCGGGATGTCCAGCGCCTCGCCCTTCGGCAGCAAGGCGGCAAGTGCGTGGGGATCGCCTGCGATGGTATCGCGGGTGCCCACGGCGACCAGCGCAGGCACGCGGATTTCCCCCACCTGCTCGCGCGTCAGGATCTGGCGCGAGCCGCGGATGCAGGCGGCGAGCGCCTTGAGGTCCGCCTTGTTGGCGTCGCTGAAGGCACGGAACATGCGGCCCATGGGGTCGGTCACGTCGTCAAGGCTTGGCGCCTCGAGGGCCTCCGCGATGGAGGTGGGCAGGCCTATGCTGTCCACCAGATGGATGCCGAGCCCGCCCATGATGGCCGAGCGCACGGCCTCGGGATAAAGCAGCGCCATCTGGGCGGTGACGCGGGCGCCCATTGAATAGCCCATGATGTCGGCGCGCTGGAGGCGCAGATGCTCCAGCAGGCGCAGCGCATCCTTGGCCATGAGGCGGGTGTCGTACTGGTTGGGGTCGTAGAGCTTTGCCGAGCCGCCATGGCCGCGATGGTCGAAGGCGATGACGCGCCGGCCGTCCCCCGTCAGCGTCTTGAACCAGGACGTGTTGATCCAGTTCACCTCCTTGGTGGAGGCGAAGCCGTGGATCAAAAGGATCGGATCGCCCTGCCCCTCCTCCACATAGGCAAGGTCCAGTCCGTCGGAGGAGAAGGTCGGCATCGCATCCTCTAGGTCTTATGCGCGGCGGACCCTAATTCGGCTCGGGGCGAGAGGGAAGCGCGGCGCTTGCGGCGCCAGAGCGGGCGCACCAGCGAAACGCACAGGCCGTTGAAAGCCGAGATGAGGCCGACCACCCAGAACAGCGCGCCAAAGCCCCACCAGAGGAAGGACAACACCGCGCCCGTCACCATCAGCGCGCCGCGCCCCGCCGCGCGCAGGATGAAAAGCGTCTGCCCGCCTTTCTTCTCGGAGAGCCGGGCAAGGCGGGAGACGTCATTGCCGTTCTCCACCAGCGCAAGCCCCTCGAACGCCGCGCGGGTACCGGCCTTCGCCTGGACCGTGCCGAGATCGTCCATGAGACGCGCCACGCGGGCCACGCCCTGGGGCCGCACCACGCCCTTCAGGGCGGCGGCATCCAGCGTGCCGCCGGCCCGCCGCAGGGCGGAAAGGTCCACGCTGTCGCGCACGAGATGGGTGAGATAGGCGGCGAACGGAGCGGAGAGCTTGCCGGTGCGCTTCGCCGCCTTCACCAGGCTGATGCCCATGCGGGCGGGAACGCCCCCGCCAAGGGTCGCATAAGTGCCGGCGGTGAGGGCGAGGCCGGTGGCGGAAAGGCCGAGCACCAGAGGGTCCACCTCTTCGCCATGGGCGTATTTCCACCCTTCTCCGGCAGCATCGCGCAGATCGCCCCAGGCGGTGAGGTCGCCCGCCGCAGCGCCGGCAAGGCCCGGCAGGTCGTCGGGGGCGCCGGTGACGAAGCCCCGGCTGAACTTGCGGGCGGCATGCAGCGCCAGGGCCGCGTCGGTGCGGGCGGCCGCCACCTTCGCGCGCTGCTCGGGCGAGATGGCAAAGCCCCGTGCGTCCGCCCATTCCAGCGTGGACGCGGCAAGATCGGGATCGTCAGCCGCCAGCGCGGAGGCGATATCCGCCTCGGTCTGCGCCGGTGTGCGGGCCTTCAGTGCGAGATCGGCGAGGGTTGCGGGATCATTCCTGCCCATCACCAGCCGCACGCCGTCCCGCGCCGCCGGGAGCGCCCAGGGCGCAAGGCCCGCGAGGCTGCCCGCCAGGAGGAGGAAGGCGATGATACGTGCCATGCCGTGACACCCCCGATGAATGCGGCCGATTGGCGTCGAGCCTTCATTCATCAAGCGTGGGCGGGGGCTGGGGTTCCCGCGGTCACGCGACGGGCGAAGATGAGCAGAGAATGAAGCCGGAAATCGTCATGGCCGGGCTTGACCCGGCCATCCACGCGGTTCCGCTAGGTGCGGCTTAAGGGAGAGGCGTGGATGCCCGGGTCAAGCCCGGGCATGACGGCTCTCCTAGAGGCATGCCCCGCTGATGCGGATCGGCGGGGCATGCCTGGCAACCCCCCTCAGTGCGCGGGCTTCTTCTTCCGCCGCCGCACCAGCATGTTCAGCCCCTCGACGGCCGCCGAGAAGCCCATGGCGGCATAGACATAGCCCTTGGGCACGTGGAAGCCGAAGCCTTCGGCCATCAAGGTCATGCCGATCATGATGAGGAAGCCCAGCGCCAGCATCACCACGGTGGGGTTCGCCTCGATGAAGCGCGCCAGCGGATCGGCGGCGAGCATCATCACGCTCACCGCCACCAGAACGGCGATGATCATGATGGGGATGTGGTCGGTCATGCCCACGGCGGTGATGATGCTGTCGATGGAGAAGACGAGGTCCAGCATCAGGATCTGCACGATGGCGGCGCCGAAGGCGATGGTGGCCTTGCCGCTCTCGAACATGTCGCCTTCCTCATCGTGATCCACATTGTGGTGGATCTCCTTCGTGGCCTTCCACACCAGGAACAGGCCGCCGGCGATGAGGATGATGTCGCGCCAGGAGAAGGCGTGGCCGAACACCGAGAAGATCGGCTGGGTGAGCTGCACGATGATCGCCACCGTGCCCAGCAGGCCGAGACGCAGGATCAGCGCCAGCGAGATGCCGATGCGCCGGCCGCGCGAGCGCTGCGCCTCGGGCAGCTTGTTGGTGAGGATGGAGATGAAGATGAGGTTGTCGATGCCGAGCACCACTTCCATGGCGATCAGCGTGATCAGGGCCACCCAGGCAGCGGGGTCGCTCGCGAGCTGCAGCAGATAGTCCATTTTTCGCTCTTCAATCCTGTCGGGAAAGGGGTTGGCGGGGAAGGAAACGGCGGGAAGACAAGAGATCCCCCGGCGGGGTCGGCGGCGCATAGACCCGCAGCGCGGCGGGGCGGATGGAGAAATGGGCCGGCGTCCAGGTGGTGAGCTCGCCGTCCGTATTCACCGGGCGGGGCTTGCGGGTGCGGATGACCACTTGGGTGGTGCGGAAGGTGCGCACATCGCTCCAGCGGCCCTGCGTGCCTTCGCGCAGGCTGGGCAGGAGCAGCAGCAGCTTCCACCAATGGTCCACTTCGAGGCTGTAGAAATCCAGCGTCCCGTCGTCCGCCGTGGCGTCCTGCGAGACGGTCATGCCGCCCCCGTAATGGCGGCCATTGCCCACGGAGGCCTGGAGGGTGCGCACCGTCTCGATGGTGCCGTCATGCTCGATATAGGCAGTGAACAGGCGCGACTGGGCCAGCAGCCGCGCCGCAACGATGGCATAACCGAGCTTGCCCCAGCGCTTCTTCGCCTCGGCGTTCAGCGCGCGGGCAAGGTCCGCGGAGAAGCCGATGCTGGCGACGTTGAGAAAGGGATGGCCGTTCACCTCGCCCAGATCCACATGGCGCGGCTCTCCATCGGCGATGAGGCGCGCGGCGGCGAGCGGATCGGCGGGGATGCCGAGGGTGCGAGCGAAATCATTGGCGGTGCCTAGCGGCAGCACGCCCAAGGGGACGCCGGTGTCGTAGAGGCCGGGCGCGGCGCTGTTCAAGGTGCCGTCGCCCCCGCCGATGATGACGAGATCGCATTCGCCCGCCCGGCGGCGGATCATGTCGGACAGGCTCTCGTCGCCCGAGAGCGGCTGGTCCAGCAGCGTGATACCGCCGGCCTCCAGCACGGCCCGCGCGGCATCGACGGAGGCATCGCCCTGGCGCGCGCGGGGGTTCACCACGAACACGGCGCGGCGCAATCGAACGACAGGGTGGGCAAACTGATCGGTCACGGAACCCCTCACCGGCATTGAATGTCGGAGCATGTCCGACATCACGCGCCAGCTTGCTGGCCGCGCCAGAGGGGCCCGGAGTGCTGAGCGATAGGTAAGACTGGCAACCCCCGACGCCCACCCCGCCCCCGTGAGGCGCATTGTCGCATAAGGTCCTGCGGGTGGACATGGCTGCGGGGCTGGGGATTGATCGGCCTGCAAGGGAGGATCGCCAATGATGCTCGAGAGCTTGGACTTCGGGATGCTCAGCCTCGAAACCTGGGCTGCCTTCACCGCCGCCTCCGCCGTGCTGCTGGTGATACCCGGGCCGACCGTGTTGCTGGTGGTGTCCTATGCCCTCGGCCAGGGTTGGCGGGCGGCGCTGCCCATCGCCATCGGCGTCGCTTTGGGCGACTTCACGGCCATGACGCTCTCCATGCTCGGCGTCGGCGCGCTGCTGATGGCCTCCGCCACCCTGTTCACCGCGCTGAAATGGGCGGGCGCGGCCTATCTCATCTGGCTGGGGGTGAAGCTGTTCCGCGCGGGCGGAAGCCTGTCCGCGGAACCGCGCACCACGCCGGTCTCGGCGGTGCGCATGCTGGGCCATGCTTGGCTGGTGACGGCGCTGAACCCGAAGGGCATCACCTTCTTCGTGGCCTTCCTGCCCCAGTTCCTGGACCGGAGCAGCCCGATCCTGCCGCAGATGCTGGTGTTCGAGGCGACCTTCCTGGTGCTCGCCTTCGCGAATGCCTGCGGCTACGCGCTGGTGGCGTCCGGCGCACGCCGGAGCCTCGGGCGGCCGCGCATCATCGCCTGGTTCAACCGGGCCGGCGGCACGCTGCTGGTGGGCGCGGGCCTCGCCACCTTGGCGGCCCGCTCCAATCCTTGAGGGTCATTGAAAAAGGTCATCCCCCCGGACCCGACCGGAGGGATCTCCTGCCGTGGGTGCAGCGCGCCCCCTCTCCCGCTTGCGGGGGAGGGCTGGGTGGAGCCCGGCCATGACGGTTCTGGCGGATCAGACGTCCTGGATGGCCGAGAGCGTCCACTCCCCGCCGCGCGGGCGGGTGAAGGTCCACACCTCGGTGGTCTCCTCCAGAGCCTCGGTGCCGTGCGATGTCAGGGCGCCGGTCGCCCGGTCGCGCATGATGTCGCGCATCTGGTAGCGCAGGGCCACCGTCGCATACTCCGTATTGCCCTCGCGCCAGGATTCGGCGAGGTCGCCCTGGAGCAGCTTCACGTCGCGCACCTCGTTGCGCACGCCGTGGGCCGTGTTCCGGTCCAGTTCCTCGGTGAGGACGGAGAACACTTCCGGCGTGGCAAGGCGGCGCAGCGCGTCGCGATCCTCGCGGGAATAGGCGTCCTGAACCTCGGCGAGCCGTGCCTCGAACGTGTCGAAGTCCTTCGCGCCGATGCCGATCTCATCCTTCACCCGGCGATTGGGCGCCGGCTGGTAGGCAGGCTTGCCCATTCCGCCCATGCCGCTTCCACCCATGCCGCCGAGGGCGCTGCGCCCCGGCTGGGGCTGCGGCTCAGCGCCGCCCCCGAACATTGAATCCCGGTTCATGCCATAGGGCGCGCCCGCACCCGCCGGGGTCGGCTGGCGCCGCGCGGCAAAGAAGCGGAACGCCAGCATGGCGACGAGCGCGATCAGGCCCACCTGGAGCAGCAGGCCGAGGAAGCCCGCCATGCCGCCGAAGCCGCCGCCCAGGAGCAGGCCGACAAGGCCGCCGATGGCGAGGCCGCGCAGCAGCGAACCGCCGAGGCCGCCGCCGAACAGGCCGCCGCGGGCCGCATTGGCCGTGTTGGCGGTGGTCTGCGGGCCGGGGGCCGGCGTTGCGGAGCGCTGGATGGGCTGCGCCGCCGAAGGCGCCGTGGAAGTGGAAGGCGGAGCCGTATAGGTGCGCGTGCCACGGCTGCCGAAGCCGCCGCCCTTGCGCGCATCAGCCTCACCCACCGCTGCGACCGTCATGGCCGCGCCCAGAAGGAGCACACCCATAAATGCCGGAAAACGCTTGAAAATCTTCATGTCACCCTCAAGAAGCTGACCGCTTCCTCCCAACCTGCCCTTACGGCAGTCCGATGGAATATGGGGGTGAACGGAGGTTTTTGTAAGAGGGTGCCTTTTTGAAGCGGGACCTTTGGGCACGCCTTCCGCCCGGCGAGGCGAAGCGCTAAAGTCCGCCCGACACCGCAACGCCCGACCGGAGCGACGAGGCAGACATGGCAGCCACGGGAATCCCTCATTTCTGCAACGACCTCGGCGTCCCGGTGATCGAGGTGGGCGCGCACGAATTCATGTGCATCGGCGCCACCCCGCCCTTCGACCACCCGCATATTTTTCTCGACATGGGCAACGACACGGAAATCGTCTGCTCCTATTGCTCCACGCTCTACCGGCATAATCCCGCGCTGAAGGCAGCCGAGGCGAAGCCCGAGGGATGCGTGTGGCAGGAGCGGCCGGTCGCGGCCTGATCGTGCCGGCGCACCCGAAACACGGGGTCGCATCCAGCGCGGTGATCGTCGGCGGCGGCATTGGCGGTCTCGCCTGTGCCGTGGCGTTGCGCCGCGCGGGACTGTCGGTCTCCATCGTCGAGCAGGCTCCCGCGTTCGAGGAAGTGGGCGCGGGCCTTCAGCTCAGCCCCAATGCGACGCGCGTGCTGCGCGATCTCGGCGTGCTGCCCACGCTGGAAGAAAACGCCATCGCGCCCGAGGCGCTTGAGATCCGCGACGGCCATTCCGGCCGCATCATCGCAAGCTGTCCTTATGGGCCGGCCGCAGTGCGGCTCGGCGCGCCCTTCCTCGTCGCCCACCGGGCAGATCTGCACCGCGTGCTGGCCGAGGCCGCGCGCGCCCTCGACTGTACCTTCGAAATGGGCGCGCGGCTGGAGGGCATGGAAGCCTCAGACGGCGTGGCGGTGGCGGTTGCGAACCGGGACGGCGAAGCCTTGCCCATCCAGGCAGACATCCTGATCGGGGCGGACGGTGTGCGCTCCACGGTGCGCGCCCAGCTCGGCGGCTCCGCTGCCCCCGTCTTCGCCGGGCGTGTCGCCTATCGAGCGACCATTCCCGCCATCGCCGAAGGGCGGCCGGCGGTGCGGCTTTATCTGGGGCCCGAGGCCCATCTCGTCACCTATCCGGTCAGGGGCGGCGCCACTGTCAACATCGTAGCCGTAGTGAAGGCCGACCGTCCGGTGACCCGCTGGAGCGAGCCGGGCGAGGCCTCTGCCGTCCATGCCGCCTTTGCCATGTGGGCGGAGGAGGTGCAGGCGCTGCTCGCCGGCGCGCCGGAATTCCGCTGCTGGGGCCTTTACGACCTCGATCCCCTGCCCCGCTGGGGTGCGGGACGTGCCACGCTCCTGGGCGATGCAGCGCATGCCATGCTGCCCTTCCTGGCCCAGGGCGCGGCCCAGGCCATCGAGGACGCGGCGGCGCTGGCCGCCGCGCTGGCGCAAGGCCCCTCCGCCGAGGCGGCATTACGCGCCTATGAGGCGGCACGGCGCCCGCGCACCGCGCGCATCCAGCGCGAGGCCCGTACGTCCGGCGCCATCTACCACCTCTCCGGCCCCGCCCGGCTAGCGCGCGACGCCTTCATCGGCCTGACGGGTAACCGGCTGCTGGAGCGCTATGAATGGCTGTATGGGGGCTGAGGCCCCCTCAATTTCCCCGGATCACGCTCGCAAAATCCACCGCACCGACCACGCCCCCGCGCGCCCGCCCTCAATCTCGCCTTCGGCCCAGATCACCGCCCCCTCCGGCATCGACAGACCGCCCACCTCGTCCGCCCCCAGATTGGCCCTGAGGGACAGAACGGGTGTCTTGCCGTCGAACCAGTCCACTTCCATCCCCGCCTTGCCCGCAGTCCGGAAAGTCCCGCCCCGTCTGACAGTGCCCGCCAGCGGCCAGATGTGCTCGCGCCGCACCCGCAGCACCGCGCGGTACCAGGCGAGCCAGTCCTTCTTGTCCTCGTCCTCCCGTGCCGCCCAGTCGAGCTTGGCGGAGAGGAAGGTGGTCTCGGCCACCGGGTCGGGAATGCGCGCGCGCACCGCCGGATCGGCAAAGGCGGGGAAGCGGGCGAACTCGGCGCGGCGGCCTTCGCGCACGGCGTTGGCGAGGTCGCCGGTGAAGCCGCAGAAGAAGGGAAAGGGCTGCGCGCTCGCCCATTCCTCGCCCATGAACAGCATGGGTACCTGAGGTGAGAGCAGATAGATCGCCGCTGCCGCCCGCACCGCCTCGCGCGGCGCCAAAGCGGTGATGCGCTCGCCGAAGGCGCGGTTGCCCACCTGGTCGTGGTTCTGGAGGAAGGCGACGAAGGCGGTGGGCGGCAGCGTGCCGCTCGGCTCTCCGCGCGGAGCGCCGCGATAGGCCATCACCTCGCCCTGGAAGGCGAAGCCCTCCGCGAGGGCGCGGGCCAGAAGGCCGGGATCGGCGCGGTAGTCGGCATAATAGCCGTCCCCCTCCCCCGTCACCGCCACATGCAGGCCGTGATGGACATCATCGTTCCACTGCGCCGTGAAGCCACCGCGGGCGCCGGGGACGAGCCGGCGCGCGTCGTTCTCCTCATTCTCCAGCACCAGATGGACGTGCCGGTCGGGATGGGCGTCGCGCACGCGGCGGGACAGTTCGGACAGGAGATCCTCCGCGCTGTCGTCATGGATGGCGTGCACCGCGTCGAGGCGCAGGCCGTCCATATGGAATTCCTCGATCCAATAGAGCGCGTTGTGGATCATGAAATCGCGCACCGCCCGGCTGCCCGGTCCGTCATAATTGATGGCGGCGCCCCAGGGGGTCTCGTATCGGTCGGTGAAGAAGGAGGGCGCATAGGCGCCGAGATAATTCCCCTCCGGGCCGAAGTGGTTGTAGACCACGTCCAGCAGCACCATGAGCCCGCGCCTGTGGGCGGCATCCACCAGCGCCTTCAGGTCGTCCGGCGGGCCATAGGATGAATCGGGCGCATAGAGCAGCACGCCGTCATAGCCCCAGTTTCGCGGCCCCGGAAAATCCGCCACGGGCATCAGCTCGATGGCGGTGATGCCCAGCTCCACCAGATCGTCCAGCCGGTCGATGGCGGCCCGGAACGTGCCTTCGGGGGTGAAGGCGCCCACGTGCAATTCGTAGAGGATGGCCTCGTGCCAGGGCCGCCCCCGCCAGTCCGCGTCGTGCCATTGGTAGCGGGCGGGGTCCACCACTTCGGAAGGGCCGTGGCAATCCTCCGGCTGGTAGCGCGAGGCGGGGTCCGGCACGATGAGGCCGTCCTCCAGCTCGAAGCGATAGCGCGTGCCGGCCGGTACCGGAACGAGGGCGCGGTGCCAGCCTTCGGGCAGCGCCTCCATCTCCCTGACAAGGCCGTCCACGTGCAGCTTTACCCGCGACTGCGCCGGCGCGTAGAGGCCGAAGCGCACGCCCTCCGGCGTCATCTGCGCCCCGAACGGCATGGCATGGCGGGAGGCGGGCGCGCGCCCACTCTGACGCAACATCTCAGGTGTCATGAATGCGGCCATCGCCCTGGACAATCCGTGCTGAAACCGAATGCGGCTTCAATCTTCACGGCTTGAACCCGGTGACGGAACGGCCGGTTCCGCCGGTGGCCGGCCCGTATTGCCCCTGAGCTTGGCCATGGCCTATCCTGCCGATCTGGATGCCGGCTAAGAGGTTCGGCCATCCCGCACCTCCAGGATTTTCATGCCGTCTCCCGCATCCGCCGCCGCACCGGCCCACATTCCAGCCGGCACCCGCGTCGCGTGCCTGGACGGCCTGCGCGGCGTCGCGGCCTGCGCGGTGGTGGCGTTTCATTTCTTCTATGCATTCCATCCGGTGCCCTTCGCCAAAGGCCGCGAGGGTTTCGGCCTGTTCGATCTGCCGGTGGCGGTGCTGTGGAACGGCTATTTTGCGGTGGCGGTCTTCTTCGCGCTGAGCGGTTTCGTGCTGGCCGCATCGGCGCCGCGCTCCCTGCGCGAGGCGCCGCTGATGATCGGCCTGCGCTATGTCCGGCTCGCCGTGCCTGCGCTCATCTCCTCCGCCCTCGCCTGGGCGTGGCTCTCCAGCTTCCCCGACGCGGCGCGCGAGGCGCAGGCCATCAGCGGCAGCCCGTGGTTCCGCTGGACCTATCAGGCGCCCATCCCGCCCTTCTCGCAGGCGCTGTGGGAAGGCGGCATCGGCACGTTCCTCGAAGGCACGACCCGCTTCAACAACCCGCTCTGGACCATGCGCGCTGAACTCCTGGGCTCGCTGCTCATCTACGGCTCCTATGCTGTGCTCAAAGGCCGGGTCCGCGCGCCGGTGATGGCGCTGGGCCTGGTGGGTTTCGCCACCGCCGGCCAGTTCTATCTCTGCGCCTTCTGCGGCGGCGCACTGATCTATGAGTTGCGCCACCGCCTGAAAGACAGCCCCGTCATCGGCGCCCTCCTGTGCTTGGCGGGGCTCATCCTGGGCGGAAGCTTTCCCGGCCATGCGGCTGGGCCCGGCCTTTGGGCAACGCTGCAATCCTATCTCGGCGATGACGGCCTTCGGGAGGCGGGCGCCCTCCTCTTCATGGTCGCCATGCTGATCACCCCGCAGGTCCGCCGCGTCTTCGAGCACCCGGTGGCGCAGCGGCTCGGCGAACTGTCCTTTCCCATCTATCTGGTGCATGTCCCGCTCGTCGTCGCCCCGGCCGCCTGGGCGTTCGTGGCCTTCGGCCCGCTCTCACCCCTTGCGCTGGCGGGGCTTTTCGCCCTCGTCTGCCTCGGCACTCTTGCTTTGGCAGTGGTGTTCCTGGTGGTGGTGGAGCGGCCGGTCCTGGCGGTGCTGAAGGCCGTGCGTACCCGCGGGAGGGCGCGGCTCGCGGCTCTTTGAGGTGCCGCAGGGCACGCAAACCCTTGCCCTTCGCCTTCGCGCCTGCGAGAAGGCGCCATCATGATCGTTCTCGACGATATCTCGCTCCGCATTGCGGGGCGCCTGCTTTTGGATCACGCCTCGGTGGCCATCCCCGAGGGTGCGCGCGTGGGCGTGGTCGGGCGCAACGGCGCCGGCAAGACCACCCTGTTCAAAGCCATCATGGGCGAGCTGGAGCTGGAAAGCGGCTCCGTGCGCCTGCCGAACCGCGCCCGCATCGGCCGCGTGGCCCAGGAAGCCCCCGCCGGCCCGGACAGCCTTCTGGAACGCGTGCTGGCGGCGGACGAGGAGCGCGCCGCGCTTCTCGTGGAGCGCGAGACGGTCACCGACCCCATGCGCATCGGCGAGATCGAGATGCGCCTCGTGGACATCGATGCCCATTCGGCCCCCTCCCGCGCCGCCCGCATCCTTGCCGGCCTCGGCTTCGACGAGGCGGCGCAGGCGCGCGCCTGCTCGGAATTCTCCGGCGGCTGGCGCATGCGCGTCGCGCTCGCGGCCCTGCTCTTCACCGAGCCGGACCTCCTGATGCTGGACGAGCCCACGAACTATCTCGACCTCGAAGGCACGCTCTGGCTTCAGGACTACCTCGCGAACTATCCGCGCACGGTCATCCTCATCAGCCATGACCGCGACCTCCTGGACACGTCCGTCGACCACATCCTGCATTTCTTCAACGGCAAGCTCGCCATCTATCGCGGCGGCTTCACCTCGTTCGACCGGCAGCGCCGCGAGAAGCTTCTGCTGGACCAGAAGCACCGCAAGAAGCAGGAAGCCCAGCGCGCCCACATGGAAGCCTTCGTGGCCCGCTTCCGCGCGAGCGCGACGAAGGCGAAGCAGGCGCAGTCCCGCATCAAGGCGCTGGCCAGGCTGGAGCCCATCACGCCCGAGGTGGGCGAGCACAGCGCCTCCATCTCCATCCGCCATCCGGAGAAGCTGCTCTCCCCGCCCATCGTGGTGCTGGACCGGGTGGATGTGGGCTATGTGGAAGACAAGCCGATCCTCAGGAACCTCGATCTGCGCATCGACGAGGACGACCGCATCGCGCTGCTCGGCCCCAACGGCAACGGCAAATCCACCTTCGCCAAGCTGCTGGCCGACCGGCTGAAGCCGCAGCGCGGCAACGTCGTGCGCGCCGACAAGCTGGAAGTCGCCTATCTCGCCCAGCACCAATTGGACGAGCTGGTGCCCGGCGACAGCCCCGCCCAGCATGTGCGCAAGCTGATGCCCGACGCCCCCGAGGCGAAGGTGCGCGCACGGGCGGCGGAGATGGGCTTTTCCGGCCAGTCGGCGGATACCAAGGTCTCATCCCTCTCGGGCGGCGAGAAGGCGCGCCTGCTGCTCGGCCTTGCGGCCTTCAACGGCCCGCATCTGCTGATCCTCGACGAGCCGACCAACCATCTCGACATCCAGTCGCGCGAGGCGCTGATCACCGGCATCAACGACTTTCCCGGCGCCGTCATCCTGGTCTCGCACGACCGGCATCTGCTGGAAGCCTGCGTGGACCGGCTGTGGATGGTGGGCGGCGGCACGGTGAAGCCCTATGACGGCGACCTCGACCAGTATCGCCGCGAGGTGCTGAGCCGTTCGGGCAGCATGACCGGCGACGGCCGCAAGGACACCGAGAGCCGGAAGGACGAGCGCGCCGCGCTCGATCCGCACCGCAAGCGGCTGATGGAGATCGAAGCGCAGGTTGCGAAGCTGGAGAAGGACATCGCCGCCATCGACAAGCGCCTCGCCGACCCGAAGATCGCCAAGTTCCCCGCCGACGGCGCCCGCCTGAACAAGCAGCGCGACGAGGCGGTGGAAACGCTGGCCCGGCTGGAAGAGGAGTGGCTGGAGGCGAGCAGCGCGGTGGAAGCGGCGGGGTAGGCCAGGCTCAGTCGCCTTTGAGAATGCCTTCCAGGAAGCGTCCTCCATAGAAGATGCCCAGAATCTCGACCTCTTTGCGGCTGACGCGGTAGGCGATCGAAACCCGGCGCTCGAAGGTCAGGACCCGAATGCCGGGGCCGACCTCCGGCCGCAAAGGTGCGCGCTCGGGCAAATCGGCCAAGTGCTCGCATTGCGCCTGGATGCGCCTGATATAGCCAATGGCAATATCAGGCGAGCCGGTGTGATCGAGAATATAAGTGTAGAGCTGCTGAAGGGACTCTTCGGCGCGCGGTCGAAAAACGACCTTATGCGTCACGCTTCGACGCTTTCAAATCCTGCTGATAGCGCTGTTCCAGCTTGGCGAACACATCTTCGCCGGCAAGGCTCGGCCGGGGATCCTCGACCGCCCGGCGAACCTCTTCCCGCATGATGGCATCAAGGGCGGCGTGCTCACGCTCAAGCGCACGGACCGCCGCCCGCAGCACCTCGCTCGTCGAAGCATAGCGACCCGCAGCCTTGAGCGCGTCAACGCGCTCCTGCATGTCCCCGAGGGTGATGCTGATCGGCCTGCTGGTGCGCATACACCCAATCCTCCTCAGTTCGTCCCAGCGTACGCTGTACGACACTGTCATACAAGAATTGAGACGACACTAGAGCCAATCGACCTTCAGAAGTAAGCAGATTCACCGCCTTTCCTGCCGTCGTGGCCGGGCTTGTCCCGGCCATCCACGGGGCTCCGCCGGATGCGGACTTAAAGGAGAGACGTGGATGCCGGGTGCAAGCCCGGCCACGACGGCGCTTTGTGCCATAGCTCCCAAGAGTGAATGTCGATTGGCCCTAACCCAGCGCCACCACCACCCCCTCATTCGCCCTGAGCCCGATCTCCCCGGAGATTCGCTCCCCTTCGCGGTCGCAGAAGGTCGAGAGCAAAATCTCTCCCTTGAACTCCGTCCCGCTCGCCGCCAGCGGCTCGTCGCCGAGATTAAGCGCGACGAGGATGCGCTCCTCACCGTCTTCGCGCACATAGAGCAGCAGGTCGCCTTCCGCTGCTACGGGTGTGTAAGTGCCCAGTGCCAGGGCCGGATGGTGCCGCCGCAGCGACAGCAGATGCCGGTGCAGGGTCAGCATGGAATCCGCTTTGCCCTGTTCGGCCGCCACATTCACCTCGGTGAAGTCCGGCGCCAGAGGCAGCCAGGGCTCCACATGGGAGAAGCCGGCGAAGGGGCTCTCATCCCATTGCATGGGCGTGCGCACGCCGTCGCGGCCAAGACCGAGGCCGGGCACGTTCTTCTCGTAGGGGTCCTGGATGCGCTCCGGTGGGACATCCACCTGCGCCATGCCGATCTCGTCGCCATAATAGAGCGTCGGTGTGCCGCGCAGGGTCAATAGAAGCATGGCTGCGACGCGCGCCTGATCGGGGCCGACCCGCCTGGAAATCCGAGGACGGTCGTGGTTTCCCAGCACCCAATTGGGCCAGCCGCCCAAGGGAAGGGCCGCCTCATAGGCGGCGATGAGGGCTTCGATAGAGCGGGCGTTCCAGGCGGCCTCCAGCAGAGCGAAGTTGAAGGGCAGATGCGCGCCGTCGAGGTTGGTGCCGTAATAGGCGACAAGCCGTTCCAGCGGCAGGTAGATTTCCCCGATCAGCAGACGCTCGGGGAATTCATCCACGGTGCGCCGGAGCCCCGCCACCACCTCCTGCACCTCGGCAAGGTCCGTGGTGTGGATCGGCAGGAGCCGGTAGTAGGGGTTCGCGCCCGGCAGATAATCCGGGTTTTCGGGATTGTCCCGGAACTCCGGATCCTTGAGCATGTGCCAGATCACATCCACCCGGAAGCCGTCCACGCCCCGCTTCATCCAGAAGCGCATGACGTCGAACATGGCCTTCGCCACCTCCGGATTGCGCCAGTTCAGGTCCGGCTGCCGGTCGAGGAAGGCGTGGTAGTAGTATTGGCCCGTGGCCTCATCCAGGGCCCAGGCGCTGCCGCCGAATTCCGAGAGCCAATTGTTGGGCGGCCCGCCATCGGCGGCGGGATCGCGCCAGATATACCAGTCGCGTTTGGGATTGGTCCTGGATTTGCGCGCCTCCCTGAACCAGGGATGCGCGTCCGAGGTGTGGTTGGGGACGAGGTCCACCAGCACCTTCAGGCCCTTCTCGTGGGCCGCATCCACCAGCGCGTCGAAGTCGGACAATGTGCCGAAGATGGGATCGACGTTCACATAATCGGCCACGTCATAACCGAAATCGGCCATGGGCGAGGGATAGAAGGGCGACAGCCAGAGGGCGTCGATCCCCAGCTCGGCGAGATAGTCGAGCCGCCGGATGACGCCCTGAAGGTCGCCGATGCCGTCGCCGTTCGTGTCCTGAAACGAGCGCGGATAGATCTGGTAGATGACCCCGCTCCGCCACCAGGGAGCCTCATCCGAACGCCGCGCGGGAGGGTGCTGCAAGATGGTTCTCCTCGTTCCTCGCCCCGGGCAGTTTAACAGACGCTTCCATCCACCTGTTCCGCGCGACGCCCGTGAGACAAGAAATGAAGTGGTTTTAGGGAACCGGAAGCTCGGCCACGCGTTGGCCGGTCTGGAGGGGACCTGCCGGCACGTCGCCGGACGGGAGTCTGCCGCTCCGCCATTCCCCGCGGCGAGGACGATGTCGATACTCTGCCACTCCGCAAGCCCCAGCGCATTTCAAGCCGAGCCTTCCCCGCCCGCCCCAATCCGCCTGACGCAGGAGCGTTGACATGGCCGCTCCCATCACCGCCGGTGACGATCCGCTCTGGTACAAGGATGCGGTCATCTACCAGCTCCATGTGAAATCGTTCTTCGATGCCAACAATGACGGGATCGGCGATTTCCCCGGCCTCATCTCCAAGCTGGACTACATCGCCGATCTCGGCGCCACGACCATCTGGCTGCTGCCCTTCTACCCCTCCCCGCGCCGGGACGACGGCTACGACATCGCCCTTTATGAGGGCGTCTCGCCCGATTACGGCACCATGGAGGACGCGCGGCGCTTCATCGAGGCGGCCCACGCGCGCGGCATCCGCGTCATCACCGAGCTGGTGGTCAACCACACGTCCGACCAGCATCCCTGGTTCCAGGCCGCGCGCAACGCGCCGAAGGGCTCGCCCGAGCGCAATTATTACGTGTGGGCCGACGACGACCAGGGCTATCAAGGCACCCGCATCATCTTCCTGGACACCGAGAAGTCCAACTGGACCTACGACCCGGTGGCCGGCCAGTATTTCTGGCACCGCTTCTATTCCCACCAGCCGGACCTCAACTTCGACAATCCGGAGGTGCTGGAGCGCATCCTCTCGGTCATGCGCTTCTGGCTGGACATGGGCGTGGACGGGCTGCGGCTCGACGCCGTGCCCTACCTCATCGAGCGGGAGGGCACGTCCAACGAGAACCTCTCCGAGACCCACGACATCCTGAAGAAGATCAGGGCACATCTGGAGGAGCGCTATACCGGCCGCATGCTGCTGGCCGAGGCCAACATGTGGCCCGAGGACACGCAGCAATATTTCGGCGAGAACGGCGATGAATGCCACATGGCGTTCCACTTCCCGCTGATGCCGCGCATGTACATGGCCATCGCCAAGGAAGACCGTTTCCCCATCACCGACATCCTGCGCCAGACGCCCGCCATTCCCGACAATTGCCAATGGGCCATCTTCCTGCGCAACCATGACGAGCTGACGCTGGAAATGGTCACCGACGCGGAACGGGACTATCTCTGGACCGTCTATGCCGCAGACCAGCGCGCGCGGCTCAATCTCGGCATCCGCCGCCGCCTCGCCCCGCTTTTGCAGCGCGACCGGCGGCGCATCGAACTGATGAACGCGCTGCTTCTCTCCATGCCCGGGACGCCCGTCATCTATTATGGCGACGAGATCGGCATGGGCGACAACATCCATCTCGGCGACCGGGACGGCGTGCGCACCCCCATGCAATGGTCGCCGGACCGCAATGGCGGCTTCTCGAAGGCGGACCCCGAGCAGCTTGTCCTGCCGCCCATCCAGGACCCGCTCTACGGCTATTACGCGCTGAACGTGGAAGCGCAGTTGCGCGATCCGCATTCGCTCCTGAACTGGACGCGGCGGGTGCTCGCCATCCGCAAGCGCCACCCCTCCATGGGGCGCGGCACGTTCCGGCTCCTCTATCCCGGCAATCGCAGGATCCTCGCCTATCTGCGCTGCTATGAGGATGAGACCATCCTGTGCGTGGCGAACCTCTCCCAGACACTCCAGGCGGTGGAGCTGGACCTCTCCGAGTTCGACCAGCGCGTGCCGGTGGAGATGGGCGGGGGCACGCCCTTCCCGCCGGTGGGCCGCCTGCCCTACCTTCTCACCGTCCCGCCCTATGGCTTTTACGCCTTCAACCTTTCCAGCCAGATGGCGGAGCCCTCCTGGCATTCCCCACCGCCCGAGCAGCTGCCCGAATTCGAGACGCTAGTGCTGCGCGGCGGCCTTGCGGACGTGGTCTCCGAGCGCCATCGCCCGGCGCTCGAGCGCGAGGCGCTTCCCGCTTATGTGCGCCGGCGGCGCTGGTTCGCCTCACGCAACGAGCAGGTGAAGGGCGTGCGCCTCTCATGGGCCATGCCGCTGCCCCGCGCCGGCAACAACGTGTTCCTGGCCGAGATCGCGGTGGATACGCAAAGCGGGACCGAACGCTATGTCATGCCCCTCGCCATCGCCTGGGAGGACCTGCAGCCCTCTGCCCTTTCGGTACAGCTGGCCCTGACCCGGGTGCGCCAGGGGCGCCGCGTCGGCTACCTCACCGACGCGCTGACGCTGGATTCCATGCCCCATGCGGTGGTGCGCGCATTGCGCTCGGGGGTGGCGCTGCCGCTGCCGGATGGCGGCGACCTGCGCTTCGTCTCCACCAGCCGGCTGGCGGACGTGGAAATCCCGCACGACGCGCCGATCCACCGCATCGGTGCGGAGGAGGCCAGCTCCACCATCGTCATCGAGGAGTGCGCCACCTTCAAGGTGATCCGCCGCACCCTGTTCGGAACACACCCCGAGTCCGAGATGGTGCGCTACCTCACCGAGCAGAACTATGCCAACACGGCGCCGCTCCTTGGCGAAGTGGTGCGCTTCGACCCGGCCGGCCATCCCGCCGTGATGGCCGTGCTGCTCGGCTATGTCCGCAACCAGGGCGATGCCTGGAACTGGACCATCGACCAGCTCCGGCGTGCGCTCACCGCCTCCGGCCAGGGCGGCGCCGATATCGAGCACACCTTCGAGGAGCAATTGTCCGGCCTCGCCCCCTTCATGCGGGCGGTGGGGCGGCGGCTCGCGGAATTCCACACGGTGCTGGCGCGCCCCACCGACAACGCCGCCTTCAGCCCGGAGGTGGCCGGCAAAGAACGCGTCGCCGACTGGACCGGCGCGGTGGTCGAGGGGCTGGAGCGCGCCTTCGCGGTGCTGGAGGCGGACCGGCAATGGTCGTCGGAGGATGCGCGGCTTGAAGCGCAGTGCATCCTCGCGGTGCGCGCGGACCTCATTGCGGCCGTCGCCAGAATGGCGGCGGCGGGCGACGGGGCCATGCTCACCCGCATCCATGGCGACTTCCATTTCGGCCAGGTGATGGTGGCGGGCGGCGACGCCTATATCGTCAATTTCGACGGGCACCCCCACACCGCCACCGAAGACCGGCGCAGGAAGGACAGCCCCTGGCGCGACGTGGCGGGGCTGGTGCGTTCCATCGATGCCGCGGCGGCCCAGGTGGACTTCTCCGGCAACGAGATCCATGGGCTCGCCTCCACCCGGCAGCGCCGGATGCTGATGGAGCAGTTCAAGAACCGGTCCCTGCGCGCCTTCCTCTCCGGTTACGTGGAGGGCGGCGCCAGCACCACCGCCCCCGACCGTCCGCTCATGGACCTGTTCCTTCTGGAATTGATCGCCGGGCAGATCTCGGCCGAGGCCGAGGCGCGCCCCGTGGCGCTCGAATATGCCGTGCGCAGCCTCCACGCGCTGGCGGTGAAGCATGCGGGCGCGCAGGACGTGCAGACCGAGCTGGAGCTTGAGGAGGCGCCGGCATGAGGGGGCGGCCTCACCATGCGCAATCCGCTCCCTCTCCCGCTTGCGGGGGAGGGTTGGGGAGGGGGCACGTCAAGCAGAGCCGTGTTCGCCACCTCCATCATCGCACCCTTTCCCCCTCCCTAGCCCTCCCCCGCAAGCGGGAGAGGGAATTAGCGGCCAACCAACAGGGAGGCTCTGATGGGCGCCGTTGACCGAGCCCTTGCCGATCCCGGCCTCGATGCCGCAAGCATCCGCCTCCTTGTGGAAGGACGCCATGGCGACCCCTTCTCCGTGCTCGGCCCCCATGCGCTGAAGGGCGATATCGCACTGCGCACCTTCCAGCCCGGCGCGGAGAGCGTCGCCGCCATCGATCCCTCGGGCGACATCATCGCGCGGCTCGACCGCATCCACCCGTCCGGCCTGTTCGCCGGCCGGCTGAACAGCACGCGCACGCCTGACTACCGGCTTCGCATCACATGGCCCGGCGGCGCGGTGCAGGAGACGGAAGACCCTTACGCCTTCCCCCCGCTCCTGGGCGGTCTCGACCTGCATCTGCTGGGCGAGGGCACCCATCTCAATCTTGCCGACGCGCTGGGCTCCCACGTGATGGAGGCGGACGGCGTCTCCGGCGTACGCTTCGCCGTCTGGGCGCCCAATGCGCGGCGCGTCTCGGTGGTGGGCGACTTCAACAATTGGGACGGGCGGCGCCACGCCATGCGGCTGCATCCGGGCGCGGGCGTGTGGGAGATCTTCGTGCCGCGCCTCCCCGCCGGTGCGCGCTACAAATACGAGATCCTCTCCAACGATGGGCGCATCCAGCCACTGAAGGCCGACCCGGTGGCCCGCGCCACGGAACTGCCCCCGGCCACCGCCTCGATCGTGCCGGATCCCGCCCCGTTCCCATGGAGCGACGATCTCTGGATGGCCGAGCGCGGCGTCCGCCAGAGCGCGGATGCCGCCCTTTCCATCTATGAGGTCCATGCCGGCTCCTGGACGCACATGGACGGCTGGCGCGACCCCAATTGGGACGAACTGGCGGACCGGCTGATCCCTTATGTGACCGGGCTCGGCTTCACCCATATCGAGCTTCTGCCCATCATGGAGCACCCGTTCGGCGGCTCCTGGGGCTACCAGCCCCTCGGCCTGTTCGCGCCCACCGCACGCTACGGATCGCCGAAGGACTTCGCCCGCTTCGTGGATCGCTGCCATGCCGCCCAGCTCGGCGTCATCCTCGACTGGGTGCCGGCCCACTTTCCCAATGACACGCACGGTCTCGCGCAGTTCGACGGCACGGCCCTCTACGAGCATGCGGACCCGCGCGAGGGGTTCCACCACGACTGGAACACGCTGATCTACAATTTCGGGCGCCTCGAGGTGTCGCAATTCCTCGTCGCCAGCGCGCTGGAATGGCTGCGGCGCTATCACGTGGACGGGCTCCGCGTGGATGCGGTCGCCTCCATGCTCTATCGCGACTATTCCCGCAAAGCTGGCGAATGGGTGCCCAACATCCATGGCGGACGCGAGAATCTCGAAGCCGTCGCCTTCGTTCGGCGCCTCACCCAGACGGTGGCCCACGAAGCACCTGGCGCCATGGTCATCGCCGAGGAATCCACCGCATGGCCGGGCGTCACCGCGCCGGTGGCCGATGGCGGGCTCGGCTTCTCCTTCAAGTGGAACATGGGGTGGATGCACGACACCCTGGACTATGTGGGCAAGGACCCCATCCACCGCCGCCACCACCATGACGAGATGACCTTCGGGCTGGTCTATGCCTTCTCGGAAAAATACGTGCTGCCCATCTCCCATGACGAGGTGGTGCACGGAAAAGGCTCGCTCTATGGCCGCATGCCGGGCGATCCCTGGCAGAAGATGGCGAACCTGCGCGCCTATCTCGGCTTCATGTGGGGGCACCCGGGCAAGAAGCTGCTGTTCCAGGGCTGCGAGATCGCCCAGGTCACCGAATGGGACCATGATGGCGAGCTGCCCTGGGCGCTCCTGGAAGACCCGTCCCATCGCGGCATCCAGTCTTTGGTGCGCGACCTCAACGCCATCTATCGCCGCGAGCCGGCGCTGCACATGCGCGATGCGAGCCCCGAGGGCTTCCGCTGGATCATCGGCGATGACCGCGCCAATTCCGTCTTCGCCTTCTTCCGGCTGGGCGGCGGCCCGCCGGTTCTGGTCATCTGCAACATGACGCCGGTGCCGCGCCACGATTATCGCGCGGGCGTGCCGGAAGGCGGCTTCTGGGAGGAACTGGTCAATACGGACGCTGCCACCTATGGCGGCGCCGGCCTCGGCAATGGGGGACGCGTCGAGGCGCGGGCGGAACCGAGCCACGGGATGGAACATTCCCTTTCGCTCACGCTTCCGCCTCTCGCCACCCTGTTCCTCCGGCCGAGGTCCTCCGCATGACGCTGCCACCGCTGCCGGACAAGCTGGAGACGGGAAGCCCCTATCCCCTCGGCGCGACACCGGACGGGCTCGGCACCAATTTCGCGGTCTTCTCAGCCAATGCGGAGAAGATCGATCTGTGCCTGTTCGACCCGCGCGGGCGGCGCGAGGTGGCGCGGCTGCCCTTGCCGGAATGCACCGACGAGGTGTGGCACGGCTATTTGCCCGGCGCGTTCGACGGGCTGATCTACGGCTACCGCGCCCACGGCCCCTACGACCCCGCGCGCGGGCACCGCTTCAATCCGGCGAAACTCCTCATCGATCCCTATGCGCGCCAGCTCACCGGCGCACTGCGCTGGTCGGACACGCTGTTCGGTTACCGCATGCATGGCGGGCGCGGCGATCTCACCACGGACCGCCGCGACAGCGCCCCCGCCATGCCGAAGGGCGTCGTGGTCTCCAATTGGGCGGAATGGGGCGATGACCGCATGCCCGAGACGCCCTGGGCGGACACCATCGTCTATGAGGCCCATGTGCGCGGCCTCTCCATGCGCCGGCAGGATGTGCGGCCCCACGAGCGCGGCACGTTCGCGGCGCTCGCCCATCCCCGCTTCATCGACCATCTGCTGCGCATCGGCGTGACCGCGGTGGAGCTGATGCCGGTGCATGCCTTCCTCCAGGACCATTTCCTGGTGGAGCGGGGGCTGCGCAATTACTGGGGCTATTCCACCCTCTCCTTCTTCGCGCCGGAGCCGAGCTATCTCTCCACCGGCTCCCTCCAGGAGATGCGCGCCGCCGTGCGGCGGCTGCATGCGGCGGGGATCGAGGTGATCCTCGACGTGGTCTACAACCACACCTGCGAGGGCAACGAGCTGGGGCCGACCTTCTCCTTCAAGGGGTTGGACAATGCCAGCTATTACCGCCTCGTGCCGGGCGACGAGCGCTACTACATCAACGACACCGGCACCGGGAACACACTGAACCTCTCCCATCCCCGCGTGCTGCAGATGGTGATGGATTCGCTGCGCTACTGGGTCGAGGCGTTCCATATCGATGGCTTCCGCTTCGATCTCGGCGTCACGCTGGGCCGCGAGGGCACGGGGTTCGATCCCGGTTCCGGCTTCTTCGACGTGATCCGCCAGGACCCCGTCCTCTCCCGCTGCAAGCTCATCGCGGAGCCGTGGGACATCGGCCCGGACGGCTACCAGCTCGGCCGCCTGCCGCCGGGCTTCTCCGAATGGAACGACCGCTTCCGCGACGGTGCGCGGCGCTTCTGGAAGCGCGATCCCGGCATGCGCGGCGAGATCGCCGTGCGCCTCTCCGGCTCCGCGGATGCGTTCGACCGGCGCTTCCGCAAGCCGTGGGCCTCCATCAACTATGCCGCCTCCCATGACGGCTTCACCCTTCAGGACGTGGTCTCCTACAACGAGAAGCACAACGAGGCGAACGGCGAGGACGGCCGCGACGGCCACGACGGGAACTTCAGCTGCAATTGGGGCGTCGAGGGGCCGACCGATGACCCGAACATCCTGGCCCAGCGCGGGCGCATCACCAGGGCCATGCTGGCCACCATGATGTTCGCGCAGGGCACGCCCATGCTGCTGGCGGGCGATGAATTCGGCCGCACCCAGAAGGGCAACAACAACGCCTATTGCCAGGACAACGAGCTCTCCTGGCTCGACTGGGATCTGGCCCGTTCCCCGGAGGGGCGGACGCTGACCGCCTTCGTCGCGCGGCTGACCGAGATCCGCAAGCGCTACGCCATCCTGCGCGCCCCGCGCTTCCTCCACGCGCAAGAGGAATTCGTGCCTGGGCTACGCGACATCGGCTGGTTCGACGAGCACGGCGCCGAGATCCCGCCCGAGGGCTGGCAGCTGGACAGCGCCCACACCCTTGCCCTGCGCCGCGCCGGGCCGACGCCGGCCGGCGGCATCGAGGTGCTGCTGCTCCTCCTCAATGCCTCCGAGCATACAGTGGCCTTCCGCCTGCCCGAACCTGCCCTCACCTGGCGGCTGCTGGTGGACAGCGGCTCCGGCCTTGTCTCCGAGGAGCGCGCCATCACCGGCGAGACCCATCTCGAGCCCTCCAGCGTGCGGCTGCTCGCCGCTTATGTGGACCTGCGCCCGGTGACCCCGCATCTCCATTTCTCCGACCCTCTTCGGTGAGCCTCCCGCATGGACGACGCGCTGCTGCATCTCGCCCGCCTCGCCGGCATTTCACCCCACTGGCACGACGCGTTCGGCCGGCCGCAGACCGTGCCGACGGACTCGCTGCGCGCCATCCTCGGTGCCCTTGAGCTTCCGGCGGCCACCGGAGCGGACCTCGCAGACAGCATCGCCCGCGCCGAGGCGGAGCGGTTTTCCGATCTCCCACCGCTGGTGACGGCGGATGCGGGCGCCCACGTCCGCCTGCATGTGCCGGGCGCGAGCGGCCGGGTGCGCTACCACGTGACGCTGGATGGCGGCGGCGTGGTGGAAGGGGAAGCGGAGATGGAGGATGGCGTCCTGCCGCTCCCCGCCTTCGACACGCCCGGCTACCACACGCTGGAGGCCGGCGGCTTTCGGACCGTGCTGGCGGTCGCCCCGCAACGCTGCTTCGGCGTTGCGGACGCGGCGCACGGCGAACAGGCCCGCCTGTGGGCGCTGGCGGTGCAGATCTATGGGCTGCGGCGGGACGGGGATTGCGGCATCGGCGATTTTTCCGGCCTCTCCCAGCTTGCTGTGAAGGCCGCGAACGAAGGCGCTTCGGCGCTGGTGCTGAGCCCCGTCCATGCCGGCTTCTCGGCGGACGCCCACCATTTCAGCCCCTATGCGCCGTCCAGCCGGCAGTTCCTGAATCCGCTCCATGCGGACCCCCATGTGGTGCTCGGCGGGCATGCGGTGGACGCGGCCATCGCAGCCTTGGGCTTCGGCTCCGAGATCGCGCGCCTTGAGCGGGCACGCATGGTGGACTGGCCGGCCGCCGGCCCCATCAAGCTTGCCATCATGCGCCGCCTCTATGAGGAGACGCTGCCGCACATGCCGGAGCTGATGGCGGCGTTCGAGGCGTTCCGCGCCGCCGGCGGGCAGGCGCTGGAAGATCACGCCCGCTTCGAGGCGATCCACGCGGCGCAGCTCCAAGCCGATCCCGACACATGGAACTGGCGCACCTGGGGCGACGGCCTTGCCGACCCCCGCAGCCATGCAGTCTCCGCCTTCGCCCGGCAGCATGCGGACGAGGTGGGCTTCCACGTCTTCCTGCAATGGCTCGCCGACCGCAGCCTCGCCCAGGCGCAGGATGCGGCGCGCTCCGCCGGCATGCCCCTCGGCCTCATTAGCGACCTCGCGGTGGGCACCGACGGCGGCGGCAGCCAGGCCTGGAGCCGCCAGTCGGACATGCTGATCGGCCTCTCCGTGGGCGCGCCGCCGGACCTTCTGAACGGCCTCGGCCAGAGCTGGGGGCTCTCGGCCTTCTCCCCGCGCGCGCTGGTGCATTCCGGCTTCGGCGCATTCCGTGACATGCTCGGCGCGGTGATGGCCCATGCGGGCGGCGTGCGCATCGACCACATCATGGGGCTCATGCGGCTCTGGCTGGTGCCCGAGGGGTTTTCCGCCACCCAGGGCGCCTATCTCGCCTATCCCTTCGACGATCTCGCCCGCCTCGTGGCGCTGGAATCCCACCGCCGCCGCGCCATCGTCATCGGCGAGGATCTCGGCACCGTGCCGGAGGGGTTCCGGGAAAAGCTCTCGGCGCGCGGCATCCTCGGCATGAAAGTGCTGTGGTTCGAGCGGCACGGCGACTGGTTCACCCGCGCGGACCACTATTCCCGCGATGCCATCGCGGTCACCGGCACCCATGACCTGCCCACCGTCGCCGGCTGGTGGAAGGGCCGCGACATCGACTGGCGCGTGCCGCTGGGCATCGTCGGCGAGGGCCAGACGGAGGCGAGCGAGCGCGAGGCCCGCAGCCGCGACCGCCATGCCATCTGGCAGGCCATCGCCCCCGAGGGCACCGACCCCAACGCGCCACCCGAAGAACCCGAGACAGTGGTGGAAGCGGCGCTCTCCTTCATCGGCCGCACACCCGCGCCTTTGGTGGTCATCCCGGTGGACGACGCACTCGCCCTTGAGGAGCAGCCGAACCTTCCCGGCACCGTGGACGAGCACCCCAACTGGCGCCGCCGGCTCGCCCCGCAGGCCGCCGACATGCTCGACAATGCCGCCGTCCACCAGCGGCTCTCTTTGCTCGACCGCGCGCGGAAAGGGGCATGAGGGCGCCCCGCGCCACCGTGCGCCTGCAGTTCCATGAGGACTTCCCGCTGGATGCCGCCATCCCCCTCCTCGACTATTTCGCGAACCTCGGCATCAGCCACATCTATGCCTCCCCGCTTTTGACCTCCCGGCGCGGCTCCCGCCACGGCTATGACACGGTGGACCACGGCACGCTCGATCCGGAAGTGGGCGGCGAGGCGGCGCTCGGCCGGCTGGTGGCCGCCCTGCGCGAGCGGGGCATGGGGCTGATCCTCGATATCGTGCCCAACCATATGGGCGTCGGCGGCGCCGACAACCGGGTATGGCTCGACGTGCTCGAATGGGGCCGCGACAGCGCCTATGCCGACGTGTTCGACATCAACTGGACACCGGCCGACGCGGCGCTCGAAGGCAAAGTGCTGGTGCCCTTCCTGGGCGCGCCCTATGGCGAGGCGTTGCGCGAGGGCACCATCACCCTCGCCTATGACGCGGCACGCGGCGAGTTCCAGGCGCGCCATTACGATCACGTCTTCCCCATCTGCCCGCTGCATTATGGCGATGTGCTCGCCGGGGCGGACGTGCCCGAGCTGAAAGAGCTGCGCACCGCCTTCGCCGAGGTGCCGCAGGATCGCACGGGCAAGGCCGAGGCGATGCGGCTGAAGGAGCAGCTCGCCATCCTGGTCTCCAATGCCGGCGCGGACCTCCTCGCCCCCGTCCTCGCCGCCCACGATGCGAAGGACAGGGACGCCTGCCGCCGCCTGCACGCGCTGCTGGAGCGGCAGAATTTCCGCCTCGCCTGGTGGCGGACGGCGAATGACGATCTCAATTGGCGGCGCTTCTTCGACATCACCGACCTTGCCGGCGTGCAGGTGGAACGGCAGGAGGTGTTCGAGCAGGCCCATGCCCTGGTCTTCCGCCTTTATGCCGACGCACTGGTGGATGGCTTCCGGGTGGACCATGTGGACGGCATCTCCGACCCCGGCGCCTATTGCCGGCGGCTTCGCAGGCGCCTGGAGCAGCTCGATGCCCGCCGGCCGGGGGATGCGCCGCCCGGCGGCTATGTGGTGGTGGAGAAAATCCTGCACCGGGGAGAACGCCTCCCGGACACGTGGCAGGTGGAGGGCACCACCGGCTACGACTTCATGGACGAGGTCTCGGCCCTGCTCCATGACGGCGGCGCGGACGAAGCCCTCGACCAAGTCTGGGGGCAGGCCACCGGCGATGCCTCGACCTATGCCGGGCAGACGGAGGCGGCGCGGCGCCAGGTGCTGCGCGACGGCTTCGGCGCGGAGATGCAGGCCGCGACCCGCGCGCTCCACCGCGTGGCGCGCGGCGACCTCGACACGCGAGACATTACGCTCGCCGCCATCCGCCGGGCGTTGAACGAGCTGGTGGTGGCCTTCCCCGTCTACCGCACCTATGCGGACGCCTCCGGCCGCTCGGACCAGGACTGGACCTATGTGTCGGAGGCCATCATCCAGGCGCGAAAGCGCCTGTCGCCCATCGACCATCCCGTGCTGGACCTCATCGACGGCTGGCTGGGCGGCGACGCGCCGAGCGGGCTCGGTGACATATTGGAGGCGGGAACGCGGGCCCACGCCATCGCCAAGTTCCAGCAGCTCACCTCCCCCATCGCTGCGAAGTCCGTGGAGGACACGCTGTTCTACCGCTATGGCCGGCTGCTCTCCCGCAACGAGGTGGGCTCGGACCCGGCGCAGATGGGCTTGTCGCCGGCAGACTTCCATGCCGCCAACGCGGCCCGCCTCGCGCGCCTGCCCAGCGCCATGCTCGCCACCGCCACCCACGACCACAAGCGCGGCGAGGACGCCCGCATGCGCCTTGCGGTGCTGAGCGAGATCCCCCGCGAATGGTCGCTGGAGCTGGAGCGGCTCATGGCGCTGGCCGCGCCACTGCGCACCGAGCTTGAAAGCGGAATCGCGCCCGCACCGGCGGACGAGGTGATGCTTTACCAGACGCTCATCGGCGCGTGGCCTCTGAACCTTTCGCCCGAGGACGTGGACGGCTTGGCGGACTATGCCGAGCGGGTCGCAGGCTGGCAGCTGAAAGCCCTGCGCGAAGGCAAGGGCCGCACCAACTGGATCTTCCCCGACACCGCCTATGAGGAGGCGTGCGGGCGCTTCCTCTCGGCGATCATGACGGAGGACGCCGGCACCGGCCTGCGCCGGAGCCTCGCCGCCTTCGCCATGCGCCTCGCCCCGGCGGGAGCGCTCAACAGCCTCGCCCAGACCATGCTGAAATATACTGTGCCGGGGATGCCCGACCTCTATCAGGGCACCGAATTCTGGGACTTCAGCCTGGTCGATCCCGACAACCGCCGCCCGGTGGACTATCCTGCCCGTGCGGCAGCCCTGGACGCCGGCGATGCCCCCGCCGCTCTGCTGGCGCGGTGGCGGGACGGGCGCGTCAAGCAGGCCCTTATCACCCGCCTGCTCCGGGCGCGGGCCGACCATCCCGCTGTGTTCGCGGCGGGCACCTATGAGCCCCTGGCCCTGGAGGGCCCCGCCGCCGGCCGGGCGCTCGCCTTCCTGCGCCGGCAGGAGGAGACGGCGCTGCTCGTCGTCGTGCCGCGCCTCTGCGCGGCGGCGCTCGGGCCTGAAGCTGAGCTGCCGCTCGTGCCGCAGGCGGCGTGGGAGGACACGTCCATCCTCGTGCCGGACGGTTTTGCGGAAAGCTTCACGGACCTGCTCACGGGGCGCATCATGGCGCCCGGCGGCGGGCGTTTGGATCTCGGCGCGCTTCTGCGGGATTTCCCGGTGGCGGCCTTGCTCTCGGGCACGGGAGAAACCAAATCAGCGCTGTGAGCGTTGCTGTAGGGGCACCGGAGGCAGGCCGCATCCGCCGACCCCTCCGCCATGAGAGGCTGACATGACCAACGGCGCACATGTGAAGAAGCCGACCAAATCGCAGGAAGACGCGAAGCTGGACGAGGCGCTGGAAGAGACCTTCCCCGCCAGCGACCCGCCGGCCCTCACCAACCCCTCCAGCTTCACCGGGGCGGAAGTGGCGCACGAGAAGGATGCCGACGCCGCGGCCCGCGCCGCCTCCGATGAGCTGGACGAGGAACTGAAAGAGACCTTCCCCGCCAGCGACACGCCCACCGCGCTGAGGAAGCGCGGGAAGGACGGCTGAACACCCCCACCTTCGTCATCCCCGGGCTTGACCCGGGGATCTCCTGCCTTCTGCATACCGGCGCAAGATCCCCGGTCAAGCCCGGGGATGACACGCATCAAGCGCGGCTCACGCCGCCTTGCGCGCGCTCATGGTGAGAAGCTCGTAGCGTGCCACCGTGTCGCCGTCCTGGTTGAACACCTCAGCGTCCCAGCGCACCTCGCCATATTCCGGCTTCCGGGCCGCCTGCTTCTGCTTCACCGTGAGGCGCACCTTGATCTCGTCGCCCGGCGAGACCGGTTTGAGGAAGCGCAGATTGTCGAGGCCGTAATTGGCCAGGAGCGGCCCCGGCGCCGGGTCCACGAACAGGCCGGCGGCAAAGGAGAGGATGAGGTAGCCGTGGGCCACGCGCCCCGGGAAGAAGGGGTTGGCCTTGGCGGCCTCCTCATCCATGTGGGCGTAGAATTTGTCGCCGGTGAAGTCCGCGAAATGCTCGATATCGCCAAGGGTGATCGCCCGCGACGGCGTCTCCACCGTGTCCCCCACGCGGATCGCGTCATAATCCAGCTTGAACGGGTGCTGGGACGGCGCGGGCGAAGGCGCGCCCTTGATCCAGCTCTTGGTGAGCGCCGCAAGCCGGCCCGGCGAGCCCTGGAGCGCGGTGCGCTGCATGTAATGGAATACGCCGCGCAGGCCGCCCATCTCCTCCCCGCCGCCGGCCCGGCCGGGGCCGCCATGGACGAGGCCGGGAAGCGGTGAGCCGTGGCCTGTGGATTCCTTCGCGCAATCGCGGTCGATCACCAGCACGCGGCCATTATAGGCGGCGATGCCGAACACGAGCTGCTCGGCCACGTCAGGGTCGTAGGTGAAGACCGAGGCCACGAGGCTGCCCTCGCCCTTCGCCACCAGCGCCACCGCCTCGGCAAGCCCGTCATAGGCCATGAGGGTCGCCACCGGGCCGAACGCCTCGGTCAGGTGGGGCGCGCTCGCGGTGCGCGGATTGGGACACCGCAGCAGGATCGGGGCCATGAAGGCGCCCGCCTCCGCATCCCCGCCCACCGGCGCGACCGTTGCGGGATCGCCAAAGGCGATCTCGGCCTCCTGCGCGATCTCCTCTACGGCCTCGCGCACGCTGTCACGTTGGGCGAGGCTGGCGAGCGGGCCCATGCGCACCTCCTCGCGGCGCGGATCGCCCACGACGATGGCGGAAAGCTGCGCCTCCAGGGCCTTGCCCACCGCATCCTCCAGCACGCGGGGCACGAAGATGCGGCGGATGGCGGTGCATTTCTGGCCCGCCTTCACGGTCATCTCGCGCACCACCTCCTTCACGAAGAGGTCGAATTCCGGCGTGCCTTCCCTGGCATCCGGGCCGAGCACGGCGGCGTTCAGCGAATCCCGCTCGGCGATGAAGCGCACCGCATTGCGCGAGACGGCGGGATGATCGCGCAGCGCCTGCGAGGTGGAGGCAGAGCCGGTGAAGGAGAGCACATCCTGACCGGTGAGATGGTCGAGCAGGTCGCCCACCGAGCCGCACACGAGCTGCACCGCCCCCTTGGGCAGGATGCCGGCCTCCACGATCAGCCGCACCACGGCCTCGGCCACATAGGAGGTGGCGGTGGCGGGCTTGGTGATGACAGGCACGCCCGCGAGGATAGCCGGCGCCAGCTTCTCCAGCATGCCCCAGCAGGGGAAGTTGAAGGCGTTGATATGGACCGCGACGCCCTGGAGCGGGGTGAGGATGTGTGCCCCCACGAAGGTCCCGCCCTTGGACAGGCCCTCGGGCGCACCCTCCACCACGAAGCGCTCGCTGGGCAGTTCCCTCCGCCCGCGCGAGGCATAGGCGAACAGCGTGCCGATGCCGCCGTCGATGTCGAAGAAATTGTCCCGCTTCGTCGCGCCCGTGTCGGTGGAGAGCGCGTAAAGCTGCTCCTTGTGCTCGCCGAGATGCTTCGCGAGCGCCCGCAGCATGTCGGCCCGCTCGTGGAAGGTGAGCGCGCGCAGCGCAGGGCCGCCCATTTCACGGGCGTGGCGCACCATGGCGCCGAAATCCAGCCCCTTCGTAGAGGCGCGCGCGACCACCCGCCCGTCGATGGCGCTCGGAATGTCCACAAGGCCGGAGGTGGGAGCGAACCAGCCGTCGAGGGCGTAGCTTTCGAGGGTGCGTGTCATTGGTGGTCCCTGTCAGGTCTTGCGCCACTGCGCGAAGCTGCCGCCGGTGCGGGCGAGGTCTTTCAGCAGTGCGGACGCCTCTGAGCCGGCCCCGCCCGCGGCATGAGCGGCTTCCACCTCGCGCAGCACCTCGGGCAGGCCCATCTGATCGGCGGCGAACATGGGGCCGCCCTTCAGGCGCGGGAAGCCGTAGCCATTGACGAAGGCAAGGTCGATGTCGGAGGCGCGCAGCGCGATGCCCTCCTCCAGCTCCTTCGCGCCCTCGTTCGCCATGACGCTGACGAGGCGGCGCTGGATGTCTTCCGCGGCGAAGGCGCGAGGGGAAATGCTCTTCTCCGCCCGGGCGGCGGCGATGATCTCGCCGGTCCTGGGATCGACGGATTTCTTGCCCGCCGTGTCATAGGCATACCAGCCTGCCCCGGTCTTCCGGCCGAGCCGACCGGTCTCGCACAGCACGTCCGCGATGGAGACGTAGCGCTCGCTGGGATCGCGCGTGGCGGCCCGGCGCTTCCTCATGGCGAAGGCGATGTCGAGGCCGGACATGTCGGAGACCGCGAAGATACCCATGGCGAAACCATAGGCTTCCAGCGCCGCGTCCACCTCCTCCGGCGCCGCGCCGTCCTCCACCAGATATTCCGCATGGCGACGGTAGACCGCATAGATGCGGTTGCCGATGAAGCCGTCGCAATTGCCTGCTACCACCGGCTGCTTGCCGATCTTCTTCGCCAGCACCAAGGCGGTGGCGAGCACGTCCGGCGCGGTTTTTTCCGCGCGCACGATTTCCAAGAGCCGCATCACATTGGCGGGGGCGAAGAAGTGCAGGCCCACTACATCCTGCGGGCGGGATGTCATCGCCGCGATGGCGTCGAGGTCGAGATAGGAGGTGTTGCTGGCGAGCACGGCGCCGGGCCGCGCGATCGCGTCGAGGCGCTGGAAGATGTCGGCCTTCACCGCCATGTCCTCGAACGCCGCCTCGATCACGAGGTCCGCATCCGCCAGCCTCTGCCAATCGGCGGTGGGCGAGACGCGGGAGACGCGCTCCTCCGCCTGGGCCTCGCTGAGGCGTCCGCTCTTCACAGGCCGCTCATAGAGCCCCCGCACGCGCGCAAGACCCGCTTCGGCGGCCTCAGCATCCCGCTCCACCAATGTCACTGAGAGGCCTGCATCCAATAGCGACACGGCGATGCCCGCGCCCATGGTGCCGGCGCCGATGACGGCCACCTTGCCGAACGGACGCGGCGTCGCACCATCGAGGCCAGGCACCTTGCCGGCCTCGCGCTCGGCGAAGAACAGATGGCGCAGCGCCGCCGCTTCCGCGCTCTGGCGCAGGGCCAGGAAGGCGACGCGCTCGCGGGCCATGCCCGCGGCGAAATCGCCGTCACGCGCGGCTCGGATCACCCGGACCGCCTCGGCGATGGCCGGCACGCCCTTGGCACCCTTCAGCGCCTGCGTGGCGGCGGCGTCTTCCTCGGCCGCGTCTCCGGCGGGAACCGGCAGCGCGGAAACGCGGCGCTTCGCTTGCGTCTGCGCGCGCGCCACGGCGGCGGCGATGAGGTCTCCTTCCACGATCTCGTCCAGCAGGCCGAGATCCAGCGCCTCCTTCGCCTTCAGGATGCGCCCCTCACAGATAAGGGGAATGGCCTTTGCAACACCCACGACGCGCGGCAGCCGCTGGGTGCCCCCGGCGCCGGGAATGATGCCGAGGCGGGTCTCGGTGAGGCCGAGAAGCGCCTTCCCCGAGCCGATGCGCGCGTCGCAGGCGAGTGCGATCTCCAGCCCCCCGCCGAGCGCCGCCCCGTCAATGGCCGCAATCACGGGCTTGTCGAGCGCGTCGAGGGCCGCGACCACATCCGGCAGGAAGGGCTCCTCCGGAGCTAAGTTCATCTCGCGGATGTCGGCGCCGGCAATGAATCTTCCGGCGCCGCCACTGATCACCACCGCCGCCACGCCATCGTCGGCGCCAAGCGCTGCCACGGCCTCCATGAGCCCTACACGGACGGCTCGGGAGAGCGCGTTGACCGGCGGGTTGGCGATCTCCACCACGGCGACGGGGCCGTGGTGGCGAATGGCGACGGCGGCGGTCACGATCACACCCGCTCGATGAGGGCGGCGATGCCCTGGCCGACGCCGATGCACATGGTAGCGATGGCACGCTTGCCGCCGCGGGTCTCCAGCGCGCTCACCGCCGTCATGGCGAGACGCGCCCCGGACATGCCGAGCGGGTGGCCGAGCGCGATGGCGCCGCCATGGGGGTTCACGTGCTCCGCATCATCAGGCAGGCCGAGCTGGCGCAGCACCGCGAGCGCCTGGGAGGCGAACGCCTCGTTCAGCTCGATGAGGTCGATGTCGTCCAGCGCCAGCTTGTTCTTTTCCAGCAGCTTGCGGGTGGCCGGCGCCGGGCCGATGCCCATGATGCGCGGCGGCACGCCGGCCTGCACCACCGAGACCACGCGGGCGCGGGGGGTGAGGCCGTACTTCTTCACCGCCGCCTCGGAGGCGATGATGAGCGCGCCGGCGCCGTCATTCACGCCGGAGGCGTTGCCGGCGGTGACCGTGCCGCCTTCCTTGCGGAACGGGGTCTTCAGCGCGGCGAGCTGCTCCAGGGTGGTGTCGCCGCGGGGGTGCTCGTCCCTGTCGACGATGGTCACCGCACCCTTCTTGCCCTTGATCTCGATGGGCGCGATCTCGCGGGCGAAGAAGCCGGCCTCCTGCGCCGCCTTGGCGCGCTGCTGGGAATTGTAGGCGAACAGGTCCTGGTCCCTCCGCGAGACCTGGAAGTCCTCGGCCACGTTCTCGCCGGTCTCCGGCATGGAATCGACACCGTACTGCGCCTTCATGAGCGGGTTCACGAAGCGCCAGCCAATGGTGGTGTCAAAGATCTCCGCCTGCCGCGAGAAAGCCTCCGTCGCCTTGCCCTGGACGAAGGGCGCGCGGGTCATGCTCTCGACGCCGCCGGCGATGATGAGGTCGGCATCCCCCGTGAGGACGGCGCGGGCGCCGATGCCCACCGCGTCGAGGCCCGAGCCGCACAGGCGGTTCACGGTGGTGCCGGGGGCGCTCACGGGCAGGCCGGCCAGCAGCACCGCCATGCGCGCCACGTCGCGATTGTCCTCGCCCGCCTGGTTGGCGCAGCCGAGGATGACGTCGTCCACCGCTTCCCAGTCGATGCCCGGATTGCGGTCCTTCAGCACGCGGATGGGATGGGCGGCGAGATCGTCGGGGCGCACGTCCTTCAACGCGCCGGCATAGCGGCCGATGGGGGTGCGCGCGAAATCGCAGATGTAAGCGTGCGTCATGGTGGTCTCCGATGATCGGGATCAGGCGATGGTTTTACGGCGCGCAGAAAGCCCGAAGGCGCGGCGCAGGGAAAGCCAAATCTGCCGGAAACGCGCGCGGCCTGCGCTTGCCGCGGCGGCAAAAGGCCCGGTGCGCATCGAAGTGGTCGGCCATGGCATCCTCCCGTGAGGCGGAGCATTGTGGCTCGTGTTGACAAGCTTGCCCCTTGGGCTAAAGATTAACCGATCGATCGGTTAATTCAAGAGGCTCCCTGAGAGAGCCCTGATTGGGAGGAACGGGTGGAGAGCGTGCTTCTCGTGGACCGCCGCGACGGCTGGACCATGCTGACCCTGAACCGGCCGGACCGGCTCAACTCCTTCAATGAGGACTTGCACCTCGCTCTGCGCGGCGCGCTGGACGCCATCGCGGCGGACGAGACCTGCCGCGCGGTGCTCCTCACCGGCGCCGGGCGCGGCTTCTGCGCGGGCCAGGACCTGTCCGCCCGGGTGGGCCTCTCCGAGGCGCCCGACCTCGGCAAGACCATCGAGACTTTCTACAATCCCCTCATCCGCCGCATCCGCGCGCTGAAGAAGCCGGTGGTCTGCGCGGTGAACGGGGTGGCGGCCGGCGCGGGGGCGAACATCGCCTTCGCCTGTGACATCGTCCTGGCCGCCAGATCCGCCAAGTTCATCCAAGCCTTCTCCAAGATCGGCCTCGTGCCGGATTCCGGGGGCACCTTCTTCCTGCCGCGCCTCGTGGGCGATGCCCGCGCCCGCGCCCTGATGCTGCTGGCCGAGCCGGTGAGCGCCGAGCAGGCCGCGGACTGGGGAATGATCTGGAAGGTGGTGGACGATGCCGCCCTGCGCGCGGAGGCGGAAGCGCTCACTGCCCACCTCGCGACCCAACCGACCCACGGCCTTGCCTTGACCAAGCAGGCGCTGAACGCCTCCGCCTCCAACGACCTGGACACGCAGCTCGATCTTGAGCGCGACCTCCAGCGCGAGGCCGGCCGCACGCCGGATTATGCGGAAGGCACGAAGGCCTTCATGGAAAAGCGCGCGCCGCGCTTCACGGGACGCGCATCATGAGCGATCTCAGCCCCACCCGCTCGCCGGAGGAAACCGCCCGCCTCTGCGCCGAAGCCATGTGGGCCACCGATACCGCAAGCCGGGGCCTCGGCATGGAGCTGGTGGAGGTGGGGCCGGGCACCGCCGTCCTCTCCATGATGCTGACGCCCGAAATGGCGAACGGCCACGGCACCGCCCATGGCGGCTTCATCTTCACCTTGGCCGACAGCGCCTTCGCCTTCGCCTGCAACAGCCACGACCACCGCACCGTCGCCGGCCATTGCAGCATCAGCTATCTCAGGCCGGGAAAGCCGGGGCACACGTTGGTGGCGCACGCCCGCGAGATCACCCGCGCCGGCCGGTCCGGCATCTATGACGTGAGCGTCACCCAGGACGGCGTGCTCATCGCCGAATTCCGCGGCCATTCCCGCACCATCGGCGGCTCGATCATCGCGCCGGAAGAACACGACAAACCCTGAGCGGAGGAGACGATGAACATGGCAGCCCCAGCCACCAGCTTCGACCGCGGCATCAAGGACGGTCTCGACGCCATCGAGCGCGCCTCGCGCGACGAGGTCATGTCGATCCAGCGCCAGCGCCTCGCCTGGTCGCTCCAGCACGCTTACGACAACGTGCCCTTCTACCGCGCCCAGTTCGATGCAGCCGGCGTCCGTCCCTCGGACCTGAAGGACCTCTCCGACCTCGCGAAATTCCCCTTCACGGTGAAGAAGGACTTGCGCGACAATTATCCCTTCGGCCTGTTCGCCGTGCCGCGCGAGAAGCTGGCGCGGGTCCACGGCTCCTCCGGCACCACGGGCAAGCCCATCGTGGTGGGCTACACCAAGGCCGATATCGACATGTGGGCCGACGTCATGGCCCGCTCCATCCGCGCGGCTGGCGCGCGCCCCGGCATGATGGTGCATGTGGCCTATGGCTACGGCCTCTTCACCGGCGGCCTCGGCGCCCATTATGGCGCCGAGCGGCTCGGCTGCACGGTGGTGCCCATGTCCGGCGGCATGACCGAGCGCCAGGTGCAGCTCATCACCGATTTCAAGCCTGACGTGATCATGGTGACGCCCAGCTACATGCTGGCCATCCTCGACGGCTTCGCCAAAGCCGGCCTCGACCCGCGCGAAAGCTCGCTCAAGTTCGGCATCTTCGGCGCCGAGCCCTGGACCAATGCCATGCGCTCGGAGATCGAGCACGCCTTCGCCATGGACGCCACCGACATTTACGGCCTCTCGGAGGTCATCGGCCCGGGCGTCGCCCAGGAATGCGTGGAGACCAAGGACGGGCTCCACATCTGGGAAGACCATTTCTACCCTGAGATCATCGACCCGGAGACCGGCGAGGTGCTGCCGGACGGGGAGAAGGGCGAGCTGGTCTTCACCTCGCTCACCAAGGAAGCCTTCCCCATCATCCGCTACCGCACGCGGGACCTGACGCGCCTTCTGCCCGGCACGGCGCGGCCCGGCATGCGGCGCATGGAGAAGGTGACCGGCCGCTCGGACGACATGATGATCCTGCGCGGGGTGAACGTGTTCCCGACCCAGATCGAAGAGGCGCTGCTCGCCACCGACTGGTGCGCCGGCCACTTCCTCATCGAACTGACCCGCGAGGGTCGCATGGACGAGATGACCGTGCTGGCGGAGGCCCGCGAGGAGCATTGGGACACTGCCGGACTGTCGGTGCATGCGGAACGGCTGGTGTCACGCATCAAGGACACCATCGGCATCACCACGCGCGTGGTGATCCAGGCGCCGGGGAGCATCGAGCGCTCCATGGGCAAGGCCAAGCGCGTGGTGGACAAGCGGCCGCGGGAGTGAGGATTTGTCCTGGGCGCATGCAACGAAGCGCAGCGCAGCGCAGTGGAATGCGACCCGGGACCCAGCGCAAGAGACCGCCGAAGGCGCTTCACCCCGTCTCCGGCGCCACGCGGCGGAGACGCTCTTTACGCTGGTCGCGGATTGACGGCTTCGCCGGAATCTTGCGCTGGGTCCCGGATCTGCGCTCCGCCTGCGGCGTCGCTTGTCCAGGACAATACTTAGAAAAGCAGTCATGCCCGGGCTTGACCCGGGCATCCACGCCTCTCCGTTAAAGATGCGCTTGCGGCACGCCGTGGATCCCCCGGGTCAAGCCCGGGGATGACGGTTGTCCTGCGTGGAGCCGAAGCCCTCAGACCAGCTCGCTGACGCTCTTGCGCTCGTTGCGCTTGCGCTCGTTCGGGTCGAGCCAGCGCTTGCGCAGGCGGATGGACTTCGGCGTCACTTCCACCAGTTCGTCGTCCTGGATCCAGGCGAGCGAGCGCTCCAGCGTCATGCGGATCGGCGGGGTCAGGCGCACCGCCTCGTCCTTCGACGTGGTGCGGATGTTGGTGAGCTTCTTGCCCTTCAGCACGTTCACTTCCAGGTCGTTGTCCCGGTTGTGGATGCCCACCAGCATGCCCTGATACACCTTCCAGCCGGGCTCGATGATCATCGGGCCGCGGTCTTCCAGGTTCCACAGGGCATAGGCCACCGCCTCGCCCGCTTCGTTGGAGATCAGCACGCCGTTGATGCGGCTCGGGATCTCGCCCTTGTGCGGCTCATAGGCCTTGAACAGGCGGTTCATGATGGCGGTGCCGCGCGTGTCGGTCAGCAGTTCCGACTGGTAGCCGATGAGGCCGCGGGTCGGCGCATGGAACACAAGGCGCTGGCGGTTGCCGCCGGAGGGGCGCATCTCGATCATCTCGGCGCGGCGCTCGGACATCTTCTGCACCACGGTGCCGGAATATTCCTCGTCCACGTCGATGACCACTTCCTCGACCGGCTCCAGGGTCTCGCCGTTCGGCCCCTGGGAATAGACCACGCGCGGCCGCGACACGGCGAGCTCGAAGCCCTCGCGGCGCATGGTCTCGATGAGGATGGCGAGCTGGAGTTCGCCGCGCCCGGAGACGAAGAACGAATCCTTGTCGTCGGATTCCTCGATCTTCAGCGTGACGTTGCCCTCGGCCTCCTTGAACAGGCGGTCGCGGATCATACGGCTCGTCACCTTGTCGCCCTCGGTACCCGCCAGCGGCGAATCGTTGACGATGAAGGACATGGTGACGGTGGGCGGATCGATGGGCTGCGCCTGGATGGGGGTGTCCACCGCGGGATCGCAGAAGGTGTCGGCCACCGAACCCTTCACGAGGCCGGCGATGGAGACGATGTCGCCCGCCTCGCCCACGTCGATGGGCTGGCGCTCGATGCCGCGGAAGGCGAGGATCTTCGAGACGCGGCCGCTCTCCACGAGGTTGCCCTCGCGGTCCATCACCTTGATGGACTGGTTGGGGCGCACCGAGCCGGAAGAGATGCGGCCGGTGATGATGCGGCCGAGGAAGGGGTTCGCCTCCAGAAGCGTGCCGAGCATGCGGAACGGCGCCTCGTCCACATGGGCCGGCGGCACGTGCTTCAGCACCAGGTCGAACAGCGGCGCCAGCGCCTGGTCCTTCGGGCCTTCCGGCTCGTCCGCCATCCAGCCGTCGCGGCCGGAACCGTAGAGGATCGGGAAGTCGAGCTGCTCGTCATTGGCGTCCAACGCCGCGAACAGGTCGAACACCTCGTTGATGACTTCCTGCGGGCGCCCGTCCGGCCGGTCCACCTTGTTGATGGCGACGATGGGCTTCAGGCCGATCTTCAGGGCCTTGCCCACCACGAACTTGGTCTGCGGCATGGGGCCTTCGGCCGCGTCCACCAGCACGATGGCGCCGTCCACCATGGAGAGGATGCGCTCCACCTCGCCGCCGAAATCGGCGTGGCCTGGGGTGTCGACGATGTTGATGCGCACGCCCTTCCACACCACCGAGGTGGCCTTGGCCAGGATGGTGATGCCGCGCTCTTTTTCCAGGTCGTTGGAATCCATCACGCGCTCAGCGACGCGCTGGTTGTCGCGGAAAGAGCCGGACTGCTGGAGCAGCTTGTCCACCAGCGTCGTCTTGCCGTGGTCGACGTGGGCGATGATGGCGATGTTGCGCAGTTCCATGGGTTCCAAACACCAAAAGGCGGACCCGATTCCTCAGGTCCGCTCGGCTTCATTTTGCGGCGCAAAATACACAAGAGCGGCGGCAAATCAATGCAGGCCGCCCGCGTATCCCCTTAACGTCAGCTTCGCTTCAGTTCGAAGGCGCGGCGGATCTGGTCGGGATTCATCACCACGCCGTCCGGGGTCCGCAGCCAAGCCAGCTCCCTATTGGCGGGCGATTGCGTCATGGCGAAGGCCACGGCGTCTTCCACGGTATCGAACTCATAGGGCTCCGGCCATTTGTCCGGCGCGCCAACGGAATGGGACGAGGACCAGTATTGCAGCTTCACCGCGCCATGCGCGCCGGCCTCCGTTTGGCGGTTCATCGAGCTTCTCCTTGTTTTTCTCTCCCAGCCAGGGAACCAACGGCCTCAATACGCATGGGTTCCGCCGCATGCCCCTTGCGCCCGCCGCCGAGGCAGGTCATTGCCTTTCACGTGAGCCACCGGACGGCGGGGGTCGGCGTGATTCCGATTGAATTGCTGTACGGGATCGTGGTGAGCATGGTGAACATCGCCATCCACGCCATGTTCAGCGTGTTCCTGATGCGGTTCATGCGCGGCCTGCGGCGGCGCACCATCGAGCGGCGGCGCATCGAGGCGTTCGCGGCGACCATGATGGTCACAGGCGCCGTCCTGACCCTGTCCCACATGGTGCATGTGGCGGTGTGGGCCATCTCCTATCACCTTGTGGGAGCGGTCAAATCCGGCGACGGCTATTATCTTGCCTTCGAAAGCTTCACCACGCTGGGCTACGGGGACATCCTGCCATTGCCGCGCTGGCGGCTCCTCGGGCCGGTGACGGCGGCAAACGGCATGCTGCTGTTCGGCTGGTCCACGGCCCTGATCTTCGCCGTGCTGACGCGCGCCGCCTTGGTGCTGCACGTCTATGAGACGCCGTCGCACCATAAGCGACCCGCGCACCACACAGCGAAGACCCCGGCGCCCGTTCCCGCCGGCACCGGCGTCGATATCCAGCGGGACGGCTGAGGTTTAGCTCTTTCCGAGCTTCTCCAGCAGCGCCATGGCCGCCGCCGGCGCCCGCTCCTTGGCGCCGTTGATCATGTAGATGAAGCAGTCGCGCTTGCCCTTCTTTCCGGCCTTCTCGCCATAGGTGGGGATGCCTTCCGCCGCCTCGCCCTTGGCCCATTGGCCGGCGCGCGCATGCCAGGCGCCGAGCGCTTTTTCGTCATAGCCGGTCTCGATCTCCGCCTTGGCGTCCTGGAGGCGGGCATAGACGAAATCGGCGGTGAGATCGCCGATGGCGGGATAGTCCGGGCTGTCGGCGATCACCACCGCCACATTGTGCTTGCGGGCGAGCGCGATGAATTCGGGACAGCCGAAGCTCTCGTGGCGCACCTCCACCGCATGGCGCAGGCCGACGCCGTCCACCTTCTCCGGCAGCAAAGCGAGGAAGGCGCCGAAATCGTCCGGGTCGAACTTCTTCGTGCCGGCGAACTGCCAGTTTATGGGGCCGAGCTTGTCGCCCAGCTCCACGAGCCCGCTGTTCACGAAGGCCTGGACACTCTCCCCAGCCTCGGCCAGCACCCGCCGGTTGGTGGCGTAGCGCACCGCCTTCAGCGCGAACACGAAGCCCTCCGGGGCCTGATCCGCCCAGCTCTTGAAGGCTTTTGGCGTCTGGGTGCGGTAGAAGGTGCCGTTGACCTCGATGGAGGTCACTGCGCGGCTGGCGAACTCCAGCTCGCGCGCATGCTTCAGCCCCTCCGGATAGAACACGCCGCGCCAGGGCTCATAGGTCCAGCCGCCGATACCCACACGTATGGTCATGCGCGCCTCCCTGCTGCGGGCCTTCGCCCGCTTTCAACTCCGCCGCGACAGCGTCGTCCGGATGGAGAACCTGTCGGCGGGATAAAACGACACCGTCGCCTCGACCATGGCGGCGGCCATGTCCCGGTAGTGCCGGAGCACCCTGAGGCCGGCACTGCCCACCGGCACGCCCAGGATCTCCGCCGCATCCTCCTCGATGAGGCAACCCGAAACCGTCTGCTCCACCGTGGCGATGGGGCGGCCATAATGGCTCTCGATGAGGTCGCAGAACAGCGTGCCGGGCTGCTGCTTCGCCAGCGGCACGATGTCCTTGTAGTGCGGGTCCACGAAGGCGCGGGTCCAGGCCAGGGGCTTTGCCACGCCCGGCTCCCACCGCACCAGCGAGATGCGCAGCCAGCGCGAGCCCGGCGGGCATTTGAGGAGCCGCGCCATCTCCGTGTCCAGCACCACCAGGGAGGTGGCGCGGATCTCCCGCTGCGCAGCCTCGGCAAGCGCCATGAGATCGTTGCGAGTGGAGAGGGTGCGCGTGACGAGGCTCTCCTGCGGCGGGGCCTCCACCCGCGTGCCGCGATTGCGGCGGCGGGAGATGAGGTGCAGGTCCTGAAGCTGCCGCAGCGCGGAGCGCACGGTGTTCCGGCTCGCCTTGTAGCTTTGCGCCAGCTCCAGCTCGCTCGGGATGACCGCGCCCACCGCCAGCTCGCCGGAAGCGATCTTCTGCGCGAGGTCCGCGGCGATGCGTTGATAGAGCGGAAGGGCCATGCGCGCGGGGAAGCCAGGGGTTCAAGGGGTGGAAGCCGAAGGTTTTAGAGGGAGATCGCGCGGGAGGGAAACGGCATTGCCGACGGGCTCTCTTTCCACCCGTCATGTCCAGGCCCGACCCGGGCATCTCTCGAGGAATAGCGCTCCCGAATTCCCACGGGATGGCCGGGTCAAGCCCGGCCGTGACGGCGGGGTTTGACAGCCTTTCTCCAAATATGTACCAACATATCACAATATAGAACATATCGCCGCCGTCATCCCGCGGCGGCGATGGGGAGGGAAAAGATGCTCGATCGCAGGCAGGTGCTGAAACTCGTGGCCGGCAGCGCGCTCGCGCCCACTATCGCGCCCCTCTCCGCAATGGCGCAGGAGGCGTTTCCCAACCGCACCATCACGATCATCGTTCCCTTCGCCCCCGGCCAGGCCGGAGACCTGATGGCGCGCCTCGTGGCGGACCAACTCGGCAAGATGTGGAACGTCCCCGTCATCATCGACAATAAGGGTGGATCGGGCGGCACCATCGGCACCAAGGCGTCCATCGCCGCGCCGAACGATGGCTATACGTGGCTGCAGGGCTCCAGCGGCCCGCTCTCCATCGCGCCGAACCTCTACAAGAATGTGGGCTACGACCCGCGCACCGATTTCACCGCGCTGATGAATGTGGCCGGCGTCGCCCAGGTGCTCACCGTCTCGGCGGATTCCAAGTACAAGACCATGCAGGATCTGGTGGCGGCCGCGAAAGCCTCGCCCGGCATGCTCAATTACGGCTCCGGCGGCGCCGGCTCCACCCAGCACCTCACCATGGAGCTGTTCAAGCAGCGCGCCGGCATCGACATCGTCCACGTGCCCTACAAGGGTTCCGGCCCGGCCATGGCCGACCTCTATGGCGGGCGCATCGATGCGCTGTTCGATTCCCAGCCCGGCGTCATGGGCGCGATCCAGGCCGGCAAGGCCCGCGCGCTGGCCGTCTCCACCACCATGCGCGCGCCGGGCCTGCCCGATGTGCCCACCGTCGCGGAAGCCTATCCCGGCTTCGACGTGCTCGGCTGGCTCGGCCTCGTGGCGCCGAAGGGTGTTTCCCCAACCATCGCGGCCAAGATCGAGACGGACCTGAAGAAGGTCATCGCGCTGGACGAGGTGAAGGCGCGCTTCGCCAGCCTTGGCATGATCGTGGTCGGCACCACCGGGGCGGCGTTCCAGACCTATATCGACAGCGAGACCACCAAATGGGGCGACGTGATCCGCGCCGGCAAGATCTCCGTCGAGTGATCCACCTTCTCTTCTCCTGAAAGTTTTCCATGAAAATCACGGATGTCCGCGAGCTTTCCGTCCGGCTGGAGGGAAATGTCGCCAATGCGGTAGTGAGCTTTTCCGATCATGACGTGTCCCTGGTGGCGCTCATCACGGATGTGGTGCGCGACGGGCGCCCGGTGGTCGGTCTCGCCTTCAATTCCATCGGCCGCTTCGCCCAGAGCGGGATCATCCGCCAGCGCATGATCCCGCGCCTGCTGGCGGCGGCGCCCGGCAGCCTGCTGGACGAAACCGGGCAGGCCTTCGATCCCGCAAAGGTCCTGGCGGCGGCGATGCGCAACGAGAAGCCCGGCGGCCATGGCGATCGCGCGGGCGCGGCGGCGGCGCTGGAACTCGCCGTGTGGGACCTCAATGCCAAGCTCGCCGGCGAGCCCGCTTACCGCACCATCGCCCGCGCCTTCGGCTGCACGGAGGTTGGGGAAGCGGACTGCTATGCGGCCGGCGGCTATTATTATGCCGACGGCGCGGGCAAGACCCTGTCGGACGAGCTGCGCGAATATACCGACATGGGCTTCGTCGCCTTCAAGATGAAGATCGGCGGCGCACCTCTCGATGTGGACCTGAAGCGCATCGAGGAAGCGTTGAAGATCGCCGGCGACGGCGCCCGCCTCTCCGTGGATGCCAACGGCCGCTTCGACCTGAAGACCGCACTCGCTTATGCCAAGGCCCTGGAGCCCTACAAGCTGCGCTGGTTCGAGGAGATCGGCGATCCCCTCGACTACCAGCTCAACCGCGAGATCATCGAGGCCTATTCCGGCCCAGTGGCGACGGGCGAGAACTTGTTCTCCCTCATCGACAGCGTGAACCTCGTGCGCTTCGGCGGCATGCGGCCGGGCAAGGACATCTTCCAGATGGATGCGGGCCTTGCCTACGGCCTCGGCGACTATGGCCGCATCCTCGACATGCTGGAGACCCACGGCTTCAGCCGCAAGCAGGCCTATCCGCACGGCGGGCATCTCATCAACCTGCACATCGCGGTGGGGCTGGGGCTCGGCGGGTGCGAGGCCTATCCGGGGGTGTTCCAGCCTTTCGGCGGCTATTCGCCCGCCTGCCGGCTCAACGGCAACCGCATCTTCCCCAGCGAGGCGCCGGGCTTCGGGCTGGAGGAAAAGGAGAATCTCAAGCCCTTCATCGACAGGCTGCTGGGCTAGGCCTCGACGCGGTCCATGTCACGGCCGGGCTTGTCCCGGCCATGACTTTAAAGCTGTCAGCCGTCGACCTTTGCCGCGTCGTCGGACGGCGCCGCGGTGAAGTCCGGCCGGGAGACGACGGGCTTCCCGTCCCAGTTCAGCGTCACCTGGTTGCCGCCCTTGTCGACGATGTCGAAGGCGACATCCAGCGTCGAGAAATAAGAGGAGAGCCGCGCCAGCCGGTGGTCGGCCTTCTGCGAGCCGGTCATGCCATCTTCTTCCGGGGACGGAAAACCGAGCCGCGACAAGTCGAAACCGCTGGCGGTCATCGCCACGCCGTTCTCGTAGATGCGGGCGACCAGAACGCCGCCAATGCGGATCTCGTACTTGACCTCGCTGTTCGAGTAACCCTGGTCCACGAGGCCCGGAAAGACGCCAATTCCCGGAATTGTGACCGAGCCCGGACCCATTGCCGGCACGATGGTCTTCACGGTGCTGGTGTAGATGAAATCGTCGACGTTGATGTCCTCGCCGGAAATACGCACCGGGGCGGGCGGCGCCACGGCAACGGAGGCAGCTTGAGCCGTCCTCACAGGATCAGCCACAGGCTTGATCACGGGGATCGAAGGCTCATCTGACTTCCCAACTGGGCCGATGGCGGGAATCATCGTCATCTCTCCTTGTGCCGAAGCGTTCGGGTGTTGCGGGCTCCATCAGAATACGAATGTGCCTTGCGGCGGCCCCGGCAAAAGTCCGGGAAACCTATCTGGCAAACGAAAATGGAATACACGTGGTGAAATATACCACTCCAAGCTTGCGCGAGGCTGACTTGAGCTAGGCTATGAAGGCGCACTTTTCTCCCCTTCAGGCGAGGGGCAGGACGTTGGAATATTTCACCTGCTCCAGGGCGAACGAGCTCTCGATGGAGGCGATGCCGTCGAGGCGCGTGAGCTTCATCTTCAGGAAACGCTCATAGCTCTCCAGATCCGAGACCACCACGCGCAGCAGGTAATCCCGCTGGCCGGTCATGAGGTAGCATTCCAGCACTTCGGGCCAGCGCCGGATCGCCGCCGAGAAGGCGTCCAGCGCATCTTCCCGCTGCCGCTCCAGTTTGATGGAGACGAACACGCTCACCGGCAGGCCGGCGGCCCGCTGGTCGAGCACGGCCACATAGCGGGCGATGAGGCCCGACGCCTCCAGCGCCCGCACCCGCCGCAGGCAGGGCGAAGGGGACAGGCCGACCTTGCCCGCAAGATCGGCGACGCTCATGCGGCCGTCCTCCTGGAGCAGAGCGAGAATCTTTCGGTCGATGGCGTCGATCTGCATGCTTTTGCCGAAATGAGCGCGGAAATTGGCAAGATAGTGCAATCTAGGGGTAGGCACAGCCTGATTTCGACGGAAAACGCCTGCTGCGCGCACCTATGATGCTCCGATGGCGATGAGCGCCGCAGGAGGGCCGGACATGGCCGCCAGGGATATGGCCGCAAAGACCGAGATCGAAATCCTCGCCGAGCTGGAGCGCAAGGTGCTCTGGCTCGCGAGCTGGACCATCCACAATGCCAACCATCTGCGCGAGAGCGTGGACGGGCTGAAAGTGGGCGGACACCAGGCGTCCTCGGCCTCGCTCGCCACCATCATGACGGCGCTCTATTTCCACACGCTGCGGCCCCAGGACCGGGTGGCGGTGAAGCCGCATGCGAGCCCCATCTTCCACGCCATCCAGTATCTTCTGGGCAACCAGACCCGAGAGAAGTTGGAGGCGTTCCGCGCCTATAAGGGCGCGCAATCCTATCCCTCGCGCACCAAGGACACGGACGACGTGGATTTCTCCACCGGCTCCGTCGGCCTCGGCGTTGCGCAGACTTTGTTCGCGAGCCTCGCCCAGGATTATGTCCGCGCCCATGGCCTCCTCGGCGACCGCCCCGAAGGCCGCATGATCGCCCTGGTGGGCGATGCGGAGCTGGACGAAGGCAACGTCTTCGAGGCCCTCCTGGAGGGCTGGAAGCACGATCTGCGCAACACCTGGTGGATCGTCGACTACAACCGCCAGAGCTTAGACGCCGTTGTGCGCGAGGGGCTCTATGAACGCTTCGTCGGCATCTTCGAGGCCATGGGCTGGCAGGTGGTCATCCTGAAATACGGCTCGCTCCAGCAGGCCGCGTTCAAGGAGAAAGGCGGGGCCAAGCTCAAGGCCTGGATCGATGCCTGCCCCAACGTGGAATATTCCGCCCTCACCTTCCAGGGCGGCGCGGCATGGCGCAAGCGCCTGCTAGACGATCTCGGCGACCAGGGCGACGTCACGGCGCTCATCGAGCGGCGCTCGGATGTGGAATTGTCCGCCCTCATGACGAACCTCGGCGGCCATGATCTGCCGACCATCATGGAGGCGTTCGACGGCATCGACCATGACCGGCCGGTCTGCTTCCTCTGCTACACGGTAAAGGGTTTTGGCCTGCCGCTGGCGGGCCACAAGGACAATCATGCCGGGCTCATGACGGCGGCGCAGATGGACATCCTGCGCACCGCCATGAACATCCGGCCGGGCAAGGAATGGGAGCCGTTCGAAGGGCTCTCGACGCCGCCTGCCGCGCTGAAGGCATTCCTCGACAAGGTGCCGTTCAGGAGCGAGGGCACGCGCCGGCTCTCCGACCCCGCTTTGCCCGTCCCTGACGTGGCGACGCCACCCAATGCGACCCTCTCCACCCAGGCGGGCTTTGGCCTCATCCTTCAGGAACTGGCACGCGGCGACAGCGCACTGGCGAGCCGCATCGTCACCACCTCGCCGGATGTGACCGTCTCCACCAATCTCGGGCCGTGGGTGAACCGGCGCGGCCTGTTCGCCGAGCGGGCGCTTGCTGACGTGTTCAAGCGCGAGCGCATCCCCTCCACCTACAATTGGGACTTCTCGCCCGAGGGCCAGCACATGGAGCTGGGCATCGCCGAGATGAACCTGTTCCTCATGCTCTCCGCCTTCGGCCTCTCCCATTCCCTGTTCGGCGCGCGGCTGATCCCTGTGGGCACGCTCTACGACCCCTTCATCTGCCGCGGCCTCGATGCGCTGAACTATGCCTGCTACCAGGATGCCCGCTTCATCCTCGTGGCCACGCCTTCGGGCATCACGCTGGCGCCGGAAGGCGGCGCGCACCAGTCCATCTCCACGCCGCTCATCGGCATGGCGCAAGACGGGCTCGCCGCGTTCGAGCCGTGCTTCGTGGACGAGCTGGCGACGCTCATGGCCTTCGCCTTCGACTATGTGCAGCGCGACGGCGCGGGCGAGGAGGACGAGCGCAACTGGCTGCGGGACGAGACCGGCGGCTCGGTCTATTTCCGCCTCTCCACCCGCGCCTTGGAGCAGCCCAAGCGCACGCTCTCGCAGACCCAGAAGCGCCACATGGTGGATGGCGCCTATTGGCTGCGCGAACCGGGGCCGAACTGCGAGGTTGTCGTCGCGGTCCAGGGCGCGGTGACGCCGGAGGCCATCGAGGCGGTGGGGCTGATGGCGGAGGACCGGCGCGATGTGGGTCTCCTCGCCGTCACCTCCGCGGACCGCCTCAATGCCGGCTGGACCGCCGCCGCCCGCGCCCGCGAGAAGGGCATGTCGCACGCGCAGAGCCATGTGGAGCGGCTGCTGGAGCCCCTGCCCCGCCATTGCGGGCTGGTGACCGTCATCGACGGCCATCCGGCGACGCTCGGCTGGCTTGGCTCAGTGCAGGGCCATCGTCTGCGGGCGCTCGGGGTCGAGCATTTCGGCCAGACGGGGACCCTTGCGGACCTCTACCGCCACCACGGCATCGACGCAGCCGCCATCGTCGCGGCGGCCCAGTCCATCGCGCCCGGCCGGCCCATGCGGCATTTGCGGGTGATGGGGTGAGGTCGCCCCCTCCAATCCGTCATGGCCGGGCTTGACCCGGCCATCCACGGGGCTCCGCCAGGCGCAGACCAAGGGATGGACGTGGATGCCCGGGACAAGCCCGGGCATGACGGTTGTTCTTAAAGCCACTCCTGCAAACGATTGCTCCCGGTCTTCCGATGCGGCATGTAGAATGCCTCAAGGTCACGCCGTTACGGCACTAAGACCATGTCGGGAGGATCGAGATGAAGGTGGTGACATTCGCCGATGGCGCGGCGGAGCGGCTCGGCGTGCTGGTGGGCAACGAGATCGTGGATCTCGCCCGCGCGGCCGGCGGAAATGGCGAGGGCGCACCCTTCGCGGACATGCTCTCCTTCATCCGCGCCGGCGCATCCGCCCGCACAGCGGCCGAAGCGCTCATCGACTCCGGCAAGGGCCGCACCGCCGCCTCCGGCGTGAAGCTCCTCGCGCCCCTGAAGCCCTCCACCATCCTGTGCTCGGGCAGCAATTACCACGCGCACAATGCGGAGAAGAAGGATTCCGCCATCAGCGGCAAGGAGCCGGAATTCTTCGTGAAGACCGCCGACTGCGTGGTCGGCCCGGACGAGCCCATCCTCTACGATCCCAAGCTCTCGGAGAAGCTCGATTGCGAGACCGAGCTGGCGGTGGTCATCGGCGCGCCGGGGCGTCACATCCCCGTGGAGCGCGCGCTCGACCACGTCTTCGGCTACACCATCGTCAACGACGTCACTGCCCGCGACCGGCAGGTGCGCACCAACGACCAGGGCTTCACCTGGTATGAGCTGGGGCGCGGCAAGGCGTTCGATTCATCCGCCCCGCTCGGTCCCACCATCGTCACCGCCGACGAGGTGCCGGACCCGCAGAACCTCTGGCTGAAGACGCGGATCAATGGCGAGCTGCGCCAGTCCTCGAACACCTCCGACATGATCTGGTCCTGCGCGGAGCTGATCCACTTCTTCTCCACCAATTTCACGCTCAGGCCGGGCATGGTGATCATCACTGGCACGCCCGCCGGCACCGCATGGTCCACGGACGCGTCCCTGGGCGGCAAGTGGCGCGGCGAGCCGGGCCTCGTGCCCGCCACCCGCTATTGCCTGCCGGGTGATGTCATCGAATGCGAGATGGAGAAGATCGGCCTGCTGCGGAACCCCGTCGCCGCCGCCTGAAGGGAGATGTGAAAGCGTGAGGCGGAGGGGCGCAAACGCCCCCTGCCTGTTCATAAAAAACATAATGGGAGGAACCAATGGATCGCCGTCAGTTACTGAAGATCCTCGCCGCAATGCCCGCCGCCTCGCTCGCCGGGCCCGCCTTCGCGCAGGATGCCGCCTGGCCGACCCGCGCCATGACCATGATCGTGCCGTTCCCGCCCGGCGGACAGGCGGACCTTGCCGCGCGCCCCATGGCGAACGCGATGACCAACATCCTGGGCCGCCCCGTGGTGGTGGAGAACCGCGGCGGCGCCGGTGGCGCCATCGGCAATGCGGCCGCCGCCAAAGCCCCGCCGGACGGCTACACCATGCTGATGACCCTGTCGTCGCTGGCGGTGCTGCCGGAATCCCAGAAGCTGTTCGGCCAGACCCCGTCCTATGAGATGAGCCAGCTCGTGCCCGTCGCGCGCATCCTCGCGGACCCGACCGTGCTGGCGGTGCCCGCCTCCGCGCCCTGGCGCACGGTCCAGGAACTGGTGGAAGACGCCAAGAAGCGACCGGGCAAGATCGAATACGGCTCCTCCGGCCGCTACGGCACCACCCATGTCTCCATGGCCATGTTCACCCATGCCGCCGGCATCGACATGCTGCACGTGCCCTATCAGGGCGGCGGCCCGTCGCTGACAGCCCTGGTGCAGAACGAGGTGCAGGCCATCGCCTCCGCCCCTGGCCCGCTGAAGCCGTTCCTCGACAAGGTGCGCGTGCTCGCCTGTTTCGGCGCCAAGCGCATTGACGCCTTCCCGGACGCGCCCACCTTCCAGGAGCTGGGCTATAAGAGCGTGGAATTCTACATCTGGGCCGGCCTGTTCCTGCCCGTGGGCGTGCCGGACCCGGTGGTGACAAAGCTGCGCACCTCCATCCGCGAGGCGATCCAGTCGCCGGACGTGGTGCGCATCCTGGATCATGCCGGCAGCCCGCCGGCCTATCTCGACATGCCGGAGTTCAAGGCGTTCGTCGCGGCCGACAGCGAGCGGCTGGTGGCAGCAGTGCGCGCCATCGGCAAGGTGGAATAGGCGGCATTTCCGCCGGCATCATCGCTCCCTCTCCCCGGCGGGGAGAGGGCTGGGGTAAGGGGGACAACCCTCTCAAGTCCTGAAGCGCCGGAGCCCCCTCACCCGTCTGCGGTGCCTCCGACCTCTCCCCCGCGGGGAGAGGTGAAAGACCGCAATCCCAGTACCGGGGCCGCCCTACCGCTGGCTCGCGGTCGGGAATATCCACTTGCCGTCCTTGAACGGCAGGAAGCTGCCATCGTCCACGCCCACCTCGGCCCCGATGAGGCCGTTGAGCTTGGTGTTCATGGCCATGATGAGATCGCCCGCCGCCTTGCCCTTCAAAGCGATGTTGTCCACCTCGTCCGGATCGTTCTGGAGATCGTAGATTTCAATGTCGTTCTTCCCCGTCAGATCTTCCCAGGTGGTGGGCGTGTTGAAGCCCTGCGGGGAGAAGTAGCGGGTGAAGCGGTAGCGACCATCGAACGTGCTGCGGATGGAGCAGCGGAGCTTGAAGTCCGGCGGCTGGTTCTGCATGGCGGCGATGCGCTGGGCGAGCGGAATGGTGTTGTTCGACTTCACGTCGAAATGGGCGGCCCACCGGGCATCCTGGTAGCTCAGCATGTTGTAGCAGAACAGCGATCCCGGCCGCAGCGTGTCCGGCTTCGCCGCCCCCGGCGTGGTGAGCAGCGCGGAGAAGTCATGCCCGGGCAGACCGTCCTTCGCCTGCTTCAGCTTGTCCGGCGCGGCGCCGGTGAGCGCAAGGATGGTGGGGGTGAGGTCCACCTGCGAGGTCACCGCATTGCAGGTGAGCCCGCCGGGATAGGCGGGATGGACGATCATCAGCGGCAGATGGTTCTGCTGGCGGTAGGTGGAATTGCCCTTGCCACGCATCTGGTGGTGGCCGCCCAGCTCACCATGGTCGGCAGTGAAGACGATGATGGTGTCGTCCGACATGCCGTTGGCCTTCACGGCCTCCAGCACGCGGGTGACCTGGAGGTCGCAGTCGCGGATGCAGTTGAAATAATAGTTCTGCAGCACCCGCCAGCGGCGATCCTCATCGGGCCACTGGCCGACAAGGAAATCCATGACCTCCTGGTAGATCTGCTGCGCCTTTGGCCGACCGGGGGCATCGAACGCCTGGGTGCGGGTGGACGGCAGCGGCATGTCCCAGGCCGCCTTGTAGAGCTCGTTCTCCGGCGCGCGGGCGATGGGCATGGACGACTGCTTGCCCTGCACCGTCTGGCCCGGCAGGTCCGAATTGATGAACATGACGTCGTGCGGATTGACGAAGTTCACCGCCAGATACCAGGGCTTCCCAGCCGCCTTCAGTTCCTGCCCCCTGGTGCGCAGCCAGCGGGTGACGAAGGCGGTGGTGGTGTCGTCGTAATTATAGCCGCCGAGGGTGCGGTCATTGATGTCGCCGACGCCGAAGAAGTCGTCGAAGCCGTAGCTCTCGATGATCTCGCGATATTTCGGGAATGGGGCGTCGATGGCCTCGTTCACCTGGTCGAGATTGATGGAGAGATGCCACTTGCCCTGATAGGCGGCGTGATAGCCGAGCTGGGCGAGGCGGTGACCCACGGTCTTCACGTCCGTCGACATGTCCGGCTGCCACAGGGCATTGGCATTGTCGAAGACGCCGGTGTGGGGAATATGCATGCCGGTATAGAGGGTCGAGCGGGCCGGCGAGCACACGCAGGATGCGGCCTGGTGGTTCGTGAAGGTGATGCCGTTGGCCTTGATCCATTCGCGGCCCGGCACCGGGAACGGCCATTTGTCGAAGAAGTGCTCCTGGTCCACCAGGATGAACAGGATGTTGTAGCCGCCGGGGGGGGCGTCAGGCGCCTTTATGGGCGAGGGCGCGTATGACGGCGCATCCCCGGCCTGTGCCACCTTTGGCAGGAGGCTCGTGCCCAGGAGCGCCGCGCCGGAGGTGAAAAGGTCCCTGCGGGACGGTTCAACCGAGGTCTCGGATTTCTTCGTCATGGCGCCGCCTCCATAGCCAAGCTGGCGGGACTGTCTCAGCTTCCGGTTTCATATTCCAGCGGAAACAGAAGAACTTATCCGTGACAAGAAAAGGCCGGCGCGCACGGGGGTACGCGCCGGCCAGGTGAAGCGGATGCAGGGAAGCCAGGCTCCCCTGCATCGCCCCGGGGGAAGCGGAAGCTGCCTATTTCTTCGGGATCACCGGCAGCAGCAGATAAGGCTGGTGCTGGGCATCCGCATGCAGGGTCACGTCGCCGCCGAAGATGGCGGCGGGGCGGTCGCGGGGATCGTCGTGGCGGAACGGGCCGACGCCGGTCCACTTCTTGCCGTGGGAATTCTCGGCCTCGCCGGGATCGCCGGGATAGACATAGTCCCGGCCGCGCACGGTGAGCGCGATGCGGTGGCCCGGCGGCACGACGATACAGGTGGGCCACACCTCCACATCCACCTCATAGACCTCGCCGGGGGTGAGCGGCTGGGCCTCGTCATGGGTGTGGTAGGGGCGGTAGGGCAGCGTGAGCGCCTTATCCAGCTTGCGGTGCGACACCCGCAGCCAGCCCTGCGCCACCGGGGTGTGCGGGTCCAGCGCGCCGCGGAACACCACTTCCTTCATGTCGGCGGTAAAGATGCGCACCACCAGGAACAGGTCCGCGTCCTCGGTTGCGGAGGAGACGAAGAGCTTGGCGGCGATGGGGCCGGTGAGCTCGGTCTCCTCCTTCAGCGGCGCCGTCATGAAGGTGACGCCGTCGCCAAGGCCCGCATAGGTCACGCTGCTCGAGGCCTGGGGCGCCATCCTGGAAAGGGTGTGCGCCTCGGGGTCGAGATAGAATTTGGTCCACTGGGTGCTCGCCAGTGGCCATTGCGTCTCGTGGCGCTCCACGAACCGCTCGCCAGGGTGGCGCACCTGGAGCTGCACCTTCGGCTGCTGGCCCCAGCCGGTGTCCTCGCCCTTCAGGAAGTGGCCGAAGAAGCGCTTTTGCAGTTCGACGCCGTAATCGGTGTAAAACTCGCTCCAGTGCTCGAGGCCGTGCACTTCGAGCCATTTGTCATTGCTCGCCGCGCGGGTGAACCCCTCGAAATTGCCGCGCGGATGCAGGCCCTGCCCGCCCCAATTGGCCGAGGAGAGGATGGGGACGTTCACCTTCGTCCAGTCCGGCATGCGCGACTGCCAGAATTCGTCCGTGTCCAGCTTGCGGGCGAGGCAGTCCTCGTAGAAGTCGTTGCGGTTGGCGCCCAACTCCTCCTCGGTGAGCGTCTCGGGCCCCGAGACCCAGCCGCCGGTCATCTTGCTCTTATAGCCGTTGGCGCCCTTGCCGTTCTGCAGCGGGTAGACCTGGGCGGTCGACCAGTCATGGGTGAAACCGTTGCAGAAGATGCCGCCATGGTGGGCCATGTCGCGGTAGAAGTCGGCGGCGCCTTCCCAGGTGCAGATGGCGGCGAGGTGCTTGGGCTGGAGCGCGGCCGCCTGCCACTGGTTCTCCGCATAATAGGAGATGCCGTTGAGCCCCACCTTGCCACTGGACCAGGGCTGGACGCCGGCCCATTCCACGCATTGGGCCAGATCCTGCGCCTCGCGCAGCGACCAGATGTCGATGACGCCCGGCGAGCGGCCGACGCCGCGTGAATCCACGCGGATGCAGACATAGCCGTCCGGCACCCACTTCTCCGGGTCCACGACTTCCCAGGCCTGGTACTTGTTGGTGGAGCCGGTGGGCACTTCCGGGTGGTTCTCGCACATCAGGCGCCACTGGCTGCCGTAGAGATCCTCGAAATGCAGCCACTTGCCATAGGGGCCGTAGGTCATGATGACCGGGTACTTGCCCTCCTTGATGGGGCGGTAGATGTCGCAGCGCAGGACCACGCCGTCATCCATGGTGATGGGCATGTCCCAGTCGATCCGCATGCCGTCGCGGATGTCGCTCTTCTCCCGGTAACGCATTGGCGTTGTTACCTCCCAGTTATTTATTGATTAGGCGCGTGTGAAAACGCAGATCGGGCGCGTTGCGGACTTCGCCGAAGACAACCCTCCCTATAATCTTTATGAACCTGCGTTTATTTGAATACAGGATCGCGCCGCCCGACTCCGATGCTGAGCGCATCTGGCGGTATAAAAGACATGCCGGACGCACGGGCAGCCGAGGTAGCTCCGAATCTCTTTCGGAACCTGACCAGCACGAGCGAAAGCGGCTTATTTATCGGATTATAAATTGAAGCCGTCAAGCATCGGCACGTTGCGCAGCGCAACACAGCCGTGCAGCGCAGCATGACCCTATCGTCATCGCACCACTTCTTGTTAGGAAAAAAATCATAGGACTCTTCTCCGCCACCCCGTCCACCTGCCTGATCATGCCCGACGTCGCAACAACCGCGGGAGACGAGGGTGAGACACGAAGATCCAGGACGAGAGTATCAGGAACTGCTGCGTATGAGGGCCGACCTCGCGGGACTGAACTTCATGTTCAAGCTGGCAAAATTCATCCGTGCGCAGAAAGCAAATTTCAATCGTAATCAGCCGCGGGTACCGATTGGGCATAGAGAAGGCGGAAGGTGGACAAGGGGCGACTACGGCGAACCAAGTCGAAACCAACAAACCGGTGGCCCAGACCGGACGCCTGACCTCCCTCCCTCCGGGACCGACAACACCAAGCCGGTTTTACCAGGCCCTAATAGCCAGGCGCCTTCCGAGGCCCGGCGGCTGCGGCCCAACTTCGATGTGCCTTTCGGGCCTGTGCTGCGGCCACGGCAAGCGGAAATTCCGACTGCCAACGGCCCGCTTTCGGTTGATGACCCGCCGTCAATTCCCCCGCAGCGCCCAATCAGTTTGGGTGAAAGACTGCGTACGGCCAGAAGCGTCGGCCAATGGCTGCTCAGAGCGGCGACACTCGCCAATACCGATCTTCGGATCACCGCTGTCAGGCTTGCTTTGCACGCGGCGCAATGGATGGTGGAAGAATACTGGCCCTACGTTGAAGCGTATTGGGAGGGACCGCGCACACTGCTGGAATTGCAAGAGGCCGTCAAGGTTCGGCGGAGAGGGACGGACATCCATCACATTGTAGAGCAGACACAGGCCCGAAAGGAGGGATTTCCAGAGTCCGCTATAAATTCCTCGGATAATTTGGTTCAGATATCCACTTTCACGCACTGGCAGATTACAGCTTGGTATCAAACTCCCATACAAGAACTTGACTGGCTAACTCCGCGAGAATACCTCCGCGATAAAGACTGGGATACAAAATATAGGATGGGCATTCGCGCTTTAGAGAATTACGGAGTGCTGATTCATGGCAATCACTGAACTTTCTCGTGCGCCCGACATCGCGCTCGTCGAAAAATTCATAGAAGTTTGCTTGGAACAGGAAAGCAAGAATGATGGCGATCACATTCAAGATTATAATAAATTAATCAGGAGAATGGTTAAAATAACTGAAGAAATGAAATCCCGCCCTGGAGACGCACGACGTCTTCTTACCCCCCTTTTTGGGCATTCAAGTTGGCAAGTTAGGGTAAGAGCGGCGATGAGTGCGTTTGCACTTGCCCCTATCGAAGCACGGCAAGTGCTGGAGCAAGTTCGTGCAACGCGCGTCAACCCTTATGCAGCCGACGCCAGCGGTATGCTCGCGGCCATAGATGCCGGTGAATATACACCTAAATAACGCAAGAGGCCGGCTCGCGTGAGCGAGCCGGCCTCTTCAGTGCTGCGCCGCTCAGGAGCCTCAGGCCCACTCGCCCTTCCGGAACACCGGCACGCGGCGCCCGTCCGCATGGACGCCGTCAATGTCGATCTCGCCGGAGCCGATCATCCAGTCGATATGGATCAGGCTCTTGTTCCCGCCCTGGGCGGCGATCTGCTCGGGGGTGAGCGAGGTGCCGTCCACGAAGCACTTGGAATAGCACTGGCCCAGCGCGATGTGGCAAGCGGCGTTCTCGTCGAACAGCGTGTTGAAGAACAGCAGCCCGCTCTTGGAGATGGGCGAGGAATGGGGCACCAGCGCCACCTCGCCGAGCCGGCGGGAGCCCTCGTCCGTGTCCAGCACCTTGTTGAGGACCGCTTCGCCCTTCGAGGCCTTCGCCTCCACGATGCGCCCTTCCTCGAAGCGCACCGCGATGTTGTCGATCAGCGTGCCCTGGTAGGAGAGCGGCTTGGTGGAGGAGACATGCCCGTCCACCCGGCGGGCGTGCGGGGTGGTGAATACCTCCTCGGTGGGGATGTTGGCATTGCAGGTGACGCCGTTCTTCGCCGTGGACGCGCCGCCCTGCCACTCGTGGCCGTCCGCAAGGCCCACCACGAGGTCCGTGCCCGGCCCGGTAAAATGCAGCGCATGGAAGCGCTGGCCGTTCAGCCATTCGGTGCGGCTGCGCAGCGCCGCATTGTGGGCCGCCCAGGCAGCGACGGGGTCGTCCAGGTCGACGCGCGAGGCGGCGAAGATGGCGTCCGCGAGCTTCGCCACCGCCACATCCTCCTCATCGCCGGGGAAGACGAGCTTCGCCCAGGAGGCGCCGGGGAAGGCGATGATGTTCCAGTTGATGTCGAAGCCGGCAATCTTCTCCAAGGCCGGCTGGTAGGCGATGGAATTGGCTTTGTTGGCCCGCGCCACCTTGGCCGGGTCCTCGCCTGACAGCAGCATGGGGTTGTCGCCGACGATGGCGAGGCGCGCCGTATTGGCGGAAAAGGCCTTCGCGACGCCGTCATAGAGCCACGTGGGCGCGCGGTCAAAGCTCGCATCCGGGGCATGGCGATAGCGCGCGAGCGTGACCTGCTCGTCGGAGAGGATCGGCGTCACGAGGCCGGCGCCGGCCTTGTAGGCATGCTCGGCGATGCGCCGCACCAGGGGGAGCGCCGCCACGGGGGCCGTGAGGAACAGGTCCTGGCCCGGCTGCAATTGGAGCCCGACCCTGACAGCCACCTCCGCCAGCCTGTCGAGCTTCACCGGGTCGATGGATGCGGAGATGTTGCGCTGGTGCGTGGTCATAGGCGGGCCCGAAGCTGTTGGTCTTGAGATAGATAGGCCGATCCGGCGGCCTTGCCAGAATCCTATCCGACGGAAATGCGGCGGCGCGAGGATTTACGGGCCGCGCATCATCTCCAGGTGATATGGAATGACATTGGCTCTCGGTGGAGAGCGTCCCGACAGCCCGCGTTGCCCTCCGGTAGCCCCAAAAATGCCCGCTACCCCTTGCCTTTCGGTCATTTCTCCACTATCTGACCCTCCGTCCGAGACAGCGCCCTAAAGGCGGAGGCCGTCCCGGCGGGCCGGGAGTGCGGGATACGCGCTCCTTGATCTTCTGGAGGCAGCCCGCCCTGGCTTTCGTCGGCACCGCTTCCGACGCAATCAACCTGCTTCGTTTCGCGCGGCCTTTGCGCCGGCCCATCGGCTCGTCCGGTGGCGGCTCGGGTGTCATCCGGGCCATCCGCGCGGCACGAGGCGTCCAAACCAGGACGCCGGCGCCAGACAGTTCGGAGACTAGATGTCCTTCGCAGAAACCACGCGTGAAGATTTTGCCTCGTTGCTCGACGAGAGCTTCGGCCGCGCCGATGTCCAGGAAGGCGCCGTCGTTAAGGGAATTGTGGTCGCCATCGAGAAGGATCTGGCGATCATCGATATCGGTCTGAAGACCGAAGGCCGTGTTGCGCTGCGCGAGTTCGCCGGCCCCGGCCGCGAAAGCACCATCCAGATCGGCGAAGAAGTCGAGGTGTATCTCGAGCGGGTCGAGAACGCCATGGGCGAAGCCGTCCTCTCGCGCGACAAGGCGCGCCGCGAGGAGAGCTGGGTGAAGCTTGAAAAGGCGTTCACCGCCAATGAGAAGGTCACGGGCGTGATCTTCAACCAGGTGAAGGGCGGCTTCACCGTCGATCTCGACGGCGCCGTGGCCTTCCTTCCGCGCTCTCAGGTGGACATCCGCCCGATCCGCGACGTCGGCCCGCTGATGCACAACCAGCAGCCCTTCCAGATCCTCAAGATGGATCGCCGCCGCGGCAACATCGTCGTGTCGCGCCGCACCGTGCTTGAGGAAACCCGCGCCGAGCAGCGCCACGAGCTGGTCCAGAACCTCGAAGAGGGTCAGGCCATCGAGGGCGTGGTGAAGAACATCACCGATTACGGCGCGTTCGTGGACCTCGGCGGCATTGACGGCCTGCTGCATGTCACCGACATCGCGTGGCGCCGCGTGAACCACCCCACCGAAGTGCTGAACATCGGCCAGTCGGTGAAGGTGAAGATCATCAAGATCAATCACGAGACCCACCGCATCTCGCTCGGCATGAAGCAGCTCCTGGGCGATCCCTGGGAAGGCATCGAGGCCAAGTATCCGGTGGAGGCCCGTTTCAAGGGTCGCGTCACCAACATCACCGACTACGGCGCGTTCGTGGAGCTGGAGCCGGGCATCGAAGGCCTCATCCACGTCTCCGAAATGTCGTGGACCAAGAAGAACGTCCACCCCGGCAAGATCGTCTCCACCTCCCAGGAGGTCGAGGTGCAGGTGCTCGAGGTGGATCCCGCCAAGCGCCGTATTTCGCTGGGTCTCAAGCAGACCCTGCAGAATCCGTGGGAGGCGTTCGCCGAGAAGTTCGCCCCCGGCGCGACCGTGGAAGGCGAGGTCAAGAACAAGACCGAGTTCGGCCTGTTCCTCGGCCTCGACGGCGATGTGGACGGCATGGTCCATCTCTCGGACCTCGACTGGAACCGTCCCGGCGAGCAGGTGATCGACGAATTCCGCAAGGGCGACGTCATCAAGGCCATCGTCCTCGACGTGGATGTCGAGAAGGAGCGCATCTCGCTCGGCATCAAGCAGCTCGCCGGTGATCCCTTCGCGGACGCGGGCGATGTGAAGAAGGGCGCCATCGTCACCTGCGAAGTCACCGACGTGAAGGACGGCGGCATCGAGGTGAAGCTCACGGGCACCGACCTCAGCGCCTTCATCAAGCGCTCCGAGCTCGCCCGCGAGCGCAACGACCAGCGCCCCGAGCGCTTCAATGTCGGCGAGAAGCTGGACGCCCGCGTCACCCTGTTCGACCGCAAGGCGCGCAAGGTGCAGGTCTCCGTCAAGGCTCTGGAGATCGCCGAGGAGAAGGAAGCCGTGGCCCAGTACGGGTCGCAGGATTCCGGCGCCTCGCTGGGCGATATCCTGGGCGCCGCCCTCAAGCAGCGCGCCAAGGACAACGAAGACGAGGAGTGAGCGGCGGCCGCAAGGCCACCCTCATCCGATGCTTAAGGAAAAGGCCGGCGCTTCGCCGGCCTTTTTCATTGTCACGTCACAGCTGCCACGACATCCTGCGCGCGATCTCATGCTCCGGGGAGCCCCCGCATGCCGACGCGCACCCTCAAAACCCTTTGCCTCGCCTCTGTCGTTGCCGCCTGTGCCGGCGCCGCCGCGGCGCAGAGCCCGAGCGCCCCGGACCTTAGCGCCCGCATTCCCTCCGTGATCCCCAAGGTGGAGGAAGAGGTCGCACGGGGCATGCGCCTGTTCGACATCCCCGGCGTCGCGGTCGGCATCATCTCCGGCGACAAGCTGGTCTACGGCAAGGGCTTCGGCGTCCGCTCCAAGGGCGGCAAGGAGCCGGTGGACACGAAGACCGTGTTCCAGATCGGCTCCGCCACAAAAGCCTTCCTCGCCGCCACCCTCGCCATCAGCGTGGATAAGGGCGCGTTCCAATGGGACAGCCGGGTGGTGGATCTCGAACCCACCTTCCAGCTGAAGGACCCTTGGACCACGCGCGAATTCCGGGTGTTCGACCTGATCGCGCAGCGCTCCAGCCTGCCGCCTTACGTCAACGACGTTCTCACGGCCCTCGGCTATGACGAGCCGCAGATCGTCCGGTCCCTGCGCTATGCGGAGCCCATCAGCAGCTTCCGCAGCGCCTTCTCCTATACCAACGTCACCCACCTCCTCGCCGGCCGCATGGTGGCGCGGCAGCGCGGGGTGGCGGACTGGAACGCGCTGGTCGCGAAGGACATCCTCGGCCCGCTGGGCATGAAGGACACGAGCTGGACGGCGGAAACCATCAGCGCCGCGCCGAACCACGCCATGGGCAATCGCTGGACCCCGAAGGGATCCGTGGAGATCCCCTTCGATTCCTCCTTCCCCTATCTCCTGGGTCCGGCCGGCAACCTCAACTCCAACGTCGAGGACGCCTCCCGCTGGCTGCGCCTGCAGCTGGGCAACGGCACCTTCGAGGGCAACCGCATCGTCTCGCCGGAGAATCTCGCCGCGACGCGGGTCGCGCGGGTCGGCGTCACCGACACCATGTCCTACGCGCAGGGATGGGCGCTCACCCAGACGCCCCATGGCCGGGTCATCTGGCACAATGGCGGCACCAGCGGCTTCGGCACCCATATGGGCTTCCTGCCGGACTATGGGGTCGGCGTGGTGGTCCTGAGCAGCCTCGAAAACCAGGGCTTCGCCGACGCCCTCGCCATGACCCTCTACGACACCCTCATCGGCAACCCGCCCACGGACCATGTGAAGATTGCCTTCGACCGCGCGCAGGCCAATGCCGCAAGCACGGACAAGCGCTTCACCCGGCCCGCCAATGCCGCGGCCAGCCCGGACCTCGCCGGGCTCGCCGGCACCTATGGCAGCGACATGTTCGGGGATACCCTCGTGGAGCGGAAGGACGACGGCCTGCTCCTCACCCTGAAGGACACCGGCGCGAAGCTCACCCTCCAGCCGTTCGACGGCTCCATCTTCCTGGTCCATCTGGTGGGCGAGGGCAAGTTCGCGCCCGTGGCCGCCATGGGGGGCGACGCGCCCCTCGGCTTCATGGACTTCCAGGCGGATGCGAACGGCAAGCTCGCGACCATGACCTGGCTCTATGACGATACCCAGTCCTATCCCTTCAAGCGCAAATGATGCGGGCGTGACGGGGGCCGGCGGCGCGGGTCAGGCGCCGCCGCTTGCAAAGGCGCCGCCGGGGAGCTTAAGTGCCCGCCCGCACGGGGGTGGCCGGAGAGTTCAAGATGTCGCTCGACGTGGACCAGATCGTGGACCGCCGCAGGCTCCGCAGCAAGCTCACCTTCTGGCGCGTGGTGGGGGTGCTGGCCGTGGTCATCGCCATCGGCGCTGCCAGCTACGCGACCATCGGCCGGCGCTTCACGGAAGGCGGGCCCCACGTGGCGCGGGTCGTGATCGGCGGGCTCATCCGCAACGACCGTGACCGGGTGCAGCTTCTGGACCGCGTGGCGCGCTCCAACGCCTCCGCCGTGATCCTCTCCATCGACAGCCCCGGCGGCACGGTCACCGGATCCGAGCAGTTGTTCAATGCGCTGCGCCGCCTGGCGGAGAAGAAGCCTGTGGTGGCGGTGGTGGAAGGCATGGCCGCGTCCGGCGCCTATATTGCCGCCATGGGCGCCGACCATATCGTCGCCCGCCGCAACGCCATCGTCGGCTCGGTGGGCGTGATCTTCCAGTTCCCCAACTTCACCGACCTCCTGAAGACGGTGGGCGTGACGGTGGAGGACATCAAGTCCAGCCCACTGAAGGCTTCGCCGAACCCATATGAGGCGACGCCCCCGGAAGCGCGCGCGGCCATCAACAGCCTGGTCATGGACAGCTATGCTTGGTTCAAGGGCCTGGTGGGCGAGCGGCGCCAGCTTTCGGACGCCAAGCTCGCCACCGTGACCGATGGGCGCGTCTTCACCGGCCATCAGGCCCTGGAATTGCAACTTGTGGACGAAATCGGCGACGAGCGCACGGCACGCGCCTGGCTCGCGCGCGAGAAGGGCGTGCCTGAAAGCATGCGCACTCGCACCTGGCGCTCCCCGGCCGTGGGCGACGAGTTCGGCTGGCTGACCGGCAGCGTGGGCGGCTTCCTGGACTCCGTCGGCCTCGGCGCCGTGGCGCGCGTGATGTCGCAGTTCACCGAAGGGGTGTGGGAGCGGGCTCAGCTTGACGGCCTGCTGGCCCTCTGGCACCCTCGGTCAGGATCTTGAAAAAGCGCATGGTTCAACATTTTCCGCTGCCAAATCCGGGGGCGGAGGGGGCGGGACATTCGGGTGCGGGGAAGCTGGCCGTCATGATCAAGTCGGAGCTCGTCCAGAAGATCGCGGACGCGAACCCGCATCTCTATCAGCGGGACGTCGAGAATATCGTCAACGCCATCCTGGAGCAGATCGTCTCCGCGCTCTCCCGGGGCGACCGGGTGGAGCTGCGCGGCTTCGGCGCCTTCTCCGTGAAGAAGCGCGACGCACGCACCGGGCGCAACCCGCGCACGGGCAAGCAGGTGGATGTGAGCGAGAAAGCCGTGCCCTATTTCAAGACCGGCAAGGAGATGCGCGAGCGTCTCAACAGCGGGGCGTGAGCGAACCGTGCGGCGTGTCCTCTCCCTTATTATCGGCATTCCCGTCTGTGTCCTGGTGGTCGCGCTCGCTGTGGCGAACCGCCGGCTGGTGACACTGTCGTTCAATCCGTTCAGCCCTGACACCGGCGCATTGTCGGTGAGCGTGCCGCTGTTCGCGGTGATCTTCGCGGCGCTGATCCTCGGCGTTGTGCTGGGTGGGGCCGTGGCCTGGTTCGGCCAGGGCCGCTTCCGCCGCGAGGCGCGCCGCGCCCGCCGCATCGTTCCCCCGCCCGCGCCCAGCGGGCCGGCCTTGCCCGCGCCTGTCCGGCGGGGCTGAAGCACACACCTGAATAAGGCGTCATGCCCGGGCTTGACCCGGGCATCTCCCTCCGCTGGGTAGAGATCCCCGGGTCAAGCCCGGGGATGACGGCTCGGCCGGGATCTAATGCCCGACGCTCCGCGTCACTTCCAGCCGCGCGCGCTCGGCGTCCAGCTTCTCGATGATCAGCTTCACCACCAGCGTCAGCAGCGCCACCCCGGCCAGCACGGTCGCCGCCGCGAACGCGGCCGTCGCCAGACTGTCCTGATAGAGCAGCTCGATCTGCAGCGGCAGGGTAGAGGTCTGGCCGCGGATATTGCCGGACACCACCGAGACCGCGCCGAACTCGCCCATGACCCGCGCATTGCACAGTGCGGCGCCATAAAGCAGCGCAAAGCGCACATTGGGCAGGGTGACGGTGCGCAGGATGCGCCAGCCGGAGGCGCCCAGCGTCACCGCAGCCTCTTCCTCCTCGCGCCCCTGCGCCATCATCAAGGGGATGATCTCGCGGGCGACGAAGGGCGCGGTCACGAACAGGCTCGCCAGCACGATGCCCGGCACGGCGAACATGATCTTGATGTCGTAGGCCTCCAGCAGCGGCCCCAGCAGGCCCTGTGCGCCATAGACGAAGAGATAGGCGACGCCCGCCACGATGGGCGAGATGGAGAAGGGCAGCTCGATGAGCGCCAGCAGCAGCCCCCGCCCGGGAAAGCTGAACTTGGTCACGGTCCAGGCGGCGGCGATGCCGAAGCACACGTTCACCGGCACGCAGACGAGCGCGGTGAAGAGGGTGAGCCCCACCGCATGCAGCGTGTCCGGCCGCACGAGGCTTTGGCCGTAAACCACCCAGCCCCGCTTCAGCGCCTCCGTGAAGATCACGGCCAAAGGCGCGATCACCACCACGGCTGTGACGATGAGAACCAGGGTGATGAGCACAGCGCGGGTGACAGCCCCGTCGCCGACGCGCTTGCGGTTGGCTGCGCTGCCTTCGCTCATCTCAATCCTCCCGAATGGCGCGGCGCTGGTGCCACGCCTGGATGAGGTTGACCGTCAGCAGCATGATGAAGGCGAAGCCCAGCATGGTGACGGCGATGGCGGCGGCGGCAGGATAGTCATATTCCTCCAGCCGGATGAAGGTGAGCAGCGCCACCACTTCCGTGCGGAACGGCTGGTTGCCGGCGATGAACACCACCGCCCCGAACTCCCCCAGCGAGCGGGCGAAGGCGAGGGAGGCACCAGCGAGGAAGGCCGGGAAGATGGCGGGCAGGATCACGGTCCAGAACACCCGGAGCTGGGACGCGCCCAGCGTGGTGGCCGCCTCCTCCACGTCCGCCTCCAGATCCTCCAGCACCGGCTGCACGGTGCGCACCACGAAGGGGATGCTGGTGAAGGCCATGGCGCAGACGATGCCGGCGGGCGCATAGGCCATCTGGATGCCCCAGTCCGCGAGCGGCGCGCCGAACCAGCCGTTCTTGGCCAGCAAGGCGGTGAGCGCGAGGCCGGCCACCGCGGTCGGCAGGGCGAAGGGCACGTCCACCAAGGTGTCGAGGAAGCGCCGGCCGGGAAAGTCGTAGCGCACCAGCACCCAGGCCAGCGCGAGCCCGTATATGGCGTTGAAGAGGGTGGCGGCGGCGGCAGCGCCGATGGTGATCTGGAAGGAGGCGAGGGTCCGCGGCGAAGTGATGATCGCCCAATAGCGCACCAGCCCCACGTCCGAGGCCTGAAGGATCAGCGCCGCGATGGGCAGAAGGACGATGAGGCCGAGATAGGTGAGCGTGATGCCGAGCGACAGGCGAAAGCCCGGTATGACGCTGAACATGTGCGGGCCCTCTTTGGGGTCGCGCGGCGGACCGCCTGGGTGAGGCGCGTTATATGCAGGCGTGCGAAGGGTTTGTCGAGCGGGGGCTACCGACCGGAGCGACCGTCATGCCCGGGCTCGTCCCGGGCATCCACGGCTATCCCCCAGCCCGCACCTCGCGGAGCCGCGTGGATCCCCGGATCAAGTCCGGGGATGACGGCGGATTGGCTTCATGGATTGTCCCGCTTCGAGCGGCACGCCCCCAGGGATCAATAGCCCGGCAGGTCGAAGCGGCTCGGCAGGGGATAGCGGCCGGGGATGAACCCGTTGTTGTCGCCCGCGCCATAGGTCGGGAAGAAGTAGCTCGCCGGCAGGGCGTAGTCCAAATAGGACTTGGAGCCGGGCTTCACCACCGTGCCCGCATCCAGCGGCGAGCGCTGGGTGATGACGATGATCTGGCGCTTCTTCTGGGTCGAGGCGGTCGTGCGGGAGGAGGAGGTCGAGGTCTGTGCCTCGGCCACGCCGATGGCCGCGAAGGTCAACGCGGCGGCGAGGGTGAGAAGCGGCACGACACGCATGGAAGCCTCCGAAGGAACCGTCAGTGTTCCGGTTACGTCACAAACGCAGTCTAAGCAAGGAACCCCGTCGGGTCGAGGCTGGTTCCGCCGAGGCACCGCCTCGCGTCGCCTCGTGCGCCAACCATTTGAAATGAAGAGGTTTAAGAATTTCGTGACGGTCGGGCCGCTCGCCGGCGGCCATGCGGTTGCGGCGGTGCGTGTCGGGCGCGCCACACCTATGCGCGGGGTTGAGATTGCGCGCGCGGCCGCATGGGCCTAAAAGCACGCGTTTCCGGCACGTGAGCCGGTCAAATCCGAAGGTCTGTCATGGGTTACAAGGTCGCCATTGCCGGCGCCACGGGAAACGTGGGCCGGGAGATCCTCTCGATCCTCGATGAGCGGGGCTTCCCCGCCGACGAGGTTGTCGCACTCGCGTCGCGCCGCTCCATGGGCGTCGAGGTCTCCTATGGCGATAAAACCTTGAAGGTGAAGGACCTCGCCACCTACGACTTTTCCGACACCGACATCTGCCTGATGTCGGCGGGCGGCGCCGTGTCCAAGGAATTCTCGCCCAAGATCGGCGCGGCCGGCTGCGTTGTCATCGACAATTCCTCCCAGTGGCGCACCGATCCGGACGTGCCGCTGATCGTGCCGGAGGTGAATGCCGACGCCATCACCGGCTTCACCAAGAAGAACATCATCGCCAACCCCAACTGCTCCACCGCCCAGCTGGTGGTGGCGCTGAAGCCGCTCCACGATGCGGCGAAGATCAAGCGGGTGGTGGTCTCGACCTATCAGTCCGTCTCCGGCGCCGGCAAGGACGCCATGGACGAACTGTTCTCGCAGACCCGCGCGGTGTTCGTCTCCGACCCGGTGGAGCCGAAGACGTTTCCCAAGCGCATCGCCTTCAATCTGATCCCCCAGATCGACGTGTTCATGGAGGACGGGTTCACGAAGGAAGAGTGGAAGATGGTGGTCGAGACCAAGAAGATCCTCGACCCCAAGATCAAGCTCGTCGCCACCTGCGTGCGGGTGCCGGTGTTCGTCTCCCACTCCGAATCCGTGAACGTGGAGTTCGAGGAGCCCTTGTCCGCGGAGGAGGCCCGCAAGATCCTGCGCAATGCGCCGGGCGTGCTGGTCATCGATACCCGCGAGACCGGCGGCTACATCACCCCGCACGAAGCGGCGGGCGAGGACGCCACCTACATTTCGCGCCTGCGCGACGACCCGACCGTGGACAACGGCATCGCCTTCTGGTGCGTGTCGGACAATCTGCGCAAGGGCGCGGCGCTGAACGCAGTGCAGATCGCCGAAGTGCTGATAAACCGCAAGCTCATCACCTCGCGCCGCAAGGCGGCGTGAGGTCCGCCCGCCGCGCGGTCAGGCCCTGATCGCGACCGGCAGGCCGTACGCATCCTGGTGCGGCGGATCGGGATAGGAGACGGCCTCTCCCCTCGCGATCCGCCGGGCCGTCCAGGCGCAGGCGCACGCGTCGATCACATCGTCGAGGCCTGCCTTCAGGCGCACCGCCGTTTCCCTCCTCAGCAATTCCGTCGGCATGCCCTGCGCCGCCAGGAGCGCGATGCGCGCGGCGAGCCCTTCCGGCCAGACTCGTCCCTTCACCTTCTTCGGCGTCAGCAGCGGCGCCCCCTGCATGGTGCGGAAGCTCACCTCCGGATGGCATTCGAGGAGGCGTCCGCGCAACTGCGGCTCCCGGCGCAGCACCTCGTCCACCTGCAGGATCTTCGGGAAAATGTGGAAACACTGCTTGGAGACCGCGCGGGACGGCTCCGACGCGGCCCGGCTGGCGGCGCAGGCCTTGCGATAGCGCTCGCCCTCATCTCCGTCCGTGCCGCCGCCAGCCATCACCGCCGCGCGGGGCGGCACCGAGAAAACGCTGGACTGCCGCATGCCGAGGAGCGGCCGCACCAGCCGCTCGGGCGCCCGGCCGCCAAGTCCCGTCCGCTCCGACAGGCCTATGGGGATGTCGATGGCGGCGATCTCGGGCCCCTGCCCGTCCGCGAAAAGATCCTCTACCCGCGCGAGCCGTGAAAGCTCGAGCGCGCCCGCCCCATCCCACCGCGCGCAGACCCAGCCGCCGTGGCAGCCGTCCAGGCCCGCAAAGGGAAGCGATGAGGCCATCTTCATCCCCCACTCGCGCATTTTGCGCGATTTCATCCCGTCTGCGGCATTTGCCTGTTCAATCTCGACCATAGCCGCTCTAGTTTGCGACGCACGCATTGTCTGGGGAGAGGCCATGAGCATCCGTCCGCGCCGCAGCGTCCTCTACATGCCGGGCTCCAATGCCCGCGCTTTGGAGAAGGCACGCACCTTGCCCGCCGACGGCGTCATCCTCGACCTTGAGGACGCCGTCGCCCCCGACGCCAAGGCGGAAGCGCGCGGGCGCGTCGTCGAGACGGTGAAGGCCGGCGGCTTCGGGCCGCGCGAGGTGGTGATCCGGGTCAACGGCCTCGATACCCCCTGGGGCATGGACGACATCGAGGCGGCGGCATCCGCAAAGCCCGACGCCATCCTCATCCCCAAGGTGCAGGACCCCCAACAGCTCGTCACGGTCGGTGAACGGCTCGACGCCCTCGGCCTGCCCGCGCAGACGCGGGTCTGGGCCATGATCGAGACCCCCATCGCCATCCTCGACATCAAGGCGGTGGCAGCGGCGGCGCTGAACCCGCTCACCCGCCTCTCGGTGTTCGTGCTCGGCACCAACGATCTCGCCAAGGAAACCCGCGCCGCCCTCATTCCCGGCCGCGCGCCCATGTATTCTTGGCTCATGCAGGTGATCGCCGGCGGCCATGCCTATGGCATCGACGTGCTGGACGGGGTGTGGAACGCCTTCCAGGACATGGACGGCTTTGCAGCCGAATGCGCCCAGGGCGTCGAGATGGGCATGGACGGCAAGACGCTGATCCATCCGAGCCAGATCGAGCCCTGCAACACCGCCTTCAGCCCACCCGGGACCGAGGTGGCGAGGGCCCGGTCCATCATCGCCGCCTTCGACCTGCCGGAGAACGCCTCCAAGGGCGTGATCCAGCTGGACGGGCGCATGGTGGAGCGCATGCATGCGGACATGGCCCGGCGCACCGTCGCGCTCGCGGACGCCATCGCCGCGAAGGAGTGATCGAATGGCCCTGCGCATCGTCATGCTGGCTTACCCGGACATGACGCAACTCGACCTCACCGCCCCGTTCGAGGTGTTCACGCGCCTGCCGGAGGCCGAGGTCCAACTGGTCTGGAAGAAGACCAAGCCCATCAAGGATGCCTCCGGCCTCACCCTCGTGCCGGACGCCAAATTCTCCAAGGTGGACGGCTGCGACGTGCTGTTCGTGCCCGGCGGCCCGGGCCAGCTCCCGCTGATGGAGGATGAGGAGACCCTCGCCTTCCTGCGCCGCATGGCGGCGGGCGCGCGCTATGTCACGTCCGTCTGCACCGGGTCGCTGATCCTGGCCGCTGCCGGCCTCCTCATGGGCTACCGCGCCACCTGCCACTGGCTGTCGCTGGAGCAGCTCTCATTCCTGGGTGCGACGCCGGTGGCCGAGCGCGTGGTGGTGGACCGCAACCGCATCACCGGCGCGGGCGTCACCTCGGGCATCGACTTCGCCCTGACCATGGCGCGCGAGATCGCCGGCGAGAACGAGGCCCGGCGCATCGGCCTTGCCATCGAGTACGATCCCCGGCCGCCCTTCCCGAGCCTTGGCGATGAGGACCCGCGCCTGGTGGAGGAGGTGCGCCTGCGCACCGCCGTGTTCCAGCAGCGCCGGGCCGCAGTCGCGCGGACCGTCGGCGAACGCCTCCTCAACAATCCGGATTTCGCATGAAGCTTTATCGCTACCTCACCGGCCCCGACGACGTGGCCTTCTGCAAGCGCGTCAGTGCGGCGCTCAACAAGGGCTGGCAGCTCTATGGCGCGCCCACCCTCACCTTCGACCCGGTGAAGGGCCGCGTCATCTGCGGCCAGACCATCGTGAAGGACGTGCAGGGCCAGTGGTCCGACGACGTGACGCTCTCCGACTATTGAGCTGCCGCCATCTGCGGCGCGCCCTCCGCAAGGGCGGCCGCCAGGGTCCGGGCGGTGGGGGCGAGCAGCACCACCGCCACGTCCACGTCGTCTCCCACCTGCATGAACTCTTCCTTCACCGCGGCGGTGAGGTCCGCCACGGCGGCGCGGGCGCGCGCCACGCTCCACTCGGGATCAAAGCCGAGATGCAGCTCCACCATCATCCGCCCGCCATGGCTGCGGGTGCGGATGTCGCCCAGCTCCTCGAAATCGTCGAACCGGCGGGTGAGCGCCTTCAGGATGCGCAGCTGCCCCGCCTCGCCTATGGCCTGGTCGAGCAGCGAGCCCAGCGAGTTCGTCAGCATCTCGTAGATGTTGAAGATCATGAAGCCGATCACCACGAAGGAGGCGATCGGATCGAGATAGGAGATCCATTCCACGCTGTGGAAGGTGGAGGTGACGACCGTCACGCAGAACACCGCGCCCGAGGAGCAGGCGGAGACCACATGCACCCGCGCCTGCGCCGCTAGCACCGGCGAGCGTGATTCGCGGGCGAGCCGCCGGGCCTTGCGGTTGAGATACAGGTTGCCGGCCACCGCCACGGCGGTCACCACGAGGCCAAAGCCCGCGCCGCTCACGGGTTCCGGGTGCAGCAGGCCCATCACCGCGCGGGCAGTGGCGATGATGACCAGGATGATCTGGAGCACCGCGATCATCAGCTCGGCAAGATTCTCAAGCTTCCCAAGGCCATAGGCGAAACGCTCCGCCTTGGACTTGTGCGCGATGCGCAGCACCAGCCAGCACGCCGTGAGCGAGGTGAGGTCGAAGGAGGTGGCGAGCAGGTCGGTGAGCACCGCCGCCGAATTGGTGAGGGTGGCCGCCAGAATATAAAACGGAAAGATGCAGGCCACGAAACACATGGCCTGGAAAGACAGAGTCTGGCTGCTCGATCCCGACACGCGTGCCCTCCGGATTGCTTTGCCGGCATCACGGCTAATGATGAGCCCGACGTCAAGCAGCGGTTTTTGGCCTCGGCGTCGTCATCCCCCGACTTGGGCGGGATTCTCGGCAGACGCGGCTGCGGCGGGGGAGAAAAGCTTCCCGTTGCGCAGCGCCGGTGGGCTCTGCAACATAGCGCGGGCTGCGCGGCAGGAGGCGGGTTGGGATGGGCAAGACGAATTCGGGCAATTTCTTCGAGGATTTCTCCATCGGCCAGGTGATTCGGCACGCGACCCCGCGCACCGTCACGGTGGGAGATGTCAGCCTCTACAGCGCGCTTTACGGCTCGCGCTTCGCGGTCCAGTCGGCGGACAGCTTCGCCCAGGTCATCGGCTATCCCCGCGCTCCGGTGGATGACCTCCTCGTCTTCCACATCGTGTTCGGCAAGACCGTGCCGGATATCTCGCTGAACGCCGTCGCCAATCTCGGCTATGCGGGCGGCCGCTTCCTCGCCCCCGTCTATCCCGGCGACACGCTCCATGCGGTCTCCGAGGTGATCGGGCTGCGGGAGAACTCCAACGGCACGAGCGGCGTCGTCTATGTGCGCTCCACCGGCTTCAACCAGGACGGTGTCGAGGTGCTGGACTATGTGCGCTGGGTGATGGTGCGCAAGCGCGACCCCCATGCGCCGGCGCCCGAGCCGGTCATCCCGCATCTGCCCTCCGCCCTGGCGCCCGACGCGCTGGGCGATGCCGTGCCGCCCCTCGACATGGAGGAATGGCGCGACGATCTCGCCGGCAGCCTCTACCGCTTCTCCGACTACGAGATCGGCGAGCGCATCGACCATGTGGACGGCATGACGGTGGAGGAGGCGGAGCACATGATCGCCACCCGCCTCTACCAGAACACGGCCAAGGTGCATTTCAACCAGTTCACCGAAGGCCAGGGCCGCTTCGGCCGGCGGCTGATCTATGGCGGCCACGTCATTTCGATCGCGCGCGCGCTCTCCTTCAACGGGCTCGCCAATGCCTTCCACGTGGCGGCCATCAATGGCGGGCGCCATGTGGCGCCGCTATTCGCGGGCCTCACCGTGTTCGCCTGGAGCGAGATCCTGGATGCCGCGGAGATCCCCGGCCGGAACGATGTGGGGGCGCTGCGGGTGCGTACCATCGCCACCAAGGACCGGCCCTGCGCCGACTTCCCGCTGAAGACGGGCGAGGATTACGACATGAGCGTGATCCTCGACCTGGACTATTGGGTGCTGATCCCGCGCTGAGTGCCACCTGATGCCCTCTCCCGCTTGCGGGGGAGGGTTAGGGAGGGGACCGGCCGCAGGCCGGTGACGCCAGGAATTTGGAGAGGCCGTATCTGCCCCCTCCCCAGCCCTCCCCCGCAAGCGGGAGAGGGAGCGACGGCGCCGCCAAGCCCCTTCTTCGCACTGCACAACATTTTCTTTCGCCATCGCCGTTACGGCATCCCCAGCGGCACGACTTGCGCCCGCCCGCTTGCCCGGCAAACTGCTCCGACTTTGGATCTGGCATACATAATTTGCCATTCCGTATGGGGAAGTTGGGAGCGGACGCGTGGTGCCGCGCATCCGACTGCCGGGACACCCCTCGAAGCTGTTCATACCCGCCCCACCGACTCAGGCGGGCCCTTCCACGGCCACCCCAAGATGGCCACGGCAAGGAAATGCACGAGGTAGAGATGCAAGAGACCACACAATCCGACAGCAATAGGCAGAGCTGGGTGCAGTTGATCTGCGGCGTCGTCTGCATGGCGATGATCGCGAACCTCCAATATGGCTGGACGCTGTTCGTCGATCCAATCGAGGCGAAGCACCAGTGGGGCCGGGCGGCCATCCAGTTCGCCTTCACGCTGTTCGTCCTCACCGAGACCTGGCTGGTGCCGGTGGAGGCTTGGTTCGTGGACCGCTACGGCCCGCGCGTGGTGCTGGTGTTCGGCGGCTTCATGATCGCGCTCGCCTGGACGCTGAACTCCATGGCCACCTCCCTGCCGGTGCTCTACGGCGCGGCGGTGATCGCCGGCATCGGCGCCGGCTCGGTCTACGGCACCTGCGTCGGCAATGCGCTGAAATGGTTTCCGCACAATCGCGGCCTCGCCGCCGGCATCACCGCCGCCGGGTTCGGGGCGGGCGCGGCCCTCACGGTGGTGCCCATCGCCCAGATGATCGCCTCCCAGGGCTACGAGACCGCCTTCCTCGTGTTCGGCCTCGGCCAGGGCGCGGTGGTGTTCGTGCTCTCCTTCTTCGTGCGCCAGCCGCCGAAGAACATGCCCGCGCCCAAGAAGGTCTCCCGCCTGCCCCAGAGCAAGGTGGACTATGCGCCGCGCCAGACGCTGGGCAAGCCGATCTTCTGGCTGCTCTACGCCATGTTCGTGATGGTGGCCTCCGGCGGCCTCATGGCGGCGGCGCAGATCGGCCCCATCGCCCACGACTTCAAGGTGGCGGATGTGCCCGTCTCGCTGTTCGGGGTGACCATGGCGGCGCTCACCTTCGCCATCTCGCTGGACCGCATCCTCGACGGGTTCGGCCGCCCGCTGTTCGGCTGGGTGTCGGACCAGATCGGCCGCGAGAACACCATGTTCATCGCCTTCACCATCGCGGCCGGCTCGCTGGCCATGCTGGTTTATCATGGCCAGAACCCGCTGGTGTTCGTGCTGTTCTCGGCCGCCTTCTTCGGGGTGTTCGGAGAGATCTATTCCCTCTTCCCCGCCACCTGCGGCGACACGTTCGGCTCGAAGTTCGCGGCCACCAATGCGGGCATGCTCTACACCGCGAAGGGCACCGCCGCGCTCCTGGTGCCGCTCGCCTCCATCGCGGCGGCCCGCTACGGCTGGTCGGCGGTGTTCGCCATCGCCATGGGGCTCAACATCACGGCAGCCTTCCTCGCCATGTTCGTGCTGAAGCCCCTGCGCGCCCGCTTCCTCGCCCGCTCCGCCCGTGAGGCGGAGGCAACGGCCAGCCCCGACTGGCAGGGCAAAGAAGCGACCTCCTGATCAAACCGGTCAGGGCTGACGGCAAAGCGGGGGCTCCGGCCCTCGCTTTTTTATTGCACGGACAAGCCCTGTCCCGTAGCCGCGCGGCGCTGCGGGGCTTTCAGCGGCGAGGGCACCGGGAACGGCACCGCCGCGCCGACGGGCGCCTGGGCGATGGGATAGCGCGCGAAGAAGGCGATGGCCTCTTCGCCCATGTCGATGTCCCGGTTGCGCAGGCCGAGGAAGGGCGTCGCGAGGCCGGGCTTGGTCTCGGTGCGGGCGGGCGACTGGTGCCCGCCCCGCTCCACCCTGTAGAGCGCCACCTCCGCGCCTTCCGCGCAGCCCGTCCAGCGGCGCACCGAGACGGTGGTGGCGTCCAGGGGCTCGACGTCGGGCAGGCTGGTATTGGTGGATTCCGTGCAGCCGTCGAGCTTGGCGTAGAGCGCCGCGCTGTCCGGAGCGGAGAGGGTCGCGCCCAGCGGCGTCCAGAAGCCGTCCCAGGCGATCACCCCGTCCGCGGTGCCGTGGACGAACATGATGGGGACGGGGCGGGCGGGCTGGCATTCCTCGCGATAATTGGCCGGCGCCGTCGCCATGGCCACCGCATAGGCCGCGAAGACATCAGGGAATTCGCAGGCCATGCGCTCCACCATGAAGCCGCCATTGGAGATGCCCATCAGATAGACCCGCGCCGGATCCGCGATGCCCTGCTGTACGAGGCGCTGCACGAGGGCCACCAGGAACGGCACGTCGTCGCCGGGCGTCAGCACTGCTTTAAGCCGCATGGCGGCGGGGCGGCCGTCATTCCACACTCGGCCGATGCCCTGGGGATAGACCGTGACATAGCCCTCGCGCTCGGCGGCGGGCTCGAGGCCCAGATAATCCCTCAACCCCTCCGAGGTCTGCGCGGCGGCATGGAGCGCGATGATGGTGGGCCGGGGCTTGGCCGGGCCCGCGGGCGCCGGCGGCAAATCGATGAGGTAGGACCGCTCCTCCTTGCCGACGCGCATGGTCTCCGTGCGCGACGTGCCCTGCGCGGCGGCATCCACCGTGCCGGCGGCGTGCAGCATGGGCACCAGCAGCAGAAAGAGGGCCTTCAAGAGGAAGCCGGGCGTGAGGCTTCGCCGAAACACCAATCGCATTCAATCGTGCTTTCCCGCCCTTGGGCGCAAGCGACGGCTTCTTCCCGCCAAATGCGGCGACGCAAAGGCCGTGTCACCACCAAGCCACAGCCGACGAAAGAACTGAAGGGGGTCTGCGAAACTTGATCCATCTCAAGCCTCGACGCTCCCGCCCGCTCAAGTCTGCGCTGGCAGATTTTGAAATGGGGATTGGGGCAATGGGAACGGGATATCTGGGCCGACGTATCGCACAAGTCATTGCCGGGACGATGGTTTTTGCAAGCGCCTGGAGCGCTGCGGCGGCGGACCTGCCAAAAGCGTTCAAGGCGCCGGTGGCCCCCGTGGTGGCCGAACCGAGCCCCTGGATGATCCGCCTCAGAGCCCTCGGCGTGCTGCCGTCCGGGGGCGGCTCGGTGAACGGCGTGGCGGGATCGAGCCTTTCCTATTCTGATTCGGTGGTGCCAGAGCTGGACATCACCTACTTCTTCACGAAGAACATCGCCGCCGAGCTGATCCTCGGCGTCACGCCGCACACCATCTACGGCGCGGGCACGCTCGGCGGGCTCGATGTGGGCAAGGTGTGGCTGCTGCCGCCCACCCTCACGCTGCAATACCACTTCACCGATTTCGGCGCGTTCAAGCCCTATGTGGGCGCCGGCGTGAACTACACGGTGTTCTTCAACACCAAGACCTATGACGTGCAGTCGCTCGACGTGAAGAACAGCTTCGGCTGGGCGCTCCAGGCGGGCTTCGACTACATGATCGATCGCCACTGGGGCTTCAATGTCGATGTGAAGAAGCTCTTCCTGGAGCCGGACTTCAACGTCGGTGTAGGCAATGCAGTCCTCAGCGGCACCGCCGACCTCAACCCCTGGCTGGTGGCCGCCGGCGTGACCTACCGGTTCTGAGCGGGCTGTCATAGTCCCTTCTGCGAACGGAATTATTTTCCATTTTGGAAGGCGCGGCTGCCCGCCGCGCCTTTTTTCTTTTGTGATGCGCCGTCTCGTCTGGCGGGGCTTCCGCCCTGGGCGTAGCATCCCCGCCGTACGCGCTAGGCCGCCATGCAATATTCTCCATTTCGCGTCGCGGCATTTTGGTGCATCAGGCTCGAAACTGTGCTTTGGAATCGTTGCGAACTGGCAACGATTGAGATACCTGATCGATCGATTTCCGGAGGAGCCCCATGGCCGACAGTCCGTCGCGTATCGAGCGCCCGCTCTCTCCCCACCTATCGATCTACCGCCCGCTGTTCACGATGGTGATGTCGATTGTGCATCGCATCACCGGGTGTGCGCTCTATTTCGGTACGGTGCTGCTGGTCTGGTGGCTCCTGGCCGCGGCCACCTCGCCGGGCGCCTACGATCTTTTCACCGGCATCGCCGGCTCCTGGATTGGCCGCCTGATCCTGCTCGGCTTCACCTGGGCGCTGCTGCACCATGCCCTCGGCGGCATCCGCCATTTCATGTGGGATTTCCTCGTCGGCTTCGGGCCGAAGGAGCGCGTGCTGCTCGCCAAGGCGACGCTGGCCGGCTCCATCGGGCTCACCGTCATCGTCTGGATCATCGGCCTGGCGCTGAAGGGCTGAGGAGAACCACCATGAGCAGCCCCAAAACGCACCACGCCCCGATGCGCACCCCGCTCGGCCGGGTCCGCGGCCTCGGTGCCGCCCGCTCCGGCACGGAGCACTTCTTCCTCCAGCGGGTTACCGGCCTCGGCAACCTGATCCTGGCGGTGTGCTTCATCGTCATTGTCATCATGCTGGCCGGCTCCAGCTACGAGGCGGCCCGCGCCACGCTGGGCAATCCGCTGGTGGCGGTCATCATCCTCCTCACTCTGCTCTCGGTGACCACCCACATGCGCATCGGCATGCAGGTGGTGATCGAGGACTATGTCCACGATGAAAGCGCGAAGGTGCTCTGCATCGTCGCCAACACGTTCTTCACGGTCGCCGTCGGCCTCGCCGGGGCGTTCGCCGTGCTCAAGATCAGCCTGGGAGGCTGACAATGGCCGAAGCAAACGGATCCAACGGCTCAGCCGCCCCCGGCACCAACGGCGCGGCCTATCCCATCACCGACCACACCTACGACGTGCTCGTCGTGGGCGCCGGCGGCGCAGGCCTTCGCGCGGTGGTCGGCTGCTCGGAGGCAGGGCTGCGCACCGCCTGCATCACCAAGGTGTTCCCCACCCGCTCCCACACGGTGGCCGCCCAGGGCGGTGTCGCCGCCTCCCTCGCCAATATGGGCGAGGACAAGTGGGAATGGCACATGTACGACACCGTGAAGGGGTCGGACTGGCTGGGTGACCAGGACGCCATCGAATATCTGGTGCGCAACGCGCCCGCCGCCGTCTACGAGCTGGAGCATTGGGGCGTGCCCTTCTCCCGCACCGAGGACGGCAAGATCTACCAGCGCCCGTTCGGCGGCATGACCACCCATTTCGGCAAGGGCACCGCCCAGCGCACCTGCGCGGCGGCGGACCGCACCGGCCACGCCATGCTCCACACGCTCTATGGCGCGGCGCTGAAGCACAAGGCGGAATTCTTCATCGAATTCTTCGCCATCGACCTGATCATGGACGAGGACGGCCGCTGCTGCGGCGTGGTCGCGCTGAAGCTGGATGACGGCACCATCCACCGCTTCCGCTCGCACCTCACCATCCTCGCCACCGGCGGTTATGGCCGCGCCTATTTCTCCGCCACCTCCGCCCATACCTGCACCGGCGACGGCAACGCCATGGTGCTGCGCGCCGGCCTGCCTTTGCAGGACATGGAATTCGTGCAGTTCCACCCCACCGGCATCTACGGCTCGGGCTGCCTCATCACCGAAGGTGCGCGCGGCGAAGGCGGCTATCTCACCAATTCGGAGGGTGAGCGCTTCATGGAGCGCTATGCCCCCTCCGCCAAGGACCTTGCCTCGCGCGACGTGGTGTCCCGCTCCATCACCATGGAGATCCGCGAGGGACGCGGCGTCGGCAAGAACAAGGACCACGCCTTCCTGCATCTCGACCATCTGGACCCGGCGATCCTGCACGAGCGCCTGCCCGGCATCTCCGAGAGCGCCAAGATTTTCGCCGGCGTGGATCTAACCCGCGAGCCGATCCCGATCATCCCGACCGTGCATTACAACATGGGCGGCATCCCCACGAACTATCACGGCGAGGTGCTGAACAAGGCCCATGGCGACCCCGACAAGGTGGTGCCCGGCCTGATGGCCATCGGCGAGGCTGCCTGCGTCTCGGTGCACGGCGCCAACCGCCTCGGCTCCAACTCGCTCATCGACCTCGTGGTGTTCGGCCGCGCGGCCGCGCTGCGCGCCGCCGAAGTGGTGCATCCCGGCGAGAAGCCGCGCCCCCTGCCCGCCGACAGCGCGGACAAGGCGCTCTCGCGCCTCGACCATTTCCGCCACGCCTCCGGCTCCACCCCCACCGCCGCGCTGCGCGCCAACATGCAGCGGGTGATGCAGAACAATTGCGCGGTGTTCCGCACCGGCGAAATTCTGGAAGAGGGCTGCAAGCTCATCCACGACGTGTTCAAGGGGACCACCGACATCGGCATCTCCGACCGCTCGATGGTGTGGAACTCTGATCTCGTGGAAACGCTGGAATACGACAACCTGATCTCCCAGGCGGTCGTCACCATGGAAAGCGCGGCGAACCGCCAGGAAAGCCGCGGCGCCCATGCCCGCGAGGATTTCCCGGACCGCGACGACCACAATTGGATGAAGCACACCTTGGCCTATCTCGACACGTCCACCGGCAAGGTGCGGCTCGACGACCGGCCGGTGCACACCTACACGCTGTCCAACGACATCCAGTATATCGAGCCGAAAAAGCGCGTGTACTGAACGGGTTGGAGAGGCGGCCATGGCCATCAAGGTCGTGGGCAAGAAGGCTTTGGGCAAGAAGGCCTTGGGGAAAAAGAAGGTCGGCGCCCTGATCCTCGATCAGCTCCGTCGGCTGGAAGACAAGGTGGACGCCTTGTCCGGGCAGGTGGAGACGCTGGAGGAGCGCATTGCCGCTCTGAAGGCGGAGAAGTCTCGGCGCGATCATCGCGACGAGCGCATGGAGGAGCGCCGGGCCGCCTTGCTGGAGCGGCGCTTCGACAGGCTTGAGGACTGAGAAGTTATCGCAGCCGGCGTGTCCGGCGATGAGGACGGAACATGGTTGAACTGGCCCTTCCGAAGAATTCCCAGATCACCGGCGGCAAGACCTGGCCGAAGCCTCAGGGCGCGACCAAGGTCACCGAGTTCCGCGTCTATCGCTGGAACTCGGATGACGGGAAGAATCCCTCCATCGACACCTATTACGTGAACCGCGAAGATTGCGGGCCGATGGTGCTGGACGGGCTCATCTACATCAAGAACAAGATCGACCCGACGCTGACCTTCCGCCGGTCCTGCCGCGAGGGCGTGTGCGGCTCCTGCGCCATGAATATCGGCGGCACCAACACGCTCGCCTGCACGCGTGGCATGGACGAGGTGCTGGTGAAGGGCGTGGTCAACGTCTACCCCCTCCCGCACATGGAAGTGGTGAAGGACCTCGTTCCCGACCTCACCCGGTTCTACGCCCAGCACGCCTCCATCGAGCCCTGGCTCCAGACCGACACGGCCCCTCCCGAGAAGGAGTGGCGGCAGTCCAAGGGCGACCGCGAGCGGCTCGACGGGCTCTATGAATGCATCCTGTGCGCCTGCTGCTCCACCTCCTGCCCCAGCTATTGGTGGAACGGCGACCGCTATCTCGGCCCGGCAGCCCTCCTCCAGGCGCACCGCTGGCTCTCCGACAGCCGCGACGAGCGCACCGGTGCGCGCTTGGACAATCTGGAAGACCCCTTCCGGCTCTATCGCTGCCACACCATCATGAACTGCGCCCAGGCCTGCCCCAAGGGCCTGAACCCGGCGAAGGCCATCGCCGAGATCAAGAAGATGATGGTCGAGCGGCAGATCTGAGTTTTGTGTGACACCGAGGTGTGCAAATGGCCGGGCTCGTCCCGGCCATTTTCGTTTGAGGCGCTCCGGCTTCGCCGTTGTCCTGGACAAGTGAGAGCGCAGCTCGAACGCCGATCCGGGACCCAGCGCAGGGGACTGCCGAAGGCACTTCAACCCGCCAGGGCCGCCACGCGGCGATGGCGTAAGGACGCTGGTCGCGGGTTGACGGCTTCGCCGGAGCCTTGCGCTGGGTCCCGGATCGGCACTCCGGCTTCGCCGTCGCTTGTCCAGGACAACGGCATCGCCCTCACACCCGCCGCGGCACCACCAGCTTCGCATTGAGCACCTGAACCACCTCGCCCTTCTGGTTCTTCGTCTCGCTGCGCAGGAGCGCCATGCCCCGCTCGGGCCGTGAGCGGGAGGGCGTGACCTCCATGATCTCGCTCTCCACATGCAGCGTGTCGCCCGGCCGGGTTGGGCGTGGCCAGGCGATTTCGCCGCCGCCGCCGATGACGCCGCCGGCAATGGGAACGCTGGCGACGATCATGCGCATGGTGAGCGCCATGGTGTGCCAGCCGCTGGCCGCCAGCCCGCCGAACAGCGTGTCCTTCGCGGCTTCCTCGTCCAGATGGAACGGCTGAGGGTCGAACGCACCCGCAAACGCCTTGATCGCCTCGGCGTCCAGCGTCTGCTCCCCGCTGGTGAAACGCTGCCCCACGCGCAGATCGTCCAGATACAGAAGCTCCGCCTTCGCGCCCGACATGGTGATTGCGTCCGACATGCTGACCTCCCCGGCCGCGCCCCGTTACTTGCATATTGATAGTTACAGAGCTACAAGACGTCCATCATTCCATTAACCCGCGTGGCCCGCCATGAAGCGCACCAGCTTTGGAACCATGCCCTGCCCTATTGCCCGCAGCCTGGAACGCGTGGGCGAATGGTGGAGCATCCTCATCCTGCGTGATGCCTTGAACGGCTTCACGCGGTTCGACGATTTCCAGAAGAGCCTGGGCATCGCGCCCAACATGCTCACAAAGCGCCTGACCGGCCTCGTGGGAGCGGGCCTTCTGGAACGCCGCGCCTACAGCACGCGCCCGCCGCGCCACGAATACGTGCTCACAGAGCGCGGGCGCGACTTCAAGCCGGTGGTGGTCGCCCTGCTCGCCTGGGGCAACAAGCATTTCGCGCCCGAGGGCGAGAGCGTCGTCATCCGCAACACCGAGACCGGAGAGATGGCCGATCCCATCCTGGTGGATCGCGCCACCGGCCGCCTCATGACCGACCCCGTCTTCCGCAGCATGCCGGGCCCGGCCGCCGGGGAAGGCACCCATGCGAAGTTCGCCTCCCTCGACGCGCTGCGCGAGGGAAGACGGCAATGAATATCGCCGCACGTCCCCCTGTCGAAGCCCAGCCGGCACCCGCTCCGGAGCTCAACGTGCGCACGCGGCGCATGTTGGAGGCGCCCATCCTGCCCATGCTGCTGCGTATGGCGTGGCCCAACATCCTCATCATGGTGGCGCAGGCCTCCACCGGCCTCATCGAGACCTGGTGGCTCTCCCATCTCGGCACCGCCGCGCTCGCCGGCATGGCGCTGGTGTTTCCGCCCGTGATGCTGATGCAGATGGTCTCCAACGGCGCCATGGGCGGCGGCATCTCTTCCGCCATCGCCCGCGCTCTGGGGCGCGGCGACCGGGCGGGCGCGGACGCGCTGGTCCTGCATGCGGTGGTCATCAACATCGCCATCGCCCTGGTCATAACCGCCATCATGCTCATGTGGGGCCGGCCCATCTACCGCGCCCTCGGCGGCGAGGGCGGCGAGCTGGAGGCGGCGGTCACCTATTCCAACGTGGTGTTCGCCGGCATGGTGGCGCTCTGGCTCATGGCGGGGCTTGCCAGCATCATCCGGGGCACCGGCAACATGCTGTTCCCCGCTTTGGTCATTTGCGGCGGCGTGGTGCTGCTGATCCCGCTCTCCCCGCTGCTCATCTTCGGCTTCGGCCCCATCCCGGCCATGGGCGTGGCGGGCGGCGGCCTCGCCCTCGTCATCTACAATGTGGCCGGCATGCTGGTGATGGGCTGGTACATCCTCTCCGGCCGCAACGTGGCGCGGTTCCGCTGGGTGCGGCTGGACTGGGCGCTGTTCCGCGAGATCCTGCGCATCGGCGCGGTGGGCGCCATCACGTCGATCCAGACCAACGTTACCATCGCCCTCGCCACCGCCTTGGTCGCCGGCGCGGCGAGCGTGGACGCGGTGGCGGGCTTCGGCACCGGCGCGCGGCTGGAGTATCTGCTGGTGCCCATGGTGTTCGGCCTCGGCGGCCCGCTGGTGGCCCTGGTGGGCACGAACATCGGTGCCGGGCAGTATGAGCGGGCGCTGCGCACCGCGCTCATCGGAGGCGGCATCGCCTTCGCGCTCACCGAGACCATCGGCATCGCCGCGGCCATCTGGCCCGCGGCGTGGCTGTCCTTGTTCAGCGCCGATCCCGCCATGATCGAGACCGGCAGCGCCTATCTGCGCGTGGTCGGTCCCGCCTATGGCTTCTTCGGCCTCGGCCTGTGCCTCTATTTCGCGTCGCAAGGGGCGGGGCGGCTGCTGTGGCCGCTTGTGGCGGGCACCCTGCGGATCATCATCGCCGTGGGCGGCGGCTGGCTCGCCTTGCGCGCCACCGGCTCCGTCACGGCGCTATTCGCCGCGCTCGCGCTCGGCCTCGTGGCCTATGGCCTCACCATTGCCTTCGCCGTGAAGTCCGGCGCCTGGTTCAAAGGGCGGGCCTGAAACGCAATCGGCCCGGCAATGCCGGGCCGATGCTTATTTTTCCAGAAAGGCTCAGGCCTTCTTGGCGACCGCCTTCTTGGGAGCCGGCGCCTTCTTCACAGCCACGGCAGCCGCCTTCGGGGCGGCCTTGGGCTTGGCCACCTTGGCGACCGGAGCCTTCGGGGCGCTCACCGCCGCAGGAGCCTTCGCGGCAGCCTTCGGCGCGCTCTTGGACACCGCCTTCGCGGCGGGCGCAGCGGCAGGAGCCGGCGCAGCAGCGGGGGTGGTCACGGCAGCCGGCTTGGCAGCCACAGTCTTGGCAGCAGCAGCCTTGGGGGCAGCGGCCTTCGCCGGGGCCTTCGCCTTCGGCGCAGCAGCGGCCTTAGGGGCAGCAGCCTTCACGGCCGGCTTGGCGGCAACGGCTTTAGGGGCAGCAGCCTTGGGAGCGGCCGCCTTCGCAGGAGCCTTCGCCACAGCGACCTTCGCGGCCGGCTTGGCGGCCGGGGCCTTCGCCTTCGGCGCAGCGGCCTTGGGGGCCGCCTTGGGAGCCGCCTTGGGAGCCGCCGCCTTCGGCGCGACCTGGGTCAGGGCAGACGCCGCGAGGGCCCTGATCTCGTCGGGAGTCACGCTCGCAGGGTTGCGCAGGGCCTTCGCGGCGATCTTGCTCACCTCCGCGCCCGTCACTTCGCTCTTCGCCATCAAAGCCTCCGAATCACACGCCGTCGCGGCCCGAAGACGAATCGCTTGGGCTACCGGCCTCGCGATGCATGGCCACCAAAATTTTCAAATTGGTTAACAAGGGCTTCCGGAGGTAGCGGGAAGGGGAAAATACCCTGAAAACAGCCCTGTCATCCTCTCGTTTGCGCCTCTCCCTATGGTCCGGCCTCGATTGATTCGGGCGCGGCGGCCCGGCATCGATCCAAGGGAGGCCATCATGGCGCACGCGCCAGCGCGATCTTCTGTATCGGTCCTGTTCGCCTGTCGGGACAATGGGGGGCTGAGCCTTCTGGCGGAGGCCCTCGCCAATGGCCGCGCGCCCCGCCTGCGCGCCTTCAGCGCCGGCGTCTCGGCGGCCGGCGCCGTGGATCTGGCGGCGGTGGAATGCCTGCACGCCGCGCGCGTCCCGGCAGATGGCCTGTCAGCCAAGCCTCTGGAACTGTTCACCTTTTCCGGGGCACCAAAGATCGACGTGGTGGTGTCGCTGGTGGAGAGCGTGGAGAAGGATGCCCAGCGCTTCGCGGAGCGGTCCCGCTGCGCCGTCCACCACCGCTGGGGCTTCGAGGATGTGGCGGCGATCATGGATACCCACGTCCGCCGCCTCGCCTATCGCCGGCTGCTGCCGGACCTCACCGCCGCCATCGGCGCGCTCGGACGCGACTGGGCCTTCGCGGCCTGATTCATAAGAACCACTGTCACGGCCGGGCTTGTCCCGGCCATGCCAGTCGCTCCGACGGGGATGTCCTCAACGGATAGGCGTGGATGCCCGGGACAAGCCCGGGCATGACAGATGTAGGAGCGAAGATCGCCCCCGGCGGAATTCTCGCCTTCAGATCTTCAGGCCGCGATCTTCCCGCCGAGCTCATCCTCGATATGGATGCGGATGATCTCGTCGAAGCTGTTCTCCGCCTTGAAGCCCAGCGAAAGTGCCCGCGCCGCATCGAATTTGCGCGGCCAGCCGGCGACGATGCGCTCCACCACCGGGTCGGGCTCCTTCCTGATGCGCGCCACGGCCGTGTCGCCAGCGACGCGCCGCAGCGCCTCGATCTGATCACCCACGGTCACCGCCAGCCCCGGCATGGTGAGGCTGCGCCGGGCGCCGAGGGGGCCCGTGTCCAGTGTCGCCGCATGCATCAGGAAGCCCACCGCCGCGCGGGGCGAGGCGTGCCAGTGCATCACGTCCTCGGAGACGGGCAGGATGGCCTCCTGCCCCGCCAAAGGCTCGCGGATGATGCCGGAGAAGAAGCCCGAGGCCGCCTTGTTGGGCTTGCCCGGCCGCACGCAGATGGTGGGCAGGCGGATGCCCACGCCGTCCAGCAGCCCGCGCCGCGAATAATCCGCCAGCAGCAGCTCGCCGATGGCCTTCTGGGTGCCGTAGGAGGTGAGCGGCGTCAGGAAGAAGTCGTCTTCGATGGCCTCCGGGAAGGGCGCGCCGAACACGGCGATGGAGGACGTGAAGACGACGCGCGGCGCGTAGCCCTCGATCACCCGCACCGCATCCAGCAGGAAGCGCGTGCCGTCGAGATTGATGCGGTAGCCCTTGTCGAAGTCCGCCTCCGCCTCGCCCGAGACGATGGCGGCGAGATGGAAGATCACATCCGGCCTGTCCGCCACCAGTGCCGCGGCCTCGCCGGGCACGGAGATGTCCGACACCCGCGTGGTGATGGGGAATGGCGCATCGATGCGCGCGGGCGCCACAACGTCGTGGGAGGTGAGCGCGGTGATGGTCGCGCCGCCGAGGCGGCCTTCGGCGGCAAGGCGTTCGATGAGCTTGCGGCCGACCATGCCGGCGCCGCCGATGACGAGGATATGCATGGGAAAACTCCGTCCTTTAGCGCGTCATGGCCGGGCTCGACCCGGCCATCTCTTGCCGCCTGGAGAACCTGAAGATCCCCGGATCAAGTCCGGGGATGACGACCATTATTGCAGCATCACAGCGACCAGCCGCCGTCGATGATGTGGATCTGCCCGGTGGTGAACCCGCTTTCGTCGCAAGCGAGGTAGAGGGCGAGGCTCGCCACTTCCTCCGCCGTGCCGAGCCGGCCCATGGGCTGGCGGGCGATGAAGTCGTTGCGCACCGAATCCTCGGTGCGGCCGAACTGGGTGGCCACCGCCGCCACCCGCTGGTCGAGCGAGGGCGACTGGATGGTGCCGGGGCAGATGGCGTTGGCGCGGATGCCCTTGGTGATGAAGTCCGCCGCAACCGCCTTGGTGAGGCCGATGATGGCCGCCTTGGTGGCGCCATAGGCGTAGCGGTTCGGGGCGCCCTTCACGGAGGAGGCGGCCGAGGCGATGTTGACGATGGAGCCCCCGCCCTTCTTGAGCATGCCGGGCACGAAGGCCGAGAGCGTGCGGTGCATGGACTTCACGTTGAGGTCGAAGGAGAAGTCCCAGTCCCGCTCCGAACAGTCCAGCAGCGAGCCCTGGTGCACATAGCCTGCGCAATTGGCGAGCACATCCACCGGGCCAATCTCCCGGGCGAGCGCCTCGACGGCGGCGGTGCTCAGCACGTCCAGCGCGCGCACCTCGCCAGGAAAGCCTTCCAGCTTCGCGGTGTCGAGATCGGTCGCCACCACCCGGCCGCCCTCGCGGGCGAACGCCTCGGCGATGGCGCGCCCGATGCCCTGCCCTGCCGCCGTGACGAGGCAGGCCTTCCCTTCCAAACGTCCACCCATAGTTTTTTCCTTGTGCTTTGGTGTCCCGTTTCGACCAAGGCCCTCACATCTCCTCGCGCAGATCCTCCAGCCGGCGCTTCTGCCGGCCGTCGCCGTCGAAATTCTCCGGCGCCAGCCACGCCTCGAATGCCGCCCGCGCGCGCGGCCAGTCCCGGTCCAGCAGCGCGAACCAGGCGGTGTCCCGGTTGCGGCCCTTGACGATCATGTGCTGGAGGAACTCGCCCTCGAAGGTGAAGCCGAGCCGCAGCGCGGCCCGGCGCGAGGGGGCGTTCAGCGCATTGCACTTCCACTCGTAACGGCGGTAGCCGAGATCCTCGAAAGCGTGGCGCATCATGAGGTACATGGCCTCGGTGGCCGCCGCCGAACGGGCGAGCGCGGGCGTATAGAGGATGTTGCCCACCTCGATCACCCGGTTTGCCGGCTCGATGCGCATATAGGTGGCGTGCCCCACCGCCTCGCCGGTCCTGGCATCCACCAGCGCGTAGAGCAACGGGTCCGGCTTTTGGGCCGCTTCGGCATAATAGCGCCGGAACGTCACCTCGTCGGGGAAGGGACCGGCGAAGAGATAGGTCCAGAGCGCCTCGCCCCCCGGCCCGTGGGAGGCGTCGTAGACATCACGGGCGTGCAGATCCACGTCGAAGGGCACCACATGGATGTGGCGCCCCTCCAGTGCCTCGCGCGCAGGACGGCGGGCAGGCGGGCCGTCGATACTCTCCCCCACGGGCTGCGGGGCAGCTTCCTCGGACATGGGTAAGCCCTAGTGGTTGTCGCGCGGCACGCCCATGGTCTGGGCGACGCGCTGATATTTCACCGCCGGCTTGAGGACCATGCCCTCGTCGAACTGCTCCACCATGCCGCGCTGGATCTCCTGCCACGGCGTCTGGCTCTTGGGGATGGGGAAGCCGCCATGCCCCTGGAGATTGGCGCGGCGCTGGGCGAGGTCCGCGTCCGAAATCAGGATGTCGGCTGTGCCCTTGTTGAGGTCGATGCGCACCCGGTCGCCGGTCTTCAGCAGCGCCAACCCGCCGCCGGCGGCCGCCTCCGGCGAGGCATTGAGGATGGAGGGCGAGCCGGACGTGCCGGACTGCCGGCCGTCGCCGATGCAGGGCAGCGCATGGATGCCCTTTTTGATCAGCGCGGCGGGAGGCTGCATGTTCACCACCTCCGCGCCGCCGGGATAGCCCACCGGCCCGGTGCCGCGGATGAAGAGAAGCGTGTGCTCGTCGATGCCGAGGGAGGCGTCGTCGATGCGGTGATGGTAGTCCTCCGGCCCGTCGAACACCACGGCGCGCCCTTCGAAGGCGTTCGGGTGCGCGGGATCGGAGAGGAAGCGCTCGCGGAACTCCTGCGAGATCACGCTGGTCTTCATGATGGCATTGTCGAAGAGGTTGCCGCGCAGCACGATGAAGCCGGCATCCTCTTTCAGCGGGGTGTCGTAGGCGCGGATCACCTCGCGATCCCAGGAGAGCTTGCCCTTGCAGTTCTCGCCCATGGAGTGCCCGTTCACGGTGAGGGCGCCTTCGTGGATCTTGCCCTTCGCGATCAGCTCGGCCACCACCGCCGGGATGCCGCCGGCGCGATGGAACTCCTCGCCGAGATACTCGCCCGCGGGCTGGAGGTTCACCAGAAGCGGGATCTTGTGGCCGACGCTCTGCCAGTCGTCCACGGTGAGCGGCACGCCCACATGGCGGGCGATGGCGTTGAGATGGATGGGCGCATTGGTGGAGCCGCCGATGGCGGAATTCACGCGGATGGCGTTCTCGAACGCCTCGCGGGTGAGGATGTCCGAAGGCTTCAGATCCTCCCACACCATGTCGACGATGCGCTTGCCGGTCTCATAGGCGATCTGGCCGCGCTCGCGATAGGGCGCGGGGATGGCGGCGCAGCCGGGCAGCGACATGCCGAGCGCCTCGGCAAGCCCGTTCATGGTGGAGGCGGTGCCCATGGTGTTGCAATGGCCGACCGAAGGGGCGGAGGAGGCAACCACGTCCATGAAGGTGTCGTAGTCGATCTCGCCGGTCGCAAACTGCTCGCGCGCCTTCCAGACCACCGTGCCCGAGCCCGTGCGCTCGCCCTTCCACCAGCCGTTCAGCATGGGCCCGCCGGAGAGCACGATGGCGGGAATGTTCACGGTGGCCGCCGCCATGATGCAGGCCGGGGTGGTCTTGTCGCAGCCGGTGGTCAGCACCACGCCGTCAAGGGGATAACCGTAGAGGATCTCCACGAGGCCGAGATAGGCGAGGTTCCGGTCGAGGGCGGCGGTGGGCCGCTTGCCGGTCTCCTGGATGGGATGGACCGGGAATTCGAACGGGATGCCGCCCGCCGCCGCGATGCCCTCGCGCACGCGCTTGGCAAGGTCGAGATGGTGGCGGTTGCAGGGGGAGAGGTCGGAGCCGGTCTGGGCGATGCCGATGATGGGCTTGCCGGACTGCAATTCGCCCCGCGTCAGGCCGAAATTGAGGTAGCGCTCCAGATAGAGCGCGGTCATGCCGGGATTGTCGGGATTGTCGAACCAGAGCTGCGAGCGCAGCTTGCGGCCGTGCGCTTCGGGTTGATCTCCGGCCTTCGTGTCCGCTCCCGCCATGGGTCTCTCCCGCGCCCGCGCCTGTCGGGCATCTAATCGATTTGATCGGCGGGGATTTATGCGCCCCGCGGGGCACGAAATCAATTCCGTTTGGAGGCGTTCGAGGGTGGGAATGGCCTGGGGCGACATCGTCCCCTCTCCCGCTTGCGGGGGAGGGTTAGGGAGGGGGCCGGCCGCAGGCCGGAAAGGCCGGGGATTTGGAGAGGCCGCATCTGCCCCCTCCCCAGCCCTCCCCCGCAAGCGGGAGAGGGAGCCCCCCTTGTCCTCACACCTCCGCCCATTGGCGCAGGAGGTTGTGATAGACGCCCGTGAGCTGGACCGAGGAGGGATGGCCGGGATGATCCTGGTTGAGGCGCATGATGGCCATGTCCATGTCGAACAGGAGCCCGCGCTGGGCCTCGTCGCGGATGAGGCTCTGGGTCCAGAAGAAGGACGAGATGCGCGCCCCGCGCGTCACCGGCGTCACGTGGTGCAGTGAGGTGGCGGGATAGATCACCGCATCGCCCGCCGGCAGCTTCACGGCGTGGGAGCCGTAGGTGTCCTCGGCCACCAGCTCGCCGCCGTCATAATCCTCGGGGTCGGAAAGAAAGAGGGTGGTGGAGACATCGGTGCGCATGCTGCCGCCACGGATATGGCGGATGGCATTGTCCACGTGGGAGCCGAAGGTCATGCCCTCGTCATAGCGGTTGAACATGGGCGGCATGACGCGGTTCGGCAGCACCGCCGACATGAACAGCGCCGAGCGGTAGAGCGCCGAGACGATCATCTGCCCGCATTCCAGAGCTTCCGGGTCGTCCTCGGGAATCTGGAGGTTGCGCTTGACCGCGCTGGTCTGGGGACCTGCCGTGATACGTCCGTCGACCCACTCGACCCGCTGGAACATCTGCCGGCAGCGCAGCACCTGCTCGCGGGTAAGGACATTGGGAATATGGATCATCATGGGCAGGCGTCCTGAAAAGAAAGAAACCCGCGCCGCCGGAGGTCATGGCGACGCGGGTCTTCACGGGGCGTCGTTCAGAACGTCGCCCGCGCGGTGAGCGCCGCGTAGCGGCCGGCAGCGGGAACGGCGTGGCCGCCGTAATACTGCGCGTAATAGAGCTCGTTGGTGATGTTGTAGATGTTGAGCTGAACCTGGAAGTTCTTGTTGATCTGGTAGCTCGCCATGGCATCGAAGTTCCAGTAGGACGGCACGTACACCGTGTTCTGGACGTTGGCGAACGTGTTGTCGTTGAAGGTCGCGCCGCCGGCGATGGTGAGCTGGGGCGTGAGGTCGTAGCTCGTCCACATGGAGAACGAGTTCGGCGGGGCGTTCGGCAGTTCCTTGCCCACGGTGGCGAGGTTGGCGAGGGTCGGGGCCGGGCCGGCGCTGGTGACCTCGGTCTGCATGTAGGTGTAGCTGAGGGTGAGGTCCCACTGCTCGGTGATGGCGCCGCCGGCGCCGAGCGAGATGCCCTTCACCACCTGCTCGCCGCCCAGAACCTGCGGCGGCAGACCCGCCACCGGGTCGGTGGGAACGCGGGTGTTGGTCTTGGTGGTCTGGAACGCGGCGCCGGTGAGGATCACGCGGCCGTCGAGCACCTCCGCCTTCACGCCGGCTTCCCAGGTGTTGTTGCTTTCCGGGGCGAGCGTCACCGTGCCGGTATCAAGCACGCCGAACTCCGAGGAGGGGTTCGAGGAGGTGCCGTAGGTGACGTAGAGGTTCACCGTTTTGATGGGGGAGAACACCACGCCGAAACGGTAGTTGAAGAGGTTTTCGTCGTTCTGGAGCGACGTGGTCACGCCGGTGGTGGTGGAGTTGTAGGTGGTGCTGGCGATGTCCCAGCGGGCCGAGCCCATCACCTGCCAATATTCACCGATCTTCACCTGATCACCCGCATAGAAGGCGATGTCGGTCATGTCGGTGGTGTTGGCGGTGGGCAGGTAGTTCGGGAAGCCGCCGATTCCGGAGCTGGCCGAAGTGTTGTTGGGCGCCCACAGGCTGGTGCGGCAAGCCGTGGCAGACTGGTTGCAGTAGTTCACCCGCTGCTGTGCGCGGGTTTCCTTGGTGAGCTCCATGCCGGCATTCATGGTGTGCTCAAAGATGCCGGTCTGGAACTTCGCCACCATGTCGGTGATGTTGGTGAGCTGGTCGTTGTCCGTCACCGTGTTGAAGCGCTGCTGACCGATGGTCATGCTCTGCACGGGATAGTTATAGTATTGCGGCGTCAGGGGGCTCGGGAACACCACGTTGTTCGAAGTGCCCAGGCCGCGCGGCGCGGTCACGATGACGTTGCGATCCGTCATGCTGTAGCGCGTGCCGTTGCTGATGGTGACGAAGTCGTTCAGCTCATGCTCGATATAGAGCGTTCCGATGTTCGTGTCGGTGCTGATGGAATCCGCGAACGGCCCGTTGGTCACGCCGTACCAGTTGCTGCGGTTGACCGGAACCGGCGGGGTCGCCTGACCATTGCCGTAATAGCCGCCCGTGGGCTGGCCGAAATTCCCCGCCGAGGTGCTCAGCGTGGACGACGGCAGGTAGGGCACGCCATAGTCCGGCACGCCGCTCTCATGCTGGTAATAATAGGACGCCGTGATCTTGGTGCGGTCATTCAGGTTGAAGGTCACGGACGGGGCGATGCCCCAGCGCTCGGAATTGACGTTGTCGCGGTCGGCGGTGTCGACGTTCTGGCCCATCAAGTTGATGCGGGCGGTGACGTTGTCGTTCACTTTGGCGTTCGCATCCAAGGTCGCGCGCCAGCCGGTCGAGGTATAGCCGGTCACGTCGCCGGTGACGAAGGTCGCATCCTTCGGCAGCTTCGAGACCATATTGATCACGCCGCCCGTGGAGCCGCGCCCGAAGGCGAACGAGGACGGCCCCATGAACACTTCCACCGCCTCGATATTGAACATATCGCGGGTGTACCAGCCGGTGTCGCGGATGCCGTCACGGAAGATGTCGCCGCGGGCCGAGAAGCCGCGGATGATGGGGCTGTCACCCTGCTGGCCGCCCTCGCCGGCGGAGAAGGTGATGCCGGAGATGTTGCGCAGCGCCTGCTCCAGCGTAGTGTCGTTCTGCTGCTGCAGCACCTTCTCGGTGACGACGTTCACCTGCTGGGGCATGTCGAAGATCGGCACCGGCAGGCGCGCGACGCCGGTGGTGGTCGCCACGAAGCCGCCGGTATTGTCCTGAACCTGCACGGTGGGCAGATCCAGTTCCGTGGGCGCGGCGGCCTGCTGCGCCATTGCGGGCACGCCGACCATGGCAGAGGCGATTCCCATGCCGAACTGGAGCGGCCCCTTCAGACCGCCGCGACTCTCGGAATGCTTGGAAGACCGAATACCCCCGGAGAAATCAGCCCGCCCCATGTTCGGAACTCCTTCGAAATTCATCCACAATGAAAACAAAGTCATGTGTTTTCGCTGGCTGGTTTCTAGGACGGATGCTTTCCTGACATCAACCCTTTGCAGGAACATCGAAATTAGACTGAATCTAAGCTGATCTATATTATTCCTAATTGGAGTAATTAAAAACTAAGGCGCATCCTTACCCTTCGGCGGTCGAGCGCCGGCAAAGCGTTGCCTTGGTTTGATTTTCATGACGGAGGGGCAGGCGCGCAGGGCGACATCCGCAGACTCTTCCGGCACGTTATGGCATAGTGGCACATTGGCCACAGTGTCGGGCAACTGTGCCGGCGCGCATTTCGGATCCATGCCTATGACCCATGCCGACCCCACCGCGCCGTCCCGCAGGCCGCTTCGCAGCGGCCGCCCGGCGCGCCGTGCTGTCGATGGCGCTGCGCTCGCCGCGCAGTTCGAAACGGCGCTGGACAAGGTGGAACAGGCCCTCGCGCTGCCCGATGCCACCGAGATGGTCCACGACGCGCGCAAGGCCATCAAGGAATACAGGGCGCTGCTGCGACTCATGGGAAGCGACGAGGCGAAGGCGGCGCGGCGCCTTGCGGCGGACGCGGCCCGGGAGCTGTCCTCCTCCCGCGACCGCCAGGCCTGCCGCGACGCGCTTGCAGACATGGCCAAGGCCGAGCGGCTGGGACCGGAGGATGCGGATCGCGCCGCCAGCCTCATCGGCAAGGATCAGGACGGCGCCGACGAGGCCGCGAGCCATGAACGCACGTTGCGCGGCTGGCTCACGGAGGCCCACGCCCGTCATGCGGCAACGCTCGATGCAGAGGCTTGCGAAACGGACATTCTGGACGGCGTCCGCAAAGGATACGCCAAGGCGCGGGCCGCCGACGATTTCAGTGCGCCCGAGCGCATGCACGATTTGAGGAAGCGCGTGGTGACCCACCGCTACCAGATGTCATTCCTCGCGGACCTCCCCGCCGGCACGGGCAAGCGCCGCGCCCGCCGGACCCAAAAGCTGCGCGATGTTCTCGGCACCTATCAGGACATCGAGACCTTGCGCCACCATCTGGACGGCGCAGGCGCGCGCCTGCCCGAGGAGCTGCGCGCCCGGCTCGCGGAGGCTGCGGACGCCCGCCAGCACGACCTTATCCGCAAGGCCCGCGCCCTGCACGCGGATCTGTTCGACAGCAAGGCGAAGGCGTTCGGGCAGAAACTCGAGCGCAAGCTCGCGCGGAAGGCCGGGAAATCCGCGCAAGCCGACACGGGCGATCACGCCCCGTCATAAACCTCCACCACCTGCATCATGCCCAGCTCCTCATGATTCATCATGTGGCAGTGGAGCATGAACTTGCCGGTGAAATCGAGGAAGCGGGAACGCAAGGTCACGCTGCCATAGCGCGGCAGCACCACCGTATCGAGCCAGACCGGCGCCACCGCCTCCCCGTTCACCTTCACGAGCTGGAACGGGTTGGTGTGGATGTGAAAGATGTGGTCGTGGAAGTGGAGGTTCTTGATCGTCCACTCCTCCACTGCGCCAAGCTTCACCCGCTGGTCCACGCGGTTCATGTCGAAGCTTTTTCCATCCACCTGGAAACGGAACTCGCGCCAGTTCGCCGCCGCCTCGTTCTCAGGCACGATGGCCGAAAAGGTGAGCTGCCGCCGGTTCGTGATCTCCTCGTCGCGGATGGTGGCAAGCGGCGGAGGCGGTAAACGCGCGGGCAGGTTCATGGGCAAGGGTTCGCCCTCCACCTTCAGCCGCGCGATGAGGCCCGAAGGCGACGGATAGCCCTGGTTGTACGGCAGGGCCTTGAGATCGTAGATGCCAGGCGCGCCGGCTTTCACCAGCACGTCGATGCGCTGCCCCGGGCCGATGAGCAATGCGTCCCGCAGATCCTTCTGGTCGGTCCGCACCTCTCCCATCCCCATTGTGGAGAGGCCGATGCCATCCCTGGCGATCGCGATGAGCTGATGCTGGGCGAGCAAGAGGAACAGATCGTCCTGATAGCCAGCATGCAGCAGGCGCCAGCGCTGCACTTCGCCCGGCCGCATGGTCAGCATCGGGGCGCGCTGGCCGTTGAGGGTAAGGAAACGGACGGAGGTTTCGGAAAAGACGGTGTCGAATCCCTCCACCATGCCGTGGGCATCGAACACCACTTCGCCCAGCACCAGGACCCGCTCCTTGGCGGCCGCGATCTCCGGCACATCTGCAAAATCGCCCTCGATGACGATGGCGCCCGCCATGCCGCTGGCGATCTGGATGTCCGCCGAGCCGTGATGGTGCGGGTGATACCAGGCAAGCCCCCGGGTGTGGTCGACGGGGATGGCGATCTCCACGTCATAGCTCTGCCCCGGATGCATCGAGCGCATCACATTGTCGGCGATGCCGCTGGGGCTCACGTGCGAGCCGTGGAAATGGAAGTTGGTGGTGTTGAGCAGATGTGGCTGGTTCATCTGCTCGGGCATCTGGTCGCGGTTCGGCGGCAGATCGTTGATGAGCCGGATCTTGAGGACGTCGCCGGGCTTCACCCGCAGCGTGGGCCCGGGGATCATGCCTTCATAATTGCGCAGGTACAGCCGGTAGCCGCCCACGTCGTGATAATCGTATGAGGCGCGCAACGTGGTTTCGAGCACGCCATTGGCAGAGCTGCGGACTTCAGGATCTTTCAGCGGCGCGTTCTCGGGAAAGCGCACTTGCCGCGCACCATAAGGATCCAGCGGCGCGTCCTGCGTCGGGGTGATGGCGGGGCCGCCATGCGTCATGCCGTGGCCGGACCCGTGGGCCGCCGGCCCGGCGCCCTGCGCCAAAGCGGTTCCGGCGAGGCTGGGCGCGAGAATCCCGGCAGCACCGGCGGCGAGGAAGCCGCGGCGCGAGAGGGATGTCTCCGGAAGAAGATGATTTTCAGAATGATCGGCGCACGGCAGCGCCCGTTCCTCACGGCCCTTTTGGTCGGTCATGTTGCCCCCAACACGCAAAATGCATTTCGGCGTGAATGCCTTGTTGCGCCGAAGGCATAACATGGAAAGGTCTCCGGTGGCCCGGGGTGGCCTAAGCCGACTAAAAATGTGAGTTGGAGCAGCTGGAGCACGTTCCGGAGGTGCGGGTGCAGCCGGAGTGCTTCAACGGATCGAGACTAACCTTGGCCCTGGGCCGTTAATTTGCCGGCTTATTTCCTGTCGTCAAGACAACGCAAGAAGGCCGTTCGCGTGAGCGAACGGCCTTTTTGGTTTGGGATCGTGATTATGGGCATTTGTGCGATTTTTGTCTTCCGGTCATGTCCTTTGCAGGCCTGGCAGCGACCTACTC